>NZ_BAJU01000127.1 GCF_000613865.1 Acetobacter okinawensis JCM 25146
CACCAGACCGGCGCGTAGGCGCGCCCCTTCCTTCAGCGCGTCGAGAATACTGGAGAGCTCGGCCCGCGCCGCATTCGCGTCGCAGCGGTGCGGTCGAGATCGGCTAGCGTCCGCTCGTCCGGGATCGCATCGGTCAGCGTAGCAATCTCCCGTTCGAGCTTGTCGACGAGAGCGTGCGCCTGCGTGTTCGTACGCCCGAGCTCCAGAAGGCGCTGAGCTGAGGCTGACAGGCGGCGCACCTTGCCGTGGACGTGCTCTATCAGCGTGCCGGCGTTCAACTCGGCATAGTCGCGATCGCAGACGGGACAGATCTCGCCGTCGATGAAGGCCGTCACTTCGGACAGTATCGCGGCGAGGCCGCTCGCTGACGTCGAGATTCCCTCCATCTCGCGGCTGATTGTCTTGAGGCGCGATCGCGCGACCTCGATTTCGCTCCTCGCTGCGGCGAGCCGCTCGGCGTCGGCCTTGGCCTTGCTCGCGCGGGACGTCGTCTGGTCGGCGTGAAGCGTGAGGTGGCGGAGCGCGGTGTCG
>NZ_BAJU01000126.1 GCF_000613865.1 Acetobacter okinawensis JCM 25146
GGGAAGCGGCACAAAGGGTAAGCGGTTATACGACTGGGCGTATCTTCCACTTGCCGATCTGGATGCTGAAGAATTTGACTGCCCTATAGCCGGCCCATGGACACGTGGCCTGTTGATCCGCCGGAACATCGCCGATGGAGACCTTGCCTGTTTTACGACATGGTGTCCAAAAGGAACAACCCTGCAGGAACTCGTGAACGTTGAAGGCACGCGCTGGAGAATCGAAGAATGTTTCGAGACGGCCAAAAACGAATTCGGTCTTGATCATAACGAAACCCGTTCCTGGCATGGTTGGCATCGGCATGTCTCTCTGGTCATGCTCGCCTATGCCGTCATGGCCAGTGTCCGTTACCAGGCAAACTCACTGAAGTCGAAAAAAACACTGCACCGGACACGATAGTCCTTGTTCGCTGGTCCATACAGGAAATCAGGCGTCTCGTCGTAAAACTCTCACAACATAGACTGCCCATAGCCCATATCCTCAGATGGTCCGTCTTTCGACGAACACATCAGGCCAGTGCTATCCGCGCTCACTCACGACACAATATGCAACTGTAGTGCTAGT
>NZ_BAJU01000125.1 GCF_000613865.1 Acetobacter okinawensis JCM 25146
CCAAGCCTTGGCCCGAGCGAGAGAATGGCAATGCCACCCGCCTGTGCCCCGGACTGGCTGCCCATCTCACGGATCACGCGGCCCCGGCCAATCTCAAGCACCTGCCCCTCGGCGGGCAGGTCCAGCCCCAGCCCGTTGCCACGCGGGTAGCGCAGGGCAATCGGGCCTTCATCAAACTCGGCGGCTGTGGCTGTCATGTGCAGCAGTTCCAGCTCGTCGGACGGGGCCATAATGGTCATGCCCGGCAGGCAGCCCAGATAGGCAATGTCAAACGAGCCCGCATGCGTGGCCCCATCCGCACCCACCAGACCGGCACGGTCAATGGCAAAGCGGACCGGCAGGTTCTGGAGCACCACATCGTGCATGACCTGATCATACGCACGCTGGAGGAAGGTGGAGTAAATGGCGCAGAACGGGCGCAGCCCTTCGGTCGCCATGCCTGCGGCAAAGGTAACGGCGTGCTGCTCGGCAATCCCTACATCAAAAAACCGGTCGGGGTAGTTCTTGGCAAAGGCATCCAGCCCCGTGCCGGACGGCATGGCGGCGGTAACCGCAGTCAGCCGTTTGTCGGTCTGGGCGCGGCGCACCAG
>NZ_BAJU01000124.1 GCF_000613865.1 Acetobacter okinawensis JCM 25146
TCGCACAGAACGCGGCTGGCCTGCCGACACCGACCCTGAACGCCATCGTGTCGGCGCTGCGGTTTTTCTTCACCCAAACACTCGACCGACCCGACCTCGCACGTAAGCTGGTTCGGGTGGCGCAGCCCCGCAACCTGCCCGTCGTGCTGAGCCGCGATGAGGTTGCCCGGCTGCTCAACGCGACCGTATGCCTCAAGCACCAGGCCGCCCTGTCGGTCGCCTATGGGGCAGGCCTGCGGGTGGCCGAGGTCGCCGCTCTCAAGATCAGTGATATCGACAGCGAGCGCATGCTGCTCAGGGTCGAACGGGGCAAAGGGGGACGATATCGCAATGCCATGCTTCCGGCCGACCTTCTGCCCCTGCTGCGGGAGTGGTGGAAGGCCGGACGCCAGCAGGGGGTGATGCATTCGGGTGGCTGGCTGTTTCCCGGGCAGGACACCATGAGGCCCATCAGCACACGGCAGCTCCATCGCGTGGTTGTCGAGGCGCGCGGGCCGCTGCGATCACCAGACGTGTGGGGCCTCATACCCTGCGGCACAGCTTTGCCACGCACCTGCTTGAGGATGGTGTCGATGTCCGCGTGATCCAGGTTCTG
>NZ_BAJU01000123.1 GCF_000613865.1 Acetobacter okinawensis JCM 25146
CAGCACACCAGCCGCGCGCTCCGGCTGGCCCGCCTGCGCCAGAGCCTGCGCATAGGCCAGCCGAAGCGGCGGCAGCAGATCGGCATCCTCCTGCACCGCGCTTGTGGCGGACGCAGCAGCCGTGGAAGATGCCCCACCCTCCGCCGCCTGTGCAGCCAGCAACTGGGCATAGGCCTCCACCGCCATGTCGGGGCTGATCTGGTCATGCGCGCGCAAAAACGCCACCAGCAGCGCGCGGGCATGGTCGGCCACGCGGTCATTGCCGGAGGCGGTCAGGTTTTCCAACGCCACACGGGCGGTTTCGGCCTGCCCGTTGCGGAGTTGCAGCATAATGCGGGCAAGGTTGTAGGGGGCATCGTCCGGCAAGGTGCCCAGTGCCGCGCGCTCATCTGGCCCGCCAAACTCTGCCAGATACTGGCTGACCCGCAGCAAAAGCCACGCCCGCACGGGGGCCGGGTACTGCTCCAGCCGTGCATAGCCGCGCGCCAGCAGCACCGATGTGGGTTGGCTGTCCGCCCCGCTGGCCATAAAATACGCCCCACGCCACACCACCATATCCGGCTCAAAGGCCCAGTCCGCCGTGGCCAGCGGGCAGCGCCCGCC
>NZ_BAJU01000122.1 GCF_000613865.1 Acetobacter okinawensis JCM 25146
CAAAGATCGAGGTGCCACCCCCGCCCAAGCCACCCAGAAGCATGTGGCCCGCACACCGCCCAAGCAGCCTGCGGCTCCGCCAACGCAGACCGCCAAGGCACCGCCCGCGGACACACCGCCCAATGACTCGCCCGATACAACGGCCGGCACGTCGCCCCTGAACAGCGCACGCCCCGTGTATCCGCCAGAAATGGAAGAAGAGAACATTGAAGGCCGTGTGACCGTCGTATGCGACGTGGAGACAACGGGCATGACCAGCAACTGCCATGTGCAGTCCGTCACCGGTGGTCAGGCCTTTGCCCAGGCGGCGCTGGACTATGTGCACAAGGCCCGTTACCGGCCCGCCAGCCGCAACGGGGTGCCGGTGCGGGAACTGAACAAGACGTATGTCATCCGCTTCCGGCTGGATGACTGACGCACACACCAGTGGTCCGGCTGCGGCCGGGCCCGCTTTGGACCAACAAACCACTACGGACCGCCCGGTCCACCCCGGCAGGGGATCAAGGGGACCGGGCCATTGCATGAGGATCTTGAGTAACATGAGCAGACTGCCCCGTTCTTTTGTGTCAGGTCTCGCCGTTCCGGCTCTTGCGCTGCTGCTGAGCACGGCAGCCCCCGTGGCCGCCTTTGCGCAGGACGCCGCAGCCCCGGCTGCCGCCCCCGCTCCGGTCGCA
>NZ_BAJU01000121.1 GCF_000613865.1 Acetobacter okinawensis JCM 25146
GCAATCAGCGGGCCTGTCGCCCACGACCCGAACCAGTGATTGCCTCTGACCCCAAGGACATATCCAATTCCTGCCCGGCGAAGCGTGCGTTCCACATCGCCGACGCCATACACGGCTGTCTGCTGCAACCCAGCGGACGGGCACACCGGCCTCAATACTCCGCTCAATCATCATCGAGGCTAACGCCGGTTTGGTTGCAAACACCACGTCATCAGGAACGTGGGTCTGCTTCAGGCGCTCACGGTTCGACGTCCAGTCTTTTGGAAGATACAGGGCGCGGTCAACAAAGGCGTGGCCCCGCGCCGATACATAGGTGGCAAATACACCAATCTGGCAGTTCGTGATCTTGCCGGCAGAGCCCGTATATTGCCGCCCCACACCGCAGGACGCCTGACCTTTCTTCAGAAAACCGGTCTCATCGATGACCAGCACACCATCTTCAGTGCCCAGATGCTCGACCACATGCTCCCTGACGACATCGCGAAGGGCATCGGCATCCCAGTGCCCGCGCCCCAGAAGCGCCTGTTGCCGCCATGGACCGGGATCTCCTGCGGCTTCCGCTCGCATCCATCCTGTCTTACGTGGTTCATTGCCAATCAGAACGTCCAGGAAGGCGCACGCAGAAGCTGCGACACGTTTCTGCGTAAACAACGGTACGATCCGTTCCTTGGCGGACCGAAGCCCGGACGCCCACAAATACAGCGTCTCTTCAACAGACGCACCGCCACTCGTCATATCCTGAATCATGGTTGCCCATAAATTCAGAACTCAACACAATATGCAACTGTAGTGCTAGGCTCA
>NZ_BAJU01000120.1 GCF_000613865.1 Acetobacter okinawensis JCM 25146
GTCGGAATCGGCTGCGGCCAGCAGGGCCTTGTGCAGGCGCTGCTCAAGCTGGTCGTCGGGCAGGTTCTGCAAACCCAGCCAGTCCAGATCAACCGTGTTGGCGTACACCGCCACCTTGCTGTCGGCCAGCGGGCTGACAGCAGAGGTCAGCAGTGCGCCCTCCGGCGTTGCGCGCAGCCCCACATCGGGCGAGCTTGCGGCCACCACCACACCCTCTGTTGTGGGCCACACGTCATACCCATCCCCATGACGGAAGGCGAGAATCCCCCCGTCATCGGTGGTGGAGGTGCCCACAAACAGCTTTTTGCCCGAGGCCGGGTCCGCAATAGTCAGCACCCGACCGGGCTTGCGCATGGGGTAGAGAATTCCCCCGTCAGCCACAATGGGGTTGATCACCCGCCGGTCACCATAAACATTACCCGGCGGGGGCTTGTCCCCCAGTATCCAGCCCTCTGCCTGCTGGGAGAGGAAGAACTGGCGCGTATCGGGCAGTTTGACCTGCAACAGCGTGGCACCGGGCAGGGTTGTGACCGTAAGGGTGGAAAAAACGCCATCCCCGCGCAGCGCACTGGTGTCCATTGGCTCTGCATTGTCCACCACAATCACAAAGCTGTCGCCACTGCGGAAGGCGGCCAGCCCCATGCGGGGGGAGACAGGAATAAGCACACGGCTGGTCGAGGACGCAGGCACGCTCACCGGGCCGGAACTATCGCCCGCCAGACGGCTACCCGCACCAGAAGGCTGGCCAGCCTTCTGCCCGGCCTGTGGCCTTTGGCCGGTGTGGGGTTGGGTGTTGGCGGCGGGG
>NZ_BAJU01000119.1 GCF_000613865.1 Acetobacter okinawensis JCM 25146
GGTCACGGAGCAGCGCCCATGCCTGCTGGGGGTAGCCTGCGGCAAAAGCGGCCTGTGCGGCGGCTATGCGCGCACTCCACACACTCATGACTGCTGCCTCTGGCTGGCCTGCCAGACGTGTTGCGGGGTCTTCCCCCGCTGTGCCCAGACTGTCACGCGCCTTGCGCCATGCCTGCAAAAGCTGGGGGGCGGGTGCGTCCCGCAGGCCAAGCCAGAGCCAGTCCTCCCCCTGCTGCACAGACGCACTGGGGAGGGGAGCAGGCAGCCCCACTGGTACGGGCTCGGCGGCCAGTGCCTCCAGCACCGGGCCTGCTGGGGTGGTGGTCATGAGCAGTTGTGCCGAATCCGCAGCCACCACCAGCCCCAGCACGCTCGGGCGCACGGCATACCCCACGCCTGCATGCGGTGGTGGGGGCTGCTCGGCCTGCCGGGTGGTGGCCACAAACAACCTGCCCCCTGTCACGGGGTCGGGCAGGGTAATCACCCGTCCCGGCTGGCTTTGGGCAAACAGCATGCGGGCAGGCTCTGGCTGCATATGCGCCACATGCAGGTCGTGCGGGGGGCTGCACCGCCCCGGAGCACCTTTACCCGCCACACACAGCAGCCACCCCGCCTTCTGCCGTTCCACCACAATGGCTGGGTGCTCGGGCAGATACAGCCGCAGCAGGGTTGCGCCGTTCAGGGCCACGCTTTCGCGCCGGTCAAACAGCCCGCCCTGGGCAGGCAGGTGGAACAGGGCGGGCAAAGCGTGGTCCACCACCACCATAAGCTCCGGCCCGGACCAGAACGCCGCCAGCCCCACACCAGTGTCGGCTGGCAAAAACAGGGCTGGTGCAACATCAGCCACACGCGGCAGGGTATCGGCCTGCACGCCGGTTACGGGCTGGGCGTGCAATCCGTCCGAGCGGGCCACATCCTGCACTGCGG
>NZ_BAJU01000118.1 GCF_000613865.1 Acetobacter okinawensis JCM 25146
GCACCGCACCCCGCACCCCACCCACCCGCTGGCTGCTGAGCGCCGCACTGCTTGCAGGCTGCGTACACACCACCGTAGGGGCCTCGCGGGCCAATGCACACTCTGCCGAGGCAGGGCTGTGCACGGAGGCCATGACACAGGCCGAGCGCAGCCTGCATATTCCCGACGGGTTTCTCTCCGCCATGGGGCGGGTGGAAAGTGGCCGGACCGAATCCGACGGTACGGTCTCCGCCTGGCCATGGACGATTAACGCAGGTGGCATTGGCTACCACTACAACAGCCGGGCCGAGGCCGTGGCCGCTGTGCAGAGCTTCCGCCAGCAGGGCATCATGTCCATTGACGTGGGGTGCATGCAGGTCAACCTGCAACAGCACCCCGATGCGTTCCCCTCCGTCGATCAGGCGTTCGACCCGCTGCGCAACGCCATGTATGCGGGCAGCTTTCTGCTCCAGATGTATGAAAAAATGGGGAGCTGGCCCCGCGCCGCAGCGGCCTACCACTCCCAGACCCCCGGCATAGGCACCCCCTACCAGTGGAAGGTGCTGGAGGCATGGGCCGTACCGCAGGACGGGCGTGATGGGGCACAACCCCCGCAAAAATCTCCCCTTATGGCGCAGGTGTTCCCGCACCCGGTCACCCCTTCCGTCCGTCACCCCCCCATGATGGTGGCTGAAGCCAGTATGGGTACAGGGCCGGATGGCATGCCCCAGATCTCGCACCCCAAGGTGTTCCACCCTTTTCAGGGCATGCGGAACTTTGTGGAGGCCGGGCCTGTTGGCAATAGCCGGGGGAGTGGCATGCGTGGGCGCTCGCTGGCTCCTACCGTGCCACCCCTGTTGCGCGGGCCAGCACCCAGCGCGTTGCCTCTTCCCAAGGGAATGAGTAAGCCCACCCACTATAAACCGGCCTTCTGGCGGGCCGCAGCCTCGGGCGGC
>NZ_BAJU01000117.1 GCF_000613865.1 Acetobacter okinawensis JCM 25146
GCGTCAGCCGGGCCACAAGGCCGGATTCGCCAGCGCTCACACCGGCAAGGTTCCAGACCTCGTTGGCGGTAATGGGGGGCTCCCCCCTGCCGTTGAGCAGGGGCACCATGGTCTTGACCATGGGCAGGGGGAGGACATCCTTTTTGTAGGTTGTCTCATACATGCGGTAGGAGGAGAACTTGTCCCCGTACCCCAGTTCGCGTGCGAACTCACGAATCGTATAACCAGCGCGCTCGCGCAGGGCTTTTAGCCTGTCCGTGATCTGATTCTTGTTCATGGCTGCATTGTGGTCAAAAGAGTCGTACATGTCAGTGCGTAAAAACCGCTTGCAGTTTGTGTTTTTAGTACGCACATTGTGTGCATGAACAACGCACATACCAGCCTGCCGGATGCGGTGCAAGAGCCGCAAAGGCCTTTTCCGGCCCCAATGACCCCGCCGCAGAGCGACCTGCGGGGCCTGCCCTTTATGCCGCTCGACACCTGCCGCCTGCTGGACAGTGACCTGTTCGCCCTGAGCACGGGGGACGGGTTTAAATGCGCCGTGGCCCTGTGGTGCAAGGCATGGCAGCAGATGCCCGCGGGCAGCCTGCCGCATAATGAGCGGGTTCTGGCACATCTGTCGGGTGCAGGTGGGCGGTGGCCTGCCTTGCGCGCCATGGCGCTGCACGGCTGGGTCGTCTGCTCGGACGGGCGGTTGTACCACCCCGTTATCGCCCAGAAGGCCAATCAGGCATGGAAGGCCCGTCTGGCCCAGCGTGCCCGTGCGGCCCGCCGCTGGGGGCGTGCGCTGGAGGAGGACGGCACATGCCACGGCACAACCAGCGCAAATGCCCGCGTATATGCAAGGGAGAGTGAAAGGGAGAGCGAGAGTCCCTCACTCCGTTCGGGGCAGGATGAGAATGGGGCGTGTGCACAGGCAATGCCCGTGCGGGGCAAGGCCCGGTCAGCGGG
>NZ_BAJU01000116.1 GCF_000613865.1 Acetobacter okinawensis JCM 25146
TGCGGCCTCCCCCCGTGCTGCCGCAGTGCCCAAAGCGGCTGCGGCCCCCGGCTCCGTTCGCAAAAAAGCGGCCGCAGCAGGCCCCAAAACCCGCACCAAGCGCGAGAGCGTGGACCCCGATCTGCTGGAGCAGTCGCTCACCCTCATCACCACCAGTCTGGAGGATGACAAGGCGGAAGATCTGGTTGTGATCAACCTTGCCGGTCGTGCCTCCTTTGCGGACAAGATGGTCATTGCCACAGGTCTGGCAGATCGCCAGATTGCCGCCATGGCCCAGCACATTGAGCGCAAGCTGCGTGATATTGGCATCAAGCGCGTGCTGGTTGAAGGGGCCAACGGGTCCGACTGGGTTCTGCTGGATACGGGGGATATTGTGGTCCACCTGTTCAAGCCCGAAGCGCGCGCGCTGTATGGGCTGGAAAAAATGTGGGGCGCGGAACTGGATGAAAGCAACGAAGACGGCGTGACCCGTCTGTAAGTGCTGGTGTCCTGTGTTTAAACCCACAGCGCTGCGCCGCCACGGGAGCCGGGTATGAGGCTGGTGGCGGTTGGGCGCATGAAGGACAAGTCCGAGCGTGCGCTGGTCGAGCGGTACCTCAAACGCCTGCGCCCTGCGCTGGATATTGTGGAACTGCCCGACGGGCGCGGCAGCCCGGACGAGATCAAGCGGCGCGAGGCGCAGGCCATTCTGGCGGCCTGCCCCGCGCAGAGCCATGTTGTGGCCCTTGATGAGGGCGGGCGCACCTACAGTAGTGTTGCCTTTGCCACAGCCCTTGCAGGCTGGCAGGCTGATGGTCGCCCCCCCTGCTTTGTTATTGGCGGGGCAGAGGGGCTGGATGGCGCGGTGCTGCAACGTGCGGATTCAACCCTGTCTTTTGGCACACTCACCTGGCCGCACATGCTGGTGCGGATTATGCTGGTCGAGCAGGTTTACCGCGCGCAGGCCATTGCGGCAGGCCACCCGTACCACCGCGCAGGCAGGCCCGAGCGGGCCTGACAGTATACGGGCATGACCCGGACAAATTTTTGCCACATCATGCTCGCCTCAATGACGCAGGAAGGAAGGAGATTGACAATGATCTTCAAGGCAAAGCGTTCAATGGCGCTCCTTATGGGGCTACTTGTGGCGGCCGCCCGCTTG
>NZ_BAJU01000115.1 GCF_000613865.1 Acetobacter okinawensis JCM 25146
TACCAATTTGTTTTTGCTATGACCCATGAGCCCAGTCGCGCAATCCGAGGGACATAATGCGCCATGGCTGCTCGGTGAGCTGGTTCCACGCATGGCAGGCGATATCGACGATATCGTCATAGGTTCTGAAGATTCTGTTTGAGAGCCATGTATTGCGCATAAACTGCCAGACGTTTTCCACAGGATTGAGTTCGGGAGAGCGTGGCGGGAGCGGCATGATGGTGATGTTGGGGGGAACCGTCAGTTTCAGACTGGTATGCCATGCTGCCTGATCCAGGATGAGGACGGCGTGACTTTGCGGTGCAACGACCTGGGCGATTTCCTTGAGATGGAAATTCATCGCATGAATGTTGCACACGGGGAGAACAAGAGCAGCCCCTTTTCCCTGAGCGGGGCAGATTGCCCCGAAAATCCAGGCGGATCGGGTCCTTAGGTCGGCTGTCGCCCGGGGGCGGGTTCCCCGCTTCGCCCAGCGCCGTGTCAGCTTCGTTTTCTGGCCGATCCTTGCTTCATCCGCCCACCACAGTTCGATATTTTCTCCGGGGTGACAGGCGCTGATTGCGGCAAGGGCATCAGGAAAATCTTTTTAAAAATGTCCTGGGCATCCGGGTTCTGGGCATAATGCCGGGGGCGTGGCGTCAGCAGACGAAAATTCTCACTGCGGACAATCCTGCTCAACCAGGAAACAGACAGGCTGACCCCGTGCTCTTCATGAAGCCAGGCGCACAGATCACGCAATCGCCAGCGCACCACGCCATGAGCCGAAGGAATGGGACCGTCTTCAATCCGCTGCGCCAGAGCCTCCATGACGGAAGGTGTGATGCGGCGGGCAGCACCCCCACCATGACGATCAATCAGCCCCGCAGGCCCTTGCGCGTTAAAGCGCAAAACCCAGTCCCGAACGATCTGTCGATCCGTTCCCGCAAGACGGGCCGCCTCGCCACGCGTTGCCCCGTCATAAATCGCGGCAAGCGCCAGAAGGCGCCGCGACTGGGCCGCATGTCTGCTTCGTCGCGCCAGACCTCGCATGCTCGCTGCATCATAATCTTCTCGGAGTGCGACCGCCTTGCTCATCAGGGATACCTTCCTTCAATGACGGTATCCTGTGAATCACAATTCAACGCCTATGTGTACCCCCCCCCTGAGTCACAGCCAAAACAAATTGGTATT
>NZ_BAJU01000114.1 GCF_000613865.1 Acetobacter okinawensis JCM 25146
CTGGCATCAGCTTTGCCATTTTACGCAGGTTCTGGGCGGTTGCTGCGAGAAGGAACTCATCTCTGGCGCCATTTGGGCCTCGTAATCGCAGTCGATCCAGTTTGAGTATGCGTTTGAGATGCGCGAACAGCATCTCAACCTTTTTCCTCTGTCTTCGTGATGTCACGTAAGCATCGGTCTGGGCGATGTCCCGCGCCATATCGCGAGCGCCTTCATGCACGGACCGCATGATCTTGCGAGCGGGTGTATTGGGTGTGCAGCGCTGCCGGAATTCACATCCACTGCAATCCTTCACACGGGCTCGATAACGAATGAAGCCATCCTTATCGACACGGGAACGGGGTGTTGTGAAATTCCGATTGGATGCCCGGAGTTGATGACCGCCCGGGCAGGTATAAAAGTCATTCTCATGATCGAATGTGAAATCAGACCGTGCAAACGTCCCATCGTTGCGGGCTGATTTATCAAACACAGGAATATGCGGTTCGACCCCTTTCTCCTCTACCAGCCATGCGAGGTTGGCGGCATCTCCATAAGCACCATCTGCAGCCAGACGTTCAGGCCATAAGCCAAAGGTCTGCTGGACCCGTTCAATCATGCGACGCTGTGCTGTGACTTCCGCCTGACGCACCGATGTCGTGGCCTCCACATCGACAATAACAGCATGCCTGAGATCGATCAGATAATTGGTGCTGTATGAAAAGAACGCCTGATTGGGCGTGGCTGCAGAATACCGTGCTGCAGGATCTGTAGGAGATAATCTTTTAGGGACAACAGGTGTCGATGCACCGAATGCAGCATCGTCAAGAACGGCAAGATATTCTTTTACGGCACGCCCTGCCGCATCAGGAGGAAGGCCTTCATCTCCCGGAACAGCCAGTCGTCGATTGGCATCGGCCTGGATCAGGCTGGCATCGACGGCAAAACCTTCCCCACCGACCAGACCCGTCTCGATACAGCGCCGGACGGTCAACTCGAACACTTCACGCAGAAGGTTGCTCTCACGGAAACGACCATGTCGGTTCTTTGAAAATGTGGAGTGATCAGGAACAGTCCCATCCAGACCCAACTGGCAGAACCATCGATAGGCGAGGTTCAGATGTACTTCTTCGCACAGGCGCCGTTCGGAACGGATGCCCATGCAGTAGCCAATCAACAGCATCCGAATGAGGAGTTCCGGATCAATCGAGGGGCGTCCCATTGTGCTGTAAAAT
>NZ_BAJU01000113.1 GCF_000613865.1 Acetobacter okinawensis JCM 25146
CGGCGTCTGCGCTGGCTGGGCCTGACCGACGCGCTGCGCGCCCTCCACCCCAGCGGGGCGGCCTACACGTTCTGGGATTATCAGGCCGGAGCATGGCCGCGTGACAGCGGATTGCGGATCGACCACATGCTCCTCTCCCCCGCGTGGCCGAACGCCTGCAAACAGCACAACCAGACAGGGACGAACGCGCCAAGGAGCGCCCGTCCGACCATGTGCCGCTCATTGTCACCCTTGCCGATGGCGCACCCTCCCTGCCTGAGCATCCCCCCCGAGCAGCGGAAGCCTGCATAATCCGCCTTGCCACTCTGGCAGAATGTGCCCACCTGCCCGCACTGGAGCAGGACGCGGCACGGGCCTTTGCCAGCATCCCGGAGCTGGCATGGCTAGCTGGTGGGCCAGTAACATCCCCTGCGGCACACCAGCGGTGCGTTGCAACACAGACCTGCTGGGTCGAGGTGGAAACGACAGGGCAAGTGCGGGGCTTTTTAAGCGCCACTCCTTACGGGCATACGCTGCATATAGAGGAAATGTCGGTTGCGCAGGCCGCACAGGGCCACGGACTGGGCCGTCGCCTGCTGCACAACGCGTGCCAAGCGGCACAGGAACGGGGCATGCGCCACGTCACGCTGACAACCTTTCGGGCCGTGCCGTGGAACGCTCCGTTTTATGCCTCGGTCGGGTTTTGTGTTGTGCCACCCAATGCGCTGGATGCACGGCTGGGCCATATACTGGAGCAGGAGGTGGCCCACGGCTTTGACGCCACTGCCCGCTGCGCCATGCGGCTGGACCTGCAACCTACCGTTCAATGTGTTCCAGAATGAAACACCTGCACCCGCCCGAACGGCACCGCTTAATCACACTCCCGTGAGAACGGGGGGCACAACCCCCTTATGCAGGCGCAAACCCTTGCACGTTTGTTATTTTTCATCACACTGACCCCCGCTCTGACGCACCGCACGTTCTTGCGATGTGTGGCTGCGTTTTGTGCACACCACACCCAATGCCAAGGAGGCACATCATGGCCTGGAACGCACCAAAAGTGACGGAAATCCCGTTGGGCGCAGAAATCAACAGCTATGTCTGCGGTCAAAAAAAATAAGGGAGGGGTCTCCCTCCTCAGCCGTCAGGTGGGTTGTGCCTAACCGGCCTGCCCCCTGACGGCTTTTTTGTTCAGAAAGCCTCTTATGCTTGATATTGTTGTCCTTGGCGCTGCCGCCGGTGGCGGTTTTCCGCAATGGAACTCCAACGCCCCCGCCTGCCGCCGCGCC
>NZ_BAJU01000112.1 GCF_000613865.1 Acetobacter okinawensis JCM 25146
GTGTCCTCAGCACTGGTCCTGCTCCAGCAGGACCTCGCCAGAGCACGCACACAAAAAAGGCCACGCAAAATGCGTGGTCTTTTTTGCATACTGTTGCTTACAGCACAGCCCGAGCCAGAATGGCCTAACGGGCCTGCGCAGCAGACGAACGCAGCAGCCTGTCTGCCAGTGCGCCAAAAACCAGCCCCAGCGTGGACCACATGACAAGCTGCATGCCGATGGCCGCCTCACGGAAGCGCCAGAGCACAATGGCGGGGAAATCTCCCGGCACCTCGTTAATGTCAGGCAGACCGAACTGGGCCACCACCACAAGGGCAATGCCAAGGCCAATCCCGCACAGCGCGCCATTCCAGCGACCAAGAGAGACAGACATAGCCCGCCCGACCAGCAGCGCGATCATGGAAATGGCAATGGCAATCCCCACCATGGCAAAATACATGGCCGTACGCAGACCAATGGTTTCCTCCAGCCCCACCGCAGGCGGATTGGGCGGATATTTAAGATCAGGGATCAGCACAAAGGTTAAAAAACCAACCCCGGCCAGCAGCAGCGCCAGCGCACGGGGGCTGGACAGCGTAAGCCGCTTGTAAGCAAGTGCAAATACAATGGCGAACACACCGCCATAAGCCGCACCATACATGAGCACTGCTGTCAGCAGGCCGTAGGAGGCCTGTACAGCACGGCTGACAATTTCGGGCTCGGGGGCGTTGCCTGCCGCAGCATCCTGTGCGGCTTCAAACGCGATGGCCAGAGCCACCTGAGGCTCCCCAAACAGCCGGGCAAACACAAAACCCAGCAATGCAGCCACAATACCCGCGGCCATGCCACGAGCAAGAAGACGACCAACCATGAGACGAATCTTTCCTGACGCTGGGTTTATTTAATGGCAGGGGAAGCCAAGCAGATGGCGGCCGTCATGCACGAATTCATGCACGGAGTGGCCAGAAATCAGGGAGGTTGCCCCCTGCTCCGCACCCACAAAGTAAATCAGCAGTGCCGCCACGATCAGGCCGAACACGCCCCATGGCAGAATGTCGCGCAGCGGAATACCTGCATCGGCCACCATAACGGGGGCTGTGGTATGAACAGATGTGTTCATGATGTTATCCTTTTTTATATCTTGGCATGGGCACAACGCGCGGCGTGTGCGGGTCAGTTAAAAAGCAGGGTGTCTCATGGTCGTCGTGCCGGTATCATAGATTTTCGGCACGACACGACAAGACTTTAAACCGACGACCCGCCATCCCCGTGCGTCATCCCCTGCCGGGGAAGGG
Organism: Acetobacter okinawensis JCM 25146; assembly: GCF_000613865.1. GTDB lineage: Bacteria > Pseudomonadota > Alphaproteobacteria > Acetobacterales > Acetobacteraceae > Acetobacter > Acetobacter okinawensis. Next base: position 1,275 of record NZ_BAJU01000112.1, read on the forward strand.
A
>NZ_BAJU01000111.1 GCF_000613865.1 Acetobacter okinawensis JCM 25146
TTATTGGTTATTTTTTTGGTCAAGCCAATAATGAAATAAAAAATTCCCATTCAACAGGAAATATAAGTTATTCAGGAAGAACAAATGTAGGTGGTTTAGTTGGAATTTTAAATAATGGAAGTATTTTAAATTCATACGAAACCGGATCTATAATTGGAACATATAATTCTTCCGCCGCTATTGGCGGCTTGGTAGGGATGTCTGCATCTGGTACTAATATTTCAAATTCCTACGAAACTGGTTCAATTACCGCAGATAAGGTGGATCCTTCACTTAACAGTCCATCTAACACTGGAAATTTTGGTGGATTAATTGGATATTCAGCATCCAACATCGAAAATTCTTATGCAACAGGAAACATAGAAACCAAAGGCGCGCAGAGTATTGGTGGTTTAGTTGGATCCGAACTTGCAGGAAATATTTCAAATTCCTATACCTCTGGAAATTTAACTGGATACAACACTTCATCTATTGGTGGTTTAGTTGCTCTTGATTATTCATATCAATCATCAATAGTTAATTCTTATTCTTCAGGGAATATTAATTCATCGAATTCTATGTATGTAGGCGGATTTGTGGGACAAAATTCTTCAGCAACAATTACGAATTCTCATGCAACAGGGAATATTAACTCCGAAAATTCACAGTACATCGGGGGATTTATAGCGTATGGCGGTGGGATCATAAAAAACTCTTACGAAACCGGAAGTATTTATGAAAAAACAGATGATAAAAATGTATTTTCCATAAATGTTGGCGGTTTTGTTGGGACAAGCACTTACATGGATATAAGTAATTCTTACTCTTCTGGCAATGTCTCAGAAACGTCAACTGTTTCGAATTCAAGCAACCTAGGCGGTTTTGTAGGTAGCAATGATAACGTTATTACAGATGCTTACGCGCTTGGGTCTGTTTCGAAAACAGGAAGTGGAAACATTAACGACCATATCGGTGGATTTGTTGGTATGAATGACATGAATATTACCGATGCTTATTCCATTGGTTCTGTCACAGAACAGTCCAGTCCCCAAATGGGGGATGATTGGTGGATTTGCAGGTTACAGTAGCATGTCAATTAAAGATGGATATTTTGATACAGATACAAGTGGTACCACCAAAGGGGTCGGCAATGGCAGCAACACAGTAATCGGTCTAACCACTGCGGAATGGATCGCGAATGGCCCCGGGAGTGCGACCAGCCAATATGCATTCGTCAACCCAACCCTGTGGGCTAAAGGCACGCCATACGCATATCTGTCGACATTACCCTATGTTATCGTTACTGCAAATGGAACGCAGGTTTACGGCACAACAGCCATAAACGCACAAATTGACAGTGCAATAAACCAGTCTGGACAAAATATTGCGTCCACTTTGTCTGTGGGT
>NZ_BAJU01000110.1 GCF_000613865.1 Acetobacter okinawensis JCM 25146
GCCGTGGACACGCTGCACCTGCCCCTGCCGGGGGACCCGGCTGCGGCCTCCATGGGCAACCCGCATGCCACGTTCTTTGTGTCCGACTTTGCCATGCTGGCGCAGGGGTATGCGCTGGAGCATGACCCCGCTTTTTCCCCAGCGTGCCAACATCGGCTTTGCCCGTATGGATACGCCAGAGCACATGCGCCTGAAGGTGCATGAGCGCGGCGCAGGCGTGACCGAGGCCTGTGGCTCCGGTGCCTGTGCAGCCGTGGTCAATGCCGTGCGGCGCGGGCTTGCTGCGCGCACCTGCACGGTGGAACTGGATGGCGGCACCCTGCACATTACATGGTCGGAGCAGACCAACCATGTGCTCATGACCGGCTCCGCTACCATGGCGTTTGAAGGGACGGTCGATCTGGCCGCTATCCATCATGACCACCCGGCCAGAAATCCTGACCTTCGGCTGCCGCCTGAATACGTGGGAGAGCGAGGTCATGCGTGACCACGCGCAGGGCCTTGGCAATGTAATTATCGTCAACACCTGTGCGGTTACGGGCGAGGCGGAGCGGCAGGCGCGGCAGGCCATCCGCCGCGCACACCGCGAAAACCCCGATGCCCGCATTGTGGTGACCGGCTGCGCCGCCCAGATCCACCCCGAAAACTGGTCGTCCCTGCCCGGTGTGACCCGTGTTCTGGGGAATGAGGAAAAGCTGAAGGCCGAGAGCTGGTCCCCCGCCGCTCTGGCCCAGCCGCTGGCTGTGTCCGACATTATGGCGGCAAGGGAGACCGCAGCCCATCTGGTCACCGATTTTGCCGGCCGCACCCGTGCGTTTGTGCAGGTGCAGCAGGGGTGTGACCACCGTTGCACCTTCTGCATCATCCCCTTCGCGCGGGCCTTCGCGCTCCGTGCCGGTGGGGGCGGTGGTGGAGCAGGTGCGCGCACTGGTGGGGGCTGGCTACCGCGAGGTGGTGCTGACCGGCGTGGACATGACATCATGGGGTGCAGACCTGCCGGGCAAGCCTGTGCTGGGCCAGCTGTGCCGCCGCGTGCTGCGGCTGGTGCCCGAGCTGGAGCGTTTGCGCCTGTCCTCGGTCGATCCGGTGGAAATAGACGAGGACATCTGGCAACTGCTGGAGGCCGAGCCCCGGTTCATGCCCTATCTGCACCTGTCCTTGCAGGCGGGGTCGGACCTTATTCTCAAACGCATGAAGCGCCGCCACCTTGTGGAGGACGCGGCCCATGTTGTGGCGCGCGCGCGCAGCCTGCGCCCCGATATTGGCATTGGCGCGGATATTATTGCAGGCTTCCCTACGGAAGATGACGCCCTGTTCGAGCAGACGCGCAGCTTTCTGGCGGATATGGCGCTGCCCTACCTGCACGTCTTCCCCTACAGCGAGCGGGAGGCACACCGGCGGCCCGTATGCGTGCGGTGCCTGTGCCCGAGCGCAAGGCGCGT
>NZ_BAJU01000109.1 GCF_000613865.1 Acetobacter okinawensis JCM 25146
CGCTCACCGCCCCGGCTGCACGCAGCAGGGAGGAGCGGCTCATCTCATCCGAATGGGCAAAGCCCGTCTCTTCTCCCAGAACCGCGCGCAGGCCAAAACCCGTGCTGGTGTTAAAGGAGGCGGAGCGGATGACCCCATCATCCAGAGCAATGGATTCGCTCTCGCGGTATTCAAGGAACAGTTCGCCATCATCCATGCCGTCCAGCGCCGTGCGGGTCAGCTTTTCGGCGTCATCGCGGTCAAGGCGGGCCTGCCCTTGGGTAAAGAACAACTGGTCTGTGGCGGCCAGCGCCCCGGCGTGTGAAGGAGAGAAAGACATGGACCAAAGCCCTCCGTCTGGGAAATATCCGTCTGGGAATAACGGCGGCCCGCATGGCCCGCCGCCTGTTGTGCCTGAATGCGCGAGGCTGGCGCGGGTCAGATACCCGGCAGTTCGTTAACCGTAACCACCCGCCAGCCCGTATCCAGCCGCTCAAGAATGGTGAGCGAGAGATTCTGAACCGAAAAATGCAGCGCTGTCTCGGCATGGATACGCAGCGCATGGGCCAGAGCTGCACGAATAACCCCACCATGAGCCACTGCCACAATATTACGCCCTGCGTGGGCTCTGGCCAGCCGGTCCAGCAGGCGGCCAACACGGCTACAGACCTCGATCACACTCTCCCCCCCCGGCGGCAGTCACTGGCCGCAACAGGCCAGAAAGGGTGTGGTGGCAGGGTCAGGTGGGCAGGCAGGGCATGGTATTCCAGCCCCTGCCATGCGCCCAGATTCTGTTCGATCAGGTCTGGTTCCACCGTAAGCGGGCGCGCACCGTAGCCTGCCTCCTCAATCGCCTGCGCCGTGCGCCGTGTGCGAGAGAGCGGGCTGATGAACCACTGCGCATCCTGCGGCAGGCGGGCCGCCAGCGCACGGTACATGGGCCGCTGGGCAATCAGACTATCGGGGCAGAGCGGCACGTCCATGCTGCCGTACATGCACATACGGGCATTTTCTTCCACCAGTGCGTGGCGGATCAGCCAGAAGCGGGTGATCCCCGTGGGCAGCTCTGGCCCATCCAGAAAATGCTCCTGAGAGGAGGATGAGGCTTTTTCGGCAATCATATGTTCGCTCATGCCCCTGTTGTGGAATCAGCTTTGCCCGAGTGCAAGAGGAGAAATGCCCAAACACCACGGCACCAGCAGGCCCGCAGGCTCCCCTTACCGGGCCATGACCTGCCTGAGCGAACCAGCCCCACGCGCCCCTGCCTGATCCGCCCCCACCGTATGGCCCACACCGGCCTCCCCCGCCTGTGCACAGGGTGCGTGTTCGGCACAGGCAAGCTCTGGCCAGTAACGCAGGATAAGCGCCAGCTTGGCCAACATCCGCACCACAGGATGTTCTGGCGGGGCCATACTCCCCTCCGCCGCGCCATACAGCCCCCCCGTGCCCGAGATATGCCGCGCGGAGGCCGAAACACGCAAAGCACCCAGCCCCTCTTCCACGCCATCCTCGGTTGTCAGGGCAACCGGCTGCCCCACATGGCATGGCAGCGCCGCAAGCGCCCGCTCCGCAGCAGGCAGGCCCACGGGCAGGTCGGCACTCAGGT
>NZ_BAJU01000108.1 GCF_000613865.1 Acetobacter okinawensis JCM 25146
TGAAGGGTTTCGGGCGCCGCGAGGCGTACGAAAGTCTGGGAAGAACGAACCCGCGACACCGAGACTCAGTTATGGGGAATTTGCAACTGGCGCTGCCCTGAGGCGCCTCTGAGCGGGGTCACGTGGCGACATTCGTGACGTGACAAAGGGTGTTTCCCGCTGATCCTACACATGAAGATGACAGTATCTTCAGGGCCAGGTGCGCGCTTTCCGTCGTTTTTTCGCGTTTTACGTAAGCCTGTCGGTGCGCCGGAACGAGACGGTTCCGGCAGGCATCGGGTTATAGGGTCATGTCTGCCGATCATCATGCTGATCTCCCGGCCAGATCAGTCGTCCGTGGCGGTCCTCTGGGCTGGCACCAGCGGGGAAGGATCTGGATGACGACCATCGGACCACCACAGCATGGGCAGGGCGGTGGCATGACCGGTTCGGGTTCCGTGACTTCTGGTGCTGGCATGGGTATGACCTTCAGCAGGTCCCGCAGCCGAGCGAGGCTGGCCTTGCGATTGGAACTGGCCAGCAGGCCATAATGGCGGATGCGATGAAATCCCCGTGGCAGGACATGCAGCATGAAACGGCGGATGAACTCATCCGTGGCGAGTGTCATGACCTGCTGCTGGTGGGCCGTGTCCCGTCGGTAGTCCTTGTAGCGAAACGTCACGCCCTTTTCGTTGAACGCCAGAAGGCGACGGTTCGAGATGGCAACGCGGTGGGTATAGCGCGACAGGTAGGCCAGCACCGCTTTGGGACCCGCAAAAGGTGGTTTGGCGTAGACAACCCAGCGTCGGCTGCGCACGGGGGCCAGATACCGCAGAAAGGCACGGCGGTCTGCCAGGAAAGCAAGCTGGCCCCGAAAGGCCAGCCGGTCGGCGTCGAAAAATGCCAGCAGCCGGGTGAGGAACAGACGGCGGAACAGCTTGCCCAGCACCCGGACGGGCAGCAGGAAAGCCGGGCGCGACGAGATCCAGCGCTGGGCATCGGGCGAGAGCCCGCCACCTGGCACGATCATGTGCACATGGGGATGGTGGGTCAGCGCCGAACCCCAGCTGTGCAGCACGGCGGTGATGCCGATGCGGGCACCAGATGCCGGGGATCGGCGGCGATCGTCATCATCGTCTCCGAGGCCGCCTGGAACAGCAGGGCGTAGAGAACGGCCTTGTTCTGCAGCGCGATGTCGGCGATCCGCGCCGGCAGGGTGAAGACGACATGGAAATACCCGACCGGCAGCAGATCGGCCTCACGTTCGGCCAGCCATGTCCGTGCGGCGTTCCCCTGACAGCGCGGACAATGATGGTTGCGGCAACTGTTATAGGCGATCCGCCTGTGTCCACAGTCCCCGCAGGCTGCGACATGACCACCAAGGGCTGCGGTGCGACAGTGTTCGATTGCCGACATGACCTTGAGTTGCTGCAGGGGGAGACGGCCGACATGGGCTGCCCGCCAGGCAGGACCGGCAGCCTGGAAGATGTCCCCCAGTGTGAGGGAGGCGGACATGACCGCCCCCGCTCCGGGATCAGCCGTCAGGCCTTGCCTGCGCCGTCGTCAGCATGCCCAGCCTGTCGAGCGGACTGATGACGGCCCGCACGGTCCGTGTCGCAACCTTTGTATAAAGGGCCGTGGTCTCCAGACGGGAATGACCCAG
>NZ_BAJU01000107.1 GCF_000613865.1 Acetobacter okinawensis JCM 25146
GGCGCACCGGCGGGGGCGGTGAGCGGTCAGGATAATGGTGGCTTTGGTAATATTGGGCAGGGTTTGCAGCTTCTGGGCCGCAGCGTCACACAGGGCGGACAGGGCCGGAGCCTGCTCGCGGGCAACACCCAGTGTCAGGGTCAGGCGGCCGCCGTCATCTACCGTGCAGCTTTCCAGCCGCCCGGCGCTGGCAAGCGAAAGCCCGGTCTGTGGGTCCTGCACGGTTCTGAGCAGGTCCATCAGGGTATCAGAAGAAAAAGGGGCATTCTGCGCCAAGGGTCTTGTCCTGTGCTGGGGTGTTACAATGTTGCATGGGTGGCAACAGCAGGTCGGGCGCGCCGTCAAGGGCGTTCATGGGTATAACGCCTTTTTTCTGGCACAGACTGGGTGGTATGGGTAGAGGGACAGCCCATAGAACAACCAGCAGGCGGGGCAGAGGCGTGCCGAAAGGGTAAGATGCAGGCACACACGGACAAAGCGGATGCGGGCACGACCCGCACGGGCGCAGCGCCTGCCGCTCCGGCGGGTGCGGGGCAGGGGAGCACACACATGGAGGGCGCGCACGTGGCGCAAACACATACAGCAGAGGGGAGTGCACCACCCGCCCGCAGCCGCCGCGACCACAGGATTGATGCCCTGCGCGGTGCCGCCCTGCTGATGATGTTTATTGACCATATTCCCCAGAACCTGCTCAACCGCTTTACCATGCGCAACGTGGGTTTTGCCGATGCGGCCGAGGTGTTTGTGCTGCTGGCAGGCTATGCCTCGTGGCTGGCCTATGGGCGGGGTTTTACCAAATATGGTGTGTGGCCCACCCTCCAACGCCTGTTCAAACGCTGCGTGCAACTCTACATCGGCCAGACGATCATGGTCATGGCCTATGTGTTTACGGTGCGGGAGTGGCGGCACTTTACCCCTGTTTCGGTCGATTATCTGGAGCCTGAGCTGGCCCACGGTCTGGACTGGATATGGCGGGTGATGATGTTTGATGCGTTGCCCAGCAACCTCAACATCATGCCGCTCTACCTTGTGCTGCTGGGCGGGTTCCCCATTTTTTACCTGCTGATGCGCATCCACGGCTCGCTCGCCCTGCTTTTGTCGGGGGCGTTGTGGATGCTGGTGAACATGGACCCCGAGCTGAACTTCCCCAACTGGCTGGACCCCGATGGCTGGTACTTCAACCCGCTGGCATGGCAGTTCCTGTTTGCTCTGGGGCTGACGGCATCGGCCCAGACCGAGCGGCGCGGGCGCGATTTTGCGCGCGTGCCTGCCCTTGTGGCTCTGTGTTGGCTGTATCTGCTGTTCTCGGCCATTCAGGCTTTTCCGTGGACCCTGTGGGGCCTGCCCGACCTGCGCCCGCTGGGGGATGCGCTGGCCCCGTCCAAAAGCTGGCTCTCGCCCTGGCGGCTGTTTGATGTGGTCGCCATTTTCTACCTTGTCCAGTCGTCCGAGCGGGCGCGCCACTGGGCGGCCGAATCGTGGGTGGGGCAGGAGCTGGCCCGTGTGGGCCGCCACTCGCTGGAAGTATTTGTGGTGGGCACCATACTGGACCTGTACGCACGCCTGATCTTTAGCACCTTTGGGGATGGCTGGGCCTTGCAGGTGGCGGTCAATGTGGTGGGGCTGGCCATGCTGATCGGCCTTGCCACATGGCTGGACCGGCGG
>NZ_BAJU01000106.1 GCF_000613865.1 Acetobacter okinawensis JCM 25146
ACTACAACCATTACCCAGTCCTCTGCGCGCGGGGTTATCAACTGGCAGGGCTTTTCCATCGGCGCAGGCGGTGCGGTCCAGTTCAACAATGGCAGCGGCGCGACCCTCAACCGGGTAACGGGCGAGCAGCTTTCCTCCATTCAGGGGCATCTGGGGGCAACTGGCACAGTGTTCCTCATCAACCCCAATGGGGTAGTGGTCGGCCCAAGCGGCACGGTGTTAACAGGTGGCAGCTTTGTGGCCTCAACCCGCGATACGCCGAACAGTGCGTTCATGAAGGGGGGCAACGTCACCCTGTCTGGCACGTCTTCGGGCAGCGTGACCAATGCGGGCAAAATTACCAGCACCAACGGTAATGTGGTGTTGGTGGGAGCTGCTGTCACTAACAGTGGCGAAATCAGCGCCGCAGGTGGCACGGCGGCACTGGTTGCGGGTAATCAGGTGGTGCTGAGCGAGGCGGATGGCCCCGCGGGCATCTATGTGGTGGCCGACAGCAAAGCTAAGGGCAACGTCACCAATACCGGGCGGATAAAGGCCGCCGCCGCCACGCTGGCCTCGGCCGGGGGCAATGTTTACGCGCTGGCGGGCAACCGCGAAGGACTGGTGCAGGCCACCGGCACCACAACGGTGAACGGACAGGTCTGGCTGAGTGCACCCCATGGTACCGTAACGGTGGAAAGCACCGTGCTGAGCGCCACCAATGCTGATGGCTCTGGCGGTGTCATCCGCGTCAATGGTGAGGCCGTAAGCCTTGGCGGTAAGGCCGTGCTGAATGCCTCGGCCAGCAAAGCCGGGCGCAAGGGCGGGCAGATCCTTGTCGGCACCGATAGCATGGGCGGCACCAATCTGGCCCGCCGCACCACCGTGGCCTCGGGGGCGACCCTGAAAGCCACCGGCCAAGGCAATGGCGCGGGTGGCACAATTGAGACCTCGGCGCATACGCTGGCAATAGGGGCTGCGACCGTCAGCGCCGGGCGGGGCGGAAACTGGTTGCTCGACCCTGATGACCTGACGATCGACAGTGCCGCCGCCAGTACCATCAATAGCGCACTAAACAGCGGTACCAATGTCACAGAACAGACATCGGCCACCACCGGATCGAACATCAACGGTGCGGGAACGAACAGTTCGGGCAGCGGAGACATTCTGCTCAACGCAGCCCTGACCTGGAACAGCACCGCCAGTCTGATCCTGTCCGCCTATCACTCCATCACCCTCAATGCCGATATTACCGTTAGCGGGGCAGGTAAGCTGACGCTGACCACCAACAACAATATTGGTGGCACTGGCACAGGGGATGGGACAGTAAACTTCGGCAGCGGATCGGCCATATCCTTTACCAATGCCGCCGCCGGACCTGCCCTGAACATTGACGGCAATGCCTATACCCTGCTTTCCCATGCAAGCCAGCTTTCAAGTATTGGCACATCCGGCTACTACGCCCTTGCTGCTGATCTTGATGCCTCAACTTGGCACGCTGACATCTTCACTGATCGCGAGCAGCGCTGCATTCAATGGCACCTTAAATGGTCTTGGTCATACCATTACCAACCTGACGATAAACAATCCCAATAGCGAATATGTCGGCCTTTTTGGACAAGTCGGTTCAGGTGGTATTTTGGAAAACATTATTCTAAAGAATGAAAATATAACAGAGAATGTTACAAACGGGAATAATTTATACATTGGTCTTCTTGTTGGCGAAAATAGTGGAACAATCACAAACGCACATGCACAGGG
>NZ_BAJU01000105.1 GCF_000613865.1 Acetobacter okinawensis JCM 25146
ATCTTTGTCTGTTACAATACATAACACCAGTTCCAATAGTCAGATATCATATGCGGGCGGCCTGATCGGTAGCAATTTTGGAGGTATCAGTGGATCCAGTGCCGATTTGGATTTATCGGCGTCTGCTGATAGCGCTAGCCAGAATGTCAGCATCGGCAGCCTTGTCGGATATAATAATTCTGGAGATATAACAGGGTCCTATACAAATGGAACCATAACTGGAACCAATATCGGATACATAGGTGGGCTTGTCGGGTATGTGGCTTCATCTACAAATATTACAAAATCTCATTCTCAAGTCAATATAACAACAGATTCCTCTCAAATAATAGGTGGTCTTGTTGGTTCTTTTTCCGGGAAAAATAATAGTGAAATCAAAAATGTCTATTCAACAGGGGATATAAACTCCTCAGGAGCAGTCTATATAGGGGGCGTAATTGGAAAATTATTAAATGGAAATATTTCAAATTCCTATGAAACCGGGTCTATAGTTGCGACATATAATAGTGCTGACGCTATTGGCGGCTTATAGGTTCATCCGAAGTAGGTACGACCATTTCCACGTCTTATGCAACCGGTTCAATTACAACAGATAAGGCAGATCCTTCATCCAGTATTACACATTATAACGAAATTTTGGGGGGGTTGATCGGAAAATCCTTCTCCGACATCAGTGATTCTTATGCAACTGGCAATATAGAAACCAATGGAGCGGACTGGGTCGGCGGATTAGCCGGCAGCGAATCATTGGCAGGTATTTCAAACTCTTATGCTACCGGAAATTTAACTGGATACAACACCTCAGATATTGGTGGTTTAGTCGGGTTTTATTCGGCATATATAACACCTATTACCAACTCTTATGCCTCTGGAAATATTATATCGACAAACTCTTTTTATGTGGGAGGACTTGTCGGTCAAATGTCTTCAGGAATAATTACTAATTCTCATGCGACCGGGAATATTAAATCCGAAAATTCACTTGATATCGGCGGTTTTCTGGGAGAAGGTGAGGGAGACATACCCGGAATGAGTTATGGAACCGTAAAAAATTCCTATGCAACGGGGAGTCTTTTCATAACAACTTCATCCAACTCTTCTCCAATAAATGCCGGTGGTTTTATTGGAGACGATTCCAGTTTGGATATCAGTAACTCTTATGCATCGGGCGCTGTCACAGAAACATCAACATCTTCAAATTCCAGCTACCTGGGTGGTTTTGCCGGCACCAATGAAGACACCATCACAGATGCCTATGCCCTTGGGTCTGTCTCAAAAATAGAAAATGGGAATAGTAATGACCATATCGGTGGGTTTGTTGGTGGGAATTGGGGATTCATTACAGACGCCTATTCAATTGGCCGTCCTACAAAACAGTCAAGTAGTCAAAGTTTAAGTGATATTGGTGGATTCTTAGGTACAAATTATTATTCGGTTCAAGACGTCTATTTTGACACAGATACCAGTGGTACCATAAATGGCATTGGTGGTGTATCTGGTCCTGGATATACTGGCACTGCAACTGGCCTAACCACTGCGGAATGGATCGCGAATGGCCCCGGTAGTGCGACCAGCCAATATGCATTCGTCAACCCAACCCTGTGGGCTAAAGGCACGCCATACGCATATCTGTCGACATTACCCTATGTTATCGTTACTGCAAATGGAACGCAGGTTTACGGCACAACAGCCATAAACGCACAAATTGACAGTGCAATAAACCAGTCTGGACAAAATATTGCGTCCACTTTGTCTGGGGGG
>NZ_BAJU01000104.1 GCF_000613865.1 Acetobacter okinawensis JCM 25146
TGATGCTGCACCAGCCCCTGCACCGGCCGCAGCCGCCCCCGCTGCCCCGGCAGAAGCCCCGGCTCCCGCTCCCGCGCCGGAAGCCAAGGATGACGCCAACCCCTACGGCCTGTCCGCCCTGTGGTCGAACGGGGACATTATCGCCCGTGGCGTGCTCGTCATCATGCTCATCATGTCGCTTGGCACATGGTTCATCATGATCACCAAGTTCATCGAACAGGGGCGTCTGTTTGCGGCCTCCAAGGATGCGACCAAGAGCTTCTGGACCAAGCACAGCATCCAGGAAGGGGCGTCCGCACTCTCCCCCTCCTCTCCGTTCCGCTATATTGCCGATACCGGCATTACAGCCGCCGAACACCATGAAGGCACGATGCAGGAAGCCATTGACCTGCATAGCTGGACCTCCATGTCCATCCAGCGTGCGGTGAACAATATCCAGAACAGCCTGCAGAAGGGTCTGGCCTTCCTTGGCACCGTGGGGTCCACCTCTCCGTTCATCGGGCTGTTCGGTACGGTGTGGGGCATCTACCACGCGCTGACCGCCATTGGCATTGCCGGTCAGGCCTCCATCGACAAGGTTGCAGGTCCTGTGGGTGAATCGCTGATCATGACCGCCATTGGTCTGGCAACAGCCGTGCCTGCGGTGCTGGGTTACAACCTGCTGGTGCGCCGTAACAAAGGGGCCATGGACCAGGTGCGTGATTTTGCCGATGACCTGCAGTCCATCCTGATCGGTGGCGTGCGCCACGGTGCGGCGGCGGATGCGGTACGTGTGAACGCCGACAACTCCCCGACCACGGTCACAACTTCCAACCGGGTGGGCTGAGCCATGGGAATGCAGGTTGGCAACGGGGGAGGGGACGACGAAGTCGTCTCCGCCATCAACACGACCCCTCTGGTGGATGTGATGCTTGTTCTGCTGATCATCTTCCTGATCACCATTCCGGTGGCGACCCATACGGTCAAGGTCAACCTGCCGCGCGACATGAACCAGCCCACGCAGACGATGATGAGCAACGTGGTGCTGGCAGTCACGGCGGATGGCAAGGCGTTCTGGGATGAAACCCCGATCAGGGATCAGGCGGACCTTCTGGAACATCTGGAGAAGGTGGCCGTGCTCAAACCGCAGCCGCAGATCCAGATCCGCGGGGACATGAAGGCCCGGTATGAGACTGTAGGCAAGATGGTGGCCGCCTGCCAGCAGGCGGGGATCTACCACATCGACTTCATTACCGAGAAGCCGAAGAGCAACTGACAACGGCGGGCCATGGCCCCGCCCCCCTGTGCGTTTGTGCACGGGGGGCAGGAGTAAAGAGAGTAACTGATCATGGGCATGAATGTCGGGTCGGATAGCACGACGGAAGACGAAGGCATTGTCGACATCAACACCACGCCATTGATTGACGTGATGCTTGTTCTGCTGATCATGCTGATTATTACCATTCCGTTGCAGACGCAGTCTGTTGCGATTGACCTGCCACAGGGCAACCCGCCACCTTCTACGGAGGAGGTTCCGGTTGTGACGCTTGTGGTGGACTTTGACAACACGATCACCTGGAACGGGCAGCCGGTCAGTGGTGAGGACGATCTGCAGGCCCACCTGCGCGAGATCGCCTCCGCACAGCCCAAGCCGGAGTTCCACATCCAGCCCAACAGGCTGGCTGACTACAAGACCGTTATCCACGTCATGGCCGACGCACAGCGCCTGGGCGTGACACAGATGGGAATCGTCGGGCAGGAACAGTTCGTCGATCAGTAA
>NZ_BAJU01000103.1 GCF_000613865.1 Acetobacter okinawensis JCM 25146
ACCATAACAGATCGTCGAGTTTGATAATCCCCGTGATCGTGCGGCTGAAATGATACAACGACTGCGTAATGTCCGCCCGATGTCGTGCTACGACGGCCTGATTACGAACACGCGCCCCCAGATTGCTGGCAATGAGTGCTGTTGCGAAGAAAAAGAACAAGGCCACGACATTATCCGGGGCCGCGATCGTCAGTGTATAAAGTGGGGGAAGAAAAAAAAAGTTGAAGCAAAGCATTCCCAGCAAAGAAGCCCATAATGACGGCCATAGGCTATAGGCGACTGCCACGCCAAGAATCGCAGTCAGAAAGGCTAGAGAGGCATTGCTGACCTCGAAGCTTCTGCGTAGCAGCAGTGCCACCGCTAGTGCACCGAGTACGATCAGAGTCCCGACTGCATACGGGCCCACCCTGAAGGGTTTGGTATTGGGTGGTTGTTCAATCGTGGCGTCCTCACCAGGAGAACGCGGCACGACATGCACGGGAAAGCCCTGCGCAAACTGTATCAGACGCTCTGTCGTCGAACTTCCCAGCCACTGCCGGATCCGTCCTCTCCAACCATGCCCGAGCGGATGCGCCGCCACGATCTGCGTCACATTCTGCGTCCGGGCGTAGGCAATGGCATCAAGCGCCACATCCTGCCCTGGTATCGTGACAGTCTCTGCACCGAGAGATTGCGCCAGATGCATCTGGGATGCCATTTTTGTACGGGCCGCATCACTCAGATCACGGTTTGTCTCAACATGCAGCACAATCCACGGGGCATGAAGACGGTCAGCCAGACGCTTGCCATAACGTAGGAGACTGGCATCTCCGTCCTGAAGGGTCAGGCAGACCATGATCCGCTCGCCTGCCGCCCATGGGCCGACAATCGCATTGGCCTTCATATGGTCAACAAGTTGTGCATCGACCTGCTGTGCGGTCTGACGTAGCGCAAGCTCTCGCAACGCCGTCAAGTTGCCCGGGGAAAAGTAATGAAGCATCGCGCGCCCGGCAGTATGCTCCGCGTAGATCTTACCGTCACGCATCCGTTGCAGCAGATCGTTCGGGGTCAGGTCGATAAGCTCGACCTCATCAGCATTCCCTATCACGTGATCTGGAACTGTTTCCCGCACGCGGATGCGCGTAATGGACGCAACGATATCGTTGAGACTTTCAAGATGTTGGATATTGACGGTCGTCAGAACGTCGATCCCAGCAGCGAGCAGTTCCTCGACATCCATCCAGCGCTTCGGATGGCGTGGTCCTGGTGCGTTCGTATGCGCCAGTTCGTCTACGGCCACAATGCGCGGAGCGCGCCTGAGCACCGCGTCGAGATCCATCTCTTGCACCATCCGGTCCCGATAGGTCACGGTGCGTAGGGTTACCAGTTCAAGCCCACTCAGCAATGCCGCCGTCTCAGAGCGACCATGCGTTTCGACCACGCCGATTACAACATCGATAGCGTCTCGCTGCAATTGGTGCGCAGTCGTCAGCATTTCAAAACGTCTTGCCGACGCCAGGAGCCGCGCCAAGGAAGACCTTGAGGCGACCGCGCTGGTGGCTGCCACCATCGGGTGCAGTCTGCCGCAAAAGAGCATCAGGATCAGGGCGGATGAGATGTGTCTCCATCACCTGTACAGAGTATCCAATGTCATGTTGAGTTCCAACACATTAAGATGCGGTTCGCCAAGCCATCCCATCAACGGATGCTCAATCATATTGTCGACAAGTTGTCTGACCGTCTCTTCGGGCAGGTTGCGTGCGCGTGCAATACGTTTGACCTGAAAAAACGCGGCCTGCGGCGAGATATCCGGATCCAGACCACTGGCGGACGTTGTCACAAGAT
>NZ_BAJU01000102.1 GCF_000613865.1 Acetobacter okinawensis JCM 25146
CCCATTCTCGATGTGGAACAGCAGGGGCTGCTAGACGCACTGGGGGATCAAACTGCATCCGCCATCGAAAGCGTCCTTTTGGCGAAAGAGTTGGATCAGGCACGCCTCGATGCCGAAACCGACAAACTACGGGGGGCTCTTTTGACGTCTATTTCCCACGATCTGAGAACGCCTCTGGCTTCTATTCTGGGCGCAACATCCAGCTTGAAAGTTATGGCGATAAACTCGATAATACTGCACGTCAGGAACTGCTTGCGACCATTCACGATGAAGCTGAGCGGCTGAACCGGTTCGTCGCTAATCTGCTTGACATGACCCGTCTTGAAGCGGGAGCGCTCCAGCCACGTAAGGAGCGTGTGGATGTTGGCGAAGTGATCGCCAGTGCTCTTTCCCGCGCTGCTCGTCTGCTTTGTGGTCATGAAACAGCAATGATCATTGAACCCGATTTGCCGATGCCACTTCTGGACGATGTTCTTCTGGAGCAGGCACTTTTCAATATTCTTGACAACGCTGGAAAATACACGCCTCCCGGCACGAAAATAGTCGTTACAGCATCTTCCGGCGCTGATACTCTGCTTATTCGTGTCACGGATGGAGGGGAGGGATTTTCTGTTCGTGATCCGGAAGCGGCTTTCAGTAAATTCAAACGTTTCAAATCTGCAGATCGGTCTCGTCCAGGAACCGGTCTGGGTCTTGCGATCACTCGGGGTTTCATCGAAGCCATGGGGGGAACGATTGTGGCGCGCAATCGACAGGGTTGCTCCGGAGCAGAGTTGATAATGATATTTCCTCTAGCCGAGAAACATAAGAAATGAGCGATCCATCGGTCTTGGTTGTGGATGACGAGCCTGCCATTCGACGCCTCCTCAGGACCGCCCTTGGCAGTCAGACTTGGCGTGTGATGGAAGCGCGGACGGGTGAAATGGCCTTGCGCATGGTAGCGGACGCTGTCCCAGACGTCGTCGTGCTTGATCTGGGGTTGCCGGATATAGACGGAGTGGAAGTCCTTCGGCGCCTGCGGCAAGTCCATCCGACTTTACCTGTCGTGATCCTCTCTGTCCGTGATGATGAGCGAGGCAAAGTCGCTGCACTTGAAGCAGGAGCTGATGATTATGTGACCAAGCCGTTCAGCATGGCTGAACTGGAGGCCCGCATGCGTAACGCGTTACGACATGCGTTACAGCAGGAAGGGACCGTCCCGCTGTTCGTATCGGGCGGTTTGAGCATTGATCTCGTGCGCCGTCAGATATTTCGGAATGAAAGTGAAATCAGGCTTTCGCCAAGGGAGTGGGATATCCTGCGCATGCTTGTTCGTTACGTCGGACGGGTTCTAACCCATCAGACCATCATGAGTCAGCTATGGGGGGCAACGGGCGATGTTCAGCAACTTCGTGTTTATATCCGGCAGATACGGCAGAAGATTGAGATCGACCCGGAGAGACCACGTCATATCATCACTGAAACTGGTGTAGGATATCGACTGGTTCAACTTTAAAAAATTCCTTATTTTCTCTAAATATATCAATATTAATTTCATGAATTGAAATAAATTAGGCCTGCTTCAGGCTAATCTTAGTCGAAAACCGGGCCTACCTCTTTCCCCCATTGCCGACATTTTCTATCGGAAAAGAGGGTTCGGGTTTGTCTCAGTGTAGTAGTCAGAGTCAGAGGGCTGCGCGAATTTTCGTGACGGGTTGAGAGGGTAGGGGAGAGTCTCCTGTCCGCCCGTCATGGAGTTTTTTCGCCATGGCGACCGCTATTCCCAAAATCAGCCTGAGTTCCTCTCGTGACATTCCGTTCAACCGGCTGGTGCTGTCCCAGTCCAACGTGCGACGCGTGAAGTCCGGCCTGTCGA
>NZ_BAJU01000101.1 GCF_000613865.1 Acetobacter okinawensis JCM 25146
TGGGGGGAGCCTATGGCTGCATTGTCCTTCTGGCCTGTGCGGCTGTCCGCCCCCACACGCACGGTGCGGTCCTGGTGTTTGACCTCGGCACTAACGTTGAGGAACCCGCGCCCGCCCAGGTCCATCCCGGCGTTGAAGATTTCCCCCGTAGTAAACCCATCCCCCGCATAATAGCCGCCGTTGACCGCCTGCGCCGTAATGCCACTCTTGTTAGATTTGAGGATGATGTTGATCACCCCGGCAATGGCGTCCGAACCGTATTGGGCGGATGCGCCATCTTCGAGAATTTCTATGTGGTCGATGGCGGACATGGGGATCATGTCTATATCCACCGGGGTTGTGCCCTGCTGTGGCCCGCCGTCAAACGACAGGGCCGCCGTGGTATGGCGGCGCTTGCCATTGACCAGCACAAGGGTCTGGTCGGCATTAAGCCCGCGCAGGCTGAGTGAATCGGTCAGCGAGCCCTGATCCAGCCCCATGACCTGCCGGCTGACCGAAGGCACAAGCTGGGTCAGCGCGTCGCGGATATCGGTCATGCCTGTGGCCCGCAGTTGCTCGCCCGACACCACCACCACGGGGCTGACCGAGTGGCGCGCTGTCTGCGAAGGATCACGCGTGCCGGTCACAATCACCTGCTCCGCGCTGCTGTCGGCCTGCTGGGGGGGAGTTGCGTCATACCCGCTCGCCCAGGCCCCGACAGAAGGACAGTGCATCGCGCCCACAGCGACACCCAGAGCAAGGCTCCGCCGCAAGGTGAGAGAAAGCCGCCAAAGACCCAAACCCGCGTGACGCCGTAGCAACATAATACATCCTATATTAGTGGTTTATTCAAATCACCATTACAGTAATATATTATATTACGATATGCGGTATTGTATCGTTCTTAGTCGTCATTTTCACAGTGTTGCTTCTACGCAACGCACCCTGCGGACAGATCTGGGATATTGTCACGTGGAGGGATCGAAGAACCGTTTTTTAACTCCTGTTTCCTGATTTCAGGGCTATGACGTTTTGATTGATGGTTGCCTATCCAGCTTTCCCGCAGGAACAACCGCAGGCTTAGCATCAGGGGAATTTCACCCGAAGCCAGCGTCACCGATATCACTGTCTGGCAGTTCGCATTCTTACCCAGTGCGATGCGTATCGGGGCGCGACGCCAACAGAGGCTTTGCCCTTCTTCGGCAAGGCAGCGTCATCGATGATCAGCCAGAATCCGTCGCCACCAACCAGTTGATCAGCCTGTTTCCACAAGGTTGCGTCCAGTGGAGCGTTATCCCCAAGCCCGGCTCCGATGAAATGATGTAGCCGGTCATAGGGGACCGCATCCGAGCGCGCGGCCATGGGCTGGATGCTCTTGCGATCTCCGGGCCCGATCAGGCCTGCGATATAGGCCGGGCAAATGCGATGCCGTGTCTTGTTGCCCAGACCTTCTAGATATCCGTCTTCTGGTGAACAGAAGCGAGCGCGTCCATAATTCCCGTGTCTCGTCAACAGACATACCGCCACCTCTTCGTATTCTGAATCAGGGTGATATATAGATTCAGAGCTCTGCACAAAATGCGACTGCTATAGTGGCAGTAAAAATGATACAGACTAAAAATATTATAAGAATAATAAATAATTATATTAGTTTGTCATTAATTAACAATGATATTAGTAAATCAAACTTAATTTTTATGTATTTATTCTATGCAGGAAATGTAAACAGTTAAAATTGGTGACGGACCCATGCCCCTAAGAACTCGTGCGTTTCTTCTTGGCATAACCGCTCTCACTCCAGGTTTTGCCTGGGCGCAGGCCCTGCCCACGGGCGGCGCCTATGTCGCCGGGTCAGGCAGTATCAATACAGCAGGCGCT
>NZ_BAJU01000100.1 GCF_000613865.1 Acetobacter okinawensis JCM 25146
ACACAGGCTTCCATCGCTGTCAGCGGGGATGGCACCTCATGGTATGTGCTCAATGCCTCCCCCGACCTGCGGACCCAGATCAACCAGACCCCCGACCTGCACCCCCGCATCGGCCTGCGCTCCACCCCCATTGCCGGGGTTGTGCTGACCAGTGGCGAAATTGACGCCATTACCGGCCTGCTGACCCTGCGCGAGCGACAGGCGTTTGGGCTGTATGCAACCCAACCCGTGCTGGATCAACTGGACGCCAACCCCATATTTACCGCGCTCGACCGCACGCTTGTGCCGCGCCTGCCCATGGTGTTGGACCGCCCGATAGCCCTTGAGCCACCGGGCTTTTGCATTACTCCGTTTTCGGTCCCCGGCAAGGTGCCACTCTATGCCGAAAAAACCGAAAACCCGGCCGAAATCATGAATAATGGTGAGACAATCGGGCTGGACATAACCGATGGCACGTCCCACGCCCTGTTCATTCCCGGTTGCGCCATGATGACAGAGGCCCTGCGCACACGCATAAACGGTGCGGACGCCGTGTTCTTTGACGGCACCCTGTGGACTGATGACGAGATGGTGCGCGCAGGCCTTGGCAGCAAAACCGGCCACCGCATGGGCCATATGTCTCTGGCTGACCAGCCCGATGGCACCTTTGCCGCCTTTGCCGGGATGGATGTCAAACGCAAAATTCTCATCCACATCAACAATTCCAACCCCGTTCTGCTCGCAGACAGCCCCGAGCGTAAACAGGCCGAAGCCGCAGGCTGGGACGTAGCCTTTGATGGCATGAAGGTAAGACTATGACCGACCGTATTCTCACCCCCGATGGGCTGGAAGCCGCTCTGCGCGCCATTGGGGCAGAGCGTTACCACAACCTGCACCCCTTCCACCGCGCCCTGCATGACGGCAAGCTGAACAAGGGGCAGGTGCAGGCATGGGCGCTGAACCGCTACTATTATCAGGCCAGCATTCCCGCAAAAGATGCCTCCCTGCTTGCCCGCCTGCCCACCACGGAACTGCGGCGCGAATGGCGGCGCAGGTTGGAGGACCATGACGGCACACAGCCCGGCACGGGGGGCGTGGCCCGCTGGCTCAAGCTGACCGATGGGCTGGGGCTGGACCGCGCGTATGTGCAATCACTCGACGGGTTGCTACCGGGCACACGCTTTGCCGTGGAGGCCTATGTGCAGTTCGTACGCGAACGCTCCATTCTGGAGGCCATAGCCTCCTCCCTGACGGAGCTTTTCTCCCCCACCATCATCAGCGAACGTGTGGCGGGCATGCTCGGCAACTATGACTTTGTAACCGAGGAAACACTCGCCTACTTCAAACCCCGGCTGACACAGGCCCCGCAGGATTCCGCCTTTGCACTGGCCTATGTGCGCGAACACGCCCGCACGGCGGAACAGCAGAAAGCCGTGCTCGACGCGCTGAAGTTCAAATGTAACGTGCTGTGGTCCATGCTGGATGCGCTGGATTACGCCTACGTGGTGCCTGCTCGCATTCCCCCCGGCGCATTCCGCCCGGACACGCAGGCATGACCGGGGCTCCGGCCCACAGCATAACCGAGACCACCGTGCCACGCTTTGCGCGTGGCACCCGCCTGCAATACGACCGCGTGCGCGAGGTGTGGTTTATTCAGGCCCCCGAGCGCGCCTTTCATGCCGACCCGGTAGCGGCGGAAATTCTGCAACTGGTGGATGGCACACGCACCCTTGGCGCGATCATAGACCTGCTGGCACAAAAGTTTGACGCGCCCCGCCCCGTTATTGCGCAGGACGTGCTGGCCATGGTGGCCGAACTGGCCGAAAAGCAGGTTCTGCTGCGCGCATGACCGCCCCCCGCCCCCATGAGCCTGC
>NZ_BAJU01000099.1 GCF_000613865.1 Acetobacter okinawensis JCM 25146
GGCGCCCGCTGTATTGATACTGCCGGACCCGGCGACATAGGCGCCGCCCGTGGGCAGGGCCTGCGCCCAGGCAAAACCTGGAGTGAGAGCGGTTATACCAAGAAGAAACGCACGAGTTCTTAGAGGCATGGGGTCGTCACCAATTTTAACTGGTTGCATTCTATTATGTAAATAAACACAACCAGTTAAATTATATTTACTAATGGGGTTGTTAATAAGTAAATAACTAAATTAGTTTTTGGGTATTTGTTTTTTTAATATTAACAATATTTACAGTTATTTTCTTGAACAAGCGGAATTTTAATTAATTTCTATAATGGTATTCAATAGTTCTAATACAGATGTCTGATCAATGCTACAAGCAACGCAAAGTGCTAGGATATACAATTTCAGTTTTTCAAGTTTTTCCGCTTCCATTTCATGGGCGGCTAAACTAAGTGCAAAGGCCAAAATGTCTTCACGATTTTTCGGGAATTTTTCATTATAAGCCATATTTTTGTTCATATAATCTATCATTGGCAACTTTCGCAGCTTATATTTTAGGGTAGTGAATTATGTCTCATAAAATTTGCATTATTTGATATTTTGAGCAATCAGTTTATTTTATATGAAAAATAAATATGTTTAGATAATTGATTCAATTTAAGAATCAATTTATTCTTAATTGCGATATAATTTATTTAAATAAAGTATTGTATAAACATATTGGCATCAATACCTGTACTATGATTCCATTTTTTCAGTTTTGATTAGAAAAATGACGATATCGAGTAGCTTATTTTTATGTGAAGTGTAGTTACAACGGTTTTGTGCCGGTTAGCCAGCGGTGACGGCAGCATGCAGCACCGCATCGTTGAGAAGCCTCAGACCTGCATATTTGCATCTAGTCGATGCCGCTGGTCGGGGGAGCGGCAGGTCCACTTCATGTCAGACAACCCGAAGCACAGAGGAATGATCTCGAGGCGGACAACGTTGGCCAAGTCTGCCTGGGTCACTTTCATTCTCTGAGGTGAGCATCCATGCCCGACAGGTTCAGTTCGATCTGAACTGGCGTTTCTTCTCTGAAGGCTTGATAAAACGCGTGGCTAGCAACAGAGCGCCATGGAAGAACGCGAGCAATGCAAATGTTTCGCCATAAGCTTCCGACCCGGCATGAGAGGGGCCGACCATCGCAAGCCGCCACCCAAGGAACGTGGCGCATGCTGTAATCAATGTCGGCCCGCCAATCCTTTGCATGATGTTCAGCGCGGTCGTCGCCATCGGAATATCCTTGCGTGCGATCGAAGCGTATCCCGCGCTCATCGCCGGAATGCCGACGGCACCCCCGCCACCGCCACGCAATAACAATGCTATGGTCAGCAGGGTGACGTTCAGACCGTGATAGGCGAGCACCATCAAGACTACTGTTCCGACTAAGGACAAAAGAGCCCCGCAACCGGTCAGATCGCGCGCGTCAAACCGGTCACTCAGACAACCAATGAGCGGATAGACGCACATCATCCCCAGACCCAGGGGTGCCATGAACAGGCCCGTCCGCTCGGGCGAGACACCGTAGGCGTGGATCAGCCATACGGGTAGAAGCATCTGACCAGCGAACGACACCCCGTTCGTCAGAAACATGATGATCGCTGACACCGAAAAGGCGGGTGGCCAATGCCGGTTGTGTCATCGCGCTTGGCACTGACGATCCTAGTTTCTTTGATACCGACCTGTCGCAAGAATACGCCCTTGCCCAGACCGCTGGGTCGCACCTATCGAACCATGTAATCAACAAGAACGCCATCGAGGCGGCATTCTGCGACGAGCGAACGAAGGTGGCCCTAGCAGCGCGGTTGAATAAATGATTTGTGGAGCGGCTATGCCGTCGGCTATACTGCGATAGCCGATAATGCCTGTTGTTAATTTAAACCCAGAATAAGCTTTGATGAGCTAGATGGCGCTGATTGATGTCGCGAGCGAAGTCTAGGCTCAGGACTCATTCTTTAAGATAG
>NZ_BAJU01000098.1 GCF_000613865.1 Acetobacter okinawensis JCM 25146
AGCCGCCGGAGCCGCACCACCAGCAGGCAGGGGCACAATGGCCCCGCCGGGCTGGCCGGGGTTTACAAACCGGCGGTGCAGAATAAGCACCACGCGCCGGTTGGCGGCTGATCCGGGGTCTGCCGGTAAAGCGAGGTCACGGTCCGCACGGCCAGAAACGCTGAGGATATTACGGTCCGGGTAGCCCGCCCTGACCAGCACCTCACGCGCGCCATCCGCGCGCTGGGCGGACAGGGTCCAGTTGGACATGCCACCACGCTTGGAGGCGCGGTACTGGTCGGCATCGGTATAACCCACAATGGAGAGCTGCTCGGGCATAGGGGCCAGCCATGCGCCAATCTGCTCCAGCATCTTGCGGCCTGCCGCATTGGGTGTGGCCGAAGCGGTGTCGAACATGGGGGTGTTATTGGCGTCGCGCAGTTCAATCCGGATGTCATCCCGCCCGAAGGAGACGGACATGTTCTTGGCCGCCTCCTGCGTATCGGGGTTCTGCGCCACGGACTGCTCAAGCCCCTGCACCATGTTGTCGAGCTTGGACTGTTCGGCGGCAGCGGCCACGGGGTTGTCCACCCCGATTGTACCAATGCTTTTGCCGCCACCACTTTCCGGCCCGCCAACAGGAATAATGGCGGGGGATGCGGGGGTCAGATGCGCCTTGAGCCCACGGGTAATATTATCGGGCGAGCCCCCCTCTTCCGAGCGGCGGGGTGCGTCTTTTGCACCGGGCTGCTCGCCACCATCATCCTCGGGGGCATCCCCATCCTTGACCTTGCGCAGGGTGGTCCCCGCCGTAAGGGGGGAGGGGGAGGTTTCCAGCATGCCATTGGAGGAGCCAAGACGGGTGTCTTTTTCCGCCATAGGGTTAAAGAACTGCGCAATACCCTTGCGCTGTTCTTCGGTTGTCGCATTCAGCAGCCACATAACCAGAAAGAAGGCCATCATGGCGGTCATGAAGTCGGCGTACGCAATTTTCCATGCGCCACCGTGGTGACCATGCTCGCCTGAATCACCCCCACGCTTGATGATGATGGGGCGTTTTTTGTTATCTGGCATGTGGTGCTACTGCGACCTTAGGCGCCCTTGTGGTGAACCATGCCAACACGGCAGCCCGG
This sequence comes from Acetobacter okinawensis JCM 25146, assembly GCF_000613865.1. Taxonomy (GTDB): domain Bacteria; phylum Pseudomonadota; class Alphaproteobacteria; order Acetobacterales; family Acetobacteraceae; genus Acetobacter; species Acetobacter okinawensis. The sequence continues at coordinate 1,113 of NZ_BAJU01000098.1, forward strand.
CTTGCCATGGAACGCGGCGCGGCCTGCATGTGTCAGATTGATGGAGGTGTCCAGCCAGACTTCCCCCCCAATTTCGCGCCAGCGGCGGCAGAAGGTAAAGTCCTCGCTCTGGTATGTCCCGCTTTCTGGTCGATGCTGCCATCGAACAGCGCGTAGGCGGTGCTCCCCGTCTCCCCGTTGGCGGCGTCTATGCGGGTGTAGGCGGTCTCGGGGTAGGCCTTGACCATCCGCTCCAGCGCCTGACGGCTGATCAGCATGAAACCCGTGCCAGCATAATGCGTTTGGACCATAGGTCCTTTTTCAATCTGCTGGTGCATGGCTTCCGTCTCGCCCACATAGCGCAGGGTGGCGGTGTCCTGTGGCTCGCCACGCAGGATGTTTTCCTGCGTTGTTTTGTCCCAGAAGTGTTCGCGGATCGGGTAAGCACCGGCCACCACGTCCTTGCCTGCGGCCAGCAGGCGTGCGGGCGCCTCGGCCGGGAAGCCGATGTCCGCATCAATGAACAGCAGGTGTGTCGCGTCGGAGAGGGTGAGGAACTTGTGCATCAACGTATTGCGCGCACGGCTGATCATGGCGTCATCCCCCAGAAGGGAGAGGGTCATGGGAACCTGAAGAACACCTGCGCAGGCAATGATGGATTCCATATACTCCTGTGTCACCATCCCGCCGAAACATGGCGTTGCAATAAAAATTTTTGCAGGTGGCAGCGCTGTCTGTTGCATACGTCTTCCTAATCACTCACGAGTGTGGGGATAAACGGGTCGCATGGTACACGATCACTGTCAGCCCCTTACCATCTGTAAGCGATAGCGGGCGCACACTGCTTTCTCAAGGATCAAACATAAGAAAAGAGCCATTTGCCATCGTTTTTTCATGGCTTTGCAGTTTATCGCCACCAAACAGTGGCCCCTGCCCCATGTTAAAGAAAAAACGGGCGGCGACGGCGGGCAAGATCGTCGAGTTCGGCCTGCTCGCGCCGAGCGCGCAGAACGCGCTCCTCTTCCTCACGTTTTTCCAGCAGGGACTGCGCAGCCTTGAAGGCGGCGTTGGCCTGAATCAGCTCCTCGCGCACCCGCTGGGAATCAGCGCGGGTCTTGAGCAGCACCTGCTCGGCGCGCGCGACCTCCTCCTGCGCAATAGGCAGCCAGAGGCGGAAGGACTCACGCCCCGCATCGCCCTCGGCCTCGTCGCGCTCCACTTCAATCTGGGTCAGTTGCCGCTCAAGCTCGGCC
>NZ_BAJU01000097.1 GCF_000613865.1 Acetobacter okinawensis JCM 25146
CCCCGCATTGTGCTGCCCGCGCTCAGCCCCGCGCTGGCGACCCATCTGGCCGCGTTACGGCCCGGCGGGTTTGCCCCCTCTGTAGCGCTGGAGGCGGAGGCCCGGGCTGCATTGCCTGCCTATGCCCGCGCACTGGCTCCATTGCCCGAACCGCAAGTGAGCGCACTGGTCGAGGAGTTTGCAGAAATGCTGAACGCAGGCGTGGTCAACCCGCTGCCCGGTGTGGCCCTGCACCTGCGCTGTGGCGCACTGGCAGCGGCCTGCGCCACAGTGCCCGCACTGGCGTGGAATGCGGTGTCCGTCCGTCGGGCGCTGGTGGCGTTTACGTTTTTTCCGTCCGCGGCACAGCTTGTGACCTTGCTGGAGGAGCAATGCGGCATGGCCCGGGTGACCCATGGCCGGTTGCGCCTGCTTGTGGCGGATGCTGACCAGCGCGTGCTGCGCGCGCAGGCACAGGAGCGGCGCTGGGCATTATGGGAGCAGCAGCAAGCACCCCAGCCTGTGTACAACCCTGTGGATAATGTGGATTGTATGAAAAACCAGCCCTGAATCCGCCATGAGTAACAAAAGAGTGAATGTTTTACAGCCTGTTGCGCCAGCATTCTGGCAGCCGGGCAGACAAGGATTTTATACAAAATGAGCACATCGCATAGGCAGATTTCCAAAAAGCAGGGTTCTGTGGCTTCTGCCGGTTTTTTGTCCACGCAGGCCGGGTGCGGCCCCACGCCTGAACGGATGGCAAAATCCGTGTTTGTTACGCACGGTTGCGGACCCGATGCACCGCTACGGGTGCTGGGTACGGTGCAGGCTTTGCTTACTGCGCGCGATATTACGCAGGATGCGGCCAATGCAGCCGAGCGGTGGTACAGGGACTGGGTGTTTGCCTCTGTCGGGCATATTGAATATGCCCCCGGCCACACAGCCAATAACCTGACCCGGCATGATGACGTGTCGTGGCAGATGACGCGTGCCCACGCGGCTGGCCGCCTGAGCGATATGCGTCACGCGCTGGGCCTGTGCGCGCAGGTGCGGCTGAAGCTGATGCTGGTTGATGAGTTGTCATTTATGCAGATGGGACGAGTTCTTTTTCCACACCTGTCGGATGCGCGGTCGCGGCTTAAGGTCTCGGCCCAGTGTGCCATGCTGCTGGAGCAGCTGGAAGGGTTTTATGCCAGCCTGCGCCGGACGCGCACCACACAGGCAACACCGCGCAAAAAACAGGGAGAAAGCTCGCGTGTGATGGAAAAAAAGATAGGCTGAAAACACGGTATTGCGAAAAAAACGCGAGCTTGTGTTTTTTTTCGCTTGCCATGTGCGCGCAGCCTGCGTATGTAAATACCTACATTGGAATTCCTGCGCCAGATCGCAAAAAGCCGCCTCACCGGGCGGCTTTTTTTATGGCCCGGTTTTTGCGCGGCGCACTGGCCGCTTTTTTATTATCTGGAAAAAACATGACCCGGTCAGTCAGCTATGCCGATGTGGTGCGCCTGCACCGCACGGATGCGGTATGCGTTGGTGTGCGCGCAGGGCAGGCACTGCTCTGCTTTTTGGTGCCAGAGGCGGAAACAACCCGACACAGGGCCGATGTTGCCCTTTCGTGGTGCGAGAGCGCACAGGCCAATCTGCCGCCAGAGGTGCGCGTGCGCTGCGTTGTAAGCGAGCGGGCCGTGCGGGGCGCCGTTGTGGGGCAACTGCCCCAGCCCGCCATGCAGCGCATTCAGGCCATGATCCTGCGGGAGGGCAGCGCCCAGAAGGCGGAGGGGGGCTGGCCACCTCGGAGCCGACCATACAGTAAGGGGCACGCCCATGCCTGCATGCAAAAAAACACAAGACCACGCAGCACACAAACCCGACCCGCCTATTACGCCTGAGGTGTGGGAGCACATCTTCAGTCAGGCGGAGGAGGGGCAGACCCTGCGCCAGATCAGCACCGGCGCGGGCATGCCCACATGGGAGCACATGCGCGCCAGCCTGCGTGCCAGTCCCGCCCTTGCCAGCCGTTACGCCCGTGCTGGCGGCTGAAGCGTTTGAGCGCAACCGCGCGGTGGAGGCAGCGGACACCCGCCGTGCCCTGACCAGCCTGACACAGCAGATAGCCGAACACACAGGTGCCCAGAAAAAGCAGAACCAGCTTGCCGAGGACAGCCTGCGCCGGTGGCGCAAACTGGCGGTTGTGGCGGGGCTTTTGTGTACCGTTGGGGCGGCTGTCGGTTCCACCCTGCTCTCGGACCAGGAGGTGGCGAGCACCGTATGGGTGCACTGGCTGCACCTGCGCGAACCGTGGGATACGCCGCAGCAGGGAGCCGCCCATGCAGGGCCTTGATCTGGCGCAGTTCAAAGCGCTTGTGGTGCGCCCCGTGCTGGCCCAGCCCGGCCTTGGGGGGAGTGCGGCACTCAATTTGCTCACCGGCACAGCACTGGTGGAAAGCGGGCTTGTGTGGCTCAGGCAGAATGGTGGCGGTCCCGCTTTGGGCCTGTGGCAGATGGAACCCGCAACGCAT
>NZ_BAJU01000096.1 GCF_000613865.1 Acetobacter okinawensis JCM 25146
CTCTCCCCTCTACTGCGAGGCCCTTCAATACCCCACAGTAAGAGAGAGTGTTCCGAATCCTCCTTTGTTACCGAAGCCGTTCTGCTCGCGGATTGCGGAGACGCCGTGCAGGCGCCAGCCGACATTGAAGACGAGGCTGACATAGCGATCCACAGCACTATGCAGGTCCAGACCGATGCTGGAGAGGTCGGCTTCGTTTACGGACTGGGCGATAGGGTTCACCTGCGAGACATGGCCGTAATCGTAGAACAGTCCGACCTGTTCCGTATCATGCACGGGCAGGTTGGGGGCGATGAACCTGGAGAGGCTGAAAGCCGGTGAGCGGATTTCGTTGGTGACACTCACCCCCTCGCTGCCTAGTGCGGTATCGGTAAAGTAACCGCGTGCGGTGTAGAGCCCACCTAGGCCAAGCTGGTTATTATACATCAGGTTCGTGCTGGCGAGCTGACCCGTCGCCTGCAAAATCCATGACAGACCCTCTGGCAGCCAGGTCGTGCGGCTGAGGCTCATTGTGTCATACACATACTGGTCACTGGCCCCAGGAACGAGAGTTTGAAAATTGCGGCGACGGTTGGCCCCGCTCATGCCGCCGGGACTGAATACGAGCTGGTTCTGGAACGTAGTCTGGCCATACGGGTCGTTCAGTAAGGCATTGTAGATGATGGGAAACTGATCGACCTCGGCCAGACTGTCGAACACGCGTAGCCCACCAAACTCGAGGGTGTTGTTGGTGGTTTTGAAGTCAAAACCGACCTGCACGTCTTCAGTCATGCGGGTATGCGGACCAAAGGTCAGGGCGGGCAGGTCGTGGATATAGCGTATGCTGGCCTGTCCGCTATGGCCTGTTTCACCCAGATAGGCACTGCTCGAGCGCATATCGGGTTTTTCCCCATGCATAGGAGCCAAAGACCTGGATACGGTCATGCCAGGGCAGGGGAGCTGTCCAACTCAGGGCATGGCCGCTGTAGCGGTCGCTGACACTGTGGGTGAACTGGTAGGAGAGGATCTGCCCCAGTCCGGCCACGTTGCCCCATGTGCCGCCTACCGCCCATTCGGAAGAGCCAAGCGCAGGTACCCCCGCATTGTCGTAGGAACCATAGACGTGCAGGGGCAGGCGGTCTTTTGTCTGCAGGGTAACATCGGTGGTGCCTGCGTCGTACCGGGGGCGAATAGGGCATCGACGGTGCGGAACGGGTTACTGTTGAGCCAGCCGAGCCCGGCCTGTACGTTTGACAGGCTGAGGGTCTGACCGGGTGTGAGCCCGCTTTCCTGCTGGAGCAGTTTATTGGAAAACCAGTGGTTCCCGGCGGTTTTGACCGTGCCCAGCCGGTATTCCGTGACGACAATCTGGACTACACCATTGCTGATGTTCTGCGGTGGGATAGAGACATACACAAACGGATGCCCATCGGCCTTGTAGAGCGCGCTGACCTTTGCCGCGATGGTGTTCAGATCCGTCATACGCAGGCGCTTGCCGAGATAGGCGGCCATCTCATGTCCGAAAGCCGTCTGATCGAGCAGGGGGAGACCCGCATGCTGCACACCTTTGGTGCCAGAGGGCAGGCCCGCAGCCTTGAGGGCGGCGCTGTCGGGAATGAATACCAGCCCCTTGAGGACCGGGATAACGACCGTATTGGACTGCGGCAGTGGCGGGGCCTCTTTACCCGGCAGGCTCAGATCGTTAGGGGCCGGGGCCGCCGCAGGCTCGCGCGGAGCAAGGCGGCTATAGGCCTGAGCGTGCGCCACGCGAGGGGAAAGGGCAAAAACGACGACGGCGAACGCGCCGCCAGCAAAAAGAATGCGGCGCATCAGAACGTGTCTTTCAGGCGGTTACTGTAAGAGAGAGTGGGATACTTAATTCGGTATGGACTCGTTTGACTGGTTGTCGGTGACAAAGAATGTATATTCCTGCTTTTCAGGCAGTTTACGAGAAAAGTTCGGGGGTTGTGACAAGGGTCTATACTTCCCCCGAACGTGCTCATTTGTGGCCAGAATATTATTTCCTTTTGTATCGGACTGCCTGCCTGTTTTTTCTGTGATAAAATATCAAGCACAGCTGAAATGTATTTTATAGTATAATTTTTCAATCCGTAACCATTTGCGGAAGAAACAAAAATTACATAATTTCCGGCAGCGCTACTGGATTTGGCATTGGTTGATAGAACAACGCTTGAGACCGTATCTCCATTAACAAGTCCTGTTACAACATAAGCAGATTTATCGAGAGTGGGAATATTACCGTATGTCTCTGACTGGTTTCTGGCTGTTATAATAAGAGACGCTGGTTTAACTGTATAAACAGAGTTTTGATAAGATACGGTGTAGTTTTTCAGGTCATCCCCGGTGATTGAGCCATGTATATAATACTCTCCAACATTACTGTTTCTGCTAGCGTTTGTAGAGAGTGACATGCTGGAAAATGTATCTCCATTAACAAGCCCACTGACACGATATCCTGACTGGTTCAGGGTTGGTATCTGCCCGTAAGTACCTGACTGATTATCGAGCGTTACGGTTAATGATGCTGGGGTGACAGCTAAATTACTGCCTGGTCAGTGTAGGTGACCTGATATCCATCAAGGGCATAGGTGGTGCCATACATGTTATAGGATGAACCAACACCGCTGTTAGCCAGTGCTGAGCCGGACCAGGTCATGTC
>NZ_BAJU01000095.1 GCF_000613865.1 Acetobacter okinawensis JCM 25146
CCACGCAATAAACGTCTGAAAAGACAGAAGAAAAGCCACCCAGAAGGGTGGCTTTTTTTGTGCCCAAATCACTCTGCAGGAAACACATAGGAAACAAACGGAAAAGTATTCAGGCGCAATTTTGTCGGTGTTCACGTCTGCGTGAATGTGGGAAGAGGCATCCCGTCGCCTGTTTCAAGGTATGATCCTGTCTTGTCGAGTCAGGACAGTCTTGCTGTCCATGACTGGAGTGGCAGGGCGGGGGCATCACGTTCGAAGATCTGGCGGAGATGATCGGTCCCGACGTCACCGTGACGCTATGGGCTGCGTCTTCGAGGATTTTCGCGGGCAGGACTGGGATGATGGCCAGAACTTCGTCGACGTTTATCTCAATCGTTGGGGATGGAAGGAAGGCCTGCGCAACAGTGTCTATATGCGTGCTCTCAAGGCTTTGGTCATGAGTCTGTATAAGCCTCCGATATCAAACCCGGTCAGAGCCTGATGGCCCGTGCCCAAGGGAGTAGCCGGGCTGTGGCCGCCTACGATTTCGGGTGGATGTGGTACGAGCTTGGGCTCACAGAAATCAGGAAATAGTCCGCTTACGCCTTCTTATTGGTCGTTTTCGTCGTTCAATAAGCTTCTACAAAGCGGACATGGCTGAAGATAATGCTGGAGCGCTGCACTCTCTCACTCTTTGACATACATTAGGGGATAACGATCTCGCTACCTGATTTCACCCGGTCCAGTGTGATAAGAGAACGATATTTGGCTATAAAATCATTTTGAGCAAAAATTCTGCGCGTTATTTGCTCATACGCCTGCACATCTGCTGTAACGATAATTAGTACAAAACTAATACCACCCGTTACGTAATAACATTGCTGAACTTCAGGTGTTGATTTAAATAGGTTTTTTGCCAAATCTACAGTTTCTATACGTTCATCCCTTAGTTGAACTTCAACAATAGCCGTAATGTTCATACCAACAGCATGCACATCTAGGACAGCAGAGTTGTGCTTGATAGTGCCGCTCTTTTCCATAGCGGCAATACGTCTTTGCACAGCGGCGGCTGAAAGATGAACAATCTCCGCAATCTGCCGTTGCGGTGTTTTATTGTCTTTTTGAACAATGCGCAGGATTGCCCTGTCAAACTTGTCTAGTGGTTTCATAATGGTCTTTTTATTCATGAGTGAGTTTTTGTTGCATTTTAAGGGCAAATCAAGAGCACAAAAATCGTTTTCTCGGTGATATGTCTCCTTTTAAGGAGATAGTGTTGTGAGCAGTGTGGAAACAGAAAAGCATCTTCAAAACATCTACAATATCCCTTTGGGCACGTTATGCGGTATGGGTGCAGGGGCATTATGGGGATTGGTATTTCTTGCACCCGAACTTGTGCGTGATTTTACCCCTCTTGAACTGGCTATAGGGCGCTTTCTGGCCTACGGGATAATTGCCTTTGTAATCATTATACCCCGTTGGTCCATACTAACATCAAACCTCAACAAGCAGGACTGGCGCGTTCTTTTCTGGCTCTCTCTCTTTGGAAATACTTTATATTATGTTCTACTTTCTAAGGCAGTACAGAGTGGCGGAATAGCATTAACCTCCTTGGTAATAGGGTTTCTTCCTGTAGCCGTCACAATTATTGGGAGCCGCGACAAGGAGGCTATCCCTCTTATAGCTCTATTCCCATCTCTCCTTTTGTGTTGTGCAGGTGCAGTTTGTATTGGCTGGCAAGCTCTTAAAGCACCTGAGGCGACACATCAGACGAGTATGGGATTGTTATGGTCCATTGCCGCACTTTTGTCCTGGACAACCTATGTCGTCGGGAATAGTCGCAGTCTTGCCCGCCTAAGTTCCGTGTCAATTCACGACTGGAATCTTCTTGTAGGCCTTGTAACTGGAGCTCAGGCCATTTGTCTTATTCCTGTTGCACTTTTCGTTGGCCACTTGCAGCACGACCTCATCTCATGGGGTCGGTTTGTGGAGGTCTCTACGGCAGTTGCAATCATTGCCTCCTTGTTTGGCAATGTGTTGTGGAATCGAATGAGTCGTTTACTTCCTCTGACCATGACAGGACAGATGATTCTTTTTGAAACGCTTTTTGCCCTTATCTACGGTTTTCTCTGGGAACATCGATGGCCTCGTCCCATTGAAGTTGCTGCATTCTCACTCATTGTTTGTAGTGTAATGACATGCGTATCAGTCCATCGAAAACACCATCGCGAGATCAATAGCCCTGCGATACCATCATACAAAAGAGGAGTATAAAATTGTGGCACATATTTCTTTCGATGATTTTCTGAAGACTGATATTCGTGTAGGTACAATAATTGAAGTTGAACCTTTCCCAGAAGCCCGAAAACCAGCATGGAAACTGAAAATTGATTTTGGTTCTGAAATTGGAATAAAAAAATCCAGTGCTCAAATTACGGATTTATATACTTCTGTTGATCTTATTGGCAGGCAAGTTACCTGCGTCGTAAATCTTACCCCACGGCAGATTGGACCATTTATTTCGGAAGTATTAACTCTTGGGTTTTATGGTAACCATAAAATGTCGTGCTGGTTGGACCGGAGCGTCAAGTTCCAAATGGTAGTCGATTGTTTTAACGGCGCAAGAATTTATAGTCTTAAACAGTCCTAAATCCGACATTCTGTACAAGCCTCGTTTCCACTGAGAATGATCGAAAGCTGACGGCAAATCGAATGAATGTCCGGTATTCTGAGCTCTGCACAAGAACCGGACATTCCGCTCCCC
>NZ_BAJU01000094.1 GCF_000613865.1 Acetobacter okinawensis JCM 25146
CGCGCGGGACGCGGCGCGATCCAGCTGTTCCGCTGCGCGTACGAACCCGACTTCGCGGGCCCCGACGGCAAATCCGTCTGCCGGCCGCTCCGAACGCTGCTGACGGGCGCGAAGATCGCCGACTGGCGGCGTGCAACGCTTCAAGGCGGGACATCACGGCTTGTCACACGATCGGGCGGCGATGATCGCCTACGTGTAGGAGCGAGACATCCCATCGTGGACGGTCCAACTCGACGACTGGATCGACGGTCTTGAAAGTGACGCCGTTGAGGGCTGGTCTGCCGCTAACAAGCTGTCGCTCTTAGAGTATGATCCGCCATCGCGCGTGGCGGGCCTCACTTCTGCTCACGCTCGCAGTTCGGGGCTTGGCAGTATTCGGCTCGTTCACCTCTGGATTGAAATGTAGTGCGGCATCCACTACCAGGCCGAACGGATGATCCGAGTTTCCGGACGCTGACCCGCCAGTTGGATGGGACTCTAACGAAGTGTCCGCCGACGCCCTTGCATTATGGGATTGAAGCCGAATGGCGGAAACGCGCCCGTTGCGTGGTTCTAGCGCAACCGAAAGTCCGGCCCGAAGGGCGACGCCCTATCCGGTAACGTTCAATAGCATTCATCAGGGGTTCGGAGTTGAGGTTTTTTCCAAGCGATCCACTGCGACCTGCTCGGACGCAGCCTTGTGAAGCGCGGCCCAATCGTCAGGCGGGTTGCCGTCCTCCAGCATCCTTTTGAACCCCTTGTAGGCGTCGGTCTTTGCGCCATAGGTCCGCAAGGTCGTTTCATCATTTACCCAGGCGAAGATGATGACTTTCGCGGTCGTGTTATAGCGGAAGAACAGGCGAAAGCGGCCATTGCCGAACTTCGACCGGAACCAGTGCTTGTGCGCCTCGCCAAGTGTCGAGCCCTGCCGATAGACGGTTGCGCTCGGATCTGCAGGGATTGTCTGGAACACCAGCTTGTTCAAAGCGGCCAAGAGCTTCGTGCTGGCGTTCCTCTGATATTCGTCGGGCTTCCTTGCCTTCAACGCCTCGACAGTGGCGGTCAGCTTTTCCAACTGATCAAGAAAAAGGGGATGCGCGAGAATGGTCCAGCCATTGATCGTCAGCATGGCTAGAGCGCTACATCCCCGTCAATCTCGGCATCGAGGTCAACGTCCATGTTCCCGACAAGCGCAGCCGCACGATCACGCAGGCTGGCGGGCAGCGCGGCGACGGATGTGCCGGGGTGTTTGCTCATGTCCTGCGCCAGAAATTTGAGGAAGCGATCCACGACCGGATCGCTGGCCTCTTCCGTTGCCTTCTCGACATAGACCCGGCGCTGATCGTCCACCAAGAAGGCGATGCGCCCGCCATAGTCCACGCCCAAAGCCTGCCGGACGCTCTTGGGAACAGTCGTCTGGCCCTTGGCGGTGATCGTGCTTTCTTCTTTCAGCAGTGCGCCCATGGTTGGCTCCAAATTTGACCTTCAGTATCAGTAAGGAAAATTCCTTACTTTGTCAAGGAAGATCGTAGCTGCTGACTATGACGGCGTGGGGGAGGTTCGAGGGGGCTTCAGCGCCTCAACATCGGCATTGCTCAATCCAGCCTCGCGGCTCAGGATCGCCAGAGCCGAGCCGATGCGAAGACGATCGGCGCCTTCCGTTCCGCGTGACCCAAAACGCTCGGCCATCAAGCCGGTCAGCACAGGTTCAGATCCAGCGCCTCCCAGTGCAGACCGTACCCACGCCCGAAAATTTTGACATCTGCGATCTGGTCATGGAGCGCTATAGAGTAGATGGAGGGTTCTAAACACTCCATGGTTTTGAGTGCGTATCTGTGATCCCATGCCTCCTGTGGTGATTGGGTGGATGAATGAATAATGAACAGCCGGGTTTCTTTGATGTTGAAGAGCGGCTTGCTCGTTTGAGCGGGCTTGGCGATCAGCTTGAAGGGTTTTCCCGGACTGTGGATTTTGAGGTGTTCCGCCCTGATCTGGCTCAGGATCTGGCCTATTCGGATGGAAGCAAAGGCGGGCGTCCGCCCTTTGATGCAGTTCTGATGTTCAAAATCCTGGTGATCCAGACGCTGAACAACCTTTCAGACGAGCGGACGGAATACCTGATCAACGACCGCCTGTCTTTTATGCGTTTCCTTGGTCTGGGTCTGTCGGACCGGGTACCTGATGCCAGAACGGTCTGGCTGTTTCGCGAGCGTCTGACACAGGCGGATGCGATCGATGGCCTGTTCAATCGCTTTGACGCAACCCTACGGAACGCTGGTTCTCTCCCGATTCAGGCCAGATCCTAGACGCAACGCTGGTGGCGGCTCCAAAGCAGCGCAATACCAACGCGGAGAAGGCGGATCTTCGGATGGGACGGATCCCACAGAACTGGCAGGACAAACCAGCAAAGCTGTCCCACAAGGATTGCCATGCGCGTTGGACGCTGAAGTTCACCAAGGCAAAACGGCAGAATGACGGAGCGATCCCCGTCAACGGATCTCGCCATCCCGTTCTTTGGCTATAAATCGCATATTTCCATCGACCGGAAGTTCAGGTTGATCCGGAAATGGAAAAGCGACAGATGCCGCGGCCAGCGATGGTGCGAGATTGAGAGAAGGTCTGCTCGACCGCAGCAATACCGCGTCTGATGCCTGGGCCGACACGGCCTATCAGTCAAAAGCCAATGAAGCCGTCATGGACAAGCAGGGCTTTGTCTCCAGGGTTCACAGGAAAAAGCCGTATCTCAAGCCTATGCCCTGTCATATCCAGCGATTCAATGCGGGCA
>NZ_BAJU01000093.1 GCF_000613865.1 Acetobacter okinawensis JCM 25146
CCCAACCAACCAGCGCCTGTACACTGACGCCAACCCGCTGGGAGATACGGATTTTGCCGCCCGCTCGGGCCTGCTCTCCAGCATAGATGCCTATGCGCGCGGCAAGGACTCGCGCGTGGTGCAGGTTATGGCCTCGCTCTCGGGCGAGTGGCAGGCTGTGCAGATCATCCGCGCCGATGGGACGCGCGTGGCCGACCTGCGCCCCCTTGTGCGGCTGAATGTGTCGGTGGTGGTGGAGCACGCGGGCAAGCGCGAGAGCGGGAGCCACGGCCTTGGTGGGCGGTATGAGATCAACCGCCTGCTGAACGTGGAAACATGGCAGGGTGCGGTGGACGAGGCCCTGCGTCAGGCCCTTGTCGCGCTGGAGGCGCAGGCCGCTCCAGCGGGGGAAATGGAAGTGGTACTTGGCGCTGGCTGGCCCGGTATTCTGCTGCACGAGGCCGTGGGCCACGGGCTGGAGGGGGACTTCAACCGCAAGGGTACGTCCGTTTTTGCAGGCCGCATTGGCACCCGTGTAGCCTCCCCCGGTGTGACGGTTATTGATGATGGCTCCATGCCGGACCGCCGCGGCAGCCTGACCATAGATGATGAGGGCACACCCACAGGCCGCACGGTGCTGATTGAGGATGGTATTCTCAAAGGCTATTTGCAGGACCGGCTGAACGCACGGCTTATGGGGGTGGCCCCCACAGGCAATGGTCGCCGCCAGTCCTACGCGCATATGCCGCTGCCCCGCATGACCAACACCATTATGCTTGAAGGCAGCGCCACCACGGAGGAGATGATCCGCTCGGTCAAGCGCGGGCTGTATGCCGTGCATTTTGGTGGCGGGCAGGTGGATATTACATCGGGCAAGTTCGTCTTTGCCGCATCCGAAGCCTATCTGATCGAGAACGGCCGGGTGACGGCCCCGGTCAAGGGGGCCACCCTGATTGGCAGCGGGGCAGAGGCCATGACGCAGGTGTCCATGATCGGGGGTAATCTGGAGCTGGACCCGGGCATTGGCACCTGTGGCAAAGCCGGGCAGGGCGTGCCGGTGGGCGTGGGCCAGCCCACACTCAAAATGACCGGCCTGACCGTGGGGGGCACGGCCTGAGCGCACACCCCACCTGACTGCGGTGTGCGGTCGGCTGTTCCTGTTGGGTGTGCTCTCATGCTAGAGCGTGTGCCTTGGGTTCTGCCCGCCTGATGCGGGCCGGAAGATAGGGACAGGATAAATGGTCGAGAGCGGATTTCGGAGTTCTTTCATGCGCGAGGCCGCAGCACGCGGCTTCATTTTCCAGTGCACGGATGCACAGGCACTGGACGCACTTATGGAACGGGAGTCCATCTCGGCTTATATCGGCTTTGACCCCACGGCGGACAGCTGCATGTGGGCGGGCTGATCCAGATTATGATGCTGCGCCTGCTGCAAAAGCATGGTCACCGCCCGATTGCCCTTGTGGGGGGCGGCACGGCACGTATTGGTGACCCCTCCTTTAGGGAGGAAGCGCGCGGGTTGATGACGGAAGACATCATCCAGACCAACCTAGCCGGGATTGAGGGGTGCCTGCGCCAGTTCCTCAGCTTTGGCACGGGTCCGTCCGATGCCATGCTGGTCAACAACGCGGACTGGCTGGACAAGCTGGCCTATATTGACCTGCTGCGTGATGTGGGGGTGCATTTTTCCATCAACCGTATGCTGGCCTTCGACTCGGTTAAAAACCGGCTTGAGCGCGAGCAGGGGCTGACGTTCCTCGAGTTCAATTACTCCATTCTCCAGTCCTATGACTTCCGCGAACTCAGCCGCAAATATGGTCTGGTGCTCCAACTTGGTGGGTCCGACCAGTGGGGCAACATTATCTCGGGCGTGGAACTGGTGCGCAGGACGGACCAGAAGACCGTCATGGGCCTGACCACCCCCCTGTTGACCACCGCCTCCGGCGCAAAAATGGGCAAGACCGCCAGCGGCGCGGTCTGGCTGTCACCAAAGCGTTTGCCGGTGTTTGATTACTGGCAGTTCTGGCGCAACACGGAAGATGCCGATGTGGGCCGCTTTTTGCGCCTGTTCACGGACCTGCCGCTGGAGGAATGTGCACGGCTTGAGAGCCTGCCGGGGGCAGACATTAACGAGGCCAAAAAAGTGCTGGCGACCGAGGCCACGGCCCTGTGCCACGGGCGCGAGGCCGCTTTGGCCGCAGCCGAGGCTGCCCGCCAGACGTTTGAGGAAGGTCGGGTGACTGCGGCCGACCTGCCGGTGCATGAGGTCAGCCAGCCCGAGCTTGCTGCGGGTATTCCCGTTTTTCGCCTTCTGGTGGAGGCAGGTCTTGCCAAAACCAATGGCGAGGCACGGCGTTTGGTCCGTGGTGGTGGGGCGCGCCTCAACAATGCCGTGATAGCGGATGAAAATCGCCTGATTGTGGAGCACGATAGTGTGGACGGTGCCATCAGGCTTTCTGCTGGCAAAAAACATCATGTGCTGGTGCGGGTCGGTTCCTGAGCAGGCCGTAACCAGCAGGAGGCCATTGTTATGAAACGTCTTGTGTGTGCTCTGGCGGCCTTGGGGTCTTTAACGGCGCTGGCCGGGTGTGCTGGCCCCGGTCCCGGCCCGGGACCACGCCCCTACTACCCGTATGGATATGCTGGCCCCAGTATGCGCTATGATGATTATTACGGGTATGGTGGCGGCAGTTATGGCGGTGCATGGCTGCGACCTGCTCCCCGGCCTGTGGGTAGGCCCGGCATGGGGCCGGGTGGCCGCCCCGGTGGCAATGGTGGCGGCTGGTCCCGTCCCGGCGGTGGTCGTC
>NZ_BAJU01000092.1 GCF_000613865.1 Acetobacter okinawensis JCM 25146
GTCGGGCTGGGCCGCAGGTGGAGCCTGTCCGGGCTGTGTTGCCGCCGGGGTGGAGGCACCGACCGGCAGTTTTTTGCGGTAGTAGGCAATCAGCTTGTCGGCGGTGACCGTAACATTATTGCGCACGGCTTTGGCCTGATTGTAGGCGGTCACCTTTTTCTGGTTCTGGTCCCAGTCAAACCCGCCCAGAGCCGTAACCGTAATCTGCCCGCCATGGGACAGATCAATGGCCTGTGCCTGTGCAGCGTGGTGCCATGCCAGGCTGGCCGCAGGCAGGCAGGCCAGCGCGCAGGCCCGCCGCACAAAAGAACGCATGCGTGTAGAAAGGGTGGGGGAGCGTGTCATCATGCTTCAGGACGCCTTTTTGCCGGCTGCGGCATCGCTGTGGCGGTCATCATTAAGGATCAGTCGGCCGGGACCACGGAATTGGGTTATGCCGTCATGCTGGCTGAGCACAAAGCCCTGTGCATCCAGTACGCCAAACGGACCTTCCGCCCGTACCCATGAGTCGGAGGCGACAATGCTGGTTCTGACATCAATATCGGCAACGGGCGTATGCATCATCAGGCCATCATCACGGTACAGGGTGACTTCTCCTGTCAGGTCAAGAATCTGTGCGTGTTGCATGTAAACGCCTTTTTCCGAGCGGACCATAAGCCACTCTCCGCCCTGTGTCAGAATATCGGCTATGGGGTGGCTCAGGTCCAGCCTGCTGTCTGTTGCCTGATGTACCGTGTCTGCTGTGATTGTGAACGGGCGGTTGTGCTCGTCCACGCCGCGGTAGGTGGCGCCAATCAAGTTCCCGCTTTCTATCTTGACCTTGCTCAGCGCGCGTATGGTGGTCTGGCTGGCACTGATCAGGTGTTCCATTTCTGGCCATATGGCTATGGCGGCCAGCAACAGCAGGGCCGTGGCAGGGAGCAGCCATTTGGCCCAGCGTAGCAGTGCACGCCTGCGTGCCAGATTGGCGGGGTTGGGGAGCTTGCGTTTGATGGATGGCGCAACAAGGCGTTCGCGCTGCTGTTTTATATCCACCCCGGAGCGGGCGTAATCTTCGCGCTGGGGGCGTTTGTCGGGGGTGTCGGTCATCCCACGCCTGCCCGGATCAGGTCATGCAGATGCACAACGCCAATGGGTATGCCTGCACGATCAAGCACAAAAAGAGCCGTAACAGGCCGCTTGCGCGCATTCATGACCTGCAACGCCTCGGCGGCAAGCGCGTCCGGGTTTATGGTCAGCGGCCGTGGGTTCATGATGTCTTTTGCCAGTGTGGTTGTCAGGTCTTGGTCCAGCGCGCGCCGCAGGTCACCATCGGTGATAAGCCCTGCCAGCGCCCCATTCTGCCCCACAATGCCTACGCAGCCTAGCGCCTTGTGCGTCATTTCCATAATCACGTCACGCATGGGTGCGTCGGGTTGGGTCAGGGGCATGGCGACCCCCGTGTGCATGAGTTCGCCCACCGTGCGCAGGCGTGCGCCAAGTCTGCCACCGGGGTGGAAGATGCCAAACTCCGTGGCGGTAAACCCTCTTTGGCGCAGCAGGGCTACGGCCAATGCATCACCAAAAGCCAGTTGCATGAGTGTGCTGGTGGTGGGGGCCAGCCCCATGGGGCAGGCCTCGGGCATGGCGGGCAGGGTCAGGGCGAGTGTTGCCGTGCTGGCCAGTGTGGAGGAGGCTTTGCTGGTTACAGCCAGCAGGGGCTGGCCGGTGCGCAGGGCGTGGGCTGCAATATCGCCCAGTTCCGTGGTTTCCCCCGAGTTGGAAAACGCCAGAATGGCGTCTCCGGGCAGTATCATGCCCAGATCTCCGTGAGAGGCCTCGGCAGGGTGGACGTAAAGGAGGGTGTGCCGGTAGAGGCCAGCGTGGACTGTATTTTGCGCGCCACATGGCCGGACTTGCCAATGCCGGTAATAACCACCCGACCGGAAATACCCAGCAGCATGGCCACAGCCTGCTCAAACGCACCACCAAGGCCTGCGGGGTCTTCCAGCGCGCGGGCCAGTGCGTCCAGCCCGGCCTGCTCCACGCGCACGGTTGCTGCGGCATCCATGCCGGGGGTGGTCGGGGCGTCTGGGCCGGGTAGGGCAGAGGATGTCATGCGTCAGATGGGTCCGATGGCGAAGGCGTGCCAGATGTGCCGTTGCTCAGGCGCGGTGGGAGAAAATGTCCGGGTCTTCGTAACCCATCATGTCCAGCCGTGCCCGTGTGGGCAGAAAATCATAGCACGCCTGTGCCAGATCGCGCCTGTTTTCACGCTCCAGTAGGGCGGAGAGCCGGTGCCAGAGTGCGTGCAGGTAAAGCACGTCCGATGCGGCGTAGGCCAGTTGTTCGGGCTTGAGTTCGGGCGTTCCCCAGTCCGAGCTCTGTTGCTGCTTGCTCAGGTCCACGCCCAGCAGGTCGCGGCACAGGGCGGCCAGACCGTGGCGGTCGGTAAAAGTCCGGACAAGGCGGGCAGCAATTTTGGTGCACACGACAGGGCTGACCGTAATGCCCAGCGCATGCTGCAAAATGCGCACGTCAAAACGGGCGTAATGCATGATTTTGGTGAGCGTCGGGTCCGCCAGCACCCGCTTGAGGTTAGGGCATGCATAGCCCGTGCCGCCAAGCGAGGGGGGGATAAGCTGGACCAGATGGGCCGTGCCATCCCCGCTGGAAAGCTGGACAAGGCATAGCCGGTCCCGGTGGGGGTTAAGGCCCATGGTCTCGGTGTCCACAGCAACGGAGCCGGTAAAGCGCAGGCCGTCGGGCAGGTCATTTCTGTACAGGGTAATGGCGCCAGCACATGGGCCCTGAGCTGCGGACATGAGGCGCTCCTGTTCTGCTGTTGCGTCTAGGCTGCTTTGCATCAGACGGATTACAGCCGCATGGGGGGAATGTCCATTCCCCAGCGTGCTCAGGCACCTTTCTGTCGCTTAAAGTAAAGAGCCTGACCATGCTGGGGATAGGCGAGGACCCCGCTCTTGCGCTAGGGGAGAGGCAGAGAGACCTCAACCCGGAACCGTTTGTCCATGCAGAATCCCCGTAAAGCCGCGCGTCCCGCACGCCGTTCCCGCTCCTCCGGCCATGGTGGCGCGGGCAGGGAGGGCGCGCCA
>NZ_BAJU01000091.1 GCF_000613865.1 Acetobacter okinawensis JCM 25146
CACCAGTGCCGTGCCGGTGCTGGGGGGCTGGGTAGAGGGGGCGTGGTAAGCGGGCGTGTGGCTGGGCTCGTCGTCCTCATCATCAAACAGGGCGCCGGTGGCAGGGTGCTGCCATAAAACGGGTCTGTGGCGGGGGCTGCCTGTGGGGTGTAGGCCGCTGTGGTGTGGCTGGTGGGCGCGGGGGACTGGGGTTTGTGGCTGGCGTAGTAACGCACAAACCGTGTACCCAGCCGGCCGGGAATGCGCACGACAAATACGAATGCCCGCCAGATGGCAAACCATTCGCTCCGGCGCAGGCCTGTACCCAGCGCTAACAGAAGCACCGCAAGCAACCCGCCCAGAAGCCAGATGACCATACCTCCCGCCGGGCCGATTGCGGCCATGCCAGCGGAGATGGATGTCTGGGCGATAGAATGGCCAACTCCCCCGCCAATGCCCGCCTGTGTCGGCCATTCAGGTGCAGGCAATGCGGTAAAGAGCAGCGGAATGGCCGCCAGCAATGCGCCAGAAACCGGGAGCAGGCACATAATGGCGGCCACCCGCATGCCAAAGGTCATCCATGTTTCGTGGCCAAGCAGGCGGTGGCTCATAAAGCGCCACCCCCACGCCATAAGGATCAGCGCTGGCAAGGTGGCCCCAAGCCCGATTCCCTGGAGCAGCGTGTCCGCAATCAGCGCGCCCGTTGTGCCCAGCAGGTTGGTGGGGGGCTGGTTTGTGGCGGTGTTAAAGGATGGATCGGTCGGGTTATAGGTCAGCAGGGCCGCCAGCAGGGCACAGGCCAGCAGGCAGAGTCCAACGCCCCCTCCTTCTTCCATGCGTAAACGCAGGCCGCTTTTGTGGGGAGTGGGGGAAGAGCTGGTATTTAAAGGGCTTGTGCGCGCCAAGGGTGCCGGTCCTGACTCCAGAGGCCGCGCTCTGCTCCCCGCCGTGGGCAGGAATCGTGCGCGGGTGGTTGTAAAGGTGACTGTTTCCTTCTTAGCAGCCCTGTCACGTATTGCGAACCGCATCCTTTGCACAAGATCGCGGGGAGGTGGAATGGCCCGCACCGGTGTGGCAGGGCCTGTCCAGTGCGTGGTGGACATAGGGGTGTGGAGTGTGTGTCGCTTGTTCCGCTGCCGGGATCGACAATATAAGGGGGCAGCAGGGTAGGAGCACCCGACGCGGTGGGGGCATGTGTTCCGGTCCCAGACAGTGGCGTACGTATGGTGTGCGGGGGCAGGCTGTTGGGTCAGACCGCTTTTTGTTTATTTTCCGCTCCGGAGTATGCCGAGTAGATGGATGCAAGTAATTTGACCGACGTGTTTCAGTCCATGCTCTCGTCTTCTGCCCTGCGGCATATGTCCGCACCCTGCTCCGTTATGCAACATCCAGATTTTGAGCGTCCTGTCTGCGTGCAGCCCGATGGGGCGGTTCTGTGCGGGCCGCAGCCGCTGGGGCCTGTACAGGCATGGTTTTTCGCGCGTCTGGCGCTGGAGGTGTCGGCTCTTGTCCGTGCGTTGCCGCATGGCATGGCGCACGGCGCTACGTGTGCGTCCCCTGTTGGTGCTGGGGTGGATACGCAGGCCCGGCACAGGGCACGCCTGCTGCTGGCCGCGGCACGGGTTACAGCCTGCGCATGGTCAGCACAGCCGTGGCATGCAGCATCACCCCGTCCGCAGGACGTGCCCGAGGCCATGCCATGTACATGGGGGGCGGCCATGGCCGGGTCTGCCGTGCCTTCTGCCCCCCAGCTTGCGCAATGTGTGGTGGATATGGCGTGTTATGTAGCCCCCGCCTTGCGCCCGGATGCGGTGGACGCGCAGGACCTGCACAACTGGGCATGCTCGGTCTGGCCGATGGTGCAGCCAGCGGAATGGCTGGTTGTGCAAGGTGGGGACGAACGGCTGGACCCCGCGCGGCAAACCGGCCTCAACCGTTATGGTTGTCAGCCTTTCCCCCGGTATGGAGAGCTTGATTTTTCCTCCTCCACGGCGTCCTCCCCCACATTGCCAGCAGCGCGGGCCATCCACCAGGCTGCGGCCCGGCTGACCCGCCTTGCGGTGGAAGGGCAGGTGGGGGGGGAGGCCGTGGAGCAGATCAAGGCGTTCTTGGCCTCTTTTTACCAACTGGATGGGGCCGGGCGGGTTGTGCTGGCCCCATCGGGGACCGACTGCGCTCTGGCGGCTACGGCGCTTATGGGCATGACCAGTGCCCGGTTGACCACCCTGCTGCCCGGTGTGGAGGAAACCGGTAGCGGAGTGCCGCTGGCCACATGTGGCCGCCACTTTGCCAGCCGCACCGCACGGGGGCAGGCCGTGCACAAAGGCACATTGCTGGAGGGCTTTGCCCCCGATGCGCAGCATGTCGCCCTGCCGCTGCGTGGCCGTGGTGGGGCACGGATATCTGATGATGCGCTGTTTGCGGACTGCGCACACCAGATTACCCGTGCCATGCAGGATGGGCGGCGTGTTCTGCTGTATGTGCTGCATGTCTCCAAAACCGGGCAGCTTGTCCTGCCTGCCAGCAAAGTGCAGGCTTTGTGTGCGCTGTACCCGACAGGGGTGGATGTGCTGGTGGATGCCTGCCAGTCCCGCCTGCGCCCCGAATCCGTGCGCCAGTATGTGCAGTGGGGGTGGGCGGTTATGGTGACCGGCTCCAAGTTCTTTACCGGCCCCCCGTTTAGTGGTGCGCTGCTCCTGCCTGATGGCTGGCTGGACCGCCTGCGCCATAACAGCCTGCCCGCAGGTCTTGCGGCATATGCCACACGGGCCGAATGGCCGGACCTACCCGCAACACGCACCTGCCAGCGGGGCTGAACGCGGGGCTGTTCCTGCGCTGGAGCGGCGCGCAGGCTGAAATGGCGGCATTTGCGGCTGTGCCAGATGCACAAAAATATACCCGCCTGCACCAGTTTGTGGTGGAGGCAAAGGCAGCCCTGCTGGCCTGCCCGCTGGTGCGGCTCCTGCCATCTGTCCCCCTACCTGCCCAGCCGGGGGTATGGGACAGCCTTCCAAGTATTGTAGCGTTTGTGGTGTTGCTGGATGGGCGCGCACTGGACCTTGGGCAGGCAAAGCGCCTGCACGGCTGGCTGCTGGCCGACCTGAGTGCCGACCTGCCCGTGGGCCTGCCTGCTGCGGAGCGGG
>NZ_BAJU01000090.1 GCF_000613865.1 Acetobacter okinawensis JCM 25146
CCGGCGCCCGCCGCCAGCAAGACCCGACAGTCCGACCGGCCGAGCCGGAGCGCGTGGCCGATCGTGTTCGCAGCCGTTGCCCCCATCTGCACGCTCGGTCCTTCGCGTCCGAGTGCCAGCCCGCTACCAATCGCAAGCAGACCACCGACGAATTTCACAGGTATCAGGCCAGCCGAAGCGGGCGTGGTCGATCCGGCCAGGACAGCCTCGACATGCGGAATACCGCTGCCGGAGGCGAGCGGCGCAAGCCGTCGCACCATCAGCGCCGCGAGGAAAGCGGTTAAGCTGGCCATCACGATCAGAAACAAGCCGGCTGGAAAGCCATGCCACGCACCAAGAGCGAGCATTGTACGTATCCCGTCAGCCCATTTGAGGAGCAGCCGGAACGACCCGCAGATCGCGCCTGCGACGAGCCCTGTGAGGATCGACAGCAGGGAGAGAACCGTCAGGCCGCATGGAGGCTTGTTTTCAGATGTTTCGATCACGAGATTCTTCCGAGGCGCAGCGCGTTGGTGACGACGGTAACGGAGGACAGCGCCATGGCCGCCCCCGCGATCATGGGCGAGAACAGGAGGCAGAACACAGGATAAAGGACGCCCGCCGCGACTGGGATGCCGATCACGTTGAACAAGAACGAGAAGGCGAGATTATGCCGGATATTGCGCATCGCGTCGTGCGCCGGCTACCGCGTACGGACCCGGGCACCGAGACTGCCATGCGTGAGCGTGATGCCCGCGCTCTCGATGGCAACGTCCGTCCCCGTGCCCATCGCAATGCTGATGGAGGCGGCTGCGAGCGCGGCTGCGGCCTCCATTGAAGTCGGCGACGCATGCTCCGGATCGTGGCATGTCATAGCATGCCGCTTCTGGTGATTGTTCATTCCCGGCATCGATGGCATGGTTCCGGTTTCGTCCGCCGGCTGAAGCGTCATGCCACATTTCGGGCATTTGTCTGGCTGCGCCTCCCGGACTTCCGGGTGCATGGGGCAGGTCCAGACTGTCTCAAGTGCGGAAAGATTCTGATCGTCCTGCTGATACGTCTGCTGCATGCCGTTTCTCTCGAATGATCCAGTAAGAAGAGTCGAACATCAGCTATCAACTAGCACGTTCCGAAGGAAATGGTGGAACGACCGCTTGCGAGAACGGCTTCGCATTTCCGCAATGTCTGACATGTAGTCGTAAGCAGACCCGTGCGCTGATAAAAACGCGATCGCGTTTTGTAACCTAATTAAGGGCTTTTTTCGCATCAATAAGGGACATTCGCATAATTATGGGTATCAATAACGAGCTGAAATGTCGAAATTCCTTAATTACGTTACAAGCCAAACGGTGCAGTGATGATTCGTCGCCTCAGGTCCTCACATTTGGGGTGCAGCCAAACTACATAATTGTCTGCCGTAAGCCGTTCACTCGCAATCTGGGATTCTGGAGGATCCCAGAAAACAAGTTCTTCAAAAAAACTCCTCATCGGGCAATAGGATCTCAACCAACATTAGGATACCGGCAGCCAGTGCAATTGGCAGCATGGCAGGTGGAGGGTTCGAAAAACCCCTCAAAGCTTTTAGTGCGGCCAACCGATAGAATTATGCAACAGAGCCCTAGGTGGACATAAGCCAGACGCAATGTATCATAACACGCTGGCCCCATTGAGTCCGCGGTACCCTAGGTCCCAATTAGCAACAACAACAACGCCAAAATGGCAGTATAATACCAACCAAGTATAGCTTATTACGCCCGTAAAGCTGTCCGAACATACTGTGCCACTTCTGTCTTTGTGAATCAGTCCGACCAAATGAAAGAGATGCGCATTATGACAGTTACTCCGCAAGTCATCATGATTTCCGGCTCTGCACGCGGTATGGGAGCTGCAATTGCCCGCAAGTTCTACGATGAAGGATGGAATGTCAGCTTAGGTATGCGCACCCCCAAGACACCGGAATGGGCAATAGATGATGACCGCCTGCTGGTCGTCCACTATGACGGACTGGATTCATCCAGCGAAGCCTCATGGGTCGCGCAGACCCTCGCCAAGTTCAGACGGATTGACGCCGTAGTCGCCAATGCAGGCATTGGCATCTGGAAAAATATCATTGAAATTTCGGATCAAGAGATGGATGACATGCTTGAAGTCCATGTCAAAAGCCCGCGCAGGCTCGTGGCCGCGGCATGGGACATGCTGGTGGCCAGTGGTAGGGGGCGAGTTGTTGTCATTGGGTCGCTGTCCAGCAAGCGCGTTTATGATTCGGATTCAGGCCCCTATGCGGTGTCCAAATTCGCGACGCTGGCACTGGCCCATTCCATTCGCCACACCGGTTTTGAACACGGCATACGTGCAACAGCCATCTGCCCCGGTTTTGTACGGACTGACATGGTCGAAGGCATGATGCCTGAACTAAACATGACCCCGCCCCAGGAAATTGCCCGGATCGCCTATTTTCTAGTAATGTCACCGAACGAGGTGAGCATTTCCGAAATTCCCGTCAATTGCCGGGCGGAAGAAAGCTTCTGATCGCTGTTTGCTCTGGTTTTTGCGTGATATCAATCGCTTAATTCATAGTTTTGGGGGAATATTGACAACGCGCGCAATTGTTGTCACTGACTCCAACATGAAAGCGGCGCCATTATTCCGCGAACGCACTGCTCTGACGACGACTGCCTTTGTGGAAATTGTCATCTGGCGAATGCGAAAAACCTACTGGTTTTGAAGCCTTCTGTGTGATTTCATTCCTCCGGTTCTCGTGGAGGGAATAGCGATATTAAACAGCCTAGTTCTAGTTTCTTTGATGTTGAAGAACGTGGAGGGATCGAAGAGCAGTGAAGTGATGTGTTCCATGGGAGATAGTCCGTTCAGAACACGCTGCTTTCGCTGGTTGTAAGCGAAGCAGAAGCCTCTGAGCAGGATTTCGGGATCCTCGTGGCTGGCGACACAGACCTGCAGCACTTCTGTCGGTACACGGCCATTGAAGCGTTCGACCATTCCATTGGTCTGAGGGGAGTAAGCTTTCGTCCGGCATCGTCTTCTAGTCAGTCTCGCGGGAGGGAGACGGTCGGGTATCGCCTAATTCTGTTGAAAAAGTCGCTTGCTGTGTCGGGCGGATCTGGGCTTGTGAGAAGTTTGATGCGGCTGTCTCCTTCAGGTGACCCTCTGGAGGGAGATGA
>NZ_BAJU01000089.1 GCF_000613865.1 Acetobacter okinawensis JCM 25146
TGCGCAGCCGCGCCCCCAGACAGAGCCCACCCGGCAGCCTCCACCGAGCAGAACACCCCCGACAGCCCCACACACACCGACCCAGCACGCAGCCGCAGCACCAAGCCCAAGCCCAAGCCCAAGCCCAAGCCCAAGCCCAAGCCTGCGGCCAGTTCCGGTGTGACCATAACCACCGCAACAAAAAAAAGCCCGCGCAAAGGCAAAACCCGCCACACCCAGCAGCCCCCCGACTGCCCCGCGTGACATGACGGAGCCGGAAGTTCTGCTTTTTCTGGGTGATCTGGCCCGCGCGTGGCCCGACGCACAGACGGAGCTGCACTACACCACACCCTTTACGCTGCTGGTGGCAGTTGTGCTGTCCGCGCAGGCGACCGATGCCTCGGTCAACCGTGTAACTCCCGCCCTTTTTGCCGCCGCTCCCACCCCACAGGCCATGGCCGCACTGGGGGATGAGCAGGTGGGCGAACTCATCCGCACAATCGGGCTATGGCGCAACAAGGCCAAAAATGTGGTCGCACTCTCCCGCCAGTTGCTGGCAGAACATGGCGGGCAAATCCCCCACACGCGTGAGGCATTGGAAAAACTGGCAGGCGTTGGGCGCAAGACCGCCAATGTGGTGCTTAATGTTGCCTTCAACCAGCCCACGGTGCCGGTAGATACACATGTGTTCCGGCTGGCCAACCGCTCGGGCCTTGGGCGCGGCCGCACGGTGGAAGCGGTGGAAAAAAAGCTGGAGGTGCGCATTCCCCTGCCCATGATGCGCGACTCCCACCACTGGCTTATTCTGCAAGGGCGCTACGTGTGCAAGGCGCGCAAACCCGAGTGCTGGCGGTGCGCGGCCCAGCAAAGCTGCCTGTACCCGGACAAGACCCCACTCCCCCGCCCCAAAGCCACACGCACGGGCGCATAGGGGCGCAAGCCCCCTTCAGACCTGCACATAGGCACATAGGCACATAGGCACATAGGCAGCGCATGGGCCTCTGGCTGGTTTACAGCCAGCCCTGCAATTCGCGCCGGACCAGTTTTTCCAGCAGGCTGATGCTGGCCGGGCTGTCGTTCAGGCAGGGCACAAGGGTAAAGGACTCGCCCCCTGCGTGCATGAACTCCTCACGCACCTCGTGGCCGATTTCATCCAGCGTTTCCAGACAGTCGGCCATAAAGCAGGGGGTGACCACTGCAATGCGCTTGATGCCTTTGGCTGGCAGGCCCGCAATAAAGGGCGCGGTATAGGGCTCCAGCCACTTTGTCGGCCCAAAACGGGACTGAAAGGTCATGGGCAGGGTGCTCTCGTCCATACCCAGCTCGGTACGCAGGGCGGCCACGGTGCGGGTACATTCGGCCAGATACGAATCGCCCTTGTCCACATACTGCTGTGGCAGACCGTGGAAGGAGGCCACCACCATCTGGAAGGGCTGGGGCGCATGCACCTGCTCCTCGCGGATGGAAGACGCCACGGCGGTAATAAAATCCGGGTCATCGGGGAAGGACGGCACGGTGCGGATGGCGGGCTGGTTGCGCAGCTTCATCAACATCCGGAATAGCTGGTCGTTGGCCGTGGCCGTGGTGGTGGCACTGTACTGCGGGTACAGCGGCAGGCACACAATACGGTCACACCCACGCTCCATGAGCGAACACAGCGCCTGTGCAACGCTAGGGCTGCCATAGCGCATGCCCCATGCCACAGGCACACCATCGGCGGCCAGTTGCTCGGCCAGTTTTTCGCCCTGATGGCGGGTGTAGGTGCGCAACGGGCTCTCATTCCGTTCCGCATCCCACACACGGGCATAGGCACGGCACTGCGCGTGGGGCGGGTGGTCAGGATGACGCCTTGCAACAAGGGTTGCCAGAACAGGGGCGAGCCCTCGATCACCCTGCGGTCAGACAGGAACTCGGACAGGTAGCGGCGCACGGCGCGGTACCCCGTACCCTCCGGTGTACCAAGGTTGAGCAGCAGCACACCCGGCCTGCCCCCCTGTGGGTGGCCCTGAGTCGCATGCTCGGCATGTGGCGGAATATGGTGGAAAACCATGTAACCTCTTTTTTTCTTTATTCTGGCCCAGCCTTAATGGCCGTCCTGCCGGGTGCGCCGCGCCTGAACACACCGGCTTTTCATGCACGATGCAGGAAGTCGTATCCTGCTGTCATACATTTTTGCATAATTGATGGCAGAGATGCCGTTTTGGCCTGCGTAACCGGCAACAAAAACCCCTGCGCAACATCCGTGTTGGCAAACCGCTCCACGCGTGCCGCGTAAACCACCACATACAGCGTAAAATGCGTAAACACGTGTTTGACTACCCCTGCTCTGGCCCACTGCGCAGTGGTCGGGGCCTGCGCCAATGCCTCGGCCTCCGCCCATGGCTCCGTGCGCCATGCGGTACCGGGCAGTTCGGTCATGGCGGCCAGCAGCCCGGTTTCTGGCCGTTTGCGCAGCAGCACGTGGCCTGCCGCATCCATGACCATAAAATGCACGCCATGCCGCACCGGGCGTTCGGCCTTGGGAGTCTTGCGCGGCAGCGTAGCCGCCATGCCCTGCGCGTACCCTGCACACGTCCCCTGCCACGGGCACAGCCCACAGGCTGGCTGACGGGGTGAACACAGGGAAGACCCCAGATCAAACAGAGCCTGTGCAAAATCGGACGGGCGGGCGCGGGCGGGGGCATCCGCATTCAGCCCGCTGGCCAGTTGTGCCAGCGTCTTGCGCGCAGCAGGCAACGGGTCCTGCACATTGTACAGCCGCGCCGTAACGCGCTCCACATTCCCATCCACCGGCACCACTGGCACGCCAAAGGCAATGGCCGCCACAGCCGCTGCGGTGTAAGCGCCAATACCGGGCAGGGCGCGCAAGCCTTCCACCGTGCGGGGGAACCCGCCAAGTGCCGCCACGGCCTGCGCACAGGCATGCAGGTTACGCGCGCGCGAGTAGTAGCCAAGCCCCGCCCATGCGGCCAGCACGTCATCCCGCGGGGCGGCGGCCAGCGCCTGCACGGTTGGAAATTTTTCCACAAATCTGAGATAATATGGACCGACAGCCTTGACCGTTGTCTGCTGAAGCATGATCTCGCTCAACCAGACGCGGTACGGGTCTGGTGTCTCACCCTCCGTGCAGCGCCAGGGCAGGGTGCGGCGGTGTCTGTCATACCAGTGCAGCAGGGCGTGGGCGGGTGGCGTAATCACGGAGGCTGTTATGGCGAAGGAACTTCATTCGGGCAAGGCGGGTACCCCCGCACGGCAGGCCACCACGCAGCACAGGCCCGCTGCCCGCACACGGACCAAGGCCCCTGTTAACAAAAGCGCCACGGAGGACACACCGCCCCCCCGCCGCGTCATGAAGCGCGCACACTCGCAGCCCTGCTCCCCAATGTGCGGCACCCGC
>NZ_BAJU01000088.1 GCF_000613865.1 Acetobacter okinawensis JCM 25146
CGGCAGGTGCTGCGGCCGCCGCAGCCGCACCGCCAGCACTGGCCCCTGCGCCCGCTGCAAACTGGCTATCAGCACCTGCTTGGACAGGGCTGCCGTTTTTTGCTGGAGGTCGTTGGTCAGCTGGTCAATCTCGCCGCGCATATCGCGCTGCTGCTGTTCAAGCGTGCTCACGCGATCCAGCAACTGGGAGACCAGATCACCATTAACGGCCGTAGAGTGCCCCGGTGTGGCGGATGGTGGCGGCAGTGCCCCCCCATCCCCCTGAGAAGCCTGCATCTGGCTCATGGTCTGCTTGAGCGCGAGAATCTGGTCCTGAAGGGCAATGCCTTCCCGGCTGGTGACATCCTGCGCATGGCCCGCCGGACTGGCTGTGCCCATAAGCGCCACGGCCAGCCCCGAAAGCACAAGACCATGACGAACAACGCGTACTGCTTTAACCCGGGAGTTCATTGGAACCTCATCCCATTCATAAGAAACGGGCAAGAATTCCATCATTCCCTCCCGCAAAACAAGACACGAAATACAAAACAGGCCGGGCTTTTTGAGCCCGGCCTGTTCCATTGGATCAGTCAGATTTCAGATAAAGTCTGAAAATCTTACTTCACAGACGTAATAGCGTTACGGTTCTGTGCCCATGCTTCTTCGGTGTCGCCCAGAGCGGTGGGGCGGTCTTTACCGTAGGAGATGGTGGAGATGCGCGAAGAGGTCACGCCCTTGGCCACCAGGAAGTCACGAGCGGCGTTTGCACGACGCTGGCCCAGAGCAATGTTGTATTCTTCGGTGCCGCGGTCATCGCAGTTGCCTGCAACTTCAACGTTCACCTGAGGATACTTTGCCAGCCAGTCAGCCTGCTTCTGCAGGGTGGTCTTGGCGTCGGCGCTCAGGCCGCTCTTGTTCAGGTCATAGAATACGCGGTCCCCCACGTTAGCGACCAGATCAGCTTCGCTGCCCGGCACCGGGCCAGACGGCTGGCTAGCCGCGCCGGTGGAAGCACCCGTGTTTGCATTTTCGTGCGCACAGGCTGACAGAAGAGCAACCATACCAAGCGCAGCAACAACTTTCAGTCTCATGTGTCGGATCCTGAGAATTAGCCTTAGGGCTATTCGGAGAAAAAGAAGTTAATAACCTTGTATCCCCGCGTATTCTTCTGCTCCCCTCCGAACCCTTCGAAGAGCCGACGAATTTTGGAGACCATTCCGCCGTAAGCCATAGCTTAAGCCGCCGGTCAAGCGTGTTCTCTGTTTCTCATATCAGCCATACCTTGACTGATACCCAAACAACACACCCCAGCTTTGCGCACACTAATGCTAATTTACGAAATTATAAAGAAAATTATGGCGGAATTATGAAACCTTCTCCCGCCCAAAAGGCGGGCGGGAGAAGAATCGATCACCCGTTAAGGGGGGACCATGCCGGGTCGGATGCCCCTTCCGGGGTCGGCAGAACACGGTCGTTAAAGCCGGTAATATCGACCATACCGATGGTGGAGCTGAATCCACTCCCGCCCGCGCCGGCGCGGCTCTGACGGCAATAGGCCAGCACACGCCCGTTGGGGCAGAAACTTGGGCTTTCCACCGTAAAGCCCTGTGTCATGATCCGCTCACCCGAACCATCAGGCTGCATGACCCCAAGCGAGAACATGCCCCCGGCAATACGGGTAAAGGCGATCAGGTCCCCACGAGGCGACCATACGGGCGACCCATACGTCCCCTGCCCGTAGGAAATACGCTGCGCGTTCCCGCCCCCTGCAGGCATGATGTAAAGCTGCGGGCTGCCGCCACGGTCGGAGTTGAACACGATCTGGGAGCTGTCGGGGCTGTAGCACGGCTGGTATCAATCGCGCCAGACGCCGTAAGCTGCCTACGCGCACCCGATGCCAGATCAACCGCATACAGGTCAGACCCACCATTGCGGGTCACAGAGAGCAGAACCGAGCGCCCATCGGGGGAGAAGCGCGGCGCAAAGGAAATGCCCTGAAAATCGCCCAGAATCTGCTGCCGCCCGGTATTGAGGTCAAACAGGTACACCCGTGGCCGGTTGTTGGCATAGGACATAAAGGCGATCTGGTCCTTGGTGGGGCTGAAGCGTGGCGTCAGCGTCAGCCAGTTGCCCGCCGTGAGCATGCGCGCATTGGCCCCGTCCTGGTCCATAATGGCCAGCCGTGTGCGCTGGTGCCCACGCGGCCCGGAGCGGGAGATAAAGGCAATGCGGGTATCAAAATACCCTTTTTCACCCAGCATCCGTTCGTAAATCACATCACCCACAATATGGGCAATCCGCCGCCAGTTAGCGGAGGACGTGGTATAGGCCGTGCCTTGGATCTGCTGCTGGCTCAGCACGTCCCACAGCCGCATTTCCACCCGTACGGACGCCCCGCTCCCGGTCACGCTGCCCGTAACCTGCGCATGCGCACCAAGGCCCTTGGCGGTGGCAAAATCGGGCTTGGCCGCAGCGGAGTTGCCGGGAATAACCTTGAACAGCCCGGTGTTGTTCAGGTCATTGGTCAGCACCTCGGCCATCTGCTGGCCAAGCCCGCCCCCAAAATCGGGGATGATGATGGGAATAGGAGCCGTGCGGGCCTGGTCCACCGTAATTTCCGCCTCGGGTGCGGGCTGGCTGGCAGCAAAGGCTGCCAGTGGTGTGGCCAGAATGCCCCCAGCAGCAACGCTGGCACCCAGCAGGGTGCGACGGCGCAGTGCGCCCACCAGAGCGTCTGCTTCCTGATCGGAAATAAGAGGCCGGGTACTCATCAACATGTGTTTTCCTCCGTATGGCCTGCTTTTAAGGCCTGAAGACAAATTTCAATTGCCGGGTCTGCCCAAGCAGCTCCTTGGGAATCGGCAGTTTGGCGCATGTGGGGCTGAGCACGGCTGCGCGGGCACGCTCGGCCAGAGCCCGGTAGGAGGCATCTGCCTCCATACGGGCCTGTGTTTCAGGAGCGAACTGCACAATGCGCGCCTCGCCCGTTGCATCCACTGTCACCACAAGATGCGCCACAAATGTGGCGTAGTCCTTGGCGGCCGTATCCTCCGAGTAGCAGCGGCGCACGGATGCCCCTATGGCCTTCTGCTGCCCCACACTCAGGCTGCCGGTAATGTTGGTGCCCACGGGTGAGCCGCCACCGTTGGGAGCGCCCCCCGCCAGCGGGTTGGCGCGTGCCTTGGGCGCGTGCGTCTGCTTCTGGTCCGAGCGGAACGTATCCAGCGTTTCCAGCAAGGAGTGGGTATCTGGCTCGCTCTTCTTGGCCTTGTTCGGCTGCGTAATATGCGAGGGCACCACCGTATCGGGCAGCGTGTCCGTCTGCTGCGTCATGGGAGATGGCGGCGCAACACTGGTGGACGGCTTGAGCGGTGCCGGGGGGGATGGGGGTGTCTTGACCGCCTCGGGCGAGGGTTCCTCCGCCTTGGGGGGCAGGGGGACGTCGGGC
>NZ_BAJU01000087.1 GCF_000613865.1 Acetobacter okinawensis JCM 25146
CGCGGGGTAAGCTCGGACAGGGCGGCGGCTACGGCCTCGCCCCGGCGCTCGGCCTGCTGAAGGCTGTGGCGTTGCTGGGCCAGAAGGCTTTCTTCCCCCGGTTGGGGGGCAAGGGTGGAGAGTTCATCCACTGTGTGGCGTAGCCATTCCTCCTCCCGCGCGGCGTCTTCCAGCGCCTGTTCGGCATTGGCAAGCGTTTGGCGCAGGTCCTGCCAGTGGGTAAAAGCCTGCGCGACTTTTTTAAGGAGTGCCGGTTTGATTCCATAGGCATCCAGCAGACCGCGATGGGTGGTGGCATCGGCCAGTCCCATCTGTTCATGCTGGCCCTGAATTTCTATCAGTGTTGCCGCAACCTTGCGCAGCAGGGTCAGGCCCACAGGCTGGTCATTGACCCATGCGCGCGACCGCCCCTCGCGCGAGATAACGCGGCGCAGGACCAGTGGCTCGCCTTTGTCGGCAGGAATGCCCTGTTCTTCCAGCTGGTCATAGACCGTGTGGTGGGGTGGTGCCTCAAAACAGACGGTTACACGCGCTTCCTCTGCCCCGGAGCGGACCAGACCGGCGTTTGCGCGTTCGCCCATGGCCAGACCCAGACTGTCCAGCAAAATGGATTTGCCTGCCCCCGTTTCCCCCGTCAGGGCGGTAAAGCCGGGGTGGAGGGTCAGGTCGAGTGCCTCGATCAGCACAACGTCTCTGATGGAAAGATGTGTCAGCATGGCGACATCCGGCTTTTAGGTTCACACCTGAAATGACTGGAGTCTGCGGAACAGACCTAACGCTCACGCCTGCTCCCGCGTGGGCCTGCACAGACCTGCCTTTGCTGCGGGCAGGAAAGGCAGGTTCTGTATGTTCTGGTTGTGTTCTTATTTCAAGAGAAAAAGCGACAAAGCGCGTATTACTTTTTGGTTGCGGGCGGCGGTGTTGTCAGCGGCTGCGCCGTAACAGGCGTGCTCGGCGCAGCCTGAGCTGGTGCAGTCGCCGGGGACGGACTGCTTGGTGCATGGCAGCCGGTGCTGCCATACGCTCATCACGCGTGTCCGACGTATGGGATGTGTCCAGATTCTGTTTGGCAGTCGGCGTTACCGCCTGCCCCGGCACGGGCAGTTTGCCGTCCAGCAGGTTATGGTTTTTCAGCTTGTCATACGCAAAACGGTACCATTTGCTGCTGGAATAATTGTACCCCAGTACGGTAGCCGATTTGCGGGCCTGGTCGGTCAACCCCAGATCAAGGTAGACTTCCACCATGCGCTCAAGAGCTTCGGGCACGTGGTTAGTTGTCTGGAAATCCTGCACAACACGCTGGTAGCGGTTGATCGCCCCTTCATAATTGCGCTCGCGCTGGTAGTAGCGGCCAACCAGCATTTCCTTCCCGGCCAGATGGTCGCGGCACAGGTCAATTTTCAACTGGGCATCACGGGCATATTTGCTCTGGGGGAAGCGGGTGACCACTTCTTCCAGTGCATCCATGGCTTCTGCCGTACCCTGCTGGTCACGCTGGACATCGGCGATCTGCTCATAAAAACAGAGTGCGCGCAGGTAGTAGGCATAAGCGGAATCGGCGCTGGTGGGGTGCAGGCTGATAAAGCGGTTAAGCTGCTGCACGGCTTCGGGGTATTTACCTTTAAGGTAGTAGGAATACCCTTCCATCAACTGCGCGTTGGGGATGTAGCCCGAATAGGGGTAGTTCTGCTGGAGTGTTTCAAACTCAGCGGCGGCCAGTTCGTAACGGCGGGTGCGCAGGGCGTCTATGCCGTTATTATAGAGTGTCTCTGGTGCCGCAATTTTGGGGGCCGGAGGGGTCTTGCTGCTGCCAGTCAAAAGGCTGCAGTCCGCAAGCCCTAACAGCGCAAAAGCTGAGAGCAGGAACGGCAGACGACGGCGGACTGACTGTGTTTTTATAGAAATATCAAACATACCGGCTCTTCAGATCGAGACGAAATCTTATAGCATGTCAGCGGGTCAAGAAAAGCAAAGAAACGCCGATTATTGCATGTGTCTTGATAAAAAGAGTCTCACGCCGCAGCGGAGGCGGCTTGCCGGTTTGTCATGTCCTGCCATGCGGAGGTCTGGGCAAACAGGGCGTGGAGGAGCTGGTTGTTCAGCTTATGGCCGGAGCGATGCCCCCGGAAGCTGGCCTGAAGCACACATCCGGCCAGATAGAGATCGCCCACCGCATCCATGATCTTGTGGCGGATAAACTCGTCCGGGCAGCGCAGGCCGGTCGGGTTGAGCACCTGATCGTTGTCCACAACAATGGCGTTGTCCAAAGAACCACCAAGTGCCAGCCCGGCTTTGTGCAGCGCTTCAATCTCCTCCCGCAGCAAAAGTGCGGTTGCGTGCGAGCTCGCTGCGGAAGGAGGAGGGCGTTAAATCCAGAGCGTAGCTCTGCACACCAATGGCGCTGGCCGGAAAGTCAATGCTCATGGACAGGTGTGTGTGCTGGCCATTGTGGGGGAGGAGTTCCACCCAAGCATTCTGGTGTTCAACCCGCACAGGCTGCATAACCCGCACGACTTTGCGGGGCAGGCTTTGCGCCGTGCGACCGGCGCAGTCGAGCAGGAACACAAAATCCGTGGCCGAGCCATCAAAAACCGGGGTTTCTGGCCCATCAACCAGAATCAGGGCGTTATCAATGCCGCACCCGCACAGGGCGGACATTAGGTGTTCAACAGTGGCGACCCGGTTTTCGGGGTTGTGTTTATCCCCCAGAACGGTGCTCAGGTGTGTTTCCACCACATAATCATACCGTGCGGGCAGGGGGGCTGCCATGGGCAGGTCCGTCCGCTGGAACACAATGCCATGCCCGGCGGGGGCAGGTTTGAGAGTAATGTTGATGGAGCGGCCCGTATGCAGGCCAATACCCACGGCAGAGATGGCGTGGTGCAGCGTATGTTGGGCCGCATCGGGTTTGGTGCGTATCTGTCGCATAGGGACCGGGAGACTCTCCGCAGGTGTGGAACGTGGGGTAAGTGCCGCTGACAGATTGTCCATGATCCTGAACCGCCCCATGGTCGTGTGGAAGTTATGACACGGTAACGCTAGGGCCTGAGCGGGTCAGATGCGAGTCAATGATTATTGCCATGTGTTTCATACCCCGCCCTGTGGTTCAGGGTTGTCGGGCGGGGTATGCACACTGGTGTTTAACGGCGCAGGAAGGTCGGAATTTCCAGCCCGGTATCGCCTTCCCCATGGCGGGGAGCGCCCTGTTCGGCCTGGCTGATGGTCGGGTGCGACTGCGCTACGGGTTCCTGCCGGGTATCTGGCGTGGAGGCGCGGCGAAAAGCGCCGGTAACCCGCCCGAACAGGCTGCGTGCGTTGGGGTCCTGCACAGGGTAGGCCGAAGGGCGCGGCGGCTCGCTGAACAGGTTGGCATGTTTGGAGGCTGCCGGGGCCGGAGCCGGGGCTGGCTGGCGTGGCTGTGCTGCCGCAGCAGCGGCTA
>NZ_BAJU01000086.1 GCF_000613865.1 Acetobacter okinawensis JCM 25146
TTAGCCTGTTCTTGTTTCTGTTTCCAGTATTCCCACTTTCTCCGAAAGTGCGACAAAGATATCGGGCTTGCCCATTCTTTCGGGAATTTCGAGCAGCGGGATACCCGCCTTCTGCAAGGCCAGACGCTTGACCTCCATACGAGCGTCAGCATCGCCAGACAGGTCGTGGCCCGAACCATTATACTCGACCACCAGAACCGGCTGCCCACGACGATTGATCAGAAGGAAATCCACGCGCTTGCCGCTGTAAGAATTGAACGCCCGCTTCTGACGCGGATCATCCGGGGCATACGGCGTTTTAATGAAACCACCCATCGCAACCTCGAAAGCGAAACGCCAGTCGGGCCGCATATCCTTGATCCACTCGTCGATCGCATAGAGCACGCGTACAGCTTCCCGATTGACAGGAGGAACGGCCTTCAGACTGCATTCACCAACGAAGCGCAACTGGTTCTGCGGATCGGACAGGTCATTCTCCTGGCGGAATTGCCGGCGCTGCTCGTCTTCATGCTGCCTATCCGCAGCCTGTTTGTTGAGCGTCGCAATCTGTCGACGAAGCGTCTCGATCTGACCGGCAGCCTGTCGTTCGGACTGCACAAAGGCCTCTTTCGCACGACGATCCCGAATATAGAATCCGATGGCATATCCAATCGCCAGAAGAATGATCACCTTTTCCACGACCAATAAGCCTCCCTTTACTGCGCGATCACCGCCGATTACCGCATGGGGTGCCGCATGCTCTTCTCAAATCCCCTTGTCCTGTCCTTCATCGTTCCTGTCGCCCCATGACCAGGAAGGTGGACAGGATGGCACGCAAACCTGACAGGATCAGGATTGAGGTATTCGGCCCCGCCAGTGAGGCGGAAACCGCCGAAGATGCGTTCCGCCCGTCCGATGAAGCCATCCGGTCCCTCGCCCGCCTGATCGGGCGACAAATGGCCCGCGAGCAGTTCGAGCGCACCCGTGCGCTGGAATGGAAACAGGCCCGGCAGAACCGATCCGGCCCCATGCGGTAGCTTCCCCTCCCCGGCTGCATTTCCCCCGGCGAAAGACCACTCGCCGGGCTGTCGTGTATTTTTCTTGTGACCATTATGGTCCCGTGATATAAGGTCAGTCAATGAGGATCATCGCCCGTCGCACGCTGAGAGAGTTCGTCGACAGCCTGGCGGGCCAGAAGGACCAGCCGGCCGTCAAGGCGGCGCTGGACGCCTGGTTCGCCGAAGTCGGCAGGGCTGCGTGGACGAGCACCGCCGATGTGAAGCGGCTCTACGCCACGGCGAGCATCGTCAGCGCCGAGCGGATCGTCTTCAACATCAAGGGCAACGCCTATCGCCTGGTCGTGTCGGTCGATTTCGAGAAAAGCATCGTCTGGATCAAATGGATCGGCACGCACAGAGCGTATGACAGGATCGACGTGACGGAGGTGGAACATGACGGCTGACCTGAAGCCTATCCGCAACGAGGCGGATTATGACGCGGCGCTGGAAGAAGTCGGGCGCCTGTGGGGTGCGAAGAGCGGCACGCCGAACGGCGACCGTCTCGACGTGCTGGCCACCCTGATCGACGCCTACGAAGCGAAGCACCATCCAATCGACCCGCCCGATCCGGTCGAGGCCATCCGCTTCCGCATGGAGCAGCAGGGCCTCACCCGCAAGGATCTGGAGCCGATGATCGGCCCGCGCAACCGGGTGGCCGACGTACTGAACCGCAAGCGGGGCCTGTCGATCGACATGATCCGCCAGTTGCATGACGGCCTCGGCATCTCGGCCGAGGTGCTGATCCGGCCAAGCCGGATGGACAAGGTCGCCTGATAGAAAGCACCGCCATGACCCGCGTCGCCCTGTATGCCCGCTACTCGTCCGACAACCAGCGTGAGGCGTCGATCGACGATCAGTTCCGCATCTGCCGCGAACACGCAAAACGCGAGAAGTGGAAGGTCATTGGTGCCTATAAGGACGCGGGCATCTCCGGCGCCAGCATGATCCTGCGCCCTGGCATCCAGACCCTGTTGCAGGATGCTCAGGCCGGGCACTTCGACATCGTGCTGGCCGAAGCACTGGACCGCATCTCGCGCGACCAGGCCGACGTCGCCACCCTGTTCAAACACCTGAAATTCGCCAGTGTGCCGATCGTCACCCTGGCCGAAGGTGAGATCAGCGAACTGCATGTCGGCCTTAAGGGTACGATGAACGCCCTGTTCCTGAAAGACCTCGCCGCCAAAACCCATCGCGGCCTGCGCGGCCGGGTCGAGGACGGCAAATCCGGTGGCGGGCTGTGCTACGGCTATCGCGTCGTCCGCCAGTTCGACGCAAAGGGCGAACAGATCCGGGGCGATCGCGAGATCGACGCCCACCAGGCGGAGATCGTCCGCCGCATCTTCCGCGACTTTGCGGCCGGCATTGGTCCGCGCGCCATCGCAAAAACCCTCAACGATCAGGCATCGGCGGCCCCGAGGGCAAGCTGTGGAGCGATACCACCATCCGGGGTCACGTGAAGCGCGGCACCGGCATCATCAACAACGAACTGTATATCGGCCGCCTGGTCTGGAACCGACAGCGCTATGTCAAAGACCCGTCGACCGGCAAGCGCGTCTCACGCCTCAACCCGGAATCAGAATGGGTGGTAACAGACGTGCCCGAATTGCGGATCGTCGACGACGCATTGTGGCAGGAAACAAAGGTCCGACAGAGCCAGATCGCCGAGAAATACGTCAACGTCACCGAGGCTGTTCGCGCCCACCACAAGCGCAACCGGCTCAACGGCACCCGTCGTCCGAAATCCCTGCTCTCGGGTCTGCTGTTCTGCGGCCTGTGTGGCGGTCCCTATACGCTGCGTGGCTCTGACCGTTTCGCCTGTTCAGGCCATGTCACCAACGGCTCCTGCACCAACAGCCGGACGATCCCCCGTCCCGATCTCGAGCGCCGCGTGCTCTTCGGACTGAAGGACCGGATGATGGCACCGGAGATCGCGGCCGAGGCCATGCGTGCCTATGCCGAGGAGACCAACCGCCTCAACCGTGAGCGCCGCTCCAATACCGATGTCTGGCAGCTCGAACAGGTGAAGGTCGAGAAACAGATCCGGGGCATCATCGAAGCCATCAAGGAAGGGATGTTCCATCCCAGCATGAAGGCGGAGATGGACGCGCTCGAAGCCCGCAAAGCCGAACTGGCAGTCCTGCTGTCCGACGTCCCCGATGACGTACCGGACCTGTTGCCGAGTGCGTCAGCCATCTATGCCCGCAAGGTCGGCCGCCTGACCGATGCCCTCAACCGTCCCGAGGAACGGCTTGAAGCCGCCGAGGCGCTGCGGGCTCTGATCGAGAAGGTCGTGCTCACTCCCGGCCCGAACCGGGGCGAGATCGACGCGATGCTGTATGGAGAACTGGGCACAATCCTGACCTGGATCGAGCGGCAAGCCATTGGAAAGGCTGAAAAAAGAAACACTCCCGGAGCTGGGCTCACGGGAGTGTCGGTATCAGTGG
>NZ_BAJU01000085.1 GCF_000613865.1 Acetobacter okinawensis JCM 25146
CGCGGCGATGGATGCAGACGGAGCCGCTCCCGCCGCCCGCGCGAGCTCCCGCCGGATCGAACCCAGTTCACGCCGGCGGTCGGTAATTATCCGCAGGCGTTGCTCGTCATCCGTGGGTGAAAGCGCTTGGTCGATGGCGTCCAGCTTGCGTTCGTCGAACTCCACGACGAGTCCGAGCGTGTCCGCCGCCTTCCTTATATCCGACATCTGGACGCCGATGTCCTCAATGATTTGGAGCAGACTGAGCTTCTGGTCCTTAATGAGCGCCTCCAGCCGCGTCTTCTCCAGCTCGTTCTCCGACCAGCCGTCGACGACCTTGCGGACGTTGCGCACGTCCCCGAATGGCTTCAGCCCGGTCTCGATGGCGTCGAGGCGGTCCAGGCGCAGCAGTTCGCCGACGAACTTCGCCAGCGGGGAATCCGCGCCGCTTCCCGAATCTTGGTAGATTTGCAGGAGCTGCCCGAGTAGCGCTTGCGGCAGGTAGCTCCGCTCGCTGAAGAACGACGCGAGCGCCGCATTGAAGGAGGTCGACGTCGCAATTCCGTCGGGGGAGAGCGTGGCGCCGTACTTGGCCGCTCCGGTACCCACAGTAGCCACCGACACGCTGCCCTGTGCGGCGGACCGGTGCATGAGCTGTGATGCGTA
Source organism: Acetobacter okinawensis JCM 25146 (assembly GCF_000613865.1). GTDB lineage: Bacteria > Pseudomonadota > Alphaproteobacteria > Acetobacterales > Acetobacteraceae > Acetobacter > Acetobacter okinawensis. The sequence continues at coordinate 646 of NZ_BAJU01000085.1, forward strand.
ACCCGGGTCTGCCCGCCGAAGCGACTGGACGCCTCCCGTCAGCGCAAGCTCGATGGCCGACAGAAGGCTCGTCTTGCCGGCGCCGTTCTCACCATGCACGAGCACGACCTGCGCGTCGAGCGGGGCGTGCACGTGCCCGCGGATACTACGGAAGTCGGTGACGTCCAATTCCTTGAGAAGAAGGTCGGTCATGCTTTCTCCTCCTTTTTGACGAGCGCCGCATCGATTAGGCTCGCGATTGCCTCGGTCACGGCCTCCTCGCCGCGCTCCGCCGCGTCCATGATGGTCTTGATTGTGGCTCCATCGACGACGTTCTTCAACGCCTTCTCCAGTTGCTCCTGCGCCGTGCCGTCCTGCTCGTCGGCGCCTGCTGCGGGATCGACAGAGGTAGCAGCACTCGGAGGCTGTCTTCCAGGCAGTTGACCGCCTGATCGACGGGAAGCGTATCGACGTGCAGAACGCGTGCGGTGTCCGTCAGCTCCTCGATGTCGCCGGGCAGCGTTGCGCCGGCGAGCACGACCGTCAGAACGTATCGCGATGCCGTAACGTCGAGCGCGCGGCTTAGCGCCTGAACACGCGCACGAACACGCGCGCCATCGCTGTCACCGAACGATCCCGCCGTGGTGTCGATCAGAAGCACGAGGTCAAGTGCCCGACCGTGCCGACCGCGAAGCGCACCGGTGAACTGGAACTCGACGCCAGCCATCCTGAACGGAGTCGGTAGGTCGTCGTATCCGGCTTCGTTGAGGCGCTGGCGGATGGCGGCAATAAGGGGGGACGAGGTCATAGCATCACCTCGGCGGCGAAGGCTGCACGCAGTTCGTCGATGTCGCTGGACGCTTGTAGGAGGCTCTCTACGCTTACATGGGAGGGGGCGAGCGATCCTGTCCGACCCGGCGCGCTCGATGGCGACCTGCTTGAGCGGGAGGCCATCGTGAGATGCCAAGTGTCGTCGGAGTGGATGACGAGGGCATTGTCGTTGGTATAGGCGTTGTCAGCCTGCAGGCGGATCGCTTCGGACGCCGACTTCACGAGGAAGACGGGACGGGCAGGCGCTCCGGCGCGACATGCCTGAAGCGAGGCGACCCCGGCGGACAGATCGTCGTTCGCTGGCGACGCGAGCGACCACTGAGCTGTCGATCGGCCATAGTCCAGTAGTGCGAGCATGATGGCGAGATGCCCGAGCCTGCTAGCCCGGGCATTCTGGTCCGTCGCCAGCAGACCGATTGTATTCGGACTGATCGGCTCGTAGGCTGCCGGGTCATGCTGGAGCTGCCCGCCCCGGAAGACGGACATTGCGCGTGACCAGAGAGCGATGCCCGTGTTGACGGCGGGCGTCCGGCTCTGGTCCACATTGTCGACAAGGGCGCCGTCGGCCATCTGGTCACGAAGCGCATTTACGGAGGCGGTCAGAGGGGCGAGAAGCGCGCCTCTGCCGCTCGCGTCGAGCGCGAGCCCCATCAGGCAGTTGAGCTTGTCGGCGACCGTCTTGAGCACCAGGGCGACCAGGACCTGTTCGCCCCACGCCCGCATGTGGCTAGCCGCGTTTATCGCTGACACGTTTCCGTTATACTCATCGCCATAGACGATCCGCAGGACGTCGCGTTGACCTTGGGTGATCTGGTCCTCGCAGAAAACGTGGCCCGGGGCGTCCGGCGCGCATGGCCAGGGCCACTTGTTGATTCCGGTCGCCGCCGCGAACACGCCCTGCAGGTTCATGTCCTGTATCGACAAGCCCAGAACCATCGTCTTGCGATTCGTGGCGATCCCGAGCACCTCGTTCCGCATAGCGGCGAAGTCCGGGTTGTTCGGCCACATCGCGATTTGCGTGTGGCTGCCGGTTAGAAAACGGCGATATCGCCCCTCGTCCTGCTCAGCGTGGATGATGCATCCGTGGAACTTCAGCAGCCTCGCCTGACCAGGAGGATCACGGAGCTGGTCGGGGTCCACGACGACCTGAAGGATTCCGGGGATGCTGCCGCCGAGACGATGGATGGCGGCTTCGATGAAGCCGTCCCAGTTTCCGGATGCGATGGTCTTGATGGCACCCTCAAGCACGAGGAGCGCGATACAGAGATGCGACGCTGCCGGCGGTGGCGGATTTTCGAACTGCCGCCGGATGTCGATCGCCGTCCAGAGGATGAAGTCGCCGGGATCTGCACCAACGCGGATATCGAGGACGCGGGAATAGTTATTCCAGAGCGCGTTGACGATCGCATCGCGCGCTCCCCACGCCACGAACGCCAAGTGGAGGTCGGCGCCGACTGCCGTTCGATCCGTTCCGGCTAGCTGCAGCGCCTCGTCGAGCGCGGGCATGTATTCGGCTTCGGTCGCCGGATCGACTGCTCGTATGCGAAGATATTCTATCGCCGCGGCGATGAGGCCGCCCAGGCTCGGTGCCTTCCGCGAGATACCCGAACCGACCCACAAAGCAAATTCGCCGTTCTCGACGGCCTTCGCGGTGGCGGCGAATTCGCCGTCGAGCTTCTCCAGAACTTGGCGCACGGTGATGTTGGTCGCGTTGGGTGCAAGTCCCACTTCATGCCTCCCCGATCGGCATGACACGAGTCACCCGGAAAACCTCAATGTTATGCACGATCCCTTTGGAGTGCAACACATTCCGGCTAAGTCCGGGGAAGACGCTGAGCTAGCTCGCGCCGGGTTCGTGTCGCGGTTCAAGCTGATCGGCCGCAGGTGGTTCCTGTCGATCTCTGCTACATTCGCCTTCATTGAAGACGGCCTCCGGCCGTACCAATTCTCCAGCCCACGAAGCTGAACGGATGACCGGTTCTCGGCAATGGGATCGGACCTGCGAACGGCCAGCATTGGGTTTTCCCGAACACGACGGCCCGATGAACGAATGTCAGCAAAGCGCCTCGGCTCGCCCGGAATCTGGCAGAGTACAAACCGCCGAGGTCGGTCGGCCCATGAGATCAGAGGCGCAAACGCTGAAAGTCGGCATTTGATAAGATCCGCCGTTCGCCACGTCGTCGGTGAACGGCAGAAATGTCCCAAACTCGGCCTATTGACGTGAGTGTGACAACATCAGCTTTCGGGAAACTACAAAAATCGTCAAGACGTCCAAGATGAGGCAATTCTGTTGAAAAAGTCGCTTGCTGTGTCGGGCGGATCTGGGCTTGTGAGAAGTTTGATGCGGCTGTCTCCTTCAGGTGGCCCTCTGGAGGGAGATGG
>NZ_BAJU01000084.1 GCF_000613865.1 Acetobacter okinawensis JCM 25146
GGATCACATAAACGATACCGCTCAGAACACGCCGGTCATCCACACGTGGCACTCCGTGCGCCAGTGGAAAAAATGGCTCAATCCGCCCCATCTGGCTCTCAGATAGCATAAACACATCACTCATAGGCCCACCTTCCATCAGTAAGCCTGTGAATCACAACTTCTCGCTCAGTTCAATAAATCAATAGGTCCTGAGCCTAGTTTTTCAATTTCAGCTCTTGTGTACAAAATTTTTATACACAAAATCCAGAGTGTGGTTAAGCTCTCCTGTACTATCATTAAGTATGGTACCTATTGATCCATTTAAACCTATAAAAAACAATATTGGTTTACTTATCTTTGGACCAACAAGTTTTTTCATCTTAGCGGCTACAATACCTGCGGCGATAGTCTCCCCAATTATCTCACTAAATTTTTGGCTCGCATACCATTGTACATCTTTATTATTGGCAATAATCTTACAACCATTAACAATATTTTCGCTATTTAAGTTGTGGCAAGGTATATATTTATATCTCTGTAAAGCGTTATAACATGTGCCTAAATTATTTTTATCCTGAAGAGCGATTCCTTTTACCAACCAAAACATTGCTGCGTTATGCATGTGAACATTTGATAATGCTTCAGTACCGTTCAACCCAAACATTGATCCAGTTCGACATATCCCATTAAATGTTTTATTTTTATATTTTAAAGCACCCTGAATAACCCCTGTAAAAATGGGGTATTCTTTCCTATATTTGTCCCAATCACACATGATACTATTCCTAATTTTAATAGTGTTGCAATATATCATGATCTCTTTTGAACGTATGTCCCATATTCAGGTGACACAGAGTAATACCAACGGCTATCTCTATCCGGATGCTCGTGTCAGTCTGGATGGATCCTTCAAGCTTGGCTCCTGCGACAAAGCAGATCGACTTCAGCCATCGCAGCTTCAAGTTCGGAATAATCCGGTGCCCAGCGCTCAAGCGGCTGAAAATCCCGCTGGACGGAACTGTCCTCCACTGGGGGCACTTCGGGCATACCGGTGGCCCGGGGCGTGCCACGTTTCCGCCCGGGTATTGTTTTCTGGCGCGGTTGGACAACCTCCTGGAGCGGCTCCATGTCCCGGAGCGCGAAAAGCCGGCGCGCCGATCTGTGCGTCACTTCCACGATCAGGCCGCGCTCCAGGAAACGCTCGAGCAGCAGGCAGGCGGCCTTAATCGACATCGAAAGCCGGGCGGCCAGCGACGTCGCCGAAATCACCGGATGGGCGGCAATCACGTCAATGGCGGCAGACGCACGGGAATTCCGTCTCTGGTCGCCGGCCTGAAGACGCGCCTGGCGCCATGAGGCCTCGAGTGCTCGGGCCATCGCGCGGATGGCCTCAGCTTCATCCCCGATAGCGCTCAGCCAGGCTGGCACCCAGTTCCGCGCTGTCCAGGACGTTCCTGACCGGAAAGCTGCCGCTCCCGTGAGAGGAAGAGGCGTGCGCAGCAGCCCGTCCTCGCACCACAGACGCACAAGGGCGCCACGCAAGGGTACGCGGCCGTGGCCGGTCTCTATCCACTGGCGGAAAGCCAGTGCCCCGCCCAGCAGCGGCCCCATGGCCCGGTCAAAGGGTTTGACAGCATGCGTTGCCTGGACGATCGCGTCCCGTTGCAGGCCCGTGGGCCGTGCCAGCCACTGATACTGTTCGAAGGCTGCGTGAACCGCATCGACCTCGCTGCCCCGTTCAAAGATATTCTGGCCACGAATCCTTGCCGCAACCCTTCAAGCACGGCAGCCAGGTGCCAAGGATCGACAAGAAAGCCGTCGACAGCCGCGCAGTTCCGGGCGGCCTCCAGGCGTGCGCGGAACAGAATCACGACACGCAGGGGATGCCCGTGCAACTGCTGATCAAGCTGCCCGCATAGTGTTGCGGTGCGTGTCAGCACGGCCGCCACATCCCCCAGGGTCGGCACGCCACCTTTCAGGGTTGGCAGGACATCAGGCGAGGCCGGCATGGCCGTTCTCTTCCGTTTTCCGAGGCAAACCCCTTGAACGACAGTTTGGGGACATGGTACGATCATGTCTCATCCGATCCGGAAATTACGCACCTCAAGGCCCTTGATGGTCGCAAAGGCCTGATCGCTGGTAACCAGGGTCCTTTCGCAGGTCAGCGCATGGGCAGCAATCATCATATCCAGCGCCCCCAGAGGCAGACCATGCCGCTCCTGGCTGGCGCGCAGCCGACCGTAACGCTGGGCGGTCTCTCTGTCCCAGGGCAGCACCTCCAGGTGGTCCATGACGGCATGCGTCAGTCGGTGCAGTCGTGTGGCATCCGGCCGTCTGGCAAGACCATAGGCGACCTCTCCAGCCGTGACAGCCGACACACAGCACCGCCGGGGATCGAGACGTTCGACGTGACGCAGAACCATCTCGTCACCGCGAATGATGTCGCTGACGGTGTTCGTATCGAACATCCAGGCGTTCACTCTTCGAGCCCTGCAAAAGGATCGCGGGACCGGTCGTCCTGCTGCCGACCAGCCGGGAACAGCTCCGCCCCCCGACTGCGGCGGATGGCCGAGAAAACCTTGTCCCAGTCCTCGGGCCGGGCCGAGAGAATGACATCGCCCGTTTCCGGGTCGCGGCGGATGCTGACCTCGGACGTCTCGAACCGATAGGCAGCGGGCAGCCGGACCGCCTGGCTGCGGCCGGTCATGAAAATCTTCGCGGTTTCCGACATGGGGCGCTCCAGGATTTGATAGGTATCACGGTAGATATCATTTGCCCGGCCGCAGAATCAAGGTCGCACGTCAGAACGAATTATAATTTACTCTAATATAACCTTAACTTCTCTTGTTGAACGTAAAAAATCCGGACGCAAAGCCAATCGGATGTCGAAATTCCTGAATTAGGAGAACCCCGGCTTCCACGCAGCCAAACCCCACCAAAAGTAACCTTAATCAGGTTACAAGGAGTCCCTTAATTAGGTTAAAAGACCGTTTTTAGTCGGACTTGTTCCATGCCGAGGATTCGCTCCATGTCCATCTTGGGGGGAGCGGAAGGTCTTCTGTTGGTCACAATCAATAAGAAGGCGATGTTCATTTAAAGGTACGCGAGTGGATCAAAGAACTCCCAGGGGCGGTCTGTACTGCCCGCGACCTTAGCGTTTGGCGACGGCGGCCCGGTTGCGAAGGGATTCATAGATAGGTGGCTCCTGCATGCCGTCCGCGACTAGCATGGCGGCGAAGCTCCCGGAGAGAAGTGGCAGCAGCAAGCTGGTCGCATTGGTCATCTCCGTGACGAGAATAATCCCCGTCAGGGGCGCACGGACGGACCCAGCGAACATCGCCGCCATTCCGACAATAACGAAGGGAACGGTATCGCCCGCCAGACGCGGTTCAAGCGCATGTGCGATATCGCCACAACCGAGACCGGCAAGCGCGCCGAGCGCCAGCATAGGCGCGAACAGGCCGCCCGGGGTCGCGGCTGCATAGGAGAGCGCTCCCAGGGCCAGACGCAAGACGAACAGCCATGGGATGACCGACCATGTAACGGCGCCGTCGATCGCACTTTGCGTCAGCCAGTCTCCGCCTCCCGCCAGATGCGGGGTCAGCCAGACGACAACGCCTGCCAGAGCGCCGATCAGTGCCGCGCGCATCTCTACTCCGACCGGGAAACCTTCTGCGAACCGCAATGTGGTGAGGACAGTCCGGTTATACAGGACGGAGAGGACACCTATCACGAGCCCGGTCAGCAGAAACAGGAGCTGTGTCGAAACATTGATCACTGTGGGTGCTACAGAGACCATGAAATCCGGGTTGCCGCCTAGCATGGCGCGCGCCACGAGAATGGCTGCTACGGAGGCTCCTAGTGCCGAGCAGACAGTGCGGGCTTCGAAGCGGCCGACGAGTTCCTCCAGAACGAAGATGGCCCCTGCCCCCGGCGCGTTGAACGCGG
>NZ_BAJU01000083.1 GCF_000613865.1 Acetobacter okinawensis JCM 25146
CGGGGCCGCAGGCATGGGGCCACCGCGCTCGGGCAGGGCCGCAAGGCGGGCCCATACAGCGGGTGCGTCCGCGTAGGAGGTGTATTGCTTGAGCCAGTTGCGCAGTTCTGTCGCACTGGGGTGGTAGCTTGGGTTGAGGTAGCGGTTTGCCTCCACCTCGCCCAGCAGGACAGAGTCCGTCAGATGCGTGGTGCTACTGATTGCCTCGGCAAACGCGCCCATGCGCTGAAGGCGGAAAACGGCGCGGATATTGGTCGCTACGTCCGGTGGAAGTGGTTTGGGCAGGGCAAGATCATCCCCTTCTGGAAAAGCCCGGCGTGGCAGAACCATCGCCAGCTCTTCGCTGTGCGGTTCCGCCCCGTGGTCCGGGGTGCTGGCGTGGGCTCTCGTCGTGTTGACGGAAGCGCTGGCCAAAAGAGCGGCTCCAGCCAAAAAGGCTTTTGCCGCGATCTGATGAGGAATTTGACCTATCGCTCGCATGGCTGGCGGGGTCTAGGCGTTTTGTGCGCAAAAAGCAAGTTTACTCTGTGTAAACATTGGTTGGCGGGTTTTAGAAACCGTTGTGTTCTTTGGCGTAACGCGTTTGTTTCTGCTTATGAAGTTCTTTGTTTTTCAAAGGTATCTGGCGTTATTTCATGCTGTAATTCTTTGTGACGGACAAGGCGATATTACAGGCATGGTCATGGTTGCTTTAGGGGGTGTCGCGCAGTGTTTTCATCACCATCATCAGCGTTTGCCATATCTCCCGCCGTGCGGTGGGGGAGGCGCGGAGCTGGAGCGGGTGGCGCATGGCAATTACGGGGATGGACCCATGGCCGGGTAGCTCCAGCACGGCCCAGTCGCGCCGTGGGGGTGTGGTGCCCGCGCCAAGCAGCATGGTTGTGGGCAGGCGGCCGCACAGCACAAGGCGGCGGGGGGCCAGCAGGGTAATTGCACGCTGGAGGAAGGGCAGGCAGATCCGCTGCTCTGCATCCGATGGCGGGCGGCCCCCCGGCGGACGCCACGGCAGGGCGGTAGCAAGGGCCAACTGGTCGCGCTCAAGCGGGAGTGGTGCCAGCAGGGTATCAAGCAAGGTGCCGCACAGGCCCGAAAAAACAACACCGCTCCGGTCTTCGTCCGCGTCCGGGGCCTCGCCAATCAGCATGAGCGGGGCGTTGGGCGGGCCGGAGGGGACAAGCGTGTGCATGGCGGTGCCGCGCAGGGAGCACGCCCCAAACTGCTCCATGGCATGGTGCAGGGCATCGGGCGTTGTGGCCTGTGCCGCAGCCTGCCGGGCAAGCTCTATGGACTCGCCCAGACTGGGCAGTGCCGTTCCATCCCCTGTGTGTGGGTGGTACTGGGGCGGGGGTATGGGCGCACCCGTGCGGCCTGCTGCGGTGGAATTGGCGGCTCCTGCGGCTGTGCGGGCAGGTTGGGGCGCGGGGGTACGCGGTGCGTGTGCCGGGGGCAGACGGAAGGCCCCGGCCCCGCTCTGGCGGTGGTCCGTGGCGTGGTCGGTCACGGCGGTGTCCACCCCCCATTCAGTATAGAGGCGGAGGAGGGAGAGGGCGTCGTGCATTATTCTACCCCTAGCACAATCACGGGTCAGAGCAGAATATGGCGTGAACGGTTTGGTGGTTTGGCATGAGCGCGGTAGAGAAAAACCAGCCGTTCATGTCGTTCCTCCTTGCCACGCTGGCAGGTGTGGGGCGGATGCTGCGGCAACCCGGTGCTGCCGCCTCAGCTTGAATAGGGTTCTTATGCTGTTTTGTCGCCTTATGCCTACGGTTTTCCTGCTCAGTGCTACAATGCTGGTATCGCCCGCATTGGCAGCCGTACCCGAACCCGGCCATGGCCCGCTCCATAAAGATGGGCCTGTGGAGCGGACCGGGAGCGGACATATCGATTCGGAAGCCTATCTGCGCGGCATCGTTGCCGTGCGGATGGGGGATGACACACAGGCCGCTCAGGCCTTCCGCACCGCCTTGCAGGCAGACCCCGCCAATACAGAGCTGTTGCGGCAGGCGTTTGTGCGCAACGTCATGGCGGGTGACCCACAGGCCGTGGAGCTGGCGCATCTGGTAGAAAAAACACCACAGGACCGGAGCGTGGTCTCCGCCCTTGTTCTGGGGAATGATGCTGCCGTCCGTGGCGCATGGCCGATGCCACGCAGTATTATCGCCGTGCGGGCGAGGACCCCATGACCCACCTGATCCTGCCGTTACTGCTGGCCTGGTGCGAGCAGGCGCAGGGGCATGCCGATGCCGCGATAGAGAGCCTGCTACACCCGCAGACCCCTCTGCTGCTGCCGTTTTATACCCTGCATGCCGGGATTATCGCGCAGGTGGCGGGGCAGTCCGAGCGGGCGGAAGCCCTGTTTGAACGGGCGCAGAAGATTATGCCGGGGGAGGACATGCTCCTTGCCCGCTCTCAGGCCGCATGGTTGTGGAACCATGGCCAGCAGGAGAAGGCGCGCGCCACTCTTCGTAAGCTGGTGGAGGCGGACAGCATTCTGGGGCTGGCAGGTCCGGCGCTACAGGCCAATATTAGCCACTACCCCGTAACCTCCATGCGCGAGGGTATTGCCCATGCCTATGTGCTGAGCGCTTTTCTGCTCCGCCAGCAGGCGCGTGAGCAGGGGGCGGAGGGCGAGGGCGGCGCCCTTAACCTGTTCCAGATCAACGAGGCCGCACGCCTTATGCTGGGCTTTGCGCTGGGTATGGACCCCACACTGGTGGATGCGCGTCTTATGCTGGCCGAAATTCAGGATAACGAGCAGCATTTTACCGCCGCGCGGGAAACGCTGGCCCATGTGCCCCCGCAGGACCCGCTGGCCATTGTGGCCACACTCCGCCTTGCGGTGCTGGAGACAACCAACGACCACCCTGAAGAGGCCATTCCTTTACTACGGCATCTGTCTGAGCAGGCACCGGGGCGGATTGTCATAGAGCGTGCGCTGGGTACAGCACTCAGCCAGACCAAAGACTGGAAAGGTGCGATAGCCGCCTATACCCGTGCGATTGATCTGGCCAACGCGCAAAAAATGCCGGACTGGACACTCCTGTTCCTGCGCGGCATGGCCTACCACGAGGCGGGCGACTGGGCTGCCGCCAAGGCAGACACCCGCGCGGCTCTGGCGTACGCGCCTGATGAGCCGCTTTTACTCAATTTTCTGGGCTACGGCATGGTTGAACAGCATGAGGATCTGGCAGAGGCGGAAAAACTTCTGCGCAAGGCCCATGAGCTGGACGTGCATGATGCTGCCATAACAGATAGTCTGGGCTGGGTGCGTGTGGAGCGCGGCGACCTTGCCGGCGGTATTCCCCTGCTGGAAAAAGCAGCCGAGCAGACGCCCGAAGACCCCGAGGTCAATTACCATCTGGGCGAGGCCTACTGGCGAATGGGGCGCAAGGCCGAGGCCGTGGACCAGTGGAATGTGGCGCTGGGCCTGCACCCGAGTGCTGCGGATGAAGCCCTTATCCGCGCGGCGCTGCAAAAAGCAGGTGTGCCTGCCGCCCCTGCGGGCGAACAGTCTGCGGTCGCACCAGCCTCTGCCCAACCCGTTCAGGAACAAGGAAAACACACGCCGTGACCGTAGCTGCACTGGATGTTTCCACCTTTGCCTTTACAGAGGCCGCTCCCGCCAAGGTCAACCTGTACCTGCATGTGACAGGCCGCCGGGCCGATGGGTACCATCTGCTGGACAGTCTGGTTGTGTTCGCAGGGGCGGGGGACGTGCTGCATTACCAGCCCGGCCCCGAGCCCCTGCACCTGCACATTACCGGCCGCTTTGGCCGCGTGCTGGATGCATCGGCCGCAGGGGCTGACAACCTTGTCATCAGAGCGGCACAGGCGTTGCAGGCGCTGGGTGGCGCACAGGCCCACGTGCAGGGTGGTACGCTGGTGCTGGAAAAAAAACTGCCCGTGGCCTCGGGCATCGGGGGAGGCTCGGCAGATGCCGCCGCCGCCCTGCGCCTGCTGGACCGGGCG
>NZ_BAJU01000082.1 GCF_000613865.1 Acetobacter okinawensis JCM 25146
CGCCCGAGCAGGCGGTGGGGCAGGCGGCACACGACTTTTTTTGCCACGGCAGCGGCGGCGGAGCATGTTGTTCTGTCCTCCGCCCGCAGGCGCGACGGAGCACCTGTTGTGCCCGCGCGCTGGTTGAGCAGGCTGGATGCTTTTCTGGCCGGGTGGGGGGCGTGTGCCCGAACACCCGGTGCTGTCATGGCTTGCACAGCTTGACCAGCCGCAAGGACCGGCGCAGCCCGTGCCCCCACCCCGGCCCCTGCCCGATGTGGCCCTGCGCCCGCGCCGCCTGAGTGTGACGGAAATAGAAACATGGATGCGCGACCCCTACGCCATATATGCCCGCCATATCCTGCGCCTTGACCCCCTGCCTGAACTGGAGGAGGGGGCGGATGCATCGGATTACGGGATGATCGTGCATGACGCACTGGAGCACTGGGTCAGGCTCCATGGTGTGGACTGGCCGGTGGATGCGGAGAACAGGCTGGTGCAGGTGTTTCAGGCCAGTCTGGCCGGGCAGGCTCTGCGCCCCGCCCTGCACGCATGGTGGGCGCCCCGGCTGGAGCGCATAGCGCACTGGGTTGCACAGGCGGAGCAGAAGCGCCGCGCAACCCACGGTACGCCACAGGCTATTCTGACCGAAATTGCAGGCGCGGTTGTGGTGCCTGATGCCCCGGGGGGGCCGTTCCGCCTTGTCGGACGGGCTGACCGGGTGGAGCTTGGCGCACAGGGGCGCGTGATTGTGCAGGATTATAAAACGGGCATGCTGCCCACCACGCGCGATGTTCTGTCGGGCTGGAGCCCGCAACTGCCGCTGGAGGCCGCCATGCTGCTGCGCGGTGGGTTTGCCGCAGCCCCCGGCGTGACCGCTATTGACGGGTTGATCTACTGGCGGCTGACCGGGGGGGCAGAACCGGGGGGGGAGGTGGCTGTGGCCTCCAAGGAGCATGAAAGCCTGACCGATCTGGCCGAGCAGACATGGCAGAGCCTGCTGGAGCGCATTGCCGCGTATGACCAGCCAGAGCAGCCTTACCTCTCCCACCCCCATCCGGGGCAGGAACCACGTTTTGCAGACTATGCCCGTCTGGCCCGTGTGCCGGAGTGGAACACAGGCCGCGCGGAGCCCGATGCATGAGTACTCCCCCATCCCAGAATGCGCTGGATGCCGCCATTGCACAGGCCAACCAGCAGCAGGCTATGGCGTCGGACCCTACGGCCTCGGTGTTTGTGTCGGCATCGGCGGGGAGTGGCAAAACCAAACTGCTGATTGACCGCCTGCTCCGGCTTATGCTGCCCAGAGTGGGGGCCGATGGTGCTATTGTGCCCGGTAGTGACCCTGCGCGCATCCTGTGCCTGACCTTTACCAAGGCGGCAGCGGCGGAAATGGCCATTCGCCTGCAAACCCGGCTGGGCCGGTGGGTGACCCTGCCCGATACACGGCTGGATGCGGAGCTTGCCGCCCTGTCCGTCCCCTGCACGGAGCAGACCCGGCGCAAGGCCCGCGCCCTGTTCGCGGAGGTGCTGGACCTGCCGGGTGGTATGCGCATTGGCACCATTCATGCGTTCTGCCAGTCGCTTTTGCGGCGCTTCCCGCTTGAGGCATCCATGAACCCGCATTTTACGGTCATGGAGGAAACAGACGCAGCCCTGGCCTTGCAAAGCTGTGTGGAAAGCGTTCTGGGCGGGCAGCCGCAGGCGACTGTGGCACCACTTGCCGGGCAGATCGGGCTGGGGGACTTTATGGCCCTTGCGGGTGTGCTGCGGCGCGACCCGCGCGCACAGGCTGCGCGTGCTCTTGTCAGCACCCAGCCCGAGCAGGCACAGGCCTTGCTGTGCCGGGTGCTCAACCTGCCCGCACAGGCCGCGCAACAGACGGACGAGGCGTTTTTGCACGCCGCCTGCATCGATTTTGCGGACGAATCCATCCTGCGCTCAGGGCTGGCGGTTCTTCTGGTGGAAGGTTCGGCCACGGCCAAAGCCAATGCGCAGGCCCTGCTGGACTGGTTGGCGCTGTACCCCCCCGAGCGGGCCGCGCAATGGAGCGTGTGGCGCAATGGCCTGCTGACAAAGGACGGCAAGCCCCGCAGCCGTGGTCTGCTGTCCACCAAGCTGGCTGAAAAATACACAGATCTGGCCGATGCCCTGCACAGGGAGGCCACGCGCATACTGGAGGTGGAGGAGGGGCTGAACGCCCGCCAGCTTGCCCGGCTGGGTGCGGCACTGCTGACAATGGCAGCCCCCGTGGCCACCCTGTTTGACCAGCGCAAGGCCATGCAGGGCCAGCTTGAATATGATGACCTGATCCACCGCACACTCTCGCTTTTGCGCACACCCGGTGCGGCATGGGTGCTGTACAAGCTGGACGGCGGCATAGACCACCTGCTGCTTGATGAGGTGCAGGATACATCCCCCCAGCAGTGGCGCATTGCAGGGGACCTGACCGAGGAGTTTTTTGCGGGCGCAGGCACACGCACGGAGGAGGATGGCCCCCGTACGGTTTTTGCAGTGGGGGACTACAAACAGTCCATCTACGCCTTTCAGGGTGCCGACCCGGATGAGTTCAGGGACTGGCGCGCCCGCTTCAAGCAGCGCGCACAGGGGGCAAACCTGCCATGGCGCGAGCCGGAACTGACAGTCTCCTTCCGCTCCACAGCACCGGTCCTGCAACTGGTCGATGCCGTTTTTGCCGATGCACAGGCCGCCCGTGGCGTAGCGGAGGAGCAGGGGCGGCCCATGCGCCACATTACGGCCCGCCCCGGTCAGGGCGGACGGGTGGAGCTGTGGCCTCTGGCGGAGGTAGAAGGGGATGAGCAGGGCATCAGCCCGTGGCAGCCTACGGCGGTCAACGCCACCCGACAGAGCCCGCGGCAAAAGTTGGCCGATGCACTGGCCAGCATCATTGCGCGCGAACTTGCAGCCCCCGCGGCACTGGGGCAAAAACCCCTGACACCGGGGGATGTGCTGGTGCTGGTGCCGCGCCGCTCCTCCTTTGTGCCGCTGCTGGTGCGTGCACTCAAGGGGCATAACATTCCGGTTGCCACACTGGTGCGGACCGGGCTTGCCGACCAGCTTGTGGTGCAGGACCTTATGGCCCTGTGCGCGGCCCTGCTGCTGCCGCAGGACGACCTGACGCTGGGTTGCGTGCTGACATCCCCTCTGGTGGGTTGAGTGATGACAGTCTTATGGCTCTTGCCGTAGGGCGCACACCCGGTGCGCCGCTGTGGTCCACCCTGCGGGAGCGGCACGCACAGCGTGCAGACTGGGCGCAGGCGTGGACCATGCTCAACACCCTGTTTGGCCGGGTGGACTACCTGACCCCGTACGAGCTGCTGTGCGCAGCCCTTGGCCAGCAGGGGGGCGTGCACGCCTGCTCGCGCGGCTGGGGCCGGAAGCCGCCGAGCCAATGGACGAGCTGCTCTCCGCCGCCCTGCGGTATCAGGAGCAGCACCCGCCTTCGTTGCAGGGTTTTTTGCACTGGCTCCGCCACTCGCAGGAAACCGTCAAGCGCGAGGCAGAGGCGGGAGGCAATGCGGTACGGGTCATGACCGCGCATGGCTCCAAGGGCTTGCAGGCGCGGTTGGTCATTCTGCCAGATACGGTCGGCACCCCCAGATTTGAGGCCAGGCTGTTCTGGGCGCAGGACAAAAAAACACAGGTGGATGTTCCGCTCTACGTGCCGCGCAACGCCCTGTCGGTCAGGCTGACCCGCAGCCTGTATGAGGGCCTGCGTGACAAGGCGGTGGAGGAATACAACCGCCTGCTTTACGTCGCCCTGACCCGTGCGGCGGACAGGCTTGTGGTCTGCGGCTGGAAGCCCGGTCGCACCGTTCCGCCAGAAAGCTGGTACGAGCGCTGCCGCCTTGGGTTTGAGCGGGCCGGTGCGCAGGAGCAGGACTGGAGCGTGGGGGACTGGTCGGGCAAAATACTGGTGCTGGAGGAGCATGCCAGCCCGCCTGCGCTGCCCGCCTCCCCTTCTGCCGTGGCTCCTGTGGAGCACAGTGCGACCCCCTGTTGTCTGCCGGGCTGGGTGGGGCAGGCCCCCTTGTGGCGCGCAACACCCCCTGTGGCGGAG
>NZ_BAJU01000081.1 GCF_000613865.1 Acetobacter okinawensis JCM 25146
GGCACTCAATTTGCTCACCGGCACAGCACTGGTGGAAAGCGGGCTTGTGTGGCTCAGGCAGAATGGTGGCGGTCCCGCTTTGGGCCTGTGGCAGATGGAACCCGCAACGCATGATGACTGCTGGCAGAATTTTCTGGACTTCAGGCCCATGTTGGCTGCCACGGTGCGGCGTCTGGGCGGGGGTGCGTGCGGGGTGGGGAGTGCGGACCTGCTGGTGGGTAATCTGGCCTATGCCTGCGCCATGGCACGTGTGGTGTATTTGCGCGCCCCTTGTGGACTGCCTGCTCCGGCAGAGTCTGCGGGGCTGAGTGCGTATCATAAAAAATATTATAATACTGCGCTCGGGGCTGCGGACTCGCAGCGCAATGCGGCCTTGTTTGCACAGGCCATTGCTGCATAAGGTGGTGGGGCAGCCCCCGCCTTATTCAGGCCAAGTGCAGACTACTGCGTGCTCTGGTGTGGGGTGTGCCTGTGCGCCATGGTGCGCACCTTGTGGGGGGAGGTCATAGGGCCAGAGTCCGCAGGGTGGAAAAGGGCAGAGTGGAAGGGGAGGAAAAAGAGCACGAAGGGTCAAGCACATTGTGGGAAAATAATAATAAGTTCATAAAAAAACAATTATATTTCATGTTGTTGTAGGGCCTATCGGTTGTTAAGAATTTTCCCGTCCTGACCTTGCGGGCTGGATTAAGGCGAAAAAAACATGACGTTGCTATTAGAGGTGGACGTGCCCGCGTATTCCAACCAACGCCAGATGCGCGATATCGCAAGCAGGGTGGCGCCCGTCCATGCGACGGAGGCCGGGTCGCATGTTCTCGCCATTTTTCAGGACAATGCGGAGCTGGCGGGTATTCCAGTGGTGGATGAGCACAACCGACCCATTGGCATTGTGCAGCGGCGGGACTTTTTTTTGCGTCTGGGGCAGCGGTTCGGGTACGAGGTTTACGCCAACCGCCCGATCTCCCTGTTGATGGAATGTGAGCCGATACTGGTTGATGCTCAGGAAAAAGTCCCCGATTTTGTCGCAAAAATTCTGAATATCCGATCCCTTAACCAGATTAACGAATTTATTATAACCGAAGGTGGCCAGTATTACGGGCTGGGTTCTGCACTCAGTCTTACGCGTTCCCTGCATGCACAGGCCATCGATACTATCAACGAGCTCAACAAGATTGCGGGCGAACTCCGGCAGGCCAATAAAACCATCATGCGCGATAAATCCTTTATTTCCGGTATAGTGGACAATATCCCGACCGCCATTCAGGTGCGGGATATCAAGACGGGTGACATTATTGTGCACAACAAGGCGGCGGAGGAGTACGGGCTGCACACTGCACTCCCCTACGCGGGCGTGGCCTATAACGCCCCCCTGCTGCTGGATGGCGGGCTGGCCGAAGACCCGTTCCTGTACCAGCAGCCCGAAGCGGTGGAGGAAACACTGGTCGACCGGGAGGGCCGCTCGCGCGTGGTCTCCCGCCATGACCTGCTGATTGCTGATGATGACGGCAACATGCGCTGGGAACTCTGCGTGGCCGATGACATTACCGAATACCGTGATGCCCAGCGCCGGATCGAGCGGCTGGCACATTATGACAGCCTGACCGGCCTGCCCAACCGCTACTACCTTGGTGTCCGTCTGGGGGAGTTGTCACAGGACCTGAACAACCCGTTTGTCCTGCTTTACATCGACCTCGACTACTTCAAGTCCATCAATGACATGTATGGCCACAGCGGGGGGGACGAACTGCTGATTGCCGCCGCCACACGGCTGAAGGCCTGCTGCCGCGAGGACGACTTTGTCGCCCGTCTGGGTGGGGACGAGTTTGCGGTTATCTGGCAGCACTGCGGCCCGCTGGACGAGATTGAGGGCAGGCTGGAGGAACTGGTGGCCAGTCTGGGCAGGCCCTATACCATTCAGGGGGCGGAGGCCAAGTCCGGGGCCAGCATTGGCGCTGCGGGTTTTCCGCTTCAGGCAGGGGATGTCACCACCTTGTTGCAGTATGCGGATATGGCGCTCTACCGCGCCAAGGCCCTTGGCCGCTGCCAGCACAAGCTGTTTGATACGGATCTGAGCTACGAAATTCTTGAACGTGCGGAACTTGTCTCCGCCCTGCACCGTCTGGTGGAGGGGGAGGGGCTGTTACTGCACTACCAGCCCATTTACGGCCTGAGCGCGCGCAAGGTGCAGTCTTACGAGGCACTGGCCCGCTGGAACCACCCCGAACGTGGGATGATCCCGCCCGATGTGTTCATCCGTCTGGCGGAGGAGACGGGGCTTATCCACCAGCTTGGCGAGCGGATCCTCCACATTGCCTGCCGCGAGGCGCTGACATGGCCTGCGCATGTCAATGTCTCGGTCAATGTGTCCCCCCTCCAGCTCAAAAACCGGAAGTTCCCAGAAATTGTCCGCAATGTTCTGCAAGAAACCGGGCTTGATGGCGCACGTCTGGAGGTGGAGATTACCGAAAGTGTGCTGATGGATGAATACGAGCACAAAAACGTCATTCTGAGCGAACTCAAAGCCCTTGGCTGCAAGATCAGCATGGATGACTTTGGCACGGGGTATTCCTCGCTCAGCTATTTGTGGAAGTTCTCGTTCGACAAGATCAAGATCGACCGCAGCTTTGTGCAGGCCCTGCCCGACCCCACGGCCAAGGAGATCATTCAGGCCATTCTGGGCATTGCCAGCATTCGCGCCATGACGGTGACAGTCGAAGGGGTGGAAACAGCCGCCCAGTTGCAGATGGTCAGCAGTATGGGCTGCTCGGAGGCGCAGGGCTACTACCTTGGACGCCCGCAGCAATACGCCAATACAGACCGGCGCGAGGTGGAAATGGCCCTTGCGTGGGGCTGAGCACGCGTTTGCGCCGGTATGGCCACAGGCTTGGTCAGCGCGGTGTAGTCCCTCAGCCTCTTGCGGTGGAGTGCTGTGGCCTGCACAGCTTTGTAGCTCTTGCTCCCATGGTGGGGTCGGGGTGTAGCACTGGGTCAGGTAGTCAATCATGGCGCGGGTTTTCAGGGGTAGGCTCATGCCCGGTGCGTAAACCGCGTGCAGGTCTGGCCCCGGCAGGGGGGGCAGGTCCAGTGCCAGTGCGCGCAGGCGGCCCGCACGTAGCTCCTCGCTCACAACAAAAACCGGCTGGTACACAATACCTTCGCCCGCAACCGCTGCCTCGCGTAGGACATCACCATTATTGGCGCTGAGCGGGCCAGAAATGGGAATGGTCTTTTCCCCCTTCTCGCCAAAGCTCCAGCGGTTGGCGCTGTTGATGGCACTGAGCGTGTAGCCAAGGCACTGGTGCTGGCTCAATTCCTCCACACGGGTGGGGGTGCCTGCGCGCTCAAGGTAGGAAGGGGCCGCACACACCACCATGCGAATGGTGGCCAGCCTGCGGCTGCGCAGGGTGCTGGCGGCCATCTTGCGTATGCGCAGGGTCAGGTCCCACCCTTCGTCTATCAGGTCCACGGTGCGGTCGTTCAGCCCCAGTTCCACGGTAACGTGGGGGTACAGGCGGCTGAACTCGGGCAGGTAGGGGGCCACGTAGCGTATGGCAAAAGAGACAGGCGCATTCAGTCGCAGGTGGCCGCGCGGCTCGCGCCGCTGCTCGCTTACGGCAAGTTCCACCTCCTCCAGATCGGTGAGAATACGCTGGCTGCCTTCCAAAAACAGTCGGCCCGCCTCGGTGAGGGAGAGGTGGCGCGTACTGCGGCGGAACAGGGTAACACCCAGCCGCGTCTCCAGTGTGGTGACATGCTTGGTCACCATGGTGGGGGACAGGCCCAGTGCCCGCGCTGCGGCGCTGAAGTTGCCAAGCTGCACCACCTTAACGAAAACCTGCATACTGGTAAAACGGTCAGCCATGGGGTGTTCCTGCTGTGGTGGGGCGTGGGGGTACTGCACGCCTGTCCGCTTTTAGCAGCCTGTGCCGGTTTTTGTCATGCCGGGGGTAAACACGGGCTGTGGGAGCGGGCATACTGCTGGCCCCGCAGGGCGTGGTGGACCGGGCTGGTGCGGAGCAGAGTTTTTGGGGCAGGCAGGTAACGTGGCGGACAGGCGGCAGGCAGACCAACAGACAGAGCCGGGGCTAGGCCAAGGGGCATACCGGCAGGCAGATTGGCGGGCAGACTGGCACGCGGAGCAGCCGGTAGCGCTGCTGG
>NZ_BAJU01000080.1 GCF_000613865.1 Acetobacter okinawensis JCM 25146
CACTATTCTTCCTTATATAGAAAACAAAAACGATATCGATGCGATACCTGGAAACGTTAACAACATCCGGGATAGTCCCGTCCAAGGTGCGCCGAAATCTGCAAGTAAAGCCATGGCACGACTACTGCGCAGCGCGGGATATCGACCACTTTCTTTCCTGCATCGGACATGACGACAGAGAACCTCTATTCAGACGGCAATACAGACACTCATACGGAGCGAACCGCTTCCAGTGAAGCAGCACGGATCATGGCAGCTTCGTGCAGGGCTGTATGTCCCCCAACCAAGGGACAATGGCCATTTTTCTGCAAAAACGTCTGTTTTCAGGGTCTTAATATGAAAATACCAAATTATTTAATATGTTTTCTTACTTGCAACGCATCACCCTCTAGTGGCAGCTGGCTCCCGCCAGAGCGAACGCGCCTGACTGTGGGGTAAAAAAATGCCTGTTTGTCCCTTGGTTGGGGGACATACAGGGGGGCGCGAAGGTGTCATGGTCCGTACCATGTCACGGGGCCATTGCCTGTAAACGGCAGTCTTCGTGCAGCTATGCTGCAGTTGCCTTCTCTCCGAACGCAGGCGACATGGATGAAAGGATCACGTCTTGATCGCGATAGATTTGAAATCACTTGTCGCCCGACTGAACGATTCGTGCCGGAAGAGCCTTGAATCTGCCGCAGGCCTGACACTGGCGCGCACGCATTACAATGTTGAACTGGAACATTGGCTGCTAAAGCTCTGCGATGCGACCGATACAGATATTCCGACCATCTTCCGGCACTACGATATCGATACGGGGCGCTTTCTGACCGATCTGGACCGCGCATTCGATATGATACGCATGGGTAATTCCCGCGCGCCGGGGCTTGCTCCCGATATTGTCGAAGCCATGAAACAGGCTTGGCTGATCGCATCGATCGAGGATTCTGCATCGCGTATCCGTTCTGGCCACCTGCTTCTTGCATTGCTGGCAGATGAATCACTTGGCCGCCGTATGCGTGACCTTTCGCCGCAACTGCGTAATATCTCAGTCGACAGCCTGCGGCGCGATCTGGACAGTATTGTTGCGCAGACAGCCGAAGCCAGTGGCGACGTTTCATCTCATCAGGCGAACGCCGGTGCTGCCCAGCCCCAGCCGCGTGGTGACGGCGCGCTGGAACAGTTCACGCAGGATCTGACAGAACTAGCTCGTGCGGGCCGTATCGACCCTATTCTGGGCCGGGATGTCGAAATTCGTCAGGCTATCGATATTCTGGGGCGGCGGCGGCAGAATAACCCGATTTTGACGGGTGAGCCCGGCGTGGGCAAGACCGCTGTTGTCGAAGGTCTTGCCCTGAAAATTGCTGCGGGCGATGTACCGGATTCCATGAAGGACGTCACGTTACGCACACTCGACCTTGCACTTCTACAGGCCGGTGCAGGCATGAAGGGTGAATTCGAGCAGAGGCTGAAATCGGTCATCGAAGCCGTGAAATCCAGCCCCAGGCCCATTATTCTGTTTATCGATGAGGCCCACACCCTTATCGGTGCTGGCGGGCAGGCCGGGCAGAATGATGCAGCCAACCTGCTCAAACCCGCGCTGGCGCGTGGCGAACTACGCACGATTGCTGCCACGACGTGGGCCGAATACAAGAAATATTTCGAGAAAGACGCCGCCCTGACCCGGCGCTTCCAGGTCGTGAAGGTGGAAGAGCCGTCCGAACCCATGGCGGTTGCTATGATACGGGGCCTGACCGGCACGCTGGAAAAACATCATGGCGTGCGCATTCTGGACGAGGCGATTGTGGAGGCCGTCCGGTTATCCGCCCGGTTTATTCCCAGCCGACAGTTGCCGGACAAGGCAATCAGCCTGATTGATACCGCCTGCGCGCGCGTAGCGATGAGCCAGGCCACCGTCCCCGCTGAGATCGAAGACCGGGAACGCCGGGTAGACCTGATCCAGACCGAGGCAAATATCCTGACACGGGAAATGGCGGCGGGTGGTGCGCATGAGGCCCGTCTGGCGGAGTTGACGCATGACGAAACCCTGCTCAAACAAGAGCTGACAGAACTCTCCGCCCGCTTCACGCAGGAAAAGGAACTGGCTGCCCGCATTGCGCAGACACGGGCTGAAATTGAAAACGCCCCGCCCGAAACCGACACAACGGCACAGTGCGCGACCCTAGATGCCCTCCAGAATGAACTTTATGGTTTGCAAGGTGAAACACCACTGATTTTCCCCGTTGTGGACGGTCAGGCTGTTGCCGCGATTATCGAAAACTGGACAGGTATTCCCGCAGGGCGTGTACGTTCGAACGAAATCCGCACCGTCCTGAACCTGGAAGCGACAATGGCCGAGCGGATTATCGGTCAGCCCCATGCGCTGGAAGCTGTGGCTCAGGCCATACGCACCAGCCGCGCAGGCCTGACCGACCCACGCAAGCCAATTGGCGTTTTCATGATGGTGGGTACCTCGGGCACTGGCAAGACTGAAACCGCTCTCACACTGGCCAACCTGCTTTATGGCGGCGAACAGAACCTGACCGTCATTAACATGACCGAGTTCAAGGAAGAACATAAGGTCTCGCTGCTGATGGGCAGTCCACCCGGTTATGTCGGTTATGGCGAAGGCGGTATCCTGACCGAAGCGGTGCGCCGTAAACCGTATTCCGTCATTCTGCTGGACGAGATGGAAAAAGCCCATCCCGGCGTGCAGGACGTGTTTTTCCAGGTTTTCGATAAAGGCCACATGAAGGACGGCGAAGGGCGCGATATCGACTTCAGGAACACCGTCATTATCATGACTTCGAATGCAGGCACGGACCTGATCGAAAAACTGTTCGCAGACCCTGATTCAGCGCCCGATTCAGTTCAGCTTGCCGAAGCACTTCGGCCGGAACTGATGAAATACTTCAAGCCGGCCTTTTTGGGCCGCACGACAATCGTGCCTTACTTCCCACTGTCCGACGCGGTTATTCGCGATATCGTGAAGCTTCAATTCAAGAAAATAGGCCAGCGTGTAAAAAGTAATTACAAAGTTGACTTCCACTACGCACCGGAGCTGGTTGATGTCATTTCCGCCCGTTGCAAGGAATCGTCGTCAGGTGCACGTAATATCGAAAACATTCTCTCACGCACCTTGCTACCTGAACTGTCAGCGGAAATACTGGCCCGTCTTGCCGAAGGCAAAAATATATCAACTGTCGCGGTGAGTGTAAGGGAAGACGGCCATTTTTCCTATAAACTTGACTGAAATACGTGTTGGTCCAAGGTAATTGAAATGTAATTTCAAGGGGGATATAGCGGCTGGAGATATAACACTTAATGTCGTTACTGACTGGCGCTTGAAATCAGGCGATTCGGCCATAAATAGTGGTTTAATTACCTGATATTACAGATTAGTGGGCGGCAAGGTCATTCGACAATGAGATACTTTAGTCAAATTGGCTGTTACAGGGCCGGTCAATTTGACGGTATTCTCTAAATATTTTGTTCGGGGTGTGCCATTATTATTAAATGACACCCGTTAGTCCCCTTGTATCGAATACAGAATCTGACATGTACGCATAATTGCGAAATCAAAGTTCATAAATTCCTGCAGGGTCACTGTACCGTGGGTGCAGTCAACCAGTTTGAAGTCACGATCAGGAAAAAAACTGGGCCTGATCCACGAATATCTCCCTCAGGATGAAAAGAACGCCCTTCCGTTCTGTCACAGGAGTCATCCAAAATGTCTACCCGGAAATTTCTCTCGTTGTTCCTTCCTTCCACGCCCAAAGTCATCAGTAGCCCGACAATTGCCACAACACCCCGTTTGAAAAAAGCACGAAATGAAACGAGCAGTATCGGAGCAGTCAATTCTGTACTGACAGACCCCTTGATAAGAAACGCCTTTTTGAAATCATCCATAAATCGTGGAGATCATACAACAGCTATATTCATTTTAATGATGCAGCAGTTCAAAAAATCATATGATGGCCTCAGTCAGGTAAAAGCTTATTCCATTTATGATATATCGATCAGAATAAAAAACGATAATGTGCCAAAGAAAAGAGTACAGGTCTCGGGATATCAAAACCTGTCAGGCGGCAATGGAGGAAGCCATGCTCGGATACCAAGTTATATGCAGACCCAGTCGGTAGAAGTGCAATCCTATAGTGGCTTTCTATCCAATATAGCCATTTCAGACGAGGAACGTGTACAAATTGTACAGAATTTGCATGATGGGCGCATAAAGAACGCGTTTGATAGTGCGTAGCTACCATGTGCGCGGAGTTAGTGCCAAAAGAACAAGTTGATACCTTTATAAACCAAATCTTAAGCGGGAGCAGTAGCTTCACGCCTCAAGGAAATTGCGAGAGGTATATCAGCCAGCTTGCGTCTGAATTAAAATCTGTTGACTTCGATACCAAGGCAATGGGCCTGTATTTATAATTATATGGCGGAATTATGGAGTGGATTAAAGCCGCATTATCCCTGAATTTTGTATTTTCCTGCATGGCCATTCCAAATAGTGGGAGTGGCCATGGTACGTGGGTGTCGTCATTTTTCCTTCTTGGAACAAGAACGGTCATGGCGGCACGCTTACTATGCCACGCTACAAGCATTTTTTTGCTCATCCAGCAAATAAATATGTGCTTTGTCCCCCCTCTGGGGGACATACAGGCCCTTCCAAAACTGTCATGCTTTCCTCAGATAACACTGCGTTGCAGAAACCGCGAGGGGAAATGCAT
>NZ_BAJU01000079.1 GCF_000613865.1 Acetobacter okinawensis JCM 25146
GCGCCGGGCGGGCCTTTGCGGGGGGCTGCTGCGGGTTCCACGGTCATTTCATCCGCATCGGCGGCAGCGGCGCAGGCGGCAAAGCGTTCAGCCTTGTCCTGTGCAATTTCCACCAGCGTATGGTCATTCACAATGCGGATTGCCCCGATGTCCTGCTTTTTAATGCCCCCAAGGCGGCACAGCACGGGCACCAGCCATTTGGGGTCTGCCCGGTCTGCCCGGCCAACGGACAGGCGGAACCAGCTTCCGTTCATCTCCGGTGCGCGTTCACGCGGCTCGCGCGGGGGGGCGTTTTCGTCGCGTGGGCCACGGGTGCGGGTGGCGTCTGGCGTAATCACGCGCAGCTGTGCGGGTTCGGGCAGGCTTTTGCGCCACATGCCCACAAGGGCGGTTGCAAGCTGCTCGGGTGTGTGCTCGGCCACAAGGCGGGCGGTCAGTGCCTGAATGTTCTCGTTCTCTGATGGGGGGAGCGAGAGGAAGTGCGCACCCAGCAGACGCTCTGCATCGGCCTCGGCAATGGCCTGCGGTGTGGGAGCACCACTCCATTCTGCCGTCACCTTGGCAGCCTGCAGCAGGCGCTCGGCCAGACGGCGGCGTGAGGGCGGGACCAGCAGGACGCAGGTACTTTTGCCCGCGCGGCCCGTACGGCCCGAGCGGTGCAGCAGGGTAGCGGGGTTGGACGGCAGGCTTGCGTGGATAACCAGCCCAAGGTCGGGAATATCAATCCCGCGTGCGGCCACGTCGGTGGCCACGCACACACGGGCCTGCCCGTGGCGCAGGCTCTCAATGGCGCGGGTGCGCTCGTTCTGCCCCAGATCGCCCGAAATGGCGACGGAGGCAAAGCCACGTTCGGTCAGGATGCTCTGGAGCTGACGCACAGCCTCACGCGTGTGGCAGAACACAATGGCGGAGGGGGATTCAACCAGACGCAGCACGTTGACAACGGCGCGGGCCATATCGCCCTGGTCTACCAGCACGCCACGGTAGGTAATGTCGGTATGGGCGGTGTTGGGGCCGACCGTATCCACGCGCAGGGCGTCATGCTGGTAGCGCTTGGCAAGGCCTGCGATCTCACGCGCAATGGTGGCGGAGAACAGCAGCGTGCGGCGGTCCTTGGGGGTGGCGTCCAGCAGGGTTTCCAGCTCGTCACGGAATCCGAGGTCGAGCATTTCGTCTGCTTCGTCCAGCACGGCGGCCTTGAGCTGCGACAGGTCGAGGTTGCCGCGCTTGAGGTGGTCGCACAGGCGGCCGGGGGTGCCGACAACAATGTGGCAGCCAGCGGACAGGTGGCGGGCTTCCGTCCGCGGTTCCATGCCGCCAACGCAGGAGACAATGCGCGCGCCGGTCTTGGCGTACAGCCACTCCAGCTCGCTGCGGACCTGCAGGGCGAGTTCACGCGTGGGGGCAATGACCAGTGCGAGCGGTGCGCCGGAGGGGCCGCAGCGGTCTGCGCCGTTGAGCAGCGTGTCAGCAAGGGAGAGGCCGAAGGCTACCGTCTTGCCCGAGCCCGTGCGGGCGGAAACAAGCAGGTCGCGACCTTTTGCGTCATCGGCCAGAATGGCGGCCTGAACGGAGGTCGGGGCTTCAAACCCGCGCGCGGCCAGAGCCTGAGCGAGCGGGGCGGGAGCATTTTGAAAAGGCATATAAATGAGGTCCAGACAATGCAGGCAAGAGAGAGGGGAATAAAGCGTCCTGTCCGGAAAGACCTCTCTCTTGTGTCGGGGCTGTGTGCTGCGGACCCGCTGCACCCCGGCAACCTGTAAAAGACATCCTTACTGGAAGGGTAGGTAACGGAAATCCATAAAGACTTCGCTCAGGCTGGTGTCTGGCGCGCCGCCGTTGCCCTCCCACGCATGAATGCGCGAGTAGGCAAGCTGCACACCACCTTCTACCGTGCCGTAACGACCTTTAAGGAAACGATACCACGCTCCGACTGTGGCTTCCATAACACTATGGATGTTACTGCCAGCGTCACAACTGCCCAATTCGGTATAGCACCCGGCGCTGTTATAGCAGGATTGCCATAACCATAGGAGGTGCCAC
Organism: Acetobacter okinawensis JCM 25146; assembly: GCF_000613865.1. GTDB lineage: Bacteria > Pseudomonadota > Alphaproteobacteria > Acetobacterales > Acetobacteraceae > Acetobacter > Acetobacter okinawensis. The sequence goes on from NZ_BAJU01000079.1 coordinate 2,044, forward strand.
CTTCAGAGAAGTAGCTGCGACCGGCCTGTTGGTAGCCAAAATAGCCATACACGTCAATGAGCGGGTTGGGGTGGGCGATAATTCCTGCCGTTCCCTGCATGGAAAACAGGGGGGAGGGTGCACCGTTGGACTTGAGCGTGGCATCGGGCAGCAGCACGGAGCCGTAGCGGCCAATACCATAGCCCGCAATGCCCGCCAGCCGGACTTCCACCTTGTGTGGCACCACTGGCAGGATCATGGACCCGCCACCTCCACCACCTACGGCGGTGTGGTTTTTGCCTGCCCCAAGGGTGGATACGCGGTCATGCGGGAAGTGGAGAATACCCTCGACCTCGTAATGGCCCCAGTGCGGGTCCCATGCGATCTTGCCGATGACATCGGGGGCTATTTCGTTGGGGAAGAGGGCGTTGTTGGTCAGGCCCGTGCCAGCGGAGCCAATGGTGACCGTCTGCCCGCCAGGCAGGTAAACCTGACCGTCCGTGCTGCCGGATGTAAATCCATTGGTGCTGTACAGCGTTGCCGAGTTTTCAATCGACAGGCCAGTCCACAGGCGGTGGTTGAGGAAGTCTTTTACAAAGCGGAACTGCAACTGCCGCGCCCATGTCTGCCCGACAAGCATGGAGGATTCTATGGTTTCGGGCAGGCTTTCCTGTCGCGGGATAATCCCTACACGTCCGGGGGTAAGCATGCTCCACGCCTGACCGGCAAGGAAGTGGAAGTTCTCCTTGCTGTTGTCATACGCAAGATAGGCCTGCCGCATACGAAAAGCGTAGCTGTTGCTCTCATACGCATCGGTGGTGGCGGCCCCTGCACCAAAGTCCATTTCAAACACACCGGAGATGGTGGAGTATTTGTCCACATTCCCGCGTGCCATGAGCGAGAGGCGGCTGTAGCGCGCGCTGCCGTCAAAATTGTCGGTGTGGTAGCGCGGTTCGTTCTTGAACGGGGTTGCCTGCCAGAAGTTGAAGGTGCCGCTGGCGGTGTGGCGGTTGCTCTCCACCGCTGATGCGTCAATGAACCCACCCAGAATAAGGGTGACGGGGCCAAGGTGGAACACCCCGTGGTCACCTAGCGCACCGGCGGCCTGCGCGCCCGCCGTTTCGCGCGAGTGGGGGCCAACGCCGTTTTCCGCCACGCGGGAGATCACGTCTTCCGCGCGGTGGCCCACCACGGATTCCACGGTCGGGGTGTCTTCCGCACCACCAAACACGGGCTGGGCGTCTGGCCCGCTGGCATGGAAGTGGCCATTGGCACCAAGGTGGTGGGGGGCGGGCTCGTCCTCATGTCCGGTGGAGGCTACGGCAATGCCTGCCTCGTTGTCGGCGGCGTCCATGCTGGCAAGCTGGTGTGCGGCCAGTCCGTGGTGTGCGGCTGCAGTGCCTGCGTGGGCCACGGTGCGGTGGGCGGCAATCTGCTTTTGCACACTGACAAGGGCTTTTTGCAAAGCGCGCTGTTCGGACTGAATGCGAGAGATCTGCTGTTCCAGCGCATCAAGCGATGCATCGTCCCCCGCCGCCATGGCGGGCGTGCCAAGGCAGAGTAGCAACGGGCCGGAGGCCAGCACCGTACCCATACACAGGCGGTTTTTCATGCAATGCGCCCAAGAGGCGTGCAGGGACTGAAAGATGCGCATGCTCTCTTCATTTTCTGGCAAGTGTTACGCGGGAACCTAGTGTGATCTGAACCATTTTTGTCTCCCCTTAGTAAAGGGCCGTCAGTTTAAAAAATAATTTCAGAACAAACGCGGCTGGCGCTAAAGAAGGCGCAATAGAGTTTGAAAAAACTGAGCATCGCGGAAAAGGAAGTCTAGCATGGCCAGAATGATCCACAGCATGTTGCGCGTACTGGATGAGCACAGGTCCACTACGTTTTATGCCAATACGCTGGGACTTGCTCCTGTAGGGCGGTTTGAGTTCGATAGTTTTACACTGCTTTATCTGGCCAATGCCGAGCAGAGCTTTGAGCTGGAGCTGACCATCAACCACGGGCGGACCCAACCCTATGCGCTGGGGGATGGCTACGGCCATCTTGCGGTTTCGGTGGCGGATGTGCAGGCCGAGCATGCGCGGATCAGTGCGCTGGGGTATGCGGTGACGGATGTTAAGACCCTCCAGCACAACGGCACGGTGGTCGGGCAGTTTTTCTTCCTGACCGACCCGGACGGGTATAAGATTGAAGTGCTGCAACGCGGCGCACCCGGCCGCTTTATCTGACCTGCCCGCCCATATGGGCCGGGACAGGGGCAGGCCCGCCATGGTATTGGCATAAGGGCCTGCCGTGCGCTCAGGCGTGTGGGTGGGGCATGGCATCCCGGTCCGAATTGGCATATAAGGCGCGCAATGCTGACCTCTTTTTACAAAATGCACGGTCTGGGGAATGACTTTGTCATCCTGGACGAGCGGGCGGGTGACCTCTCGCTCACCCCAGCCCGTATTGCAGCCCTTGCGCACCGTCGCCGGGGTATTGGCTGTGACCAGCTTGTGACCCTGCGCGCGCCCGCGGCAGAGGGGGCGGACGTGTTTGTCCGCTTTTTCAACCCCGACGGGTCGGAGGCCGGGGCCTGCGGCAATGCCTCGCGCTGCGTGGCCGATCTTGTGTGGCGGCTCAGTGGCAACGCAACTCCTGTGTTGCAAACCCTTGCGGGCCTGCTGCCCACCCACCGCACACCCGACGG
>NZ_BAJU01000078.1 GCF_000613865.1 Acetobacter okinawensis JCM 25146
GTGGGCGGATATCGGACGCGTGTGGGGCGGGGTATCGACCCATGCGCCATCCTGCTTGAGCTGGCGGAACACGCTCAGGCGCAGCGCATCGGAGCGCAGGCGGCGGTCCAGCACAAAGGCGGTAATCTTGAACCGCTCATCATGCGTTGCGGGCGGCGTGTACCAGTCGGTCAGGATAATCCCGCCTTCCGCATCGGCCGTGGCTATGGGCATGAAGGACAGCGTATCCAGTGCTGCGCGCCACAGATAGGCGTTTACGCCACCCTTAAGGCTGTCTTCCCCGCCGGATGCACCCCGGTCTTCCGCCAGCAGGTGGTTATGTGGCGTGGCAATGCCGGTCTGGGAGTGGTCAAAGAGCGAGCACGCGCTCAACAGGCTGACCCCGGCTATGGCCGTGGTGGCGGCCACCCATTTGCGGAGTGGCATAAGCGGGGGACGACTGGCAGCGGCATGGCTGGGCATGAGACGGCGAAGCATGGCGTTGATGTGGCTCCTTGGCGCTGGGGTATCCGTCTTTCCCGGTCCGCCGGATGAAAAAAAGAAGTCAGCTCTGGCTGGCGGCACAGGTGTTCCTGTCCGCCTTCATATCCTTTCAACTCTTTTCCGCCAAGCGTCTGCGTGGCCTGTGTGCGCTGGCAGGTTGGGGCGGGTGTGGGCTGTGGGGTGGTTCAGGGTTGGGGAAGGTGGAGTGCGCGGCAGAGTTTTTGCCGCATTGCGCTGGGCAGGTAGCCGTAATGCCCCTCCACGGCCTGCGGGGTCAGCGGAGTTTGTAAACGGTGCAGCCGCTGGCGGTAATCCTGCGCCAAAGACTGGTGGCCCAGCATGTTGGCCGCTGCCAGAGCAGGCACAAGAATGGCTGAGCGGTCGGGGCAGGTGGCCAGAATTTCGCGCGCAAGGCGCAGGGTTTCCTCGTGCCGGTCGGCCAGAAAACAGGACAGCACAAACTCCTGATCGGGTGCGGTAAAAAAAGGGGCAGTAGGGGCGACACCAAAAAAATCGCTATAAATATGAGCGGCCCTGACCGCATCGCCCCGGCACAGGGCCGCCAGCCCGTTTGGAAGCACCTGTGTGCTTGCGCGGGAATCGGCTGGCTGGGCGAGTGGTGCCTGCGCATGCAGGAAGAGGGCCTCCTCAGTCTGGTTGGCGTAAAACAGGGCGGTTGTTAACATGGAGTGGAGGGCCACGTTGCCCGGGAACAGGGCAAAGTTGCGCCGGAGCATGCAGAGCATGGGCTGGATATAGTCGGCCACGGGCATGCTCCATTCTTCATACATGCGCATGAGCAAATAGTGCGTGTGGACAAAAAACAGGAACGGGTTGTCCGGCGCGCGCTTTTGCGCCCCGTCCAGCAGGTGTTCGATGGTGGGGTATGCCGCACGGTCGCGGCGGACGCTCAGGGTTAAGGCGCGCAACCCCTGCCCAAAGGGCGAAAGCTCGGCCACGGGCCTGCCGGCGACCTTGCGTGCCTCCCCCATGAGCAGGCTGAAAAGCAGTACGGCTGCAAACCGGCTGGACAGGGCGCGCAGTGTGGCGGCTGTCAGGTGCAGTCTGTGGCCCCACACGATTGTATTGTCCGTGCGGGTGTCAAACGCCTGCAACAGGCAGGTTGCCTCGCCCTCGCTGGTGGTCAGAATACTGACACCGATCAGGTAGTCCCACCGTCCGAGTAGGGGCAGGGGGTGGAACAAGGCAGGGCTTGCCGGTTCGGCCTGCACGCTTACGTCCAGAACGCCGTGCATGGCCATGTCCAGTCCCAGTTCGCGGCAGAACTGTTCGCCCAGCGCCATGCCGGCTGCCTGCTCGGATGTGCTGGCAGCATTGAGGAACACCGTGGCGGCGAGTGTGGGCAGGGGTGGTTCGGGCGGGAGCTGGCTGGTGCTGGTGGATGGATGCCGTATTGTGGCGTGTGGTGGGCGTGTGGCCTGCGTGGTGCTCTGGTGTGTTGTCCGTAACTGCGTGATCAGGCTCATGGTCTGCTGCCCCGGCGTGGTGCTAGGGTCGTCTCGAATGTGCGCAGGCAGGTTTCCGCCCCCAGTAGTGCGGCGCCTTCCTCCTTGTTGCGCATGGCGGCCTGAATATGGGCGCGCCATGCCCCTTCGTTCAGGGGGGTCAGGCGCAGCAGTCTGTGTGTTGCGGCCATAATGGTGGCCGGGTCTGTGGCGGTGTCCATAAGGGCTTCAAGCTGGATGATCTTGTGGTCCAGCAGGCGGGTCCGTTCTTCCTCCAGCCAGATGGCAAAGGCCGGGTCAACCGCACTCAGGTCCTCCAGTAAAGGGGGCAGGGGGTTGGGCAGGTCCATGATCGTCTGTGCTGTGGTGCGCAGCACGTGTTCCACATCAATATCGGTCAGGCCCGGACGGATGGCCAGCGTATGGCGCTGTACGTCCAGCACCTCCGGCCCAAGGGGGGAGAGAATGTCCATCAGCCGGTGGATTTCCTGCCGCAAGGAGGCGCGCGCCTGTTCGGGCGCACGCGTACTCCATAGCAGTTCGGCCAGCCGTGTACGCGCTACAGGCCGCCGGTTGGACAGGGCTAGAATAGCCAGCAGTGCGCGCGTTTTGGTCCCTGTCGGCAGGAGTGAAAGCCCGGTGCTGGAGACGACCCGCATGTGCCCGAGCAGAAAAATATTCAGCAGCGGGCGGTCAGGCAAAGGGCCATTATGGCTGGGTGGGGCGTGCATGGGCGCTGGTCCGTTGGTTACCTTGGGAGGAGGTACCGGTCACGAACCTTGGAGGTATTCACGCCGGTCAGGTGGGAGCTTGTAAGCTTTTATTTGTGTAGGAATAATATTTTAGCAAAAAGTAAACATGAACGCCATGTAACATTTCAGGGCGTAACGGCAACGCAGGATAATCCCTGCTGGCGCAGGGCTGTGCATATGCTGTCGGTCTGCCCGGGAGGAAGCCCGGCCAGTCGTGTGCGCCAGACCGGGGGCCGCCCGGAGGGCGAGACCTTTTCCACCCGATTGAGCGCGTGGCTGAGAGCTGCGGAGGAGTGCCGCGCAATGGCAATGGCGTGCATGGCCCGCGCAGGAGTAGAAAAAGCCCCGATCTGTATGACGGCACTGCCCGAAGCACCCGTTGTGCGCCAGACAATGCCGGGTCCAGCAAGGCTGTGGTGCTGACGCTGCGGTAGGTGGCGGGCTGGTAGCCTGCGGATTGCACATCGGTTGTGCCGGAGTCGCCTTGTGTGGGGGCGTCCAGCGCGGGGGCGGGGCCATCAGCCCCGGCGTAGGGCGGGGGCAGTGTGTCATCCGCCAGCGGGGGGGCGCTGGCCTGCCCATTGGCCGGAGTTGTCTGGGGTGTGGTCTGGGCAAGCTGTATGGGAGCGTCCGCAGGTATGGTCTGCACGGGGGGTGGGGTAGGGCTGCTGTGCGGGCAGGGTGCTGGCAGGGACTGGGTCGTTCAGGTGTGGGGGTAATGGCGGCCATGTATGTGCGTGCATAACCGGGCAGGGGTGTCCCGCGGGAGCGGTGGTTGTCCATGCATTGCGGGCCGCAGTTATAGGCTCCCAGAAAATCGGGGGAGCCAAAGCGGTCATATAGCTCGCGGATGTAGCCGCTGGCCGCCATGATGTTGTCGTGCGGGTTATAGGGGTCCGACCCAAGGTTGTAGCGCTGGGCAAGCTCGGCATAGGTATCAGGTTTGATCTGCATAAGCCCGACCGCGCCATGCACCGAGCGGGTCAGGTGCCCGTTCATATACTGGTGCCCCCCCGATTCCTGCTGCATGACAGCGCGAATCCATGATTGCGGGATGGAAAACCGGTCCGAGGCTTCGTGAATATAAGGTCCCCAAGGGTTCAGGGCTGACCCTGGAGCGTTGTAGGATGTTCTGCCCGGTCCCGCGCAGGCGGCCAGCACGGCCAGCCCGCCCAGAGCGGCAAGGGAAAAGGCCCTGCGCCAGACACGGCGGCCTGCACAGGTAAGGGAACGCGGCAGCATGCCCTCATGGTGCCCTTTCGGGCGGGGGAATGTAAATGCCCAGCTAGGGGGCGGGGTGCCCGTGTAGCGGTTATTTGCCCCGTTTGCACATGCTGGCGGTTATATCGTTCATCAGGTCCGGGTTTGTCCGGCGGATCTGGCTTGCGCGCAGCACGCTGGCAGCCGTGTAGCGGGGCCGTGTTGTCCAGTTTTCTAAAAACTGGAGGTCGGACAGGGTTTCCGGGCCATGCTGTCTCAGGGTTTTCAGCGCGGCGGGGGTAGTAATCCCTGGCGTGGTGCCGGGTTTACGCAACATGGTATAAATCCTGTAAGTTAAGCTGTTCTACTCTTGACTGTTGCGCCACAGTGCCACTTTGGCATCTGGTGCGGGGTCTTAGAACACCCACAATGTGTCAATTTCAAGCGCTAAGCGGCTTTGTCATAAAACCATGACAATAAAAGAAATAACCCATTAAATTTGTTAGGTTTTTTTTGTCGGGTTTTGTAAAATTTCCGTGCCCAGCCGCTCCAGTGCCACGCGCAGGGACTCATCGGCCATGTCGGGCAGGGTGCAGGTCTGGGTGGTGTTCCGGCGTGGTGCGGGTTTGCGGCGTATGCCTGCCGTGGGGTCCTGCACAAAGCGTAACCGCGCGACCAGTGGCTCCCCACACCATGTGTTGATCCGCGCCATAAGCATGTCGGCCTGATGTTGCAGTTCCATGGCCACAGGCCCTGCGCAGGCGACTGTCAGCGTGCCGGTGCTGAGCCGGTGCGGGGTGGTGAGCGCGGCATGGGCGGGGCCAACCACATCGCCCCAGCAGGCAAACAGCATGGCCCCGGTGGGGGAGCGGCG
>NZ_BAJU01000077.1 GCF_000613865.1 Acetobacter okinawensis JCM 25146
AGTCAGGCAGCCCCGTGTTTCTGGTTACATTAATCTCTCGTAGTGGCAGTGTAGACCAACGCGCGTTGCCGCAAGACTACCCCCCGTATCTGACACGGGAACGAGGAGCGACATGATGAGTGTAATGGGTGAAAATTAGTGTAGTTTGGTCAATAAAATTTCACCAATTATACGTTAAGTTTCCGTAAACGCGCCTACCTTGCCCCAAATAACAACCTCCCCGTGAACAACTAGTTTCATAATATTTGTTAGTAATATTAGACATTGCCAATTGAGCGCGAAGCCCCCTCAAAATAGGAAATTGATCTCCAAAATCATAATGTGCTCCGACGTCGAATAAAACGTAGGATGGGACTTTGTATGATTCAACATCATCTGCATAAGTAAAACCTATACATCTCATACCCCAATTGATACCGAGGCCTCGGACAAGTTTTTTAGGCAACTTATAATCAGCAAAAACTGAAAACATATTCCGAGGGACATAGGGGACAAACTTTCCCTGCTCAGAGCGCGTCACTGTTGGTGAACAAGCCTTTCCTGTCTCCGGGCAAAATACCGTATTAGTATTATTGGAGTTTGCGAACCTGACATCCGTAAAGCTGTAAGATGCAATGACCCTTAAATCCTTAGTAATATTTGCATTGGCGGCAACCTCGAATCCTTGAGATTTGACCTGTCCTGCATCAGCACTGTAATCAGTATGAACTGAATCCGTGATAAGATAGTGATTTTCTTCGATGTGGAAGGCAGCCGCAGTCAACAGAATATCCCGGTTGGGCACTTTATACTTCAACCCAGCCTCAAGTTGCTTTCCTGTAAGCGGTGCAAAAGGACGTCCCAAATAGTCAGTTTGCCCCGTTTGAGGCACAAAGGACGTTGAATAACTAAAATATGGCGTTAATCCGAAATCAAAATTATAGATTATTCCACCCCTCCAGGTGAAAGCATGCGCAGGTTCGGGAGCATCGTTACCATAAGTCATGCTGCTCGTATTTTGACCCGCAGAATTATTATACGTGTATGTCGAATAACGACCTTTATAATTAACCCAATCCTCTCTACCGCCGAGAAGTATTGACAGTTTATGCCATTTAATCTGGTCTTGAAAGTAAACGCCTTCCTGAAAATAATCATAACGAGACGCTGTATCCCACCCGTTGCAGCCGGCAGAAGATGCTGAACTGAAGCATGGGGTATAATTGGTGCGGGGATTGTAAATATCCACGACCATCTCGGGAGAGGCGTTGTCTCTTTTGTAAGACCAGTTATCGTGATAATTTTGAAAATCTGAGCCTACCACCCATGTATGGCTGACTGGACCAGTGTTGAATTTCCCAAAGAGACGTGTATCCAGAGTTACAGTCTCCCAGGTATCCTGTATCCACTCTGGTCGAATATAAACTTGGCCGGGCACTTTCTGACCGTCCCAAAAGGTCTCTTTTCCATTAAAGTCACTTTTTTCCCATCTAAAAGTCTGGCTAAAATTCACAAATTTATTGAAATTATGATTGAACTGATACTCAAACATTGCATCAGTTGCTGAATTGGTATTCCAATTCGGCGTAGATAAAAACGTGCTTCGCGCTATTCTTCCATTAGGGCCGTCAATAAGCGTTCCCACGACAGGATAATGTGCAGCCGTTGTTATGCCAGTTCCTGGCGTATACATATAAGACCCAAGAAGCGTTAATGATGTTTTCTTATCGATATCCCATGTTATCGAAGGAAGAACTCCGACCCGTTTATAGTCTACATGGTCTGTTTGAGTTCCCTGCGTGACGCCAATAGCTGCAAGACGATAACGCACGTTGCCAGATTTGGTAATCTTGTCGCTCACATCTGCCGTAGCTTCGTAGCGTCCCCAATTGCCAAAACCTACAGATACCTGATGCAAAGGTGTTTCTGTGGGCTTTTTAAGACTCATCGCAATCATACCGCCAGGAGCGGTTTGACCATACATGACAGAGGCCGGGCCGTTGATCGCTTCAACCCGTTCGAGGAAATTTGTTTCACCTGCACTGACGGAATTACTCAACAAGCCATCAACAAATTGCGTGGTCGTGAACCCTCGCTGATAAATTGCGCCATTGCTATCAGCTGCAGATCCAGAAGCATTTGTTCCCAGTGTTCCAGAATATATCCCTGCGGTATATTTTAATGCGTCCTGAACACTTTGTGCCTGCTGGTCGATCATCTGCTGTTTTGTCACAACATATATCGAATTCGGAATCTCTGTTATTGATGTGTTAGTTTTAGTGCCGGCCATAGTATTTTCAGCAACATAACCCACACCCGGACCTGTTGGGTCTTGGCGTTCTATGCTTCCCCCAACCCGAACTGGGCCGAGAGTTATATTAGAGCTTGGCGATACAATAATCGTTTTTCCATCCTGAAGATGCCAAGACAGACCACTTCCACTCAAAAGCCGTGCCAACGCCTGATTGACTGTCAGTTTTCCAGACAACCCTACCGATTTTTCCCCGTCACAGATGCTGATGGAAAAAAAATATGAACACCGCTTTGATCGGCAGCTTGTGTTAAAGCGTGATCGAGATCACCACCTGAAACGTGAAATTCCACGGGACGGTCCATCGGGGTTTCCGCCCTAGCTCCTCCTGCCGTCATCAAGGTTAGGCTAACAGAACCCAACAGCGCCCCACGCCGAAGGGCGTGCCTGGCCGCCTCCAATATGATCATCCTCTGCCATCCTCGAAATCAATACCGCCGCGACAAAAGCGTCAGTTGTTAAGATTGCCTCTCAGTTTCAAGGACGATCTAGCAATGAGATCAGGCAGTAAGCCCGTAGGAATAATTTTGAAAATTTTTCAGAATGATTATTTTTCAAACACTTGGGCGGATAATAATCAGAAATGGTAAATGAGTAACCCGCGCGCCTGTCGCGGTGCCCAATGCAGCAAGAAGGGCTTCGTTATCGTCTATATCGAAAACCCCCGAGACCTCCATCGCCTTAAGGTCATCACTTACGACGACGACGCGACCGTGGCGGTACCGTTCAATTTCCGCTGCAATCTGGGCGAGTGGCTTCCGGTTAAAGATCAGTTTGCCACGCGTCCACGAGAACAGATCCGACACCGCGACTGCTTGCGGTGAACTGATAATGCCATCTCGGTATTTTACCGCCTGGCCTGCAGTAACTTGCTGCCGATCATCTCCAGCACGCACCAGAACAGTCCCATCCTGAACGCTCACCTGCGTCGTGCTGTCATCCTTCCTGAGCGCATAGACTGTCCCAACAGCTTCAGCCTCCCCCGTGCCGGAGCGGACGATAAACGGACGCGTCCGATCCTCCACTACATCAAACAGAGCCTCACCAGCATGCAGCGTAAGCCTGCGGAATTGAGGGCTGAAATGAACCGACAGCGCACTGGCCGTATTCAACCAGACTGTCGAACCGTCGCTCAGCCTGATATTGCGCCGCTCCCCCACTGCCGTGTGATAGGTTGCCAGAAACGACGCTACCGTTGCGACTAAGGCAGGGCCAATACCCCATGTCACTCCAGCAGCGGCAGCAGAACCGAGGAAAACCCTGCGACCAAACCGCCGCGCCCGCTGACGATAAGCAGGAGGCGCAAGAGCTGTTTCCGTCAGCTTGTATTCCTCGGCAGTCTGGGTACGGCCAATGTCCCCGAATAAAGCTTCAGCCTCTTTAGCTGCTTCTTCGTGAGCGGGGGAGCGCTGCCTCCAAGCCGCATAACCCTGCTGATCAGTATCGCTGGCAGCCCCTGAGTACAGCAGGACCAGCCATTCAATCGCTTCATCGCTCAGGGCAAGGCTGCGTGGCGTTCGTCGCGGTAAACGATCGCCCGAACTCTCAACCATCGTGAATGCAGCCCCATCTGCCGTTATATGCTCGTGACATCATACCGTCCCCTTCAAGCAGCCCCATACTTAAAGACGATATGGCACAACGAAACCGGCAGTGCAGAAAAGAAACTTTATTCGTCGTCCTGCCTGACATGATCACGGCAATGCTGTACGGCCAGCGTAACGTATTTAGAAACCATACTGACACTGATATGTAGACGCTCCGCTATCTCGACGTATCTAAGACCGTCCACTCGAACCATCAGAAGCGCAAGACGAGCCTTTGGAGGCAGACTACTCAGCACCGCATCCATAGAAGCCAGTCGATCCTGATCAATAACATGCTGTTCCTGAGAGGGCTGCGGATCAGCGATACCCTCCCCCGGCTCTTCATCCGACAGCCATACAGCCCTTCGACCTGACCTGCGATGCATGTCGAGCGCAAGATTTCCTGCAACACGGAAAATATAAGCCTTGTCATTTTCGACAATACTGTCCGCTACATTAGTCAGCCGGACATATGTATCGTGCGCAAGATCAGCGGCTTCCTCGACATCTCCGGTTCGGCGAAACAGAAAGCGTAGCAAATCCTGATAATGCTGTTCAAAGCTGTTAATCAGCCGTCCTCGCTTCTTGCCTTCTGTCATTCAAATCACCGTCCAAAACAATAGACGTTCTTTTGTGTGGCAGGATTCTGCTTTTAAGAACGGTTCGCATTTCTGCTTATGTCAGGACAATCTGGAAGGCAAGGAGAAGGTTCGCGGATCGGCTCTGTGCTGTGCGGTTCAAGCCGATTCCTGCCCTTCCCGGCCCTCTGGCTGCGTGCCTTGTGCGCAGGGTTGCTACGTGAGATTTCGCTTCCGAATGATTTCTATATGATTCCAGTTGGTGTTCTGGAACGCAGAAAGCCCGCTCGGGGAGCGGGCTAACTACTTGATTTCATTTGGTAATTTTGG
>NZ_BAJU01000076.1 GCF_000613865.1 Acetobacter okinawensis JCM 25146
CGGCCCCGTCCACCGAGCATCTGGCCCCCGCCCATGCGGCACTGGCTGCGGGGCCGTTGCAGGAGTTCACCCGTAACCCCCTGCTTGACCGCACCTTGCGTGAGCGGACCAGCGCGGGGCTAAAAGGCGTGCACAGCGCTCTGCACCTGATCAGCATTACACCGGGCATGACCCCCGCCTACGCTGCCCAGCTTCAGGCAGAAACGGCACAGGCCATGCTGGCCTCGGGCGAAGTTGACCTTGCGCTGGACATCAGCCGCACGGCCAACACTGTTTCCCACGGGCGTAATGCGCTGGCAGGCTATGTGACCGGGCTGGCTCTGTGGCAAAAAGCCGCCTACGCCGAGGCCACGCCGTTTTTTGAGCGCGCCTCCCACGCGCCACGGGCCACGCCGGATATGCGCGCCGCAGCCGCCTTCTGGGCCGCACGCACGCATGAAAAAGCCAACAATGCCCGCAGCCAGCACCTATGGCTCCAGCATGCGGCAACCTTCCCCCGCACATTCTACGGGCTGCTGGCCAGCACCATGCTGCGCAATGCCGCCACACCCCACAAGCTGAGCGAACGCCACGGTCTGGCAAGTTTTGCACAGCTTGAAAGTGCTGCGGCCACCACCAGCCAGAGCGCTGCCTCCGCCCCGGTGCTGACGGAAATTGATATTGAAGCCGTGGGCAATACCGAGGTCGGCCACCGCGTGTTTGCCCTGCTACAGGTTGGCGAGCAGGACATAGCGGAAAACGCCATGCGTCGCGCATGGCCGGCCCTGCATGACCTTGCACTGGCCCGCTCCTTCCAGCTTGTAGCCGATGCCGCCGGACTGCACGACCTTGCGCGCGAGATGGAGGAGTCCCTGCACAGTCAGGCCTCCAACGCGCAGACCATGGACGATGCCCCCCTGCCCCAGCTGCGCCCGCGCAACGGTTTTACCATGGACTGCACTGGTTTACGCACTGGCACGGGTGGAATCCAACTTTGACGCCCACGCCGTATCGGGCGCAGGCGCACATGCTGATGCAGATCCGCCCCATTACCGCCGACTTTGTGACCAGCGCATCGGCCACCACGCCCAACCACCGTTTTGAGCGTGCCGCCTCCGCCCTGCATGACCCCAGCCTTAATCTGGAAATCGGGCAGCGCTACGTGCAGTATCTGGCCAAACGCACCCAGCAGGCCAACCATACCGAAGCACGCGGCGGGGACATGATCCGCCTGCTGGCCAGCTATAACGCAGGCCCCAATGCACTGGCGCACTGGGAAAATATGGCCGCCTCCTCCGACGACCCACTCCTGTTCATGGAGCTGCTGCCTAATCAGGAAACCCGGAACTACGTCCACCGGACCCTGACCTACCTGTGGCGCTACGCTGCCAAAATGAAGCTGCCAGCCCCATCGCTGAGCGCTCTGGCACACGGTACATGGCCCGACTTTGCTGATGAAACCGCACTGGCCCGTACCCTGCACTAACCCCACACCCCACCACAGGCCCGCAGGTCATGGGAGCACTGGCGCCACACCCATCATGTGGCCGGGGGTGCCTGACGACCTGACGAGCCCATACGACAAAGGGGCGCGGCCAATGCCAGCGCCCCTTTGTCGTATGCTCCCCACTACTCTGGTAGCCTCCCCGCAATGCCGCACAACCTTGAGGCTGCGCGGGCATACGGGCCAGCAGGGCAATGTGGCCTCAGTTCTCCGCCAGTGCCTGACGGCTGGCCCGCACGCGGGCCACGCGGCGGCCCTCTACCTCCAGCACCTCAAACAGCCAGCCATCGTAGGCTACCTTGTCCCCCACAGCGGGAACACGCCGCAGCAAGGCCAGCAGCAGCCCCCCCAGCGTATGGTAACTGCCCTCCTGCGGCAGGGAGCGCAGGCCCAGCATGTCCTTGATCTCGTCCACCGATGCGGTGCCTTCCAGAGCAATCACCGCATCAGGGGCGGGAATGTTGGCGGCATGGTGGCTGGACTGGGGCTGCTCGTGCGAGGTTTCGCCCACAATGGCGTCAAACAGGTCGGCAGGGGTGACCACCCCTTCAAACGCCCCGTATTCATCCAGCACAAAGGCCATGCCCAGACTGATGCTGCGCATACGCTCCAGCATATCGAGTGCTGAAATACTGTCTGGCACCACCACCATGGGGCGCATCCCTGCCTCTATGGAGACAGGCATACCCTCCAGCACGCGGTCCAGCATGTCCTTGGCCAGAATAACCCCCACGGGGTTGTCCACCCCGCCCTCGCACACCACAATGCGGGCGTAGCTGGTCTGCTTGAGCAGTTGCACCAGTGCCTCGCGCCCGGCGTGGCGGTCTATCCAGCACAGCTCATTCCGCGGGGTCATAATCGCGCGAACAGGCCGGTCCGCCAGCCGCAGGAGCCGCTCGATCATGCTGCGCTCCTCATGCTCCAGCACGCCCAGACGGGCGCCCTCGGCAATGTAGGCCTTGAGTTCTTCTTCCGTCAGGTTCTGGTTGACCGCATCGCTCGCCCCCATCAGACGCAGAACCATGTTGGAGGAGGCCCGCAGGAGCAGGACCACAGGCCCGGTCACCTTGGCCAGAAGCTCCAGCGGCATGGCCAGACGGGCTGCCATTTTTTCCGGCTCACGCAGGGCAAGCTGCTTGGGCACCAGCTCCCCCAGCACCAGCATAATGGCGGTAATGAATACCACCACAACCACCATGGAAAGCTGCGAGGCAAAGGGCCGGAGAACGGCAAAGCGCTCCAGAATGGGAGTCAGATGCGCCTCAATCTGCACCCCGCCAAACGTGCCTTCCAAAATGGAGACCAGCGTCATGCCCACCTGCACCGTGGGCAGGAAAATCTGCGGGTCCTCGGCCAGCCGCATGGCCCGCTCGGCCCCACGCACGCCGTTTTCCTGCAACTGCGCCAGACGCGGCTTGCGCACGGAGATCAGCGCCAGTTCGCCCATGGCAAACACGGCATTGAGGAAAACCAGAAAGAAAATGACAAGAATGGAAAGTGCCATGGATAAAACCAACACGCCTTTATGCTGTAGCGGGCTTTGCGCAACAAATGCCCCTGCCGCACACGATAAGGGATGATCCAGCCCGAGACCAGCACCGAACATGCGACCCACCCCACCTGTCAGGCCCATGCAGGGGGTGTATGCCTGACCATCGGATAAAGCGGACCAAATCGGTATTCTTTTTACGGCAGACACAAAAAAACGGCTCCCGAGGGAGCCGTTCCTTATCATGCATAACCGATTCGCTCTGGGCAGGATCAGTCTGCCGCAGTGCTCTGCTCTGCTTCAACAGGCTTTTGGGCCTCGTCATTCGCACCTTCAGTGCGTACGACCTTGACGCGGGGACTTGGCAGGCTTGCGCGCGGCAATAGCCTCCATCTGCTCTTCCACCTGTTTGGAGAACACGTACTGGGCAGGCCGCTGGTTAGCCAGAGAGATTTCCGGCACCATCGGCTTTTCGGTTTCCGGCCCGAACAGCGCCACCTTGGCAATGTGCCACGGACGGCGGACAGCATCCATCACGGCGGTGGATTCATAGCCGGAGTGGACCATGCAGTCGGCGCATTTTTCGTAGTTGCCGGTGCCGTAGTCGTCCCACTTGGTGTCTTCCATCAGCTCACGGAAGGACTTGGCGTAGCCTTCGCCCAGCAGGTAGCACGGGCGCTGCCAGCCAAACACGTTACGCAGAGGCTTGCCCCACGGCGTGCAGTGGTACTGCTCGTTACCAGCAAGGAAGTTGAGGAAGAGCGGAGACTGCGTAAACCGCCATTTTTTGCCCTTACCCAGACGGAATACGTCGCGGAAGAGCTGCTTGGTCTTCTGGCGGTTGAGGAAGTGCGCCTGATCAGGGGCACGCTCATAGGCGTAGCCCGGTGCGGTCATGATCCCGTCCACGCCCATAGCCATGACTTCATCAAAGAAGTTGGCCATACGCTGGGGGTCTGCCCCGTCGAACACGGTGCAGTTGATGGACACGCGGAAGCCGCGCGCCTTGGCCTTTTTAATGGCCGCAACAGCCCGCTCGTACACCCCGTCCTGGCAGACGGAGGCATCGTGCATGGTTTTGTCACCATCCAGATGCACATCCCATGAGAAGAAGGGAGATGGCTCGTAGTCATCCATCTTCTTTTCAAGCAGCAGGGCGTTTGTGCACAGATAGACGTATTTTTTACGTGCGATCAGCCCACGGATAATTTCCGGCATTTCCTTGTGCAGCAGCGGTTCCCCGCCTGCTACGGCAATGACGGGCGCGCCTGCTTCCGCATCCGCGTCCAGACATTCCTGCACGGTCATGCGCTGGTTGAGAATAGCCGCCGGGTAATCGATTTTTCCGCAGCCTGCACAGGCCAGATTGCAGCGAAAAAGCGGCTCAAGCATGAGCACCAGCGGATAGCGCTTGCGCCCCGTAATATGCTGTTTGACAACGTAACTGCCGACCCTGACGGCCTGCATTATCGGTACGGCCATAAACCCCCGCTTCGGCGCATCCACTTAACGCCCGTATCGTGACTGGTAGTTAAGGACAAGTCAGTATTGAGTATGTCCATTCAAGCGCGCGACCAGACCTGTAACCGGCTTGGCCTGCTACTCCACCAGTGGACTGTTTGCAGGAGCAGCAGGCGCGGAACGGGTAGTGCCACGCGTGCATGAGGTATTCGCCTGCATATAGGTGGCCTTGTTTGTCAAGCTCAAGTCTTTTTCAACACCCGTTGCAAAAAGGACACAGTCGGCAGTGACTTTTGTTTCCGTGCTTGCGTTCTTTCACAAAACATTAAACCAAACCCCATTGGTTCGCGATGTCTGTCGGCATGTTAACGCGATGTAAGGCACGCCGGGGAGCGCCACACACTGCCTTTAAGGGGCGGTTGTGCGCCGTTTCACGCTAAAAGAAGATGGAAACAATCGCATGGACAGTTCTAAAAA
>NZ_BAJU01000075.1:0-2500 GCF_000613865.1 Acetobacter okinawensis JCM 25146
TTGCGGGGGCAGGATTTGAACCTGCGGCCTTCAGGTTATGAGCCTGACGAGCTACCGGGCTGCTCCACCCCGCGTTTGTGGTATGTGTTGATAATGTTTGGGGTTTTGATTGGGTGGACTGGAAGACCTGGCGGCGACCGACTTTCCCGCGGCTTAAGCCGCAGTATCATAGGCGCTGGGGTTTTTCACGGCCGAGTTCGGGATGGGATCGGGTGGAACTCTCCCCGCCATGGCCACCAGGTCATCCAGACCACCCTAAGGGTGTGTGGATGCGGTTGGTGCGTTTTCGTTTTTGGTGTGTGACGTGGTTATGGATGATTTCTGTGCACGGGCCATTGTTATATGGTGTGAGAGTGAGCCTATTGGGTGATTAGGACCAGTTAGCTGCACGTGTTACCACGCTTTCACATCTGGCCTATTAACGTGGTGGTCTACCACGACCCTCAGGGAGATCTAGTTTTGAGGTGGGTTTCCCGCTTAGATGCTTTCAGCGGTTATCCCGTCCATACTTAGCTACCCGGCTGTGCCGCTGGCGCGACAACCGGTGCACCAGAGGTATGTTCATCCCGGTCCTCTCGTACTAGGGACAAATCCTCTCAAATCTCCAACATCCACGGCAGATAGGGACCGAACTGTCTCACGACGTTCTAAACCCAGCTCACGTACCACTTTAATCGGCGAACAGCCGAACCCTTGGGACCTGCTCCAGCCCCAGGATGTGATGAGCCGACATCGAGGTGCCAAACCTCCCGTCGATGTGGACTCTTGGGGGAGATCAGCCTGTTATCCCTAGAGTACCTTTTATCCGTTGAGCGATGGCCCTTCCACGCGGGACCACCGGATCACTATGGCCGACTTTCGTCTCTGCTCGAGCTGTCACTCTCGCAGTCAGGCGGGCTTATGCCATTGCACTCAACAGCCGGTTTCCGACCGGCCTGAGCCCACCATCGCGCGCCTCCGTTACACTTTGGGAGGCGACCGCCCCAGTCAAACTGCCCACCATACAGGGTCCCGGACCAGGCTTACTGGCCGCGGTTAGACATCAGAAAAATTCAGGGTGGTATTTCAAGGATGGCTCCACGGGAACTGGCGCCCCCGCTTCAAAGCCTCCCACCTATCCTACACAGAATGTCTCTGATGCCACTGTAAAGCTACAGTAAAGGTTCATAGGGTCTTTCCGTCTGACCGCGGATACCCCGCATCTTCACGGGGAATTCAATTTCGCTGAGCCGATGCTGGAGACAGCGGGGAAGTCGTTACGCCATTCGTGCAGGTCGGAACTTACCCGACAAGGAATTTCGCTACCTTAGGACCGTTATAGTTACGGCCGCCGTTTACCGGGGCTTCAATTCAGTGCTCTCACACCTCCTCTTAACCTTCCGGCACCGGGCAGGCGTCAGACCCTATACGTCGTCTTTCGACTTCGCAGAGTCCTGTGTTTTTACTAAACAGTCGCTACCCCCTGGTCTGTGCCACCCACAAATGGTTGCCCAAATGTGGGTCTCGCTTATCCCGAAGTTACACGAGTAATTTGCCTAGTTCCTTCAGCATCGTTCTCTCAAGCGCCTTGGTATGCTCTACCAGTCCACCTGTGTCGGTTTAGGGTACGGTCTATACGCCAGAGCTATTTCCTGGAATGCTCCAAAAGCCGGTCCAATCCGTTAAGGACCAACAACATATCGCATTCGTCACTTCTGGCAGGTTCAGGAATATTCACCTGATTCCCATCGACTACGGCTTTCGCCCTCGCCTTAGGGGCCGACTAACCCTGCGTGGATTAACCTTGCGCAGGAACCCTTGGACTTTCGGCGACAGTGTTTCTCGCACTGTTTGTCGCTACTCATGTCAGCATTCGCACTTCCGATATCTCCAGAAGGGGTCACCCCGCTTCCTTCACAGACCTACGGAACGCTCCGCTACCGCGCATACATAGTATGCACCCACAGCTTCGGCACGTGGCTTGAGCCCCGTTACATTTTCGGCGCAGGGTTTCTATTAGACCAGTGAGCTATTACGCTTTCTTTAAAGGATGGCTGCTTCTAAGCCAACCTCCTGGTTGTTATGGAATCCCCACATCCTTTCCCACTTAGCCACGATTTAGGGGCCTTAGCTGGTGGTCTGGGCTGTTTCCCTCTCGACAATGGACCTTAGCACCCACTGTCTGTCTGCCAGGCTAAACTTCCGGGTATTCGGAGTTTGGTTGGGTTTGGTAAGGCTTTGGGCCCCCCTAGCCCATCCAGTGCTCTACCCCCCGGGGTCAACACCTGACGGTCTACCTCAATAGATTTCGCGGAGAACCAGCTATCTCCGAGTTTGATTGGCCTTTCACCCCTAGCCACAGCTCATCCCCGACTTTTTCAACAGGCGTGGGTTCGGCCCTCCAGTGCGTGTTACCGCACCTTCAGCCTGGCCATGGCTAGATCACTCGGTTTCGGGTCTTCTGCCAGCAACTATGCGCCCTATTCAGACTCGCTTTCGCTACGCCTACACCTATCGGCTT
>NZ_BAJU01000074.1 GCF_000613865.1 Acetobacter okinawensis JCM 25146
CGCCTTTGCCCTGCCCCCGCTCGGCGCGGCAAGGGCCGTGCCACCGGGGAGCTTGAAGTGACCCACAACATCCACCAGATTGGCCGCCTCGGTCTTGAGGTTATGGGCCGCGGCTGCGGTCTGCTCCACCATGGCGGCATTCTGCTGGGTGGTGGCATCAATATGGGTGGCGGCGGTGTTGACCTCGCCCAGACTGCCCACCTGCTCCCGCGCAACTGTGGCTATGTTGGACACATGCCCGGTAATGGCTTCCACCTGACCGGCCACAAGCTGGAGTTCCTTGTCGGTCTGTTCCACCAGACGCACGCCCTCTGTTACCTGCTTGGTAGAAACCTCAATCAGGCTACGGATATCGCGCGAGGAGGTGGAGGAGCGCTGCGCCAGTGCGCGGATTTCGGTCGCCACCACAGCAAAGCCGCGCCCTGCATCGCCCGCACGGGCGGCTTCCACCCCTGCGTTCAGCGCCAGCAGATTGGTCTGGAAGGCGATGTCGTCAATAATACCGATAATGGCGGACATCTTGGCCGAGGATGTCGCAATTTCCTGAATAGCGGACATGGCCGAAAGCATGACCTTGGTCGAACGCTGCACGGCGGCATGGGCACTCTGTGCTGCGTCACGTGCCTCCTGCGCGGCTTCGGACTGGTTGTCCACACCGTTTTTCACGTTGGTGACGGAAGCCGCCATCTGCCCCATGGCAGCAGCCTGCCGCTCGGTCCGCTGCGCAAAGTCCTGCGAGGCCTCGGCAATTTCCATCGACCCACCCTGAATAAGGGCGGAAGCAGCGGCCACTTCCTCCATAGCCTCGGAGAGAGAGGATACGGCCTCGTTAAAATCAAGGCGCAGGGCGTCAAACTCAGGCGCGAAGGGGGATGCGAACTGGAACGTCAGATTACGGTCAGCCAGTGTGCGCAGGCCCTTGCCCAGTTCCACGATCAGACCGTTCTGCTGCACGGTACGCTGCTGCGTCAGCTCGCTCATGCGCTGCTGCTCGGTCGCGCTCTCCTGCGCTATTTTTTGCAGGTCAAGCTGCTTGATCAGAGCCGTACGGAAGGTGCTCAGCGCCTTGGCCAGACGGCCCGCGCAATCCGTCCATAACGTGTAGGGGATCTGCTCATCCAGCTTGCCCGCAGCAATGCGCTCGGTCAGGGCCGTAATGGTCTCAAACGGTACGGCGGCGCGGTTAATCAGCACCCAGCGGGCACCAAACACCATGAGCGAACTGACAACAAACCCGCCAAGTCCCAGATAGCGCTGCACCGCCAGGGGCAGGTCCATCTCGGAACTGACAAGCTGCACCAGAATCTGCAAAATCATATAGCTTGCAAACATGCCATGACGATCGAAATCTTACGTCGCAGAGGGGCTTTTTCGGTAAACCAGACCAACATGGGATTTTTTTGCCTTAATGCAGGTTATAGGCGTTAGGCATAGCCGCTCCCCCCGGGGGGCCGTCAATTTAATGTTAAGACATAAGTGATACAGACATCAGTCAAGCTCAGGACAAGTTGGGCAATATGGCCGGTCATATCGCAAAGACCACGGGCCTACCCAGGCACCACAAACCGGGTAATCGGCTGGGTACCCTGAAAAGATTATCTTGCTGTCTGGGATTTTATTATGCCCGGCCATACATGAATACATGCCGGTGACTGTCAAAAAACGATCACACGCGCCGTGAGGTCTTTTGCCTTAGCCTCTCTTAAAAAAAATTCTATGAGACATAAGACGCCGCTTATGGAGCCCGCCTGATAGGCAGGACTCTATAATGCCCGAAATGGGAAAAGGTTCTATTAGCGGGAATGACCGTTTTAGAGCGGGAAGGCATGCCTGTCGATTTTAACACGCAGGGCAATCAAACCTTATCCATTCCCTGCCATGAGAGGCAGGCGGATGCCGCGCAGGGGCCAGTCTGGCCCATAAAATACCCCGGATCAGGGGAGCATGGCACCGCCACACTCCCCCCGCACTCAGGACCCCGTGCTGGACGAGGAAGAAGATGTATCCGACGATGTGGAGGAAGACGAGGACGAAGAAGACGAGCTTGAAGAGGACACGTTGACCAGGCTGCTCATGGGTATGGTCGCGCTGCCCATCTGCACTTCCATATCGTTGGTACCGGTCTGGATACCCGTAATGGTGCCTGTAACCGTAAACGACACATCGGACGTGTTGCCAGACGAATCCATGGTTTTGACCGCAACGCTGTAAGCACCATCGGACAGCTTGTTGCCGCTGTTGTCCGTACCGTCCCATGTCCATGTATTGGTGCCGCTGCTGGCGGTGACCAGATCGTCCTTGACGATGGTCCCTGCCGAGTTGGACACGGCAATGGCCACAGTCTGCCCCGATGTTCCCGTGTAGTTGAGCGTTGCCGAGCTGTCCTGCAACGGCAGGGTGGTGGTGGTGGCTGTGGCCTTCGAGCCAACAAGGGCGCTATCCGCGCTGAGCTGCCCGCTCTCGTTGAGCGAAATGAGTGAGGACAGCTTGGAATTGGTCTCCACCTGCTGTTCCACCCCGGCAAACTGCACCAGCTCGGACGTAAAGGAATCCGAGCTCATGGGGCTGCTGGGGTCCTGATGCTGGAGCTGGGTCGTCAGCAGGGTCAGGAAGGTGGTGTAGTTATTTGCAAGCGAGGACAGCGCCGAAGTCGCAGACGTGGACGACGAGGACGAAGACGAGCTGGAGGTTGCCGCAGAGCTTTTGGCGGTCGATTCCGCTGCCGAAAGCAGGTTGTATTCGTTTGTTGTCAGTGATGTCGTGGACATACGCCTGCTTCCTTCCTGTCTGCCTTAATACGCCCGGGGTCAGGCGGTAATGTTAACCCCACGTCCATCATATGTGCGCGTGCCGGATGCGAGCGTGCTATTGTCCGACCCCTCTGTTGTGCCGTCCTGCGCGCCCGCCTGCGTGCTGGCGGTCCAGGACGTGCCCGCGGAGGACTGGCCACCGCCCTGCCCCGCACTGGTGTTGGCACCCCCAAAAGCCCCCCCGGCTGCACTGCCCGCACCATTATCCTGCGAGGAGGTGCTGTTGCCCGCATCGCTCGCATTGACAACATCAATCTTGAGCTGTCCCACGTTTACACCCGCTGCGTCCAGTGCTGCAACAAGCTCGTGCCGTGTGCTGGCCAGATGGTGCGCGGTTGCTGCGTCCTCACTTTGCAGCACAACGCCCGTGGTCACCCCATCCGTACCCTGCACACGCACATGCACCGGCGTGGAATCGGCGGTCATGACGGTCACGGACACGCCTGTGTCCGTGCTGTTCGCATTGGCAAGGGAGAACAGCCCTGTGGTCTGCTCATCCTCCTGCGTGGCCGAGGCCGTAGCTGCTGCTGCGGTCTGTGCCGGAGCGGCCTGCGTGCTCTGGCCCTCCAGCGCGCCACCAAGGGTGGAGGCAAAGCTGGAGACGCCCTGTGCTGCACTCTGCGCCAGCGCACCACTCTGGAGCGGGGTCTCGGCCAGCAGGGCCTGTCCTTCTCCCTCCGCGCCACCACCGGACTGGTCGGAAAAACCGGACGCGTTCTGGGCCGTGCTCTCCTGCACCGTGCTGCCCAGCGCCACCATGGCCGTGGTGTCCAGCGACAGGCCGCTCAGCCCGCCCGAGGTGGAAAGCCCAGCGCCCTGCTGCGTGGACTGGGTAGACTGCGTCACACTCACATTGCTCACAGCGGCAGCAACCTGCTGGAGCGTCAGGGCGACCTGCTGGTCCGTATCTGTTGTGGTGTCCGTTGCCTGCGTGCTGGCCGCCTGCGTGGCCGTAGTGCTGGCAGCAGCGGTTGCACTGTGGCCTGTGGCTGCCGCCGTGGCGGCACCCTGCACCACAGTATCTGCCAGCGTAAGCTGTGCTGCCGGCATGGCCGCAACCGATGCGCTCCCGGCCTGTGCTGCAACAAAGGCAGACAGGCTGTCTGCACCACTCGCCATTGGCTGCGCCATGGCCGATGCAACCCCCGCCGCCATGACAGATGCACCAGCACCGAGCGATGCCAAAGCCCCCTGCTCGGTTATGGGAGTCAGCCCCAGTGCAGCCAGCGCATCCGCCGTCGTCTGGCCTGTAGCGGGTATGGCACTGGCCTGAGCCAGCAGTGTGCCCATGTCCTGCCCGGCGGCCTGTAGCGCTGAGCCCAAAGTGGCAGACGTTGTCGCATCGGCCTGTGTGGCGTCCGTGCCTGCGCTGTCGGTGCTGGCTTGGGTGGCATCGGCACCCTG
Organism: Acetobacter okinawensis JCM 25146; assembly: GCF_000613865.1. GTDB lineage: Bacteria > Pseudomonadota > Alphaproteobacteria > Acetobacterales > Acetobacteraceae > Acetobacter > Acetobacter okinawensis. The sequence continues at coordinate 4,215 of NZ_BAJU01000074.1, forward strand.
CGTCTGGGTCTGCACGGTGGCAGCACCCTGCATGGCCATCTGCATCAGCGTTTCCGCCATACTCCAGACTGTGCTGCTCTGGCTGGCATCCGCCGTAGTGGTTGTGCTGGTGTCTGCCGTGCTGTCGGCCGCCTGCGTTGCATCATCCTGCACGCTCGGGTCGGACTGCTTTTTGGCTGCGGTGGTGGTGCTCGCCTGCGTGGCGGTGGCAGAGGTGCTGGTCGTGGTCTGTCTGCTGCTGCCCGTAGTGGCTGGCGTGCCAGACTGGCTGGACCGGCTGGCCGTGCCCTGTGTGGTGGCACTCTGGCTGGACGTGTTCTGGCTTGTGGTATCCGCGGCGGTGCTGTCTGTCTGGTCCGTATCTGCCGAGGTGGCAGTGCTGGCGGATGGTGTGGTTGCAGCCTGCCGGGTACTGGCCGCACGCGCCTGCGTGGTGGAGGCCGACATGCTTTTGAGCACGGCTGCAAAACCGCTGGTCTGCGAGGTCACGGGCGTTGTGGTGGCCGTGGTGCTGCGTGCGGCAACTGCCGCCAGCAGGGAGGCAAGTGGCGTGTCCTGTGCGCTTTCGCTCAGGTTGGCGGCATTTGTTGACTTGATACCCATCACTTCCTCCATCCCACCCTTGAGCACCCGGCCAGTGGGTCTGCCGCCTACGTGGCTGCTGCGTCAGGCTGCCGCAGCCGCACCCGGATTACTGGCCTCGGACAAGGCGGAATCCAGCTCGGCAAAGGTTGGCATGAACGCATGCGGTATGTCCTTACGCCCGATTTCCGCACAGATCTGCGGCGGGTTGCCTTGCAGATGCGCCACAAACACCGTGCGGATCAGATCCTGGTAGCGGGCGTCCTGCATGACCACATCGCGCATTCTAGACGAAAGCGGAGCCACAACGCCATAAGACAAAAGCACACCCAGAAAGGTCCCGACAAGTGCGCCTGCAATCATCTCACCCAGAATGACCGGCGGCTTGCTGATGGAGGCCATGGTTTTGATAACCCCGAGCACGGCGGCCACAATGCCAAGGGCTGGCAGAGCGTCTGCAATGCTTTGCAGGCTTTCGGCGGTATGGAGTTCCTCGCTCAGGTTCTTTTTGAGTTCGCGGCCCATGACCTCATCCAGCTGGTACGCGTCATCCATGTTCAGGCTGACCAGACGCAGGTAGTCGCAGATCAGGCTGCGGGTCACCAGATCGTCCCGCACATTGGGCGACAGGGCAAAAATCGAGCTGTCGTTCGGGTTTTCAATGTGTTCTTCCAGCGCCATGTTACCCTTGGCCTGCGCCAGCCGCATAAAGCGGAACAGGGTGACCAGCAGCTCCGTATAGGCCGCCTTGTTGTAGCGTGGCCCCTTGATGGTGCGGCGCAGGTAGTGCGGGAACTCCTTGAGCACATCCTTGGAGTTGGACATGACAAAAATACCCACCGCAGCCCCAAGAATGGTCAGCAGCTCAAACGGCATGGACATGATAAGGGGTGCAAGCGCCCCCCCGGATGCCACAAACGAACCAAATACGCAGAGCAGCGCAAAAATGAGCCCCCCGATGAACAGCATTTAACGGTCTCCACTTTCATCTACTTGTACCGGGCGAGCACTCTGGCCTGCGGCACGACATCATCTGTTACGGGCGGGTTACTGCGGCGCGGGTGTCCACGTATCCTGCGAGGGCTGAAAAGGCTGGTCCACTGGCGCGGCCGGGGCCGTGGTCTGTGGTGCTGCAGGCCGTGTG
>NZ_BAJU01000073.1 GCF_000613865.1 Acetobacter okinawensis JCM 25146
AGGCGCTGCGGCCTGCACGGTTGCGGGCGCACGGGCCACACGAATGCGGCGGTCTTTTTCAGACACCTCAATTTCGGTCAGTCCGGTTTCAGTCAGAATTTCGGCCAGAGCCCGAATGGCATCCGCGTCCACGAGCAGTCCGCTCATTGGTCATCCTCATCCAGAATAAGATCAGTCATTGCCTGCAAGGCCAGAGAATACCCGCCAACACCCAGTCCGCAGATCACGCCGGTAGCGGCGCGTGAAACGTAGGAGTGGTGGCGGAATGGCTCGCGGCGGTGAATGTTGGAGATATGGACCTCAATTACTGGCAGGTCCGTAGCCAGCAGTGCATCCAGCAGGGCGATGGACGTATGGGTATAGCCTGCTGGATTGATAATAATGCCTTTGGCCCGCCTGCGGCACTCCTGCACCCAGGAGATCAGCTCGCCTTCTATGTTGGTCTGGCGGAAGTCTATGGCCAGTCCCAGCTTTTCGGCGGTCTGCAGGCATAGCTGTTCCACGTCTCCAGCGTTGCCCGCCCGTATACTTCGGGCTGGCGCTGGCCAAGCATGTTCAGGTTGGGGCCGTTCAGCACAGCAATGAGAGGTCTTTCCATGACAGACGGGGCCGTAGCACGATGCGCCCGCGTATCCAAGAGAAAGCGGCACGAAAAGTGGGACCATGGTCTCCTCCACGCGCTTTGGGCCAGCGTGCGCGGGGGAAAGATGGTCATATTTTTGCCACGCGGGGGCGGAATAACTGCGCAGGTTGCCCGTACTGGAGGCCGAAAAAGGTTGCCTTCGGGCATGTAAAGGGACCATTAAGGAGTGGTCTTGAACAAAAACGGAGTTAACAGGCGGATGTCAGCCCTGCGCCGGGCACTTCTTGGAAGTGTGTTAGTCACAACCTCATTGTTCGCGCTCCCTTCAGCCATGCGGCTGCGGCGGACGTTTCAGGTGGTACTGCATGGGCCGAATCCGTGCATAAGGCCCTTGCAGCGCGCGAGGCGCAGGATGTGGCCGATGCTGGCACCGTTTCCGGTAGCGAAGTGGCCCAGAAGGGCATGGCAAGCTGGTATGGCGCTGCGCGCCAGCACCTGCGGCGCACCTCCTCGGGGGCCCGGTTTGACAAGACCCGCCTGACAGCCGCCCACCCCACAGCCCCCCTTGGCAGCAAGCTGCGCGTGACCTCTGAAGAGACGGGACGCTCGGTTGTGGTGACGGTCAATGACCGTGGGCCATACAGCCGCGGGCGGATTATTGACCTTTCGCAGGCTGCCGCGGCCCAGCTTGGTATGCTTGGTGCCGGTGTGGCGCACGTCAGTGTGCAGGCCGCAACGCCAGAGGAAGTGGCGGCCGCGCCTGAAGTGCGGACAACTTCCACCGTTTCCACGTCCACCAAACAGCAGGCCGGGCAGCATGGCCGTCCGATCCACCTTCAGCGCAAGCGCTTCGGGCACCCGTAAGCTTTAACGCTCTGGCAGGAATCTCTGCCGGTTCTCCCAGCTAGAGTTTCCTGCCAGTTGCAGGAGTCGCGCCTCAGTTTTTGCTCTGAGGGATGGTGGCGGTGTTTAGAGTTCCGCCCGGGGTGCGCGGGGGCAGTCCGTTGGTGTGGCAGGTTTGCTGGCCAGCATGGCATCGCTTTCCGTCGGATGGATCAGCCCGAGGGCATACCCTTCCATCTGGGCGTTGAGCTCTGCTCCCATCAGCACCACCCATGCGGTCACAAAAAACCACATCATGATGGCGATAAACGCACCCAAGGGTCCGTAGGTCGCGCTGTAGCTGGCCAGATGCGCCACGTAATACGAAAAACCAAGGGATGCCCCGATCCACGTAATGGTGGAGGTCAGCGCACCGGGTAGTACCCAGCGCCACTGGGTGTGCCGCTTGCGGTCTGGCCCAAAGCGGTACAGGGCTGACAGGGCCAGTGTTTCAAAGGTGAACATGACGACAGGTCCGCTCCAGCGCGCCAGAAATTCGATGGAGCCGGGAGGGGTGGGAATGTGCAGGATGGCGGGGAGTGCCAGCAGCAGTGGCATGGCCACCAGCAGCGCCAGCGTGAGCACCGCGCCAAGGATGCCAGACAGGGTCATGGCAAAGGCTGTGGCCTGAAACACCAGAAAATTCCGGTTTTCACGCGTGTTGTAGGCAATGTTCAGCGCGGACAGGATGGAGCGTGTGGCGGCGGAGGCGGACCAGAGCGCGACCGTGAGCGAGATGATCAGGTTCATGGTCAGGGAGGATGGCGGCTCGGCCACCAGCGTCTGTACCCGGTCATAGAGCAGGTTGAATGCGCTGGGGGGGAGGAGGTTCCGCAGAATGTCCATTTGCGGGGCCACGGTCTGCACGTCAAACACCAGCCCGTAAATGGAGATCAGCGCGCTGATGGCGGGGAACAGCGAGAGCGTGGTATAGAACGCGCACCCCGCAGCCACCAGCGTGGTTGGCCCGAACACAAGGTTTTTAAAGGTGTTGGAGACAATAATCCGCCAGTCCTTGCGGCTCATGGCCCACGGGCTTGCAAAGCGCAGCTTGGCGGTCAGCACCGGAGGTTCAGGGGCCGTATGGTGGGTAAGGGTGGGGCGGTCCGACTGCCAGAGAGCCTGCATGAAGTCACAAAGATCCTTGATCTGTGGTTTGGCCCGATGCGTGCATCAGGCACTCCACGTGCGCACCATGGTCGGCCGCAGGGGCCGGTTGTGGAGTCTGGTCAGGTGTACTTCACAATGGGGCGCACAAAAGATTTTACGTGAACAGGACAGCAGAAAAGCGTGAAGCAACCATAATGTTTCCAACTCTTATCGGGGGTTGGGGGGGGTGCCAAGTTTTTTTGTTTTCTTGGGATTTTTTACTTGCGCTTGTGTTGGTTTGGTCGCATATCCACGCCCCTACGCAGCAACGCACGTGCCACTGGCCCTCTGAGGTTACGCAACGACGTCAAGCGTTCTGGCTAATCGGGACCTCTTTGCAGGTCTGCCTTTCGCTGGTCCGTTAGACCGTTTCGCAACGTCCTTCTCCGCACATCAGGCGGAGGAGCCTGAACTGGGGGAGTGGGGACATGAATCCCAAAATCACCCGTTTTCTTGCCGAGCAAAAGCCGGCAACGCCCTGCCTTGTCGTCGATGTTGACCAGGTGGAAGCCCGTTACCGCGCACTGGGCAAAGCCCTGCCGCTCGCGCGCATTTACTATGCGGTCAAGGCCAACCCGGCCATGCCCATCCTGACCCGTCTGGTCGGGCTTGGCTCCTGCTTTGATGCGGCATCGTGGGAGGAAGTCTCCCTCTGCCTTGCCGCAGGGGCGGACCCCGAGTCCATCTCCTTTGGCAACACGGTCAAAAAAGTGTCTGCCATTCAGGCCGCCTACAAGGCTGGCGTGCGCATGTTCGTGTTCGACTGCCGCGAAGAGCTGGAAAAAATTGCCCAGCATGCTCCGGGCAGCCGCGTGTACTGCCGCCTGCTGGTAGACAATTACGATGCGGAATGGCCGCTCTCACGCAAGTTTGGCACCACGGTCGAATCCGCGCGTGACCTGATGCTGGAAGCGCGCGCGCTGGGGCTGGACCCGTATGGTCTGTCCTTCCATGTGGGTAGCCAGCAGCTCTCGGCCGAGGCGTACGAGGCCGCCATCTCCCGCGTGGCCAGCCTGTTCACGGACCTGAGTGACGCGGGGCTGGACCTGCGCATGATCAATCTGGGCGGGGGCTTCCCCATCCGCTACCGCGAGGATGTGCCCGAGATTGACCATTTTGCCGGGGCGATCTGCCGCGCCATGACCGAGCATTTTGGCAATGCACTGCCCGAAATGCTGGTCGAGCCCGGTCGCTTTATTGTGGGCGAGGCCGGTGTGGTCCGTACCGAGGTGGTGCTGGTGAGCGCACGTGGCCGTCAGGACGGGCCACGCTGGGTGTATCTGGACATCGGGCGCTTTGGCGGTTTGGCGGAAACAGAGGGCGAATCCATTCGCTACGCAATCCGCACCGCACGGGACGGCTCCCCCACGGGACCGGTTGCACTGGCTGGCCCAACCTGCGACGGGGCGGACATCCTGTACGAAAAAACCCACTACGACCTGCCTCTCGACCTGTGCTCGGGCGAGCAGATCGACCTGCTGGGTACGGGGGCATATGTCTCCACCTACTGCTCGACCCGCTTTAACGGCTTTGCGCCGCTGAGCGAGCACTACATCTGAGCCGACCTGCCATGGGGTGTGCGCCTCATGGGTCATGCGTCAACGATCAGCCCTCACCTGCCGTGCCACTTTGGTCCGGTGGGTGGGGGTTTTTCTGTTCTGCTCCCCTCTGCCATAAAGACAGGCCTGTATTGTGCGCGCAGCCCTTTGCAGCAGCCCCGATGCGCTTAACAATTGCCGCAGACACAGCCCATGATCGGGGCCTTGGGTAAAGGGAGTTATCATGACACGAATGGGTATGCTGCTGGGTACGGTTCTGGTGGCAACGGCTGGGGCAACACCTTTGTATGCACAGCAGGCACCAGCAGGTGCGGCCACCGCCAGCACGGGTGCACAGTCCGCCGCCACGCAGGACTTCAGCCGTCTTTCCGATGATGGCAGCATGGCGTTCGAATATCTGTCCCTCGCCCGCAACGCCATTTTTGATGGTGATCTGGCAGGGGCCAAGGCCCTTATTGCCAATGCCCAGCAAGCCCTGACTACGGCCCGCTCGGACAACACCGCCTTCCAGAAAGCCGCAGCAGAGCTGATGCCGAGCAAAACCGGCCTGTCCCGCCCGCGCCCCACTGCGCCGGCTACGCAGCAGGTGGCATGGTTGCCCATTGATGGTGAACTGGTGCTGAACGCGAATGCAGAGGAAACACCGGAAAAAACAGCCGTTGTGGCGGCTGCCAACCGGCACCTCAAAGCGGGTAACCCCGCCCGCGCGGCTGAAGTGCTGCGCGTGACCAGTGTGGATGCGGATTACGTCATTGCCGCCGTGCCGCTGGAGCAGGTGACGCAGGACGTGGCCCGTGCCGCCAAGCAGATCGGCAAAGACCCTTACAAGGCGAGCGAAGCCCTGCGGGATGCGCAGCAGGCCGTGCGTTATGCGTCTGTGGACATTCAGGCGGTCTCTAACGCGCAGCCTGCCGGTGGTCCGGCCAAGGCAGCACCTGCCCCGGCTTCTACCCCCGCAAAATAAGGCGGGTTTGACTGGTGTGGCCTGTGCCGCCGTGCAGGCGGGCAAGAGGGCGGGCCACATAGGCTGCAACACAGGGCGGGGACCACACCAGTGGCTCCCGCCCTGTGTGTGTTTGCGGTGTTACTCTGCTGCGGCCCGCAGTCCGGCCCCTGCGGCTAGGGGGCAGAGCGGGAGCGTGCCTGCTACAAAAGCGCCCAGCAGCTCAAGGTCGGGTTGCCATGGCAGCCCGTTGGAGGCGGCATCTATTGCGGCTGCGCCAAAAATCAGGGCGGGTGTTGCCAGTGGCAGGGTCAGCAGGGGCAGCAGCACCCCCCCACGGCGCGCGCCCAGCACAATGGACGCCCCCATCCCTCCGATAAGTGACAGCACGACAGAGCCCAGAAACAGCCCCCCCAGCAGTACAGGCAGGGTGGTGGCGGGCAGGCCCAGCATAATGGCCAGCGGGCCAGCCGCCAGCAGGAGCGGGACGCCGGTTGTCAGCCAGTGGGCGGTTATTTTGGCAAGGGCGACCAGTGCCGGGGGCAGACCAAGGAGGAGGAGCTGGTCGAGTGATCCATCCTCCAGCTCCGCGCCAAACAGGCGGTCCAGCGGCAAAAGGGCTGCCAGCAGGGCGCAAACCCACAGAATACCCGGCGCCATGTGGCGCAGCAGCTCGGGCGATGGGCCAAGAGCAAGCGGGAACAGCGTGGCGCTTACCACAAAAAACAGCACAGCACCCAGCGTATCCGCCCCGTGGCGTACGGCCAGCCGCAGGTCGCGCATGACAATGCCCCAGAACAGACGGGTCATGCGTACTCTCCCTCATACAGGCTTATGGGTCGTGGGTCGGCGGCACCGGGCAGGTCCAGCGCGCAGGTGTTGTCCAGCGGCAGGGGGACATGGGTTGTGGCAATAATCACGCCGCCCCGTGCGCGGTGTGCGGCCATGGCGTTGCCCAGCAGGGTGATGGCGGCCGAGTCCAGCCCCAGACTCGGCTCGTCCAG
>NZ_BAJU01000072.1 GCF_000613865.1 Acetobacter okinawensis JCM 25146
AGCCACTGGAGCCGATCTGGGCATAGTTGCCACTGGAGCCGATCTGGGCACCGTAGCCACGGGCATCTTCTGTCTCGCCAATGTCTTTCGTCAGTGCAATCAAGGAATTTACATCGGAGATCACGATCTCTTTTGAAAATGCCTTATCGAAAGCATTCCGCGTCAGCCACTGAGCGTCTGCGTACTTTTTGTCAGCATACAGCGCTGTCATGGTCTCGCCATATTCTGCGCTGCGGGAATTTGTTGCTGAACCAAGACTTCCCATCCTGACACGCGCCCCACTGGCGCAGCATGTTCAGGGTTATCTGTGCTTTGTTTGTTTCTGCGGGAGCGCTCTGCTCGACCTGCTGTGTATCTGTCATTGCCCATCACCTGTTTGGTTGATGGGTTATGCATACGCTCAGCAACACTAAGCAGTCAACATAAAAAATTAGCACACCTAAGCAAAAATGCTTAGTGTCAAAAAATGTTGACTCTGCCTCTAGTGGGGTGTGATGTAGAACGTAAGAGGAACACTAGCGCAAATCGGGGCATTACGTTGGCTAGACGTGGTTCAGAGTCGGCTGGGCCGACCAATATGGAGGAGATCGACCACAGCTCGCTTCTTCTCAACAGAAAGAGACCGCCAGAATTTGAGCAAGGCGAGTTCGTCGGGATCTTCGACCAACTCACCTGCGTATGGGGAAGAGCCGATTGGCGCGATTTGCTCTTCGATAGATAATACCGCGCGCAAGGCTGCCATACTATCATTGTTAGGGTTTGTTGAACCCAGCTCCCATTGCGCAACTGCGCTTTTATTGACGCCTATAAGCTCAGCCAAACGAGCTTGAGACAGCCCTTTAGCCTTTCTGGCGGCGCGTATGAGGTCTTTGAGTTCCATGCGTGGATACTGGCCCATAGGCCGCTTATCAGCACTAAGCAAAAATGCTTTCCTTTCACGCTCAGTAGTGCTAAGCACATCTCATGAGCAAAGAAACAGGAATGTCCCTGATCCGATCCCGGCGCGGATTGTCCGCCAAGGTCGCGTCAGGTCTGGGCATCACTCGGGGAGCGGTGGCCCAGTGGAATGTCGTACCGTCTGAACTTGTTGTGCGGATTGAGCAAATTACGGGCTTTCCCCGTGAAGCCTTGCGCCCCGACCTGTATGAACGAACCCCCACCGAGGAGGTGCGAGCATGAAACGCCCCCCCCAAGCGGACAATGGTGCCGTCCGGCTACCGAGCGGCGTACTGCCGCCCGCATTACGCAAAGGAATGGACGGCCTTTGGTTCTCCAGACCTCTCGCCGGACGCTCTGCGCATGGCAGGCCGTCCCCAATGCATCGAAATCCGTGACGGCGATGTGATCATCCTTTGCATGAAGGTGAAATGACGTGGAAATGAGCAAAAGTGAATTGCGCAAGCAGCAGATTGCTGAGCGCACGAAGAAGGCGGCGGCTCTGTATGCTCAAGGCATGCCGAGAAAAGAGATATGCCAGACATTAAATATTTCCCCAGCTATGCTTTCCGTTGCCCTTAGGGCAGCTGGGTCTCCTTCGCGCAGGGACATCAGTAAGGAAGAGTATGAAAGGCGCTTGCGCCTGACGCGTGAAAAGCATGCGTTGGGTCTGTCGAATGCCAAAATAGGCAAGGCCCTTGGGCTGGACCCTACTCTCATTACGAAGCTTCTGCGGGAGATGGGCCTTTCTTCCAATGGGGGGAGCAGCAAAGATTCCTTCAACAACCGCATTCAGTGCGTTGCGCGCTTTCTCAAGCAGGGCCTGACCCCGGAGCAGATTACTACTGAGATGGGCGTAAAGCTGGGGGCGGTGAGGAACTGGCTCACTCCCGCGAGGAAGATTGTCCAGAGCGAAAGTGAAGATACGCCCCCAGAGCCGGCAGTAAAGCCCACCGCGCGCTCCATGTTTGGAGAGGCCCCTCTTTCGCGCAACCATCCCATTGTTGTGGATGCCATGTGGCGCGGCCTCGAAAAATACCGCGAGCCCTTGGCTCTTTAACCCCCGCACGAACCCATGCCCGCAACTGCATCCTCAACCCCCAGCTTTCGCGCGACTTCCGCCAGCAACGCCATGCGCTGCTGGATGGTCGCGTATGGGTGCAGGAACGACCAAAGCTCCGCTGCTCTGACAGTAGACTGCCAGAGGAACGGAGTGTTGTGCATGGCGGCTGGCATTGCGTCACACGCGTTCAACGTGTCCAGCGCATACTGGCCGCCATACTGCACCGTTCCAAATTCGGTCTCCTTCTCCATTGTTTCTCCAGTTCTCGTGTTCCGCAAAACTGAGAATGGAGCAAAGCGATGTGGAATGATCGGGCAATTTCCGCCCGGAAACAGTCAAAAAGTGACCGAAAGTTTCCGCAAATGATGGGCCTTACGCACATGCCCGTCCGAGACAGGCTCTTAAACGTGATCAAACGGGAGTTCGAGCCCCTCAGGTTTGCGACCGAAATGCTGGCCCGCGCGGCGAAAAAGACGCCCCGGGCCGCACGTAACTGGCTGTCAGGAACGAATGCCCCTGATGCGGAGGCACTTATCGAACTGATGGCTTCCAGCAACGCAATAGCGGCAGAGGTCGAGCGCCTTGTCGCTGAGCGCCGTAAGGCACGCGAGGAAGAAGAATGCCCTGGTTCAAGCTCCGGCTTTGCCGGTTCCAGTGGTTCCGAACGCACAACGGGCCACCACCTTCTGTCCACATAACGTGGGTGCACGTTTCCTGGTTCGATTGGGACACATGGTCGGACAAGATGAAGCGCGCTCTTAGGGCTGCGGAAGAGGAGTTGAAGAAGTGACCCCATTCCCGGTTGAAGAAATCCGCAGCCGCCTCGCTGATGCCGTCGATTTGGCAGGCGGTCAAAGCGCTTGGGCGCGCAAAACTGGCATCAATCGCACAACAGTTTCCGAAGTCCTGTCGCACAAACGCGACATACCGGAGAGCATTATCAACGCGCTGGGCTACATCGTTCGCCCCATGTGCGTACCTGCCCGAAAGGGGATGAACCGGTGAAAGTCCTTATCGGTGGAGAATACAGCGGGCGGGTGCGTGATGCCTTCATTGCATGCGGTCATGATGCCATGTCCTGCGATCTAATCCCGACCGAAAGACCGGGGCCGCATTACCAAGGCGATGTGAGGGATGTTCTGGATTATCCTTGGGATATTGCAGTCTTTCATCCTCCATGCACGGATCTGTCTGTGTCTGGGGCGCGCCACTTTGCGGAAAAGCGGCTGGACGGCCGTCAGCAGGCTTCGGTCTCGTTCTTCATGACGCTGGCCAAGGCGGACATTCCGCGCATCGCCATAGAGAACCCGGTCTGCATCATGTCCAGCCTATGGCGGAAGCCAGACCAGATTATTCAGCCGTGGCAGTTCGGGCATGGAGAGACCAAAGCAACGTGTCTGTGGCTCAAGGGCCTGCCGCCACTAAAGCCAACCAATGTCGTGGAGGGGCGCGAAGCACGCATACACCGCATGCCCCCTTCTGAAAATCGCGGAAAGCTCCGCAGCGAAACCTATGCAGGCATTGCCGAAGCAATGGCCCGGCAGTGGGGAGAAATTGCCAATGTCTGAATTCCCGAAAGATCACAACGACCCCGCAGTAGGCGGCATCGCAGCAGACCGCCTGCGCTCGATCATTGAGCGGGCAGAACGCCTCGAAAGCGAACGCAAGGCTCTGGGCGACGACATTAAGGACGTTTTCACGGAAGCAAAATCTGCTGGCTTCAATGTGAAAGTTCTTCGCCAGATCATACGGCTTCGCAAGCAGGATCCCGCACACGTTGAGGAAGAAGAAACGCTCCTCGACATATATCGCCGCGCGATTGGGGTGTGACCATGGCCCAGCATGAAGAGGATCGGCTGCACACGCACATCTGGAAGGCCCTGCAATTCATCCTGCCGGATGATGCCGTGGCGTGGAGCACGGAGAACCGTCAGATGGGACCGCGCGAGGGCATGCGACGCAAGGCCCGCGGCTGTGTGCCGGGCGTTCCCGATATGGAAATTCATCACAGAGGGCGTTCATTCTTTATCGAGATTAAGACGCCCAAAGGCACCGTGAGCAAGATCCAGAAGGACATGCACCAGCGCCTCAAGCGGGCGGGGCACGCTGTTGCCGTCTGCCGCTCCCTTGAGGACGTGCTGTTCTTTCTGGAGAGCCATGGTGTTCCGCTGAAAGGGGCGGTGATGGCATGACGAAAGAAACAATCGCAAAGCCCATAATCTTTTCCGCTCCGATGGTCCGCGCGCTTCTGGATGGCCGGAAGACGCAGACGCGGCGAGTGATGAAGGTGCAGCCTCAACCTTACGCTGGGGGTGTTCACCCCAACCATGTAGCCAAGCACCCAGTTCCTTACATAGACGCTTATTGCTCCAAGAGAAAAACACCAGCCAATCCCAGAGGCATGAGCGCGGACTGGTGCTGGTGGTCGGAGGATGACCGTTGCGGGCCGTATGTGGGTAAATGCCCATACGTTCCCGGCGACCTTCTGTGGGTGCGGGAGATATGGCGCACCCTGCACAAATGGGACTGCCTCGCACCCCGGAATCTGATGAATGATATCGACAAGATAGATTATGCGGCGTCGGGATATACAAGAAACCCTCTTTGGGCATGGGGGAAAAACCGTCCTTCCATGTTCATGCCCCGCTGGGCCAGCCGCCTAACCCTGCGCGTGACGGGTATCCGGGCAGAGCGGTTGCAGGATATTTCTGAGGCAGATGCACAGGCTGAAGGCGTCCGGAAAGAAGAATTTGGCAGGCATTCCCTGTGGTCTGGCCGGGACACTGAGCGGCCCACCCTGCCGTCTGCAAAGCGAGCCTTTTTGGACCACATCTGGACAGACCTATACGGCGAGCATGAGACGAAATCCGTGGACGCAAACCCATGGGTCTGGGTCTACGAGTTTGAGGTGATCCGCAAGAATGTGGGTGAGGTGAACTGATGGCCCGTATCCGAAGCGTTCACCCCGGCCTTTATACAGATGAAGCGTTTATGACGCTTTCCATGGCTGCGCGGGTTTTGATTGTTGGCCTGTGGGCTCATGCAGATGATGGCGGCGGCTTTGAATGGAAACCTCTTGTTCTGAAGGCGCGCATTTTCCCTGCCGACAATATCGATCTGGGGCCAGTCCTTACCGAACTTGAAGAGAATGACGTCATAAAAAAGTATGACGTGGCTGGTAAGAGTTATGGAGCGGTACGCAACTTCGGCAAGTGGCAACGCCCCCAGAAGCCAAAGCGGTTTGTTCCCATGCCTAAACCGGTACGGGAATACTGCCAGTCAGAAACCATATGTCCGGATGCAGAAAATGATAGCGGTAATAACCAAGTACGAGACGAGTATAATACCAGTACGCAACCGGTACGCGACCAGTCATCAAATTCTTCCGCAGAAGGTAGGAAGGTAGGAAGGGAAGAAGGTAGGAAGGTATTACCCTCACTACGTTCGGGACCGCCGGAGCCGGTCGCGGAACCCGATCAGCCCGTTGATGCCCGAACCATGCTCTTCCGGGAGGGGGAGACGCTCCTGCACCACATGACCGGGAAGCCCAAGGCCCAGTGCCGGGCGCTCACCGGCAAGTGGCTCAAAGCCTGCCGAGACCGCTGCGACCTGCTGCTCTCGATCATCCGGGAGGCAGCGGAGCACCGGCCCGCTGATGTGGTTTCGTGGATTGAGGGCGCGGTGCGGCATCGAGCGTCCGGCGGCCCATCCCCCCGCCATGAGCGGGTAGCCGAAGCGTGGGCCGGAGTGCCCGACATTGAGGGGGTTTAGTCGATGAACGCGATTGCGACCTACCAGCCGACACCGGGCCACAAGCCGAGCCCCGACCTGTCCGCGCTACTCGATGCTGTCCGCAGCAACGTGGCCATCATGCCCCGTGACCTGACAGCCCAGAGGGTTGCCGAGGCCCGTGCCCTTGCTGCCGCTTCGGTGCAGCCGGCCACCCCCGAACTGATCGTGGCATGGCTGAAAAAGCTGGCAATGCTGGTCGTGAACGGGCCGGATGCTGGGCGGGCCCGTGCCCAAGCCGAGGCGATGGTGGAGATTTGCGGCGACCTTCCCGCAGCCGTGTGGTGTCCCGAAACCCGCAAGGCGTGGTGCCAGCAGGGCGACAAGGGGAAATTCTGGCCAGCCCCCGCCGAGCTTTACGCCCACCTCCTGCCGTACGCCGAGCGCATCAGGCGGGACGCATGGCAGCACAACGGGTTGTGGCCTTGTCCGAGCGGGCAGCCAAGCCTCGGGCAACCGTAAGCGCCGAGGAGCGCGCGGCAGTCGCCGCCCAGATGGC
>NZ_BAJU01000071.1 GCF_000613865.1 Acetobacter okinawensis JCM 25146
GCACTGGCACTGGCACTGGCACTGGCACTGGCACTGGCACTGGCGGAGCGCATACGGCCCAAACTGTGCGCGTCAACCTGCCAGCCTTGCCCCCAGCAGCCGCTGGCCTGCCACCCCACCACCCGTGCCAACCGTGCACTACGTGCACAACATGCCCCCCGTTATGGACCACAACACGTATTTTCATGTTCTGATGGAACAGTTCGAGGGGCGTTACACAGCGGGGGACAGCCTGCTGCGTTACTCCGGCCAAAGCTGGTTTGGCACGGACCATGACAAACTCTGGATCAAATCCGAAGGCACAGTGGACGGGCACGGCCATATGACCGATGGCGACCATGAATTTTTGTATGACCACGCCATCTCTACCTATTTTGACCTACAGGCGGGCGTACGGCTGGACCTGGACAGTGGTCCTACACGGGCATGGGGGCAGTCGGGGTGCAGGGGTTGGCGCTTTATTTCTTTGATGTGTCGGCCACGGCCTACTTCAACGCCCAAGGGGTCGCGGGCAAGCTCGAAGGCTCCTACGACCTGCTGATTACCAACCGTCTGATCCTGCAACCACAGGCGGAGCTCAACTTCTACTCCCACACCGATGCGCAGCGTAACGTCAGCCAAGGTTTTTCCGACATCGATGCAGGCTTACGCCTGCGCTATGAGTTCAAGCGCAAAATTGCACCCTATATTGCCGTGACGTACGCAGGCCATTACGGCAACACAGCAAACCACGCCGCCAACTGGCGCGGCACAGCAGACAACGGCCCCGAAGATATCCGCTTTACCTTTGGGGTACGCACATGGTTTTAACCTTTTTATACCCCTGAAGCCCGTAGCACTTTTGCATCCCGTGCGCAGGCCCTCTACACAGGGGACAGACCACACCAGACAGGCAGGTGCTGCACCATCCGGCGTTGCACCTACCCTACCCCACGCGCCCCATGTTTTTAAACAACCAGCAGAATGCTCCATGCCCGCAGAAAAACCCGGCTGCACCGCCTGTACGCCCGCCCCCGCCACCAGCCAGGAACGGCACGTCACACAGCCAGACAAGACAGCCCTTATCAACCGCCTCAAACGGATTGAAGGGCAGGTCGGGGGCATTCTCAACATGGTGCAGGATGACCGCTACTGCGTGGATATTCTAACCCAGCTTTCCGCCGTCAAATCCGCGCTGGATGGTGTGGGGGTGCAAATTCTTACATCCCACGCCAAGGGCTGCGTACGCACGGCCATAGCCGAAAACGGCGGAGACGATGCGCTGGACGAGCTCATGGGCGTGATCCGCAAGATGGTCAAATAGTGCTGCTCTGGCAGCTATGGCCAGACACGCACGTTATTTATGCCCCCACCTTACCCGGTTCAGCACTCCGTATCGGAAAGGCCAAACAGCTCCGGATAAGGCATGGCGTTTCTGCCGAGTTTCTTTTTCTTCCACTCAGCCAGCGCCCTGTTGTATTCGACATGACGCAGGACAAACTGCAACGCCTCCTCGTGGCGTTCGTTGGTGTCATCCATCATCTTGCGGCGCCAGCCTGCTGCAATCAGCCAGTATTCCCCAGCAAGCTGCCACGCTCCTGCCCGGTGCTGCTCCATGGCAAGCCGTTCCAGCCCGTGCATGCTGGCATCCGCACTGGCCAACGCCTGTGCTGACAGAATAAAGTCATCGCCCTTCCACAGGAAAGTGGACTTCATGCTCGGGAACTGCCGGGTAAGTGCTCCCGGATCGCCAAAGTGTTCCTTGATCAGCATCGGAACCAGCCTGTCGTAAGACCTACGCCATTCGCACTGCACAAACTGCCCCTTGCCAATTCTGTTGAAGAACGCAGCCTCTATAACGGACTTGCCCTGCAAAGTCGATTTACACCCGCACCCCAACCCGCAGAATGCAGGAAAAACTGCAGAACTGCGCGCTCCCTCCAATATCTTGACGCATGAATGAGGGTTCTGGTCATAGTATCTGCGTCCATTTTAGGGGAAAGAGGCATAACCATGGGTCTGGCACAGGATTTATCCATTATTGCTGCGGTTTCCGCATTCTGGCTGGTTGCCATGATTGTGCCGGGGTTGGATTTTCTGCTTGTCACACGTCTGGCAGTCCTGCGGGGGCGCAGTGCTGCCCTACAGGCTACTCTTGGCATTGCAACCGGTGTTGCGGCATGGGGCGTAGCTGGTTTTTTTGGTATCAGAACACTCTTTATTGCAGCACCGTGGTTGTATCTAGCACTCAAGATCGGCGGCGGCCTTTACCTGATAACAATTGGCGTCAAGCTGTTCCTCAGCAGTTGGCACAGCACGGCTGAACCCACTGAGCCAGCCGCCACCACAGAAGCGCGCAGCAGTCATTTTCGCGCAGGGCTTCTGACCAATCTGGCCAACCCCAAAGCTCCGGTTTTTATCTCAAGCCTTTTTGCAGCCGCCATGCCCAGACATGCCCCCATCCATCTTGGTCTGGCCTGCGTTGCCGCCATGTTTGCGGTGGCCGTTGCATGGTTTGCACTGGTAACGCTGTTGCTCAGCCTTGAGCGTGTTTCGGCTCTCTTTCTCAGGTGCCGCCGCTGGGTTGACCGTTGCGCCGGTCTTGCATTCATGGCGCTTGGCATGCGCTTTGTCACCGAACGCGCGCCAAACTGAGCCTGCTCTGCCGGGCAATAGACCCGCATTTGCTACGGCGGAACGTGCCGACAAAAAGGCTCCCCCACATCTGTGAGGGAGCCTTTTTTACAGCGTTATGCCGGTAAGGGCCGCAGTCTTAGTTCTTGGTTTTGTCAACCAGACGGGACTTGGCGATCCAGGGCATCATGCCACGCAGTTTTTCACCCACGGCTTCAATCTGGTGCGCATCGTTACGAGCACGCGTTGCTTTGAAGAACACGTTGCCGGACTTGTTTTCCAGCACGAAGTTACGCACGAAGGTGCCGTTCTGGATATCCGTGAGGATGTCCTTCATGGCCTTCTTGCTTTCTGCCGTGATCACACGCGGGCCGGACACATACTCACCATACTCAGCGGTATTGGAGATGGAGTAGTTCATGTTGGCAATGCCGCCTTCGTAGATCAGGTCCACGATCAGCTTCATTTCGTGCAGGCACTCAAAGTAGGCCATTTCGGGGGCGTAGCCACCTTCGACCAGTGTTTCAAAGCCAGCGCGGATCAGTTCAACCAGACCACCGCACAGCACGGCCTGCTCACCGAACAGATCGGTTTCCACTTCTTCCTTGAAGGAAGTTTCGATCGTGCCTGCACGGCCACCACCAATGGCGGATGCGTAGGACAGAGCGATGTCCAGAGCCTTGCCGGACTTGTCCTGTGCAATGGCCACCAGGCAGGGCACGCCGCCGCCACGCTGGTATTCGGAGCGCACCGTGTGGCCGGGGCCTTTGGGAGCGATCAGGAACACGTCCAGGTCGGGGCGGGCTTCGATCAGGCGGAAGTGGATGGACAGACCATGAGCAAAGGCAAGCGCTGCACCCTGCTTGAGGTTCTTTTCCAGATATTCGGTGTACAGAGCGCCCTGACCTTCATCAGGTGTCAGCACCATAACAACGTCAGCCCAGGCAGCAGCTTTGTCGGGTGTCATAACCGTAAAGCCAGCATTGCGGGCTTTTTCTACTGCGGAAGAACCTTCACGCAGGCCGATCACAACGTCAGCAAGGCCGCTGTCCTTCAGGTTGTTGGCATGGGCATGGCCCTGGCTGCCGTAACCGATAACGGCCACTTTTTTGGACTTGATCAGGTTAACGTCGGCGTCACGATCATAATACACGCGCATAGCCATTCTTCTTTTCTCCCTGTTGCCGGGGGTTAGTCCCCGGCGTTGCTGCCTGTCTATACTTCAGAAGTTCTGAATTGTCTGCGGCCCACGGCAAATGGAGGCAACCCCGGTGCGGGAGACCTCAACCAGCCCGAGTGGACGCATCAGCTCAATAAAACTGTCCAGCTTGTCTGTGGAGCCGGTCAGTTCAAACACAAAGGAACTGGCGGTCGTATCCACCGCCCGTGCCCGAAAAGCCTGTGCAATACGCAGGGCCTCGGTCCGTGGCTCTCCCGAGGAGACCACTTTGACCAGCGCCATTTCCCGCGCAACATAGGGGCCTTCCGCCGTCAGGTTCACCACGCGTGAGACGGGGACAAGCCGCTCAAGCTGCGTTTTAACCTGCCAGATGGAAGACTGCGTGCCCGTGGTCACAATGTTTACGCGTGAGGTGTGGCCGTGTTCGTCCACTGGCGCCACGGTCAGGCTCTGGATGTTGTAACCACGACCAGAGAACAGCTCTACAATACGGGCAAGTGCCCCGCTTTCATTATCCACCAGAAGGGAAATAACAGCGGAACCGGAAACTTCGACCTGCATACTCATGTTTCTCGCAATCAAAGCGGAAGGGACAAGGCGGAACCAGACAAGAGCAACTCTGGCGGACTAGACCAGCATCTGCCCTTCCTTGCTGATTGTAGCACTGACGGCCTCCTGCTCCGGGCCAAGGATCATCTGGTTATGGGCAGCCCCCGAGGGGATCATGGGGAAGCAGTTCTCCCCTTCCGCAACACAGATGTCCACAATCACGGGGCCATTATGCTCCAGCGCCTGACGGATGGTGGCATCCAGCTGGTCCAGCCGGGTAACACGCAGGCCAGTAGCATGAAAGCTTTCCGCCAGCTTGACAAAGTCCGGCAGTGCATCGGAGTAGCTTTCCGAATAGCGCGAGCCATGCAGCAGTTCCTGCCACTGGCGCACCATGCCCATGTAGTGGTTGTTGATAATGAAAATCTTAACCGGCAGGCGGTACTGCGCAATGGTCCCCAGTTCCTGAATGTTCATCAGGGTCGAGGCTTCGCCCGCCACATCCAGCACCAGCGCATCGGGGTGGGCAATCTGCGCACCAACGGCTGCGGGCAGGCCGTACCCCATGGTGCCCAGACCGCCAGACGTCAGCCAGCGGTTGGGCTGATCAAAGCGGAAAAACTGCGCAGCCCACATCTGATGCTGCCCCACCTCGGTGGACACATAGGTATCCCGCCCGGTCTGGCGCGCCAGTTCGTAAATACGCTGGATGGCCTGCTGGGGTTTGATAACCGCATCGGGCGCCTGATCCTGACCAAAGCGCAGGCAGTCCAGCGCGCGCCACCCCTCAATTTTGGCCCACCACGCGTCCAGTTCAGCCTTGTGCGCGTAAACGGGCTGCTTTTCCCACTCCTCGATCATCATGGCGATAATCTCGCCCACATCCCCCACAATGCCTTCGTTGACATGCACGATCTTGTTGATCTGCGAGGGGTCAATATCGACATGGATTTTAAACGACCCGGGAGAGAATGCATCCAGCCGCCCGGTCACCCGGTCATCAAACCGGCTACCAAGGGCGATCAGCACATCGCAGTCATGGGTTGCCAGATTGGCTTCGTACGTGCCGTGCATACCAGCATGCCCAGAAACCGCTCATCCGTACCGGGGAACGCCCCAAGCCCCATGAGCGTGGAGGTAACGGGAAAACCCGTCAGCGCCACCAGCCTGCGCAGGTTCTCGCTCGCCTGCGGGCCGGAGTTGATGACGCCGCCACCGGTATAGAACAGCGGGCGCTTGCCCGCCTTCATTGCGGCCACTGCGCGCGCAATGGCTGCGCGGTCAGGCTGGGTGGTCATGCGGATGGTACGCGGGGTGACCGCGCCTGCATCCACATAAGGGGCATCCCCCACCGTAATGTTCTTGGGCAGGTCGATCAGCACCGGGCCGGGGCGACCGGAGCGGGCAATGGCAAAGGCCTCATGCACCGCAGGAGCCAGGTCCTCGGGCTTGCGCACCAGATAGTTGTATTTGGTCACCGGGCGGGTAATGCCGGTTGTATCCGCTTCCTGAAACGCGTCATTACCGATCAGGGGGGTTGGCACCTGCCCGGACAGGCAGACCAGCGGGATGGAATCCATCATCGCGTCCAGCAGGCCAGTGACCGCATTGGTTGCCCCCGGCCCGCTGGTGACCAGCACCACACCCACTTTGCCAGTGGAACGGGCGTAAGCCTCCGCCGCATGGACAGCCGCCTGCTCATGGCGCACCAGCACATGGCGGATGTGATCCTGCTTGAACAGCGCATCGTAAATGGGAAGAACGGCACCGCCGGGATAACCAAAAATGACTTCCACACCCTGTTCGACCAAAGCGCGCAGAAGGACTTCCGCACCCGGCAGGGTGGTGGTTGTCTGAGCGTTCAGTGTGGTCGAACCAGTCATGCGTGTCATAGCGTCCTCTCTTCCCGGAATTGGGAGCAGGTCGTCTGTTTAGGACTCACCGTCTGGTGCGTCAATCCCCCTTAGAATAAAAGAAACAATTTCGTCATGTTTTCTTTCCGAAAATTGCTCAGAATTGGCAAAACAGGCATTAACCGTGCAGGTCAGCCCTTCCGCAGTCAGCGGATGGTGCGCAAACCACGTGGCCTGCCGCTTGGTATACTGCCCCGTGGCAACAATGGCGCGGCTGGCGGCTTCCGCCTGTGTTATCTCGCCGCGTAACATGGCCGCCAGTTCGGGCACGCCGTGTGCGCGCATGGCAGGCAGGGTTGGGTCCAGATTCTGTTGTAACAGACTGCGCACCTCCTCCACAGCCCCCTGCTCCAGCATACTGGCAAAGCGGGCCTGTATGCGCTGGCGCAGTTCGGGGCGAGCGGGGGCCAGCCGTACGGCAACAAACCGGCAGGGTGCCGGAGGCAGGCCCGGCTGCGCC
>NZ_BAJU01000070.1 GCF_000613865.1 Acetobacter okinawensis JCM 25146
CCGCCGGGGCGGTGGTATGCGGTGCGGGGGCACCCCGTCTGGGCAATACGGCCTCCCTCGCCTTGGCGGGGCGGCGCGCGCAGGGGCAGCTTATGCGGCTTGATCTGGATGGGGTCTGTGTTTCAGCCGGGTCGGCCTGTTCGTCGGGTAAGGTCGCGTTTTCGCACGTGCTGGACGCTATGGGGCTGGGGGAACTGGCCGGGCAGGCCATACGCGTATCCTTGCCGTGGAACACGCAGGAGGCGGATGTGGAGCGGTTTGTGCAAAGTTATACACGCATGGCGGTAGGCGCCGGTCTGGCGCTGGCATAGGTGGGGGGCGGCATGGCGGCATTGTATTTTGACCACGCGGCCACCACACCGTGCGACCCACGTGTGCAGGCAGTTCTGCTGCGTGCTCTGGCGGAGGAGAACGGCAACCCGCACAGTACCACCCACGCCAGCGGCACCCGTGCGGCACAGATGGTGGAGCAGGCCCGTGCGGAGGTTGCCGCCCTGCTGGGGGCCGAGGCGCGTGAGATTGTGTTTACCTCGGGGGCGACCGAGTCCAACAATCTGGCCATCAAGGGGGCCATGCGGCATCTGGCGGCGCAGGGGAGCGCGCGCCGCAGGGTTATTACCGTGGCGACCGAGCATAAATGTGTGCTCCAGAGTGTAGAGGATCTGGCGCAGGAAGGGTTTGAGCCGGTTGTTCTGCCGGTCAATGCCCAAGGGGTGCTGGAGCCGGATGTACTGGCGACAGCTTTAGCGGATGCACCGACCGCGCTGGTCTCCATTGCCGCGGCCAATAACGAGACCGGGGTGCTCCAGGACCTTGCCGCACTGGGTGCTCTGGTCACGCAGGCGGGCGCTCTGCTCCATACCGATCTGGCGCAGGCGGCAGGCAAGATTGCGCTGGACCTGCACCATCTGCCCGTGGCCCTTGCCTCTGTCTCCAGCCACAAGCTGTATGGGCCAAAGGGGGCAGGTGCGCTGTATGTGCGCCGCCGCCCCCGTGTGCGGCTGACGCCCCTGTTCTCGGGCGGTGGGCAGGAGCGGGGTTTGCGCTCGGGTACTGCCGGGCTTTTTGCTGGCGGGGTTTGGGGCGGCCTGCCGCATTGCGCAGGCGGATATGGCGCGTGATGGCGCACATCTGGCTGCGTTGCAGGCCCTGTTTGTCGCACGGTTGCAGGTGCGGTTGCCGGGGTGTGTGGTCAATGCGCAGGAGGCGGCACGCCTGCCGGGTATTTTCAGCCTGCGTCTGCCGCCTGACCTGCGCGCCGCAGATGTGCTGGAGGCCATGCCCGAGCTTGAGGTTTCGCTCGGTTCGGCCTGCTCTTCAGCGGAGCTGGCCCCGTCTTATGTGCTGGAAGCCATGGGCCTGAGCTTTGATGAGGCAGGAAGAAGCTTGCGTCTGTCCCCCGGACGTTTTACCTCCACCGCCGAAGCAGAACGCGCGGCGGACAGTCTGGCACAGGCTGCCTTGCAGGTTCGGGCCACGCCCCCGCGGGCCAGACCCACAGCATAAGGCCAATTTAAACCGGCCGTAGCCGCCATGATAATTTTTGGCAGGATGGAAACCAATGCCCCAGATGACGTTTGTTGAGCAGGACGGAACAGAACGCACGGTTGATGCCCCTGTTGGCCTGTCCGTGCTGGAAATCGCCCACAAGCACGATGTGGACCTTGAAGGGGCCTGCGAAGGCTCGCTCGCCTGCGCGACCTGCCACGTGGTGGTGGACCCGGCATGGGCGGACAAGCTGAGTGCCCCCACCGATGATGAGGAAGACATGCTGGACCTTGCCTTTGGTCTGGAAAAAACCTCACGCCTTGGCTGCCAGATTGTTATGACCGAAGCACTGGATGGTCTGGTTGTGCGCCTGCCCAGCAAGGCCTGATACCGATTATTAAAGGGGAAGGATAACCCGCCCATGCGTATTCTTGTTGCCATGTCCGGAGGGGTGGACAGTTCCGTGGTGGCTGCCCGGCTGCTGGAGGAAGGGCACGAGGTCGTGGGCGCGACCCTTCAGCTTTACGATTCCAGAGGGGTGGCCAAAAAAGGTGCATGCTGCGCAGGGCAGGACATCCGCGATGCCCGCGCCGTGGCCGACCGTCTGGGGTTCCCGCATTATGTCATTGACGCCGAGCGCCGGTTTCAGGACAGCGTGATCGAACGCTTTGCCGATGCCTATGCCGCGGGCGAGACTCCGGTCCCCTGCGTTGCCTGCAATCAGGGCGTCAAATTTACCGACCTGCTGGGACTGGCGAAGGAAATCGGGGCAGAGGCCATGGCCACCGGCCACTACGTGCGCCGTGTGGAAGGCCCGCAGGGGGCCGAACTGCACCGCCCTGTGGACGAGGCGCGTGACCAGAGCTGGTTCCTGTTTGCCACCACGCGCGCGCAGCTGGATTTTTTACGCTTCCCCCTGGGCGACATGCCCGACAAGGCCGCCGTACGGCAGGAGGCCGAGCGCTACGGACTGGTTGTGGCGGGCAAGCCCGACAGCCAGGACCTCTGCTTTGTCAGCGATGGCTCCTACGTGGACCTTGTCGAGCGTATGCACCCCGAAATGGCAGGCCCGGGCGAGATTGTGGACCAGTCCGGCCATGTTGTGGGCGCGCACGAAGGGGTCATGCGCTTTACCGTGGGGCAGAGCAAACGGTTGGGCAATGCCGCGCGCCTTCAGGGGGAACGGCAGATGGTGGTGGGGGTCGAACCCGGCCGCAAACGTGTGATTATTGGCCCACGCGCCCACGCATTTGTCAGCGCCCTGTCCGTGCGGGATGTGAACTGGCTGGTGGACGCCCCGCCAGAAGGGCTTGTGTGCAAGGTGCAGATGCGTGCGCGTGAGGAGCCACGCACCGCCCGCGTGCTGCCCACCCCCGATGGGGCAACCGTGCTGCTGGACGCACCCGCCATGCCCGCCCCCGGTCAGGCCTGCGTGTTTTATCAGGGAAGCCGGATTCTGGGTGGCGGGTTCATTCGCCGGACGGAGCAGCCGGTTACGGTGTAAACTCAGGAACAGGGAGTGCTGGCGCATGGCCGAAGGTCGTCTGGTTATCGGAACACAGCGTTATTCATCATGGTCGCTGCGGGGCTGGCTCTGCGTGCGTCTGGCTGGGCTGGATGTGGCGGTGCAGGTTGTGCCACTCGCCGGTGGCGGGCAGACCACAGCGCTTAAAACCCTCTCCCCCAATGGGTGTGTGCCGTATCTGGAGCATAAGGACGCGGTGGTGTGGGACTCGCTCTCCATTGCCGAATACTGTGCCGAGCACCATGGTTTTCTATGGCCGACGGACCGGGTTGCACGGGCATGGGCGCGCTCCGCTGCTGCGGAAATGCATTCCGGCTTCCGGGCCGTGCGCTCGGCATTCCCCATGAATCTGGGGCGCAACCGGCCGCTGCCCACCCCGCTGGGGGAGGATGTGCTCAAGGATATTGCGCGCATCAACGCTATCTGGACCGAGGGTGCGGGCCGTGGCGGGCCATTCCTGTGCGGGCCGGGTATGGGGAATGTGGATGCCATGTTCGCCCCTGTTGTGTGCCGTTTTCTCTCCTACGACGTGCCGGGGCTTTCTCCCACGGCTCATGCCTACATGCAGGCCGTGCGCCACCACCCCCTGATGGAGGAGTGGTATGCCGCCGCTGCGCGTGAGCCGGTGGCATGGCAGCTGGATATGTATGAAGCACTGGCCTGAGCCAGCACCATGATGCTCAGCCGGGGGCAGGGCTAGGCATGTCCACCCCCACACCTGCGCATGTGGCCCAGCCCGTAACCGCCCCCCACAGGCCGTTACGGGTCATGACTGTTCTGCCCCCGCGTGAGCGGTTTGCTGCGGCGGAGGCAGGGGCCATAGCGCTGCTGGTGCGCCGCATGGCCGGTGTAGGCGAGGTTGTGGTGGGGAGTGCCCCTGCTACCCGTGCGTTTGCCGATGTGCCTTTTGTGCCGGTTCCTCCAGCCCTGTTTGCTCTTGGGACCATGGGGCGCTACCGGGCGGGGGTCGCTCGGCTTGTTGGTAGCATCCGCCCCGATCTGGTGGAGGTGCATAACCGGCCGGATCTGGCGCTGGCTATCAGTCGGCGTTTTCCCCACATGCCGCTGGTGCTGGTGTTGCATAATGACCCGTGTGGCATGCGTGGGGCCAAAACCGCGCGGGAACGTACGGTGCTGGCAGGCAAAATGGCGGTTGTGGCCGTGTCGGGCTGGCTGCGGGCGCGGTTTCTGGCGCAGGGTGCTCAGGGGTGTGTTACGGTTCTGCCCAACGCGCTTGACCTTGCGGCCCTGCCTGCCCCCGCCCCCGTGCGGGACAGGACCGTGCTGTTTGCAGGGCGTGTTGTGGCGGACAAGGGAGTGGATGCGTTTGTCGCGGCCTGTGCGGCCCTGCTGCCCCGCTACCCGACATGGCAGGCCACCATTATTGGGGCAGACAGGTTTGGCCCAGCATCTCCCCAGACAGATTTTCTCGCCCGTTTGCAGGAGCAGGCGCGCGTAGCTGGGGTCAGCATGGCGGGTTATCAGCCCCATGCGCAGGTTTTGCAGGCCATGAGCCACGCCGCCATTGTGGTAGTGCCCAGCCGGTGGGCCGAGCCTTTTGGCATGGCCGCACTGGAGGCCATGGGGTGTGGGGCTGCTGTGCTGACGTCACGCAATGGCGGGTTGCCCGAGGTTGCGGGGCAGGCAGCACTCTATGCCAGCCCGGATGACCTGCCGGGCATGGTGGCAGCACTGGAGCGCCTGATGGCCGATGCCACGTTACGTGCGCAACTGGGGCAGGCGGGTCTGGCCCGTGCGCGGTTGTTTGACAGTGCAGTGCTGCGGCCTGAACGCCAGATTTTTCAGACCCGCGTTGTGCAGGTCTGGCCGCATGTCAGCCGCTTGGCGCAAGGGTAAGGCTCAGGCAGGCGCGCTGGGGTGTGGCTTTTTGCATCTGAAGCCGGGTGTAGAGTGTGTTCCAGATGCTGTGTTGGCTGCGCGTTCTGGGCGGGTGGCTTGTCAGGCCGGGGACGGCTGCCAGCCGCAGGCGCGCAGGGCGGGCTGCATGCCGGTGCGCGGTGGAGCGGTTACGGTAATGCCGTTTTCAAGGGGTAAATGCAGGCTTCTGGCCAGCAGGTGCAGGCCTGCGGGGCTGGCGGTGCCGTAAAGGGCATCGCCCACAATGGGCCAGCCCATGGCCGCACAATGCACACGGGCCTGATGGGTTCGCCCGGTTTCAAGTTCCAGTTCCAGCCAGCTTGTGTGTGCGCTCTGTCCCAGCACCCGCCATGTGGTGGCTGCTGGAGCGCCTGTGGCTGCCACCTGTACGGACCAGCCCGCTCTGGTGCTGGTCTTGAGCAGGGGCAGGTCAATGCGCCCGGTCTGGGCGCGTGGCACACCATTCACCACGGCCCAGTAAGTTTTGCGCGCGGTTTTGGTGGCAAAGGCCTGCTGCATGGCCAGCAGGGGCTGCTTGCGTAGGGCTATGGCTAGGCAGCCTGAGGTATCGGTATCCAGCCGGTGGGCCAGCCACGGCCCGTCCTTGCGGCGGGAGAGCAGGGGGAACCAGTCCTCCACACATGCGCCACCGCCGGGGCCGGTGTGTACGGGCAGGCCCGCGGGCTTGTCCACAATCACCACATGGCTGCTCTGGTAGAGCAGGGGCGGCAGGGCCGGAGGGGAGGGGGGCATTCAGTCCTCTTCCCGCGCGGCGCCGACCAGCACCTTGCGGCGGCCTACATGGTCGGCACGGCTGATAATGCCTTCCTTTTCCATCTGCTCAATCAGCTTGGCCGCGCGGTTGTAGCCAATGGAGAGATGGCGCTGGATAAAGGAGGTGGAAGCCTTGCCCTCCCGCGTGACAATGTCCACTGCCTCGCTGTACATATCGGCTTCGGCATTTTCGTTCCCGCTGGCGCGGCTGCCAGCGCTGGAGGACGCATTTTCCTCCATGGGGTCGGCCAGAACGTCCTCATCATAGATCGGCTCGCCCTGTTCCTTGAGGAAGTTGACGACCTGCTCCACCTCGCTATCGGCCACAAACGGGCCATGCACGCGGGTAATGCGCCCCCCGCCCTGCATGAACAGCATATCCCCCTGACCCAGAAGCTGCTCCGCTCCCTGCTCGCCCAGAATGGTGCGGCTGTCGAACTTGCTGATAACCTGAAAGGAGATACGGGTGGGGAAGTTGGCCTTGATGGTGCCCGTAATCACATCCACCGAGGGGCGCTGCGTTGCCATGATGACGTGAATACCCGCAGCACGCGCCTTTTGCGCCAGCCGCTGCACGCAGGCGTCAATTTCCTTGCCTGCGGTCATCATCAGGTCGGCCATTTCGTCAATAATGACGACAATATAGGGCATGGGGTCGAGGGTGACGGACTGCTCCTCAAACACCGGGTTGCCGGTTTCGGGGTCAAAGCCGGTCTGCACGCGGCGGACCACGACCTCCCCATCTGCGCGGGCTTCACTCGCACGGGCGTTGTAGCCGGCAATGTTACGCACCTGCATGTGCGCCATGGTGCGGTAACGGCGGTCCATCTCCCGCACGACCCATTTGAGCGCGTTTACGGCCTTTGGCGGTTCGGTCACAACCGGGGTCAGCAGGTGGGGGATGCCATCGTAAATGGAGAGCTCAAGCACCTTGGGGTCAATCATGATCAGCCTGCACTCATCAGGCGAGAGCCGGTAGAGCAGGGACAGGATCATGGCGTTCACACCCACCGACTTGCCCGAGCCGGTGGTGCCCGCGACCAGCAGGTGCGGCATGCGCGCAAGGTCGGAGAACATGGGCTCGCCCGCAATATCCTTGCCAAGGGCGAGGGGGAGCTGGCCCGTATCCTCGCGCCATGTGGGCTGGTTGAGCAGCTCGGACAGGTAGACCGTCTCACGCGTCTGGTTGGGAACTTCAATCCCCATCACGTTGCGACCGGGGACTGTGGCAATACGCACGCTCAGCACGGAGAGCGAGCGCGCCCACGTCGTCCGCCAGCCCGATAATACGGGCCGAGCGAATACCCGGTGCGGGTTCCAGCTCATAGAGTGTGACCACGGGTCCGGCACTCATGCCTACAATGCGGCCCTGCACGCCGTAATCGGCCAGAACCTGCTCCAGCATGCGGGCGGTGGCGTTCAGCAGTTCGGGCGAGGGGCCGGTGTGGGCGTTGCTGGGTGCAGCGCGCAGCAGGCTCATGGGGGGGAGTTCCCACCCGCCTTTGCGCGCGGCGGTCCGTTCCGGGGTGGGAGTGGTGTTTTCGGTCTGGCTGGCCCCGGCAAACAGGCGGCCGAGCAGGCCGCTTCTGGCGGGTTTTTCTGCTAGTGGGGCCGGTGTTGTGGTTGCGGGGAGAATAAAGCCGGGGTCTGCCTGTGTGGCGGGGAGTGGA
>NZ_BAJU01000069.1 GCF_000613865.1 Acetobacter okinawensis JCM 25146
CCGGGACGCGCCGAGTGCGCAGCTAGAGGGCCGGGAAGGGAAGGAAGAGGCTTGAACCGCACAGCACAGAGCCGATCCGCCAACCTTCTCCTTGCCTTCCAATCCGTCCTCACGTAGCTACCAAATAAGAATGGTTCTTAAATGTGGTGAAGCGGATTCGTATGACCGCGTGATGAAGTGGACAGCGCACCTTTGGACAGCGAGAAGGACAATCTGAGCCTGTTCGTGCAGAACCGTAAACGGCTGGTCGACTATGCGACCACTGTCACGGGGACTACGACGCAAAGCGAGGATATCGTTCAGGAAGCGTGGGTTCGTTTCTCGACGGTCTCTCAGGCTGATCCGAATTTTGTTCGTGAACCGTTACGCTATCTCTTTCGCATTGTCCGAAATATTGCTCTTGATGGCAGACGGGCACATATCAGCCGTAGCCGTTATGTGATCTCTGACAATGGAAGCGAGACAACTCATCTTCAACCAGATGAGCGGGCTGTTCCGGAAGTCGAGATTCTGCATCGCCAGCAACTGGCCATTGTGCGGGATGCTCTTGCAGAACTCCCAGAGCGCACAAGAATAGCCGTGGAATTGCACCGTCTTGAAGGATTGAAGACCAGGGAGGTGGCCGCACGGTTGGGAATCTCTGTAACACGTGCCCATACTCTGATCGCCGAAGCGTTGCCCATTGCCGGAGACGCCTGAAGTCGTTCCAGTAAATCATTATAGAAAAAAATCTACGCTGCTTCGTTTATGAAGTAGGGACTGATTTCGTCCATGTTCGGACATGTGACGGCCAACATGATGCTTGAGTATCGGGAGAGGGATGACGGCAGGGATAGAGAGCGAAGACGAACGGGCAATAAGGGAAGCAACTGACTGGCTTATCTTTTTGGAAGATGAGCCTGATGATCCCGATCTTCGCACCCGTTTCGCTGAATGGCTTTCCGCTCACCCGGCCAACAGAAGAGCCTGGACCGAGACCGCGCAAGCCTATGATCTGATTGGTCCCGCATCGGCGGATGAAGGTGCTGCCATCCGTGTATTTGAAGCGCGAGACGTAGCGGACGAGGTGGCTCCTCTGCCATCGCAGCGCATCCTATCGAAGCGAATGGTTCCGGTCATCGGTGCAGGGATGGCGCTCGCCGCCTGTCTCGTCCTACTGATAACTCCGAGCGCTCTTCTTTGGTGGCAAGCTGATTATACAACAGGCACGGCCCAACAACAGTCGATCAAGCTCGCAGATGGTACAGACGTAGAGCTAGCTCCTCAGAGTGCTATTGCCGTGGATTATAAAGGGTCACAACGGCATATTCGTCTTTTGAAAGGTCGTGCTTTTTTTGAAGTGACACATGACGCAACGCGCCCGTTTGCCGTGGATGCTCATAGTGTCCGCACGACAGATATCGGCACTGCGTTTGAAGTCGGCTTCGGGGCGGATAGTACGGATGTTGCGGTTGCGCAGGGATCTGTGCAGGTAGACGCTTCTCCGTCTTTTGGGGTTTCAGAGCGTTTGCAGGCGGGACAGGCGATCCACGTAGGCTGGATGGGCGGTTTCCATCGTACGAATGCTGACGGGACCGAAATCGCCTCATGGCGACATGGGCAGTTGATCGCTAATGATCAGCCGGTGGCTGATGTGGTGGAAAAACTCCGTCCCTACTTCAAAGGGATGATTGTGCTTGCCAGTTCAGACTTCGCTGCACGGCGGGTTACAGGGGTTTATGACCTGAATAACCCAGTCGGAGCCCTGCACGCCCTAGCGCAAGCCCATGAGGGCGTAGCCGTAAGGCGTATGACACCTTGGTTTGTCATTATCTCCGATTTCTAATTTTTCGTATCCGATCATAAAAAAGAGGGAAAAAATTTTCTCGGCACCCGTCGCTCAAGTAGGGGATGAAACTGCAATGCAGTCGCATTAACGGCACATCCCCGGCTACGTAGAGCATAGTAAGGGAAACAATGCCGTTGCGACGGAATGTGAGTGTCGGTGCTGACCGAAAAATTATTGCAGCAATTCTGATGACAAGCTCGGCACTGGCTTCTGTTGCCGGAGCATCAGGCGCTTTTGCTCAAACGGTGGTTTCATCTGCGATGACTGCCGATCAATCAAAAAGCTTTTCTATTCCAACAGGATCTCTTGCAAAGGCGCTAACGTCTTTCGGGGCGCAGTCTGGAACACAGGTTTCGGTCGAGACATCTCTCATTCAGGGACTATCGTCTCACGGTGTGACTGGGCGTATGACTGCGCAGCAGGCACTGGTGCAGTTGCTGGCGGGCACGGGCCTGACCTATCGTCTTTCAGGAAATGTTGTGACGCTCGTTCCGGCTTCTGCCAACATCACCCTCGGTCCGGTCCGTGTCGGCGGCACGCTGGCGAAAGAATCTGCTACTGGACCAGGTGTCGGGTATGTAGCTCATTACACTGAAGCAGGCACTAAAACTGATACACCAATTACAGAGATACCTAATTCTGTCTACGTGGTAACTAAGCAAGAAATTATAGATCGACAATCACAAAATGTCCTGGAAGCATTACAATACTTGCCTGGTGTGGTTAACATGAAGGGCGCGGCTGATAACGGAGCTGCAAACGGCAGTCTCGCCAACGGAACTGGTAGCATTATGATGCGCGGTTTTGCAGCTACGCAGTACGTTGATGGTATTATGTCCCATTCCAGTTCAGCAGGAGAGACGGCTTTTGTCGAAAGAGTTGAAGCTCTGATGGGGCCAGCCTCAGTATTGTATGGGCAAGTTGGACCTGGTGGACTTGTTGCTACTCGTCTAAAACAGCCGACTGATACCTCCATTCGGAATGTTACTGTTGGGTTTGGAAACTGGGGACGATATGAAGCAACGTTCGATGTTGCTGATAAAGTAACAAAATCAGGTAATGTTAAGTATAGAATTGCCGGAATTGGCGTAACTCAAGGAACACAACAAGATTATGCACACTATAAACGAGTGGGCGTTTTGCCGTCACTCAAATGGGATATCGATGAAAAAACAAGCCTGACTGTTCTTGGGGAGTATATGTACACGCCCGATTCCGGAACGAGTGGCCTATATCCTGGTGTTGGAACTATCATCCCAGGGAAATACGGATATATTCCTAGAAGTCGATATCTATTCGATCCTGGCGTTAACCACAATTCTACTACGGAAGCTGATTTTGAATATCAATTCTCACATAAATTTAATAAAGACTGGGAGTTTCAACAAACATTTAGATATGAGGATTCTTCTTCTCATGGCAATCAAGTTTACTTACGACAAGGTCTTCAGGCCGATGGAGAGACATATCCACGAGCCGCGTGGAAGGCTTCTGCGTTCCAGAAAACACTTGGTCTTGATAGTCGCGTCATAGGTCACTTCAATACTGGCCCAGTGAAACAAACACTAGTTGCAGGAGTAGACTTCAGGCGCGTACATTGGATACAAGATCTTGTATACGATCTTGATGGCATACCATCAATCAATGTATGGAACCCGATATATTACAATGTTCATACGTGTTATACGTTTAACTGTCCGAATGCGCTCTCTGTAAATAATGTCAACCAGACGCAGTTTCAGAAAGGCGTCTATTTTCAAGACCAGATTAAATTTGGTCACTTGTCTGTGTTGCTGGGAGGGCGTCAAGATTGGTACAACTATGAAGGCACATCCTTAGCACAGACAAAAGGTGACGGTGCAACCACAGCGGTCTCAACGTCACGTAGTTCAGAAAATCCATCGGCATCGAAATTCACATGGCGCGCGGGGTTTACCTACAATTTTGAGTTTGGTCTGACACCATATTTTAGCTATGCAACATCATTTATTCCGCAGGTCGGAGCATTTAAATATAATGGTGAGGCTATCAAATCATTAACAGGCGCACAATATGAAGCGGGTTTAAAATATATGGTGCCTCATACCGATGTACTTCTGACCGCTGCCGCCTATCACATCAAAGAAGACCACTACGAGATTACGGATACGGAGCATCCTGGAAAACAGATGGACGCTGGCGAAGTGACATCAAAAGGCGTGGAGCTATCTGCTCATGCCAATATTACAAAAGACTTGCATTTGACGGCATCCTATACATTTAACGATACACGCGTTACGAACAGCGACACAACTGTTGTCTTACGCAGTATGTCTGGCGCAAACTTAGGGAGCGTTTCTGAGCAGGGGAAATATATAAGCGGCTTGCCACGTAATATGGCAAACATGTTTATCGACTATACGTTGCCCCGCAATGTATTTCATGGGCTGGGAATTAATTTCGGAGCTAGATATATAGGTTCGAGTTACGCCGATAATGCCAATTCGTATAAAGTTCCTGATTATATCTTATTTGATGTTGGAGCTCACGTGGACTTTGGGAATGTATGGTCAGTCTTAAAAGGTATGCAGGCACGGCTAGCTATGTCGAATATCGCTAATACACGTTACGTTACCGGTTGTGGAAGCAGCACGTACGGTGGGACTTGCGCTTATGGCCAAGGCCGCCGTGTTTATGGGAATCTTTCATATAGCTGGTGAAATTTCCCCACCCCGAACTACGGCATCTTTTCCCTATTAGTTTCGGCACCTTGCCCCTCGTCTCTATGCCAAACTCGTGGGGCAGGCATGCTGCAAGAAGCGTGGACTGTTCCCGGCAAGATGCGAGGGGCAAGCCATGTCAAACTCGGTGGGTGATACTGCGCAACATGCGTGGAGCTCCCTGCAATTTTCATAAGGTCATGCCGCAAGGCGTGAGAACTCAATGTAACCAGAAACTTGGGGCTGGCTGACAGGTGCGGCATGTTTTGCCGTACCCGGTCGGCGGCTCCCCAGTCGAGAGGATTGTCCCCATGCCATTCGACATCTGGCATTCCGAGGCCGATCTGGCCATCCTCAGAACCCTCCCGGCCTCCGCCCTTGCCGGGGCCTTCATGCGCCGCTGGTCCCGCTATATCAGCGATTATCGCGACAGTCTGCTCCGGGCCGGTGCGAGCGGCAATCCCTCGCTCCTGTGGGCGGCGTTCCGGGACCGATGGAGGTTACAGTTTTGTCCATAATCCGGACATTCCCATCACCCGAAAACCTGTGATCTGGCATAGGGAAGATACAACAAGGATCATCAGCCTGACGGATGCCCCTCGGGGTTTTGCCAATCTCCGGTCGCTGGATTTCGAGGCTATGGGCCGCATCCTGTTCGACAGCGAGGACGACGTGGGGCGCTCCGTCACCGTGACCGGTTCTTTCGGGACATTTTTCTTCCTGCTGGATGATCCGGCCGCCGCAAAGCGGCCTGCGGTCGTGATCCCGATCGACCCGCATTACCGAAGTCGCTGGTATGAGGCTGGGCGTTTCGTGGCCCATCATCTGGGTTTCAGACTGCCTGCCGTGTTCCTCCGATGATAACGCCGTTTCGATCCCTGCATCTGATCCGCTGCCTGCATGCCTATGACCTGCATCGGGCGGGTGCGGATGAACGCCGGATTGCTGCCGTCCTCATCAATCCTCGCGCCCTGACCATGTCCTGGAACGAATGGCGCGACCATACATGGCGTAGGACCGCCAAGGACTGGCGCGACGAAGGTATTGCCCTGGTCGAGGGTGGCTATCTCAAACTGCTGCTTGAGGGGTGATGTCACCCACGGGGACGAGCGCTATGCTTTGGGTGACGCAGCATCGGGCCTGTCAGCGGGCCTCTGACGCATGGCAGGGATATCGAGCGGGATGTCATCTCGGAAGGACCGCCCTTGAGAGAGCCGCCGCCCCAGCGTATCCAGAAACCGGGTAAACCGTTCCTGGCCCAGCGCATTGGCGGCGTCCTGCGCCTCGGCGGGCAGGGGCGGCATTTGTCCCAGCCAGAAGCGGATGAACAGGGCGTGTGTTTCCAGCGCGATCATCAGGTCGCGCTCCTGCCGCTGCATCTGGCGCGTCAGCCGGTCCAGCCCCACCGGGACGCTGGCCGTGCTGTTCCAGAGCAGCCGGGGCGCAACATGCATTGCGGCGGACACACCTACCGCCAGCACGACGAAATAGGTGCCGAAGAACCAGGCACGCCGGGTCATGATACCAGCCTCGCACGTTTCAGCCATGCCGCGTGCAGGGGCTGTGTATAGGGCCGTGGTTCCTGCCCGGCGATGATACGGTTATCTGCCGAGCCAGCAAACAATCAACCGGGCCGAAGGGCTGGCCACGATCGGCTTCGGGGCGGCGGAAATGGCCGGTATTGCCCTTGCCGCTCACGGCGTTGACATGATGGCCGCCGGACGACGGGCGTGGAATACAGGCACACCACCCCAAACCCAGACTGAACGTGCGGTTCGTAGTGCGGCGCTGAGGGCGCATGCGTCCCCCGCCGTTGCGGGTCTGGCAGGTGCGGTCGCAGATGCCCTGATCCCCGGCGGCCTACTGCATGCGGCAGGGTCTTTCGCAGCCACCCGGGCCATTCGCGTGGCATCGGCGGATGCAGGCAAGCTGACCTTCCGGCATGCCGACATCACAACGGAGCACTTCCATCGGCCTTCGCCGTATACCCCACAGCCTCCAAGATCACCCACCAACCAGAACCTTCTCTCCCCCCATAGACAGAAGTGGCTCAATCTCAACCACCATGAGGCACCCCCACATAATCACAAAGCGGGTGGCCATGTGCTACGAAAACATGTCGACCCAACCGATGAATATATCGAGCGGCGGTTTATGAAGGAAAAACACCCTGTCGTTTCATTCTTCACTTCGAAGGAAGAGGCCGAACGTGCTATTAACAAAGTGCTTAGAGATAATTCCTATAAAATTGATGGCTGGCTCAAGGGCGCCAGAAATGATGATAAAACCTTGCTTGAAGGATATACCTCTGGAAGGGGAACTGTCGTAATCGAGAGGGCCAGTCGACAGCGCAAGGCTGCGCGACGCATTCAAGTTACAATTGTCATAAAAGAATACAATGGAATGATCTACTATGTCCAAACTGTTAAACTATACCACTAATGATATTCTCGACCTGTTTCCTCGTCTGGCTGACCTCGGCTGCGGCGCATTCGGCGAAGATGCCGATACCTTTGGCGATACGTTACGTGAAGTTATACAGGATGAACCACAAACGCGGGTTTTGTCATTCAAATGGCAAACAATTAGCGAATTAAGAACTTTATTAGCTGGCAGTGATGCAGATATCGAGTGCGTCAGTGAGGCTGTCCTTGGCATAATTCCAACCGTTGCCCCTGAGGAACCACCGAATTGGGGCAGTTTTTCTAACCTGCGGGCATTCTGGTCAGCTGTTCTACATGCCTTTGAAAACGACCCCGAAGTGCAAGCAGGAAGAGAGATTGACCCCGACGTATAGGAGAGAGGCATTTACCAACACCAAAATACAGAATGTCTGCTTTCATGTGTGCC
>NZ_BAJU01000068.1 GCF_000613865.1 Acetobacter okinawensis JCM 25146
CGGTGCGGTCATGCGGGGTTCTGGCAGGGGCCGGGTCGGGTCGTGTCCGAGCGGCGTATCCCTTCTCTCCTTGGCTGTTGCTGGCCTTATGCCAGCCAATGGAAAAAGCGGCAGGGGTGGGCGCGCAGGAGCGCGGGCCTGCCCGGCTTGGCCTTACACGGCTGTATTCCCCCTGCGCGGATCGTGCAAGGATTCATGTGGGGGTGGTCCGGGCTGCAAAGCCTGTCCAAAGTGCGGTGTGCTGGGGGTGTGGGACCGGCTTTTTGGCCGCGGGTCTATGGGCTTCGGGTTTAATAGCATGATTTTGCATGATCTTTGGCAGGGGCGGGCTGTCGCTGGCCAGCCCCGTGCGTGCCTTGTGTGCGGGCAGGTGGTGCATGCGGGGGCAAAAAAAGGCTTTTGGGCATGGGCCGGGGCAGGCTACATGGGCATTGAATGTGATGGCCAGCGCGCCTATTCTTATGGCACAAAGGCTATGTGATGGCCCCGCACCCCGTGCAGGGCCGATCAATCAGGGGTACGCAGGTATATGAGCAACCGCCTTAAGGCGAGCAACGGGCATGGCGGTGTGGCCTGCCAGCATGGCGGCACTGTGGCGGTCTCTCCGGCCCGTAAGGGGCGGGGCTGCGGCATGCCACGGTGGGCCAGAGCCTTTATGGCTGCCGTTTTTGTGCTCTCCCTGTTTGTGCCGCTCGCGCCCGCTCATGCCATTTCGGTGCGGGTGAAGGATATTGTCGATTACGAAGGCGTGCGGGACAACCAGTTGGTCGGCTACGGGCTTGTGGTGGGCCTGCATGGCACCGGCGACCGTCTGACCAATATCATCTTCACGCGTGAGACGTTGATCAGCATGCTCAACCGTTTGGGCGTGAACATCCGTGACCGCGAAATTCAGTTGCAGACGCATGACGTGGCCGCCGTTATGGTCACCGCGACCCTTCCACCGTTTTCGCACGGGGGCGGGCGGATTGACGTGACCGTCTCCGCCGTGGGTGACGCGCAGGACCTGACCGGCGGCACCCTGCTGGTCACCCCCCTGCAGGCAGCGGATGGTGAGGTCTATGCCGTGGCGCAGGGCTCGCTCGTGACCAACGCCTTTACTGCAGGTGGGCAGGCCGCCACGGTTACGCGGAACATCCCTACCAGCGGGCATATTGCCAACGGCGGGGTGGTTGAACGTGAGGTGCCGGTCAAACTGGGCGAGACAGGGGTGATCCACCTCTCGCTCCACAACCCCAATTTTACCACCGCAACCCGTGTGGCCGAGGTGATCAACCGCAGCATTGGCCCGCGTATGGCGCAGGTGGATGACCCGCGCACCATTGCCGTGGACCTGACCGGGCGCAACGCATCGCTCATCCTGTACCGTATTGGTGATTTACAGATCGAGCCGGACACCATGGCCAAGGTTGTGGTGGACGAGGCCAGCGGCACCATTGTTATGGGTGACAGCGTGCGGATCAGCACCGTGGCCATTGCACAGGGCAACCTGACCATTCAGGTGACCGAAACCCCACAGGTGGTCCAGCCTGCGCCCTTTTCCAACGGTGTGACCGCCGTGGTGCCACGGACACAGGCCAATGTGAGCACGGACAGCTCGCACAGGCTCGGTATCCTGCGTGAGGGGCCAACGCTGGCCAGCCTTGTTGCGGGTATGAACGCGCTGGGTATGGGCCCGCGTGACATGATCGGCATTTTGCAGGCCATCAAGGCCGATGGCGCTCTTCAGGCAGATCTGGAGGTCAGGTAGTCAGGTATGAGCACAATAGGCAGTGTGAGTGCGGCTCAGGTGGCGGCAGCCAGAGTGCGGCAACCCAGAATACCACCAGCCAGAACACCGGCTCCTCCCAGTCGGGGCTGAGTGCCAAGATGCTGGAGAAAATCCGCCAGTCCGCCGTCGATTTCGAGGGTGTGACCATCGGCGAAATGCTCCAGCCGATGTTTGATACGATCGATACGTCCAGTGGCCTGTTTGGCGGCGGTGCGGCGGAAGCCCAGTTCCGGTCGATGCAGGTGCTGGAGCTGGGCAAGCAGATTGCCAATAATGGCGGCATTGGTCTGGCCGACAGCGTGTACCGCCAGATGCTGGCCATGCAGGAAACCGCCCAGCAGGAAAAAACGCAGCAGAAGAAGGCCGACCATGACGCGTAAGCCCGAAGACCTGCAAACCCGCCTGCTACAGGCTCTTGGTGCCGTCAGCGCCCTGCTGGAGCAGGAGAACGCCCTGCTCACATCAGCCAGTGGCAGGATGTGGAAAAACTGCTGCCGCGCAAGCGTGAGTTGATGCAGGCCCTCCACAAGCTGCTCCCTGCTGCCAAGGCGCAACCCCTGACCGCCGAGCAGCGCAGCGCGCGCATCAGCCCCGAGACAGAGGCTGCCTTCAAGCACTTCAACACGCTGGTGCGCACCAATGACGCCCTGCTGCAAAGTGCCATGGCAGCGCAGGATACGCTGATCAAACTTGTGCTTGAAGATGCCGTGCAGGTGCAGCGCACGGGTTATGGGGCATCGGGTGGGTACGCCATGGGTGCCCACACCAGTGCACTGGCCCTGCGGAGCGACGTCTAGCCCCGTAGTCGCCGGGCATAGACTGCCCGGTACACCTTTGCCATTCTTATACGCCCGGGTGGACGGCGCTTACCAGTAAGCGCCGGTGACCTTGCGTGGCTGGTCGCCTGCGGGGTCAGCCCCTGCGTACCATGCGCTCCAGTCCCACAAAAACGTGTCGCGCCGGTTTTCTGCCGTCATGCTTGCCAGTTCATCCACGATCGGTGTGGGCTGCTTGTTTTTGCCCCGCATCTGTGCGGCGTCCATGTCCCGCAGGGTGCGGAAGGCGGTCTCGGACCCCATGTACACACACCCGCAGCCCAGTGGGTCCGCGTACAGATAGATCGGGCCGGAGGGGGATGGCCGGTAGGTCAACTGCCCCGGTGGCAGCAGGTTCATCATGGCGTAGCGCGCGGTGGTGTCAGCCTGATGGGCAATAAACCCTGCCTCGGACAGGGTTCTCCCCTTTTCCAGGTACGGGGCGGCGGGGGACATGCACCCCGCCAGCGCCAGACACCACAACCCGGTTGCGGCCTGCGCCACCCGTCTTGCGCTGCGGGGTGCGGCCTTGGGGAGGAGGGGGCTGCCTGTATGCATCTGCCGGGTTCCGTGATGAAAAAGAGGGGATTTTTACAGTGCGGGAACAGCCGCGTCTGCCATGCACAGGGGCGGCACGCAGGCGTAGGCCTTGATGGTTGAGTAGTGCAGGCTCATCAGCTGTTCAAGCGTTTGCGCTGGAGCGCCACCTTCATGCGGGTTGGCGGCGGGTACCGTGGTGCTGGTCAGGGGCAGGCATGCCTTGATCAGCTTGTCCGCGCCGGAGGGGGAGATGGCATAGCCACACACGCTCTGCGTGGACATGAGCGGGAAGGCAAGGGAGGTCACATCCATCTCGCTCAGGGCTGCGGCCTCACGGGCGGAGTAGGGGGGCTGCACAGCCCCTGTAAACAGGGCCAGATCGGGCAGGATGTCCAGCTGGAGCGTTGCCCCCGGCGTATTACCCCACAGGACAAAGTCCCAGTCCTGCGGCAGGCTGGCCAGAATGCGGGTGCTCTCGGCTTCAAAGTTGGCGCACAGCACGGCATTGCCAGCAAACACATGGGCGGCGGTCTGGTGCTGCGCCACATTGCCCCAGAGCGAGACATGGGAGAGTGCCTGCGCAAAAGCGGCGGGCGTGAACAGACATTCGGCAGAGATAAGGTTCATCTGCTGCATGGCCTGCACGTCCAGCCCCTGCACATCTACCCCGACCGAGCGTACAAGGTCGGGGACATGGGCGTTCAGGCGTGTGAATCGCTCGGTCTGTTCAGTCGCGGCGTCACTGCTGATGAAGAACTTGAACATCTGGGGGTCCTGATCTGGTGACGCGAGCGCAAACGCCGCGCAATGAATGAAAGAACAGACACCGCCGCAGCGTGGCAAAGACGCAGCAGCGGTGCCGGAATTGAATGGACGCCAGAATAGGGCAGACGGGGGCGCATGGAAAGCCTTGGGGCATACCAAACCTGCCCGGGCATATTCCTGTGGCTTTGTCGGGTGCAAAACCGTATAATAGCCCAGCTTATACGCATTTGCGGGTCATAGACAGCCAGGGCCCGGTGCTGGTGTGTGAACACGTAAAGGATTTGGACTGATGAGCGTTAGCGGGATTTCGCCGGTAAGCCAGTATCTGACGGCCCTGAAGAATGAAGAAACCGCCGCCTCCACCTATGCCAAAACAGATGTGACCACCAAGCAGGCCTCCGCCGCGTTTGAGGAGGCCGCAGCTACCATTACCACCGTTGACGCGCTGATGAAGAACTACTCGGCGCTTAACGTGGTGCTGGGTGCATATGGCATGGGCTCGTATTCCTCCGCCACGGCGCTGATCAAAAAACTGCTGACGCAGGACCCGACATCCTCCACATCTCTGGCCAAAAGCTCAAGCAATGCAACATGGCTGGCTTTTGCCGATGCGTTCAAAACATGGGGGCAGGGCGGTGGCAGCGTGCAGACCAGCCCGCTGACTTCCTCCACCATTACGTCCATTGTCAACGAATACGAGACCGACACGGATACGTCGCTCCAGAGTGACCTGACGACCTTCAAAAGCGCGGCCCCCAGCATTACCACCGCCTCCGCCCTGCTGGCCAACACCACGGTGCTGGATGTGGTGCTGACGGCTTACGGTATGGATTCGCTTGAAGGTGATACGTCGGTCCTGACCTCCCTGCTGACGCAGGACCCGTCCTCCTCCACGTCGCTTGCGCAGACATCGGGTAACTCGGCCTGGCTGATGTTTGCCACCGCGTTCCAGGACATGGGCAAAAATGGTGGTACGGCCACGGCATCGCCCTTTACCTCCACCACAATGACCAGCATTACCCAAGGGTACAGCATTGCGGTCAATTCGGCAGTGGATAACAACATCACCGCCTTCAAGGCCGAGGCTGCCACCATCACCTCCGCCTCCGACCTGCTTAATAATGACACTGTGCTGTCCATGATCATGTCCACCTACGGGCTTGATTCCAGCACGGATAACAGCAGCATTCTGAGCGCGCTGCTGACACAGGACCCGACCTCCTCCACGTCGCTTGCGCAGACGTCGGGCAGCACCGCGTGGCAGGACTTTGCCACGGCGTTCAAAAGTCTCGGGCAGAACAACGGTACGGCCACGTCCACGCCGTTTACCTCTGCGACCATCAGTTCCATTGCGTCAAAGTACACAAGCGTTATCGACAGTGGCACCACAAGTGCCATTGCCTCCTTCAAAAGCGATGCGGCAGGGATCACTTCCGTCAGCAGCCTGCTGAGCAACAGCACGGCCCTGCAGGTGGTGCTGGGGGCTTATGGCCTTGGCTCGCTGGCCTCGGACCCCGCCGTGGTCAAGACCCTGCTGACGCAGGACCCGGATTCCTCCACATCGCTGGCCCAGACATCGGGCAACACGGCGTGGCAGGCGTTTGCGCAGGCCTTTAAGGCATGGGGGCAGAACAACGGGCAGGGGGCTATTATGTCCACCTCCTTTGTGGCGTCCCTGACGTCGAGCTTCCAGTCCAACACCGACGCACTGGTCCAGTCGGGCGTGGCGAGCTTTGAGAGCGCGGCAGGCTCCATCACCACCGCTTCCGCCCTGCTGGCCAATACGGCGGTGCTGAATGTTGTGACTGGTGCATACGGGGTGGATGCCTCGAACAATGAGGTCACGCTGCTGACCTCCCTGCTGACGCAGGACCCGACGTCCTCCACATCTCTGGCCAGTGCGTCGGGCAATTCGTCATGGCAGAGCTTTGCCACTGACTTTGAGGTCTGGGGGGCAAACGGGGGGAGTGTGAGTGCTACACCGTTCACGTCCACAAAGATCCAGAGCATTGTAGAAGATTACCAGATGCGCCAGTACGAAAGCAGCACGGCGCTGAGTGATAACGGCGTGGGTAATGCCCTGTACTTTACCCGTACCATGAGCAGCATTACCTCCCTGTCCCAGCTGATGTCGGACCCGACCCTGCTCACGGTGGCGGAGACTGTATCGGGCTATGACCCCGACCAGTTTGGTGCGCTGGACTATGACCAGCAGGTGCGTCTGCTGTCCAAAAAAATAGATTTTACCAAGCTGTCCACCCCCAAGCAGATCCAGCAATATGCCGAGCAGTATCTGGCCATGTTGCAGATCAACCCGCAAACGCCCGATACGCCTGCCTCCCTGCTCGACCTGTTCGGGAGCAGCAGTGATGATGACATCCTCTCCCTGTTCGGGGATAGCAGCGATGATTCATCGGGTGATCTGTACTCCAGCCTGTTCTAGGCCCGCAGGCTCCACCCCGGCTGTATGGGGTGGAGCGGCATAACCCCCTCTCTGTCTGGTTGGTAACGTGAGTTCGGACCCGCATTCTCCCTCGCCTGTCGATGTCTCCGTTTCTGCCCTGTCCGGTGTGCTGGATGCGGTGCGCGGGGCCATTGCCAGCCCACGCCATGACGTGCCAGTCGGGGTGCTGGAGGGGCGTGTGACCGGGCTTTCGGGCCTGTCCGTCTCGCTCAGTGGTCTGCGGGATTTTACGGGTGTAGGCGACCGCGTGACCATTTACGGGCTGGATGGGCGGCAGACGCAGGCCGAAATTGTGGCCTTTGCGCAGGATATTGCCATAGCCATGCCCTTTGGCTCGCTGGAGGGGATTGGCTCGGGCTGCCGTGCCACCTTCCGCCTGTATGATCAGGAGCAGCGCCGCTTAAGGGCGGGGGGTACGCTCATGGTCAATGCCGCGTGGCAGGGCCGGGTGGTGGACCCCATGGGCCGCCCGATGGATGGCAAAGGTCCGCTCCCGTCTGAGGGCACGGCCCAGCGGCTCCATGCTGCCCCGCCAGAGGCCGCCATGCGTGCCCGCCTTGGTCCGCGCATAGACCTCGGTGTGCGCGCACTCAACCTGTTTACCACCTGCCGCGAG
This sequence comes from Acetobacter okinawensis JCM 25146, assembly GCF_000613865.1. Lineage (GTDB taxonomy): Bacteria > Pseudomonadota > Alphaproteobacteria > Acetobacterales > Acetobacteraceae > Acetobacter > Acetobacter okinawensis. Next base: position 6,972 of record NZ_BAJU01000068.1, read on the forward strand.
GGGCAGCGCCTTGGCCTGTTTGCGGGCTCGGGTGTTGGTAAGTCCACCCTTATGGGCATGCTTGCGCGGGATACGGCGTGCGATGTGGCGGTGATTGCGCTGGTGGGTGAGCGTGGGCGCGAGGTGCGCGAATTTGTGGAGGATGATCTGGGGCCGGAGGGGCTGGCCAAGTCGGTTGTGGTTGTGGCCACGTCTGACACATCCCCCCTTATGCGGCGCGAGGCCGCCTATGCGGCCATGGCCGTGGCCGAGCACTTCCGCGATCAGGGCAAGTCGGTGCTGATGCTGATGGATAGCGTGACCCGCTTCTGTCAGGCGCTGCGCGAGATCGGGCTGTCCTCGGGCGAGCCACCGGCTACGCGCGGTTACCCGCCCAGCGTGTTTGCCGAGCTGCCCCGCCTGCTCGAACGCGCAGGTCCGGGGCTGATGGACGAGAACGGCCATGCAGGGCAGATGACCGCCATGTTCTCCGTACTGGTGGAAGGGGACGACCAGAACGAACCCGTAGCCGATGCCGTGCGCGGTATTCTGGATGGGCACGTGGTGCTGGAGCGGCGCATTGCCGAGTCCGGGCGTTACCCTGCGGTCAATGTGCTGCGCTCGCTCTCCCGCACGGTGCCGGGGTGCCTGACGGAGGAGGAGGGCGAGCTTGTGTTGCAGGCCCGCTCCTGCCTGTCCACCTGGGATGAGATGCAGGATATGGTCCGCCTTGGCGCGTACCGACCCGGCAACGACCCGCGCGTGGACGAAGCCATTCGGGTGGCTCCGGCGGTGGAGGAGATGCTCAAGCAGCGCAAGGGCGAGCGTGCCACCCTGGCCGAAAGTTTTGATGCCCTGCGCGGCGCGCTCTCCTAGCTGATCAGGTATGAGCAGCGCGCGA
>NZ_BAJU01000067.1 GCF_000613865.1 Acetobacter okinawensis JCM 25146
CCCGCCCGCTGGCCCCCAGCAGGCCGGATGACACCATGTTGGGCCCACTGCCGCCTGCGCGCTCTCCGCTGGATGTGGCGGCCATAACCCCGGCCAAGGCGCGGGGAGGCGGCATTCCGCAAGGGGAATCTGGTGCACTCCTTGTTGCAGTTTCTGCCTGAACACCCCGTGGCGGAGCAGGAGCGGCTTGCCACAGACTGGCTGGCCCGCCCGGCAGCGGGGTTGACTGCGGCAGAGGCTGCCACGCTGGCGGCCCAGATTGTGGCCGTGTTGCGCATGCCTGCACTGGTGGACCTGTTTGCCCCGCAGGCGCGGGCCGAGCAGCGGCTGGCGGGTATTGCCGGGGGGCAGGTTATTGTCGGGCAGGTGGACCGTATGTGCGTTCTGCCCGACCGGGTTGTGGTGTGTGATTACAAAAGTGGTCGCCACGCCCCGCGTACGGTGGAGCAGACTCCGGTACTGTACCTGCGTCAGATGGCGGCCTACCGTGCCCTGTTGCAGGGCCTGTGGCCGGACAGGCAGGTTGTCTGTGTGCTGGTCTGGACCGAACTGCCCCGTGCCGACCAGTTACCGGATAGCTTGCTGGACCGGCACGTTCCCACCCCCGGTGGTGGAGGGGCATCTTGACCACGGCGCAGGCCGCCTTAAGTGTTAGGGGAACCCCGGTCTGCTCGAGCCTGCTCCGAGTGCTCGGCCAGACCTGATGAAAAAGACAGCGTGGAGTGCTCCCGCACCCCCGTAGGAAGGAAAACATGTCATGAGTGAACATACGCTTGCTGTCAGCGATTCCAGTTTTGATGCCGCAGTGCTCAAGGCGTCCGGCCTTGTTCTGGTTGATTTCTGGGCAGAATGGTGCGGCCCGTGCAAAATGATCGGCCCGGCGCTGGAAGAAATCGGCAAGGACATGCAGGGCAAGGTTACGGTCGCCAAGATCAATATTGATGACAACCCCGTAACACCCAACACCTATGGCGTGCGCTCCATCCCCACCCTTATGCTGGTGCGTGATGGCAAGGTGGTGGACACAAAAGTCGGGGCCCTGCCCAAAAGCCAGCTTAAGGCATGGGTTGAAGGCGCGCTGTAAAACCATGCGCGTTGGGGTGGGTATGGCCTGTCCGGGGCCTGCCTGCCCGGACCTGCGTGGTCCGGTCTTTGCATAATCACTTGGCAGATTGGCCCCGCCCGCGTAATGCAACCACGCAGGCGTGCAGGGTCCGCGCCATTCGTCTCGTGCAGTTACAGGGTTCAAAATGAGCTGGATCACCGAATACGTCCGTCCGAAAATCCGCGGTCTTTTGCGCCGTGATGTACCGGATAACCTGTGGACCACCTGTGATTCATGCTCCCAGATGGTCCTGACCAAGGAACTGCGCAAAGCGCAGAATGTCTGCCCCCATTGCGGGCACCACATGCGCGTGCTGGTAAGCGACCGTCTGGCATGGACCTTTGACAACGGCGAGTTCACCCGCATTGAGCTGCCGCTGGCCCCCGTGGACCCGCTAGGCTTCCGCGACCAGAAAAAATATACCGACCGCCTGAAGGATGCGCGCGCCAAAAGCCATCTGGACGAGTCCCTTGTGGTCGCCCACGGCACCATTGGCGGGCATAATGCCGTTGTGGGCGTTATGGCGTTTGAATTTATGGCAGGCACCATGGGTGCCGCCTTTGGCGAGAGGTTTGTGGCGGCTGCCCGGCTGGCCATTTTGCAAAAATCCCCGCTGGTGGTGTTTACCGCATCTGGCGGTGCACGCATGCAGGAAGGGGTGCTCAGCCTGATGCAGATGCCCCGCACAACCGTTGCGGTGCAGATGCTGCGTGATGCGGGCCTGCCCTATATTGTGGTGCTGACCAACCCGACAACGGGTGGGGTTACGGCCTCCTTCGCCATGCTGGGTGATGTGCAGATTGGTGAGCCCAACGCCCTGATCGGCTTTGCCGGTCCCCGCGTTATTCAGGACACCGTGCGTGAAAAGCTGCCAGAAGGCTTCCAGCGCTCCGAATATCTGCTCGAACACGGCATGCTGGACATGGTTGTGGCCCGCAAGGATATGCCCGCCACACTGGCGCGCCTGATCGGCCTGCTCACCCATGCCCCGGCCGATGTTACAGCACCTCCGCCCAAGCCGGTTGCAGCCCCTGCGGCTGCGGCCGAGTAAGCCTGTCCGTGGCGCAGACGCAGACCGGGGGCACCGCTCCGGTGCCCGAATTTACGGGCCGTACGGGGGAGGTTTTGCAACGGCTGAACCACCTTTATCCAGCCCTGATTGACCTCTCGCTTGGTCGGCTGGAGGGGCTGCTGGCCCGTCTGGGCCACCCCGAGCGTAAACTGCCGCCGGTTATTCATGTGGCTGGTACCAATGGCAAGGGCAGCACCTGTGCGACCCTGCGCGCCATAGCCGAGGCCGCTGGCTGGCGCGTACATGTCATGACCTCTCCGCATCTGGTGGATGTGACCGAGCGGTTCCGCATTGCGGGCCATCTGGTCAGCGAGGCCGAACTGGTGGCCACACTTGAACAGATCGAGCGGGTGAATGACGGTGCACCCATTACCGTGTTTGAGGTGTTGACTGCCGCGGGCTTTGTGCTGTTTGCCCGCCACCCGGCGGAACTGGCCATTATTGAGGTCGGTCTGGGTGGGCGGTGCGATGCCACCAATGTGCTCGAACGCCCCGCAGCATGTATTGTTACCGCCATATCTCGCGATCATGAGGCCTTTCTGGGCGATTCGCTGGCAGCGATTGCCGCGGAAAAAGCCGGTATCTTCAAACCCGGTGTGCCTGCGGTTACGGGTAGCCAGCCTGCCGAGGTCATGCAGGTTCTCGCAGCGCAGGCCCACGCAGTGGGGACATCTCTGGCCCGCCGTGGTGTGGAATGGAGCATTGCCCCCTTGCCTGCCAGCGCGGACAGGCCTGCCGGGCTGCGCCTGACGGATGCACAGGGCACACTGGACCTGCCCATGCCAGCCCTTGCTGGACCGTGGCAGATGGAAAACGCCGGTCTGGCGGTAGAGGCCCTGCGCCTGTCCGGTCTGGCTCTGCCCCAGACTGCGTGGCAGGGGGTAGGGCAGGTGCAATGGCCTGCGCGCATGCAGCGCTTGCACGGCCATCTGGCGGCCCTGCTGCCAGCGGGGTGGGAACTCTGGCTTGATGGTGGGCACAACCCCGGAGCCGGTGTGGCGCTGGCGCAGGAGCTGACCCACTGGAAGGACCGTCCCTTACATATGCTGGTGGGGATGAAGCAGACCAAGGATGCATCAGGCTTTTTAGGTCCGTTGCTCCCACATGCGGATGACCTGTGGGCCATCTGCGAACCCGAGCAGCATCTGGCCCTGCCTGCGCAGGCTATTGTGGAAGCATCGGGGGGCAAGGCCCATGTCGGCCCCACACTGGCACAGGCCCTGACCGCTCTGGCGGCCCAAGCACAGCCTGAGCACCCCGCGCGGGTGCTGATCTGTGGCAGCCTGTACCTTGCTGGTGTGGCGCTCAGGCAGGACGGCTGGGTCGTCCGGTAAATATGCTGGCAGGCGGGTGGGGTGTGCGCAGGCTCTGCGGGGCTCTCTCGACGGTGCCCCGCCTGTTATGGTGGCGCCTAGCAAGTAGAGTTGCCGTGCAATCAGGTATTGAGCAAGTCACTCCTCACGGGAGTGGCGCGCCATAACGGACTGTGATTTGGGTGGGAAAGAAAATGGTGCCCCCATTCAGATTTGAACTGAAGACCTACCGCTTACAAGGCGGTTGCTCTACCACTGAGCTATAAGGGCATAGATACGCATTCTCTGTAAGTCGGGACTATAAGCGATAAAAGGGTTGGAGCGTCAAGCCCTGTTTTTTGGAATAATCGCGGTTTTTTTGGCCCATACAGATATTGCATCGTTTTCATGGGTGGCGCATCTAGGCGGACATGCCGCACGCATCCCAAAGCCCCGCCCCCGCCCTGTTCCTGCACGACAGCCAACGCCGTGCGACCGTGCCGTTCCAGCCGCTCGATCCGGCACATATCAAGGTCTATTACTGCGGTCCCACGGTGTATGATCTGGCGCATATCGGCAATTTGCGCGCCATGCTTACGGCGGATGTGCTGGTCCGGCTGCTGCGCACCCTGTACCCACGGGTAACATTTGTACGCAACATTACCGATGTGGATGACAAGATAACCGCCCGCGCCCGTGCGAATGGGGAGGATATTGGCGCACTCACCCAGCGCACCACGCAGGAGTTCCACAAGGACCTGGCGGCCCTTGGCGTGCTGCCCCCCGACATAGAACCCCGCGCGACCCATAACATAGGCGAGATGCAGGCCATGATCGCCCGTCTGATTGAGAACGGGCATGCGTATGAGGCACAGGGGCATGTGCTGTTTTCGGTCGGGTCTTTTCCCTCCTACGGTGCACTGTCGGGCCGCAACCCCGATGAGCTGGAGGCCGGAGCCCGTGTGGAGGTTGCCCCGTACAAGAAAGCCGCAGGGGATTTTGTGCTGTGGAAACCATCGGACGCGGAGCAGCCGGGGTGGGAGAGTCCATGGGGCCGTGGGCGTCCGGGGTGGCATATTGAGTGCTCGGCCATGTCGCACCGTTATCTGGGCGATAGTTTTGACATTCATGGCGGTGGCTCGGACCTGCTCTTCCCGCATCATGAGAACGAACGTGCGCAGAGCCTGTGCTGCTTTCCGCACAGCCAGTTCGCCAATTACTGGGTGCATAACGCCATGCTTTTGGTCGAGGGCGAGAAAATGTCCAAGTCTTTGGGCAATTTCCTGACCATCCGCGACGTGCTGGCGCAGGCTCCGGCGGAGGCTTTGCGCCTGCTGCTGCTGGGCGCGCATTATCGCTCCACCCTGAATTACACACAGGCCGGGCTGAACGAGGCGCGCAAAACGCTTGACCGCTTCTACCGCGCGCTTTCCAGCGTTACGAATATTCCCGAGGCTCCCGTCCCGCAAACCGTACGCGCCGCGTTGGAAGAAGATCTGAACACCCCCAAAGCCATTGCCGAGCTGCATGTGCTGGCCAATCAGGCCATGGGGGGGGACCGGGATGCCGCAGGTGCTCTGCGTGCGGGTGGCCGCCTGCTCGGGCTTTTGCAGGATGACCCGCAGCTCTGGTTCAAGGGTGGGGCCTCGGTAGAGGAAGATGCCGCTATTGAGGGGCTGATCGCCGAGCGGCTGGCCGCCAAAAAGGCGCGCGATTTTGCAAGGGCCGATGCCCTGCGCGACCAGTTACAGGCACAGGGGATTGTGCTTGAAGATACCAAAGACGGAACAAGCTGGAGGCGCGCATGACCGGGCGGGATGGCGGGGCACCGCTGGAGCCTTTGGGCAACACACCTGTTGTTATTCTGGTGCGGCCACAAATGGCCGAAAACATAGGGACCACAGCCCGCGCCATGGCCAATGGCGGCCTGTTCCACCTCCGGCTTGTCAGCCCGCGTGACGGCTGGCCGCAGGACAGGGCATGGCGTACGGCCTCGGGCGCGGACAGGATATTGGAAGCGGCGACAGTGCACGAGAGTGTAGATGACGCCATTGCCGACCTGCACCATGTGTATGCCACCTGTCCCCGGCCACGCCATATTGTTAAAACAGTCATGACCGCGCGCGGCGGGGCTGCGGAACTGCGTGCGGCCACGCAGCGCGGGCTCAAGGTCGGGCTGATGTTTGGCCCCGAGCGGGCGGGGCTTGATAATGAGGATATGGCGCGCGCGGACGCGCTGATCCGCTACCCGCTCAACCCCACCTTTATGTCGCTCAATCTGGCGCAGGCGGTCATGATTATGGCGTATGAATGGTGGATGGCCACAGATGCCACACCACCGCGTACGCTGATGACCAATGAGACACATGTCGCCACCAAGGGTGAGCTTGAGAACTTCATGAGCCATCTTGTGCGTGAGCTGGATGGATGTGGGTTTTTGCGGAACGAGCAACGTCCGGGCATGGTGCGCAACCTGCGCCACTTTTTTACCCGTGGCGAAGTCACCGAGCAGGAATTGCGGACCCTGCATGGCGTTGTGCGTGAACTGGCCAACCCACGCCGTACGCAGGACTGAGCGATCACGCTCAGCCCGTACGCATACGGGCAGGTTTGGTAGCAGCCCCCAACGCACCGGCAAGTTTTATCCGGCGCGTTGGGGGCTGTTTTTTTAAGGCTTAGTCCGCGGCAAGGGCCATGTGCTGCTGGCCCATGGCGCGGGTGACGTGGTCTTCCACCGCAGCGGTAATCTTGTCTGCCTGCTTGGCAAAAATATGGTCCGCTTCGGGGTAGATGCGGTAATCCACGGCAACACCCTTCTGGGTGTTCAGCTTGTCCACCAGCTTGTGGATGGCGGGCTCGGGGGCCATGTCATCCTTGCCCCCGGCAATCATCAGCCCGCCGCATGGACAGGGGGCCAGAAAGCCGAAGTCATAATGTGCAGCTGGTGGTGCAATGCTGATCCAACCGGTAATTTCTGGCCGGCGCATCAGCAACTGCATGCCCACGAACGCCCCGAAGGAATAGCCCGCAATCCACAGACCGCTGGCGTTGGGTTGATCATCTGCATCCAGTCAAGGGCTGCTGCTGCATCGGAAATTTCACCAATGCCGCCATCAAAACGCCCCTGCGAGCGCCCAACCCCACGGGAGTTGTAGCGCATGACGGAAAAGCCCATGTTCTCGAACGTGCGGTACAGGGCGTATGTAATCCGGTTGTTCATGGTGCCGCCGTGCAGCGGGTGCGGGTGCAGCACGAGGGCAAGCGGGGCGTTGGGCTCGTTTGAGTGGTGATAACGCCCTTCAAGACGTCCATCCGGGCCGGCAAACATAACCTCAGGCATGTAGGTTCCGCTTGATCTGGGAAGGACGTCCACGGGCATGACGCTTCCGGGTTCAGTAACTGCCCCGGTCAGGAACGATGCCACGTTCACGGCCGGGGTATGCGGGGCATAAAGCCCGCAAGCTTTAACTTCTGCTCAGCACATTCCCTTTTCCGTTTCTGGGGGAAAACGGAAAAAGGAACGCATACAGACACATGGTGTCCGTCCCACGACCAGAAAAGGGGAAAGGCACACTCTGGCGTTGACCTTGCGCAAAACGCAGGCATAATCAGCCGGGGTATTGTCCGTGAATGCTGCGGACGCGGGAAAACCCGTTTCCATCCTGCTGCCTTCATTGTGCCCTGTGGTGCTGACCATGTGGCACTCTATAGCTGTTGCAGGGGCTGAATTTCCACATAAATCGTGACAGGGGCCGTACTGTGCGGCCTGCAAAAAGCGCAGTTCTGGTATGGGTTCGGGTATATAAACGGCATGAACAAAAAAATAGATGATAAGGAAATGAATTTTTCCAACCCTGTTTATCTTGACGCCAATGCGACCGAACCCCTGCGCCCCAAGGCCCGCGCGGCCATGCTGGAGGCAGCGGACGTTACAGGGAATCCATCATCGGTGCATCAGGCCGGGCGGCGTGCGCGCGCTTTGCTGGAGGAAGCACGCAACACACTGGCCAGCCGTATGGATGTTGCCCCACTGAACTGCGTGTTTACCGCAGGCGGCACGGAGGCCAACGTGCTGGCCATGCACGGGCTGGGGCAGGGACGGCGTTTTCTGGTCGGGCGCACCGAGCATGACGCCGTGCGCAAGGGCATGCCCGATGGGGCGGATGTAGGCTGGCTGGAAGTGGACACGCACGGGCAGGTCCGGCTGGACCTGCTGGAGGCGGCCCTGCATGCGGGCAGTACGCCTGCGTTTGTCTGCCTTATGCTGGCTAATAACGAGACAGGTGTGCTCCATCCTCTGGATGAGGTAGCGCGCCTGTGCCGCCAGTATGGCGCGCACCTGCATGTGGATGCGGTGCAGGCCGCAGGACGTATGGAACTGAGTGTAGAGCAATGCGGGGCGGACAGTCTGGCCTGCTCCGGCCACAAAATGGGCGGCCCAAAGGGGGCGGGTGCGCTGCTACTGCGCGGCCCCGCCCCAAGGCCACTGGCCCCTTTGTTTGAAGGGGGCGGGCAGGAGCAGGGCCGCAGGGGTGGCACCCAGCCGCTGCCTGCCATAGCCG
>NZ_BAJU01000066.1 GCF_000613865.1 Acetobacter okinawensis JCM 25146
GGAGCTTTGGGGGGGCACACTCAGGGTCGTGCGGGGCGCACGGTTGCGCCGCGCCGCATCGGCCACGGTTGTCATGGCGGAGCAGGAGAGAAGCAGGGCAAGGGGGAGAAGGCAGCGTTTCATACAAACGGATCTGCTGAAATACACGTCTGGTTAATCCTGAACGAACAATAACCCTGCCGTCAGGCGGGGCTCTGCTGCACATAAGGGAGCGGGGTCCAAAGACCTGTGACCAACCGACCCGCCCACCGGGGCAGGACATAAAAGCCTGTCAGTCATGCAAGAACAGACCGGGAGCGACCCGCTGCCATGCATGAATACCCTGAAGCGCCATGCAATAAAAAAACACCTTCGACCAACCCGATGCCCGCGCTGGACCGGAGCAAACCGGCCCGGTCCGGGTGCTCAGGCCAGAAGGTTGATAAAACTTGCCGAACCGGAGTGCTTGTTATGCGTAGTACCCGACGGCACAACCTGCCCGGATGCATCAAACTGCATGGAGGAGGAGGACCCGTCCTGGCTGGTGGAAGCAAGCTTGACCGTGCTGGAGGTCACATTTTCGGGCTGGACCGAGCGGTGCGCGGCCTGGGTCATGTGGACCGTGGCACTGCGCATGCTGGAGGCAAGCTGGGCTGCAACCGTGGTATCTGCCATTTGATGGACCCTCTGGTTTAAGGCATACATAAAAACACAAAGCCGGTATGCCGCACGGCAGGGCCGTATGCAAACCAGCTGGAAAAATCTTGCACTCAGATTATGGGATGGTCATGCCTTAGCCAAGGTGTTTTTTGGAGTCTGGCCTTGCGCAGTCCCGAACACACCCTAAATACCCGACCAGCACCACACGCCATCCCCCATAATATGGCCGGTGCGCCGCAGTTCTGTGCGGGTATGCCCATGCCAACGCCACGGAACCGCCAGACAGAAAAAAGACGGAATAAAATATGCGCCTGTTGTGTATTGGAGACAGTTCAACCCCCGGCGGTCTCCGGCCCTGCCATGGCCTGGCCGAAGCAGCGGTGGAAGGGGCGCTCTCCATCACCATGTCCGGCCCCGAAGGGGTGGTGGAAACCCTGCGCCGCTCACAGTACGATATTGTTGTCATCCAGCTTGCCCAACCCGACACACGCCTGCTCCGCCACATTCGCAACAGCCGCATTCCCACCCCGGTCATCATGATCGTGCGGGCCAGCACCCCTGTGGAGGTGGCCGAGGCTCTGTCCATTGGTGCGGATGACTGCGTGAGTGCCACCATTGAGCCAGTGGAACTGCTGGCCCGCCTGCGCGCCATTGTCCGCCGCACCGGCGGGCATGACAGCCTGAGCCTGCACATAGGCCGCATGGTGGTGAACGTGGACCGCAGGCAGGTCCATATAGACAAACGCCCCCTGCCCCTGACCCCGCGTGAATATGACGTGGTGGAACTGCTGACCCTGCGCAAAAATCAGGTGCTCAGCAAGGAGGCCCTTCTGGACAACCTCTACGCCGGGCAGGAAGAACCACACGGCAAGATCATTGATGTGATGGTCTGCAAAATCCGCAAGAAAATGCGCGCGTTCGGCATTACCGACCCCTTTATTACCCAGTGGGGCATTGGCTACAGACTGAACGAGCAGGCGTTCATCCCCCTTGGTGCGCGCATGAGCGCACACAACGCCAGCGCCACCCCCGCCTCGCGCGAGACAAGTCTGCCCGTTACGCGGGGGATCAACGTCATTTCCCCCACCAACAAGATGGACGTGCTGTAACACGCAAAGATTGGGGCAGGCGCATAAAAGCCACTGGCCTTGCAGGGGCCAAATGGACTAGAGTGCCCGCACATTCCAGACCACTACCGTGGCGGATGGGGGGCATTCCCTCCCCTCCGCGCCAGACAGGGCCATAATGATCAGCGACATCACCACACGCAGCCTCGATGCGCTCAACGCCTATGGGCAGACCCAGAAGAACACCCAGTCCACCACGGACGATCAGGGCACGGGGTCTACGGGCGGGGCCGATATTGTTTCGAGCTTTACGTCAGCACTGAATAACGCGCTCAAGGGCGCCATACAGACTGGCAAAACAGCAGAAGCCCAGACCGCCGCCGGCCTGTCGGGCAAGGGCAACATGAGCGACATTGCCACATCCGTGGAAGAGGCCAAGCTGACCCTGCAAACCGTCACCACCGTGCGTGACCGCGTTGTACAGGCCTATCAGGATGTCATGAAAATGACGATTTAAGACCCGGCCATGCATAATACAGTCGATATCCACGACATTCTGCGCCAGACATTGTTTGTGGCAGTCAAGCTGGGAGCGCCCTCCCTGCTGGCCTCGCTGGCGGCGGGTGTTCTGGTCTCGCTGTTTCAGGCCATGACACAGGTGAGCGAGGCCACGCTGTCCTTCGTGCCCAAGTTTATAGCCGCCATGACAGCACTGCTGCTGACCGGCTCCTACATGGCCTCTACCCTGAACACCTACTCCCGCACCATTTTTGACCAGATCATCATGGTTGGCGGCTCGTGACCTGCTCGCACACCAAGCAGCGGGCCAGCCAGCGGGCATGACCGACTACCTGCTGTTCCCCGGCGGTCCATACAGGTGCTGGCCGCCATGTTCCTGCTGGTGCTGTGCCGGGTCAGCGCGCTGGTTCTGGCCTCCCCCGGACTGGGGGAGAGCACATCCCCCATGGTGGTGCGCGCAGGCATTGCCATCTGCATTACCTTTGCCATCCTGCCCATTGAGCACAACGCGCTCAAGGACGTATCCGGTCAGGCGTTGCACATGCCTGCGCGCGCCATTGCCATTATTGCGGGCGAAATCCTTTACGGCATTTTTATCGGCTGGCTGGCGCGGGTCATCTCGCTCGCACTGGGCATTTCCATGCAGCTTGTGGCCATTTTTACCGGGCTGGCCAGCGTGCTCCAGCCTGACCCCGATCTGGGGGCGAGCAGTACGGCCATCAGCCATATGGCGGCGTTTCTGGTCCCGGTCATTTTCATGTCGTCGGGGCTGTATGTGCTGCCACTGGCCGCCGTTACCGGCTCCTACACCGTGTTCCCCCCCGGCCACATGCCCATGGTGGGGGACATGGCGCGCAGTGTCACGCAGGTTACGGCACAGACCTTTATGCTGGCCTTCCAGCTTTCTGCCCCGTTTGTGCTGATCGGCACCTTGTGGCCTGCCATGCTGGGGGTGCTCAACCGGCTGCTGCCCTCCATTCAGGTCTATTCCATGGCCATGCCCGCGCAGTTGCTGGGCGGGGTGCTGCTGCTGGCCATTCTCATTCAGGTCATGAGTGGTGTATGGCAGGAGCGTACGGGGGACTTTCTGCTGAGCCTGCCCGGCGTTGGCGCGGCCACGCCGCACCCGTAGGAGCCTGAGCCATGGCCGACGACAGCTCCGGCGAAAAGAGCCAAGCCCCAACCGGCAAACGGCTGGAAACCGCGCGTGAGGAAGGGAACATTGCCCAGTCGCGCGAGGTGCAGCTTCTGGTTGTGCTCAGCGGGTTCCTGATCGTTTTTACCACAACCACCAGCGTATCCGCCTTCCGCTTTGTCAAGCACATGTACGGGCTTATGGCCCATTTTGACAGCATACCCTTTGACCGGGCCTCCCTCTACCGCGCAGCATACAGGCCATGCTGGAAGGGGTGTGGCTGGCTGCCCCACTGGTCTGCACGGGCATACTGGTCACGCTCTGCTTTGGCGTGCTGCAAAGCGGGTTCCTGTTCCGCCCCACTGCTATTATGCCTGACATCATGCGCCTGTCCCCCGCCAAGGGGATCAAGCGCCTGTTCAGCAAAACCAACCTGATCGAAACCGCCAAAAGCCTTATCAAGCTTGTCGTGTTTGGCTTTGTCCTGTTTGGCGTGGCCAAGGAGACCCTGCGCGTGGCGCCCGTGTCCGAGCGGTGGAGCGTGCGCCACCTGACGGAGGAGCTTGTCTCGTGGTTTGTCTATGCAACACTGGTGGTGCTGGTGGTGCAGGCCGTGATTGCCGTGCTCGATGACGTGTGGACACGCTGGAACCGGCTGCAACAGCTGCGCATGAGTTTTCAGGAAATCAAGGACGAAACCAAGGACATGGACGGGGACCCCAAGGTCAAGGCCCGCCAACGCCAGATTCGCATGCGCCGCCGCCGCCGCATGGTGCAGGCCGTCAAGGAGTCCACGGTGGTCGTGACCAACCCGACCCATTACGCAGTAGCCTTGCAATATGAAAACGGGGTGAACAGCGCCCCCAAAATTGTTGCCAAAGGCACGGACGAACTGGCCGCGCGTATGCGTGAGGCCGCGGAGGAGGCACGCGTTCCCATTGTGCCCAACCCGCCACTGGCGCGCGCCCTGTACACCCTGCCGCTCGATTCTGAAATTCCGGCCGAATACTTCCAGCCTGTCGCCGCCATTATCGCCTATGTGATGAAACTCAAAACCCCCGGCGCGCGGGCGGTCCCCCCACCCGCGCAGCAACCTGCGCAACAGGTCCCCCGGCTCCGGCGCTGAGCGCGCAAAACCGGCGGTTTACAGTTCTTTCATGCAGGAAAAACTTGCGTTCCGCGCCCTACATGCTACTCAGTTGGGTAACTCAGGCGCAGGTCATATGGTCAGGCTTGTCAAAGCCCCCAAGGCCCTGTTCGCCAGCAACCCAGTGGCTGATGCGCGTGCCCCAACCCGGCACAGACAGCCTGCGTAAGAGAACTGCGCATCCATAAGGCAGGGACGGCATATGTCTATTTTCAACTCCCTTACCACGGCTGTCAGCGGGATTAACGCTCAGTCCACCGCGTTTACCAACCTCAGCAACAACATCGCCAACAGCCAGACGGTCGGCTACAAGGCCGATACAACTGCCTTTCAGGACTTTGTGGCCGGTGCCGGTTCCACCTCCGGCTCGTTTGCGCAGGGTGTGGCCAACTCCGTGGCCGCCGTAACCGTGCAGCACGTCAACTCGCAGGGCACCGCCTCCTCCAGCACCGACGGGCTGGCCATGTCCATCTCCGGCGACGGGCTGTTCAACGTCTCCAAAAAGACCGGTGCCGTGACCTCCACAGGCGCTGACTTTGCCTCCGAACAGTACTACACCCGCAACGGTGAGTTCTATGAGGACAAGGACGGGTACCTCGAAAACACCAGCGGCTATTACCTTGATGGCTACATGGTCAATTCCGAGACCGGCACGCTGGATACATCCACCGTAACCCAGATCAACGTTGCCAACGTGACCTTCCGCCCGACGCAGACCACAACGCTGACAGCAAACGGAACTCTGGCCACTGGCGCTGCCACCGGCGACACCGTCACCACCGCTGCGACCACAACCTATGACGGCAGCTACAGCGTCAGCAACCCGGAAAACAATCAGGCCCAGATCAGCCTGACATGGACAAAAACCGGCACAGACACATGGACTGTCGCCGCCAGCGCCAGCGCCAACTCTGATGGCAGCACGGCAACCGTTACAGGCAAAACCTACACCGTAACGTTTGACAGCGATGGCGATCTGAAATCCGTCACAGACGGCACCAGCAACGTGACCTCCACGCTCAGCGGTGCGGCTGTTTCCCTGCCTATTTCTGTCACCTACCGGATGGGCAGACACAGAGCATCAACCTGTCTCTGGGCACAATTGGTGGCACAACGGGCATGACCGTTGGTGCAACGGCTGTGACCCCGACCACAACCAGCGACAGCGTGACCTCCGGCACCTACCAGAGTGCCAGCATCGAAAGCGATGGCTCCGTCATGGCCACGTTCGACAACGGGGACACGCAGCTGATCGGCAAGGTCGTGCTCAGCAACTTTGCCAACGTCAACGGTCTGCTGTCGCAGGATGGTCAGGCCTACACGGCCACCGCCGCATCGGGCAGCGCCAAGACCGGGCTGGTGGGTGAGAACGCAACAGGCTCCCTGACAATCGGCTACGTGGAATCCTCCACCACCGACCTGACAAGCGACCTGTCCGCCCTGATTGTGGCGCAGGAAGCCTATACCGCCAACACCAAGATCGTGACCACGGCGGACCAGCTCCTCCAGGCCACCATCGCCATGAAGCAGTAAGCCGCACTTTTAAACCCGCAGCTTTTTGCACCGGCCTGCTCCAAAGCAGGCCGGTTTTTTTATGCCTGCCTATTCAGCAGCTATCGGGTAATCGTCCACATAATCCTGCCCGTAGTCGGAGAGGACAAAGTTGCTCACCAGATCCACCATTCTGGCCGAGCGCTGGCTCAGGTCATGGCAGTCGGCGGAAGCATGCTCGGACATGGCGGAGGTTTTTTCCGTCAGGTCACGCAGGGCGGCGGCCTCGCGGTGGGTGCCTTTTACATTTTTCTGCTGGCCGCCCATTTCCTTGTTAATTTTGCTTATGGCGGTGTTCACCACAGCAATGCCTGCCCCGATGTCGGCCAGATCAGCCACCATTTGATTAACCGAGTCCGCTCCGCTGCGGATAACGGCCTCGTTCTTTTGCGCGCTGGCCGCAATCTGGCGTGCCGCCTGAGAGGTTTTGACCGACAGGTCCCGGATGGCCATCGCCACAACCGAAAAACCCCGCCCCATGCTACCCGCCCGCGTTGCCTCCACATTGGCGTTAAGCGCCAGAAAATTGGTCTGGGCTGCAATGTTCTGGATGGAGCCGACCAGATCGGAAATGGTTTTCCATGCCGCCTGAATATCCGCCATGGTGGCGCGCACATCATGCATGTTGGTATTGCCACGTGCTGCGGCCTCCACACATTTGCGCGCGGCACTCTCGGCCGCAAAGGTCTGGCCAGATACATCATCCAGCGAGGCTTCAAGCGAGGCAGTGGCATCGGTCAGCCGGTGGATGGAGCCGACCTGCTCCTCGCTCTGGCTGAGAATACGGGCATTGCTCTGGCTGATGGAGGCCGCTGCATCCTCCACCTGCGTGGAGACCTGCCGAATATCGGACACAACCGTGTTCAGCCCGGTCTTGAGCTTGGCAAAGGCTGCCGCCAGCACGGGGGAGCGCTCGGCCACATCCTGCGCCAGAGTGGCACTGAGGTCCCCTTCCGCCACCCGCTCAAGGGCTTGGGCAATCTGCTCCAGCGCGGAGCGTTCAGAAGCCGCCTTCTGCCGCTCCTCCTCCAGCCGTGCCAGATAGGTGGAAATCACAAGGTCCATGTCCAGAAAAGCGGCTTTGAGTATGGCCCCGATCTGCTGGCCCAGCTTTTCGCCCATTTCGGCCTCATGCGCCGCGCGGCCAAAAGCAAAACGCGGACCACCCTGCACACCGCGCTTGATCAGGCGGCGGCAGATGGCGTCCAGCAGCACGGCGTAACCATCTATATACCACCGTGGCTCAAGCCCAATACGGGCATGGGCATGGCCAATACGGGTCACATCGGTCACATAATCCGGCCCGAACTTGCCTGACAGAATGGTCTGCCAGTGCATGCGCTGCGCGCTGCGGGCCTTGTTTGTTGTGGCATCGGTCGGAAAAAAACGTGCCAGAGCAGGCACGTCATGCACACGTTGATAAAATTCGGACAGGCTCTCGTCTAGAATATCGGCCATATCCGGGCTCATGCTGGCCAGCGTCTCACGCTCGCGTCGCTCTATGCCCATAAAAGATAGTCTGTCAGCTATTGAGGCAGGCTGCCCTTGGCCTGCCCGCGCGTCCGAATTTTCCATAGTCGAGCCACCTTATATTGGCTCCCCTGCCGTTCAGAGCATGGCGTCGGTATCGAACTCCTGTCCGGCACCTGCGGATGATTCCAAACCTTCCAGAACGGTTTCTGCAATTCCAACCAAGGGAGCGAGGGACAGATTGGTATCAAGAATGGCGCGAATGCCGTAACGCTGGGCCTGAGAGGCCAGCCTTACAATCAGTTCCCTGTCTTCATAATTCGTAGTGCCCGAATCCAGCGAATTCGCTTTCATGATCATCGACCACAAACGCTGGTTCTTGGTCAGGGCCCTCAGCCGAACAGACGGGTCGGAGCTGGCTGACGCCGTTTCCAACTCATCAATCAGCAGTCTGAAGCAGGTCGCATCGGCCTGTCGGTCCGTCAGGGAGTATCCTGCCACATTCTGGTAGGCGCGCATTGCAGGGTGGATCATGATTGCACCATTTTTTTATCAGCCGTCCCCTACCCTATGGGCAGAAACCAGCAACGTGTGTGTCAGTCATTCTACACCCGGCGTCTGAACGTGGCCAGAGCAACCTCATGGAACCTATGCGTCCAGTGTTGCACCAATATATAAAAAATTTCTATATTTTTGCCACTTTTTCTCTGTGCCTTCCCCCACGCCTGCGTGAGCGGTGGCACCACACAGCAGAAAGGCCGGGCACACTGCGCCCGGCCTTTCTGCCTGCAACCCCGCCTGCACGGCGGGGAGAGGGAAAATA
>NZ_BAJU01000065.1 GCF_000613865.1 Acetobacter okinawensis JCM 25146
CCGCCTCCCCGCAGGCGTGCAGGTCTGCGCCACCCTGCCGTGCGTAGCACCTGCCTGTGTGCTGCTGGCCGTACCCACGCAGCATCTGGCCTCGGTCCTGCCCATACTCCCCGCAGGCGTGCCCGCCATCCTGTGCTGCAAGGGCATTGAACGCCAGACACTGGCTTTTCCGCTGGATATTCTGGCGCGTGAGCGCAGCGATATACCCGGTGCCGTACTGTGCGGCCCCAACTTTGCGCGTGAGATTGCAGCAGGTCTGCCTGCCGCAGCGGTGCTGGCAGCCCCCGACCCTGCCCGCGCGCAGGCACTAAGCCACCTGCTCTCCACCCCCCTGTTCCGCCTTTACGCCAGCACGGACTGTGCGGGCGTGCAACTTGGAGCAGCCGCCAAAAATGTGATTGCCGTTGCCTCCGGCGTGACCATGGGCGCAGGGCTGGGCGAAAACGCGCGGGCAGCCCTGATTACCCGTGGACTGGCCGAGATAACCCGGCTGGCCACAGCCCTTGGCGGCCAGCCTGCCACACTGGCGGGCCTTGCAGGGTTAGGCGACCTGCTGCTGACCTGTACGGGTGCCTCCTCGCGCAATTACCAGATGGGGCTTGCACTGGGGCAGGGCATGAGCACACACACCGCACTAGGCAGCCTGCCCGGTGTGGCCGAGGGGGTTACAACCGCTGCCGCCCTACAGGCCCTTGCCCGCACACATGGTGTGGAAACACCGATTACCGACTGTATTGCAGCCTTTATGGAAGGGCGCATCACTCTTGCGCAGGCCACGCACAGCCTGCTCAGCCGCCCGCTCAGGAGCGAAGTCTAGGCGCCCAAACCACCAGCCCTCCCCCTAAACCGCCGATGGGGAGGGCCGAGGACCCCTACAGGTGCTCCCACCCCGGCCTAGTGTGGGACGGAGAGCGGGGCTTCTGCCTTGATCCCTTTTTCCGCGCAGTAGCGTGCGTAATATTCCTCCGCCATGCGCCGCAGGGCCGTGCCAATGGCGGCGTACTGGTATTCGTTCAGATTGGCGAGCGAGGCGCGGGCCGATGGCCGCTTGACGGCAAACCCATCCCCCGGCAGCAGCACCACCCCTGTTTCCTCCGCAATGCGGAACAGAATGGTCTGGTAGTCCACCTTGGTCATCAGCCAGCGGGCAAAACGGCGGCCATAAAGCTGGGTCACCACATTGGCCAGATCGATCAGGGTATAATAGTGGGTGCTGCCCTCATCCTCCGGGGCTTTTACGCCCAGATCACGGTACAGGGCCAGTTCGCGCCGGTGCAAAAGGCGCTTGAGTGCGGTTTTATACGCATCACGCCCATCCATAAGGGCAAACAGGGCAAAGAGCACCATCTGCACCTGCTGCGGGGTGGACAGGCCCGCCGTGTGGTTCAGCGCGACGGTGCGGCTATCGGCTACCAACCGGTCAATGAACTTGAGGCCCCGCACATCCGGGGTAAGGGAGGCGTAGCGTTTATCCAGCTCCAGCTTTTCAGGCTCCGGCAGGGCCGCCAGCGCGCGGTCCAGCACGTTGTTCTGGTGCATGGCCACAACCCCGAGCCGCCAGCCCGTAGAGCCAAAATACTTGGAGAAGGAATAGACCAGCACCGTATTGTGCGGGCAGATGGCGTAAATGGAGCGGAAGTCATCGGCAAAGGTGCCGTACACATCATCGGTGACAATAATCAGGTCGGGGCGTTTTTTAACAATTTCGGCAATATGGGCCAGACCGACATCACTCATCCGCACAGAGGGCGGGTTGCTGGGGTTGACCACCAGAAAAATCTTGACCGCAGGGTCCAGCAGCTTGTCCAGCTCCTCGGGCGGGTACTGCCAGCCTGCCTCGGGGTCGGCGTTAATGGCCACCTCCTGAAGCTGGTAGTCCCGCAGTTCGGGAATTTCCACGTAAGGGGTAAAGACCGGCATGCCAATGGCCGCCTTGTCCCCCGGCCGGATCAGCCCGTTCTCGCGCAGGGAGGCAAAAATATAGCTGATGGCTGCTGTCCCCCCTTCAAGCGCAAACAGGTCTGTTGTGCTTTCGGGCATGGTGCCGCCTGCCATCTCGTGCAGCAGGTAATGACGCACCACTTTTTCAGCATAGCGCAACATGCGCGGGGGCGTTGGGTAGTCGCAGCCCAGAATGCCCGATGTCAGCTCGAGTAGAAACGCATCGGCCTGTAACCCCATCTGATCCCGCACGTAGGACAGGGCGCGGCGCAGAAAGGTCACACCGGGGACATCCTTGTTGGCAACCAGAAAAGCCTCAAACCGTGCCTCAATCCCCTCACGCCGGGGCAGACCCCCGACACCTTCGGCCATGTAGGAGAATGTCAGTGCGGAATCGGCTGCGGCAAACATACCAAGCTGAAAAAAGCCCTGCCGGGGCAATGTCGCCAGAAAGTTGGGGTTGCCCCGCCCCGCGTCCAGCATGGCCCGCTGCGCGCGCCCCGATGCCAGACGGATCAACTGGTCCTTGAGTTCAAACGGACTGAGGTGCCGGTATTGCTGAAAATCATCGGCTGGGCTGGACATCCCGTGCTTCCTTCAAGCGGATATTCTTAATTGAAAGGAATGTGCATGGACACAGAAGGGAAAACCACCCCCAAAAACGCCAGTCACGTCTGTTTTGACCCTTTTTATCGATAATTCATGCACATTCAGACCTGCTCGTCCTCAGGCAGAGGGGTGCTCAGGTGGTCGATCACCGCGAGCAGCACAGCGGTTATAGGTGAGGCAAAGGCAAACCCCCACATGCCCAGAAAAGCGCCAAAAATGGTCTGAGACAGAATAGTCAGGGCAGGCGGCATGCTAACCGCCCTTTTTTGAATGAAGGGGGACATGACATACCCTTCAAACGCCTGAATAAAAGCATAAAGCCCCGCCACCATAAGCGCCTCACGCGGGCTGATGGACAAGGCAATGAGCAACGCAGGCACAGCCCCGATAAACGTACCCAGATAGGGGATAAAATTGGCCATACCCGCAACCAGCCCCAGCGGAAAAGCCAGCGGCATGCCCAGCAAAGACAGGCCAACCCATGTCAGCACCCCTACCACGGTCATATCCAGCATCTGCCCCGCAACCCAGGCGGACAGGACATGCGCCGTGGTGCGGATCAGCTCCCGCGCGGAACCACGGTAGCGTGTGGGCACCAGCGCAACAGGCCATTGGCATACAGATGGGGGGAGAGCGCAAAATACACGCCCGCAATAATAATCACCACCAGCGTGCCAGCCGAACCAAAGGTGGAGGTCAGCACATTGGTCATGGACCTGCAAAGTCCATGCCACCCCCTGCCCCTTCCGACCCTAGCGGGCCGGATGTCTGGTTACCGCCAAAAAAGCGGGGAATATGGTTGAGCACGGAGTGCCCAACCGGGTTTTTGTCCAGTGCCGCGTGCAGGGTATCCCGCTCATGGGTCAGGGCGGCATAAAGGTGGGAGAGCTGGGTGACCAGTTCGGGGCCGGAGACATGCACCACAAGCGACACACTGCCCACAAAGCCCGCAAGGAACAGCACCACCGCCACCCACTGGCGCACTGGCAACACCCGGCGGATCAACCGGGCCGCACCATGGAGCACCACCGCCACAAGGGCTGCGGCAAACACCACCATAACCACGGCGCCACCAGCGTAAATAAACAGCCCCACGCACAGGGCTGCCACCACGGCCAGAGCGAGCTGGTAAAAGCGCCTGGCAATGCGCTCCAGCTTCTGGGCGGCTTGGGCCAGAGTGGCAATCTGCTCCGCACTGGCGAGTACCTGCCGTCAGGCTGGGGGGAGCGCGCGCGTTGGGTGCCGGGGGGAGCCTGCTGCACCGTATTGTCCGTTCTGCCCTCAAACATCTGCTGTTCCACCGGAGTAATTCCTGACAAGGTCGCGCGCCATATGGGATACGTGTTGTGTGTTTGACGGAAAAAACCCGCCACAACATCCCCTTTTTCTTGCAACACATTCTTGCGCTGCATTCTTGCGCCGCGCGGAAAAACCTCGAAATAAAAACAGGACCCGGATATAAAACCGCCATATTGCCCTGTGCATGCGTTTATATCCCTCCCTTTCCTGCTCACACAAAGCGAATCATCGTTGTCTGAACCCTCTGCACCCCGTTCGCCAAAAGGTTACCTGAGCAAGGCCCTGACCCTTGCCTCCCGTCCGCTGGACATGGCGAACCCGTGTTTACAGGGGCGCAAGCGGCGCTGTGGCCGCCCCACAACGGACGTGACCGAGGACCTTGACCAGTATCTGCTGGAAATAGCAGCGGGGCTGTTTGTGCAGCATGGATATGCTGGCACCTCCATAGACCAGATCGCCCGCAAGGCCTGCGCAAGCAAGCAGACGCTGTACCGGCGCTACCCGTCCAAGGAGGCGCTGTTCATTGCCGTTGTGACCAACCTGACCGGCTCTGTGCTGCGGGCCATGGAGCAGACCCCCCTGACCAACCCGCTGGAGGAGTTGCGCCACATCAGCCGCCTGATGCTGGACCTGACCCTGCGGCCCGATGCGCTGGGCACCTACCGCATTCTCATAGCCGACGGGCACCGCCATCCTTCCTTGCAAAAGCAGGCGGTTGCCGCCATTGGCCAGCCATTCCACAACAATTTTGTCCGCCTGCTCAAAGCGGCGGAACAGAAGGGGCAGATCAACCCCGGCTACGCCACGGACACCACCGCCCGCCTGCTGACGGGCATGGTCACCGGCTGGCCAATGGAGGACAGCCTGTTCGGTCAGGCTCCCTTACAGTGTGAGGTGGAAAGGGAGGCCTTTTTTAGCGAGGCATGGTCCTTCTTTCTCAACGCCGTGGGGGGCAAGCAGCCGGCTCCTACCGCACAACCAGCCTGAGCCTGAGCGCACTGCTCGGGCCGTAAGCCGCGCGCCAGCTTTATTCTACCGGCGTGACAATCAGGTCGGTCCCGGCTCCTCGGGTCTAAAGTCGAGGGCCAGCCCGTTCATGCAGTAGCGCAGCCCTGTAGGGGGTGGTCCATCGTCAAACACATGGCCCAGATGGCCCTCGCACTGCGCGCAATGGGCTTCCTGCCGGACCATGCCGTGGCTTGTATCACGCCGGGTGGCAACGCCACCGGGTTCAGCCGCCCAAAAAGAGGGCCAGCCGCTCCCGCTCTCATATTTGGTCGAGGCGTTGAACAGCACCGCACCACAGGCGGCACAATGGTATTCACCGGGCCGTTTTTCCGCATTAAGCGGGCTGGAGCCGGGGTATTCCGTACCATGACCAAGCAGAATCTGCTCCTGCTCGGCGGTCAGGGGGGCTCGAGGGCCACACCCGGCAGAACTGCAACTACGGCTCATAACGCTCTCCTTACCCACGCTCATACCATGGGAGGGAGCGGGGTGACTGTGGTCTTATCTGTCAGGTTAGCGCCCACTCCGGCACGACGCCAAGCACCCTGTTTTCACACTCGGGCGAGCCGCTCCCTCACCCCGCGGTATCCATCAACGCGGCACACACATGGTCTGTGGCAGAACACGCCTGCGCGTGCGCGCACGCGCAGATACAGGCTTGATGCGTAGCCGCGCTGTTCCTACACTTCCTCCCTCACCCCGGCCCAGCCCGTACAAAGCCCACGCGGGGGAGCATGCTCCCACCCTGCGCCCATGTGCTGGCCCCCTCAGCCACGCCCCACACCCGGCATGAACAGGACCGCGCCATGAGCCTTACCGACCTGCTGGTCATGCTGGCCTATCTGGCAGGCATGCCGGTTGCAGCCCTTGCCCTAGCAGGCCGCCAGTCCTCCCCCCAGACCTATCTGGAAGGGCATGCGGACCTGCCGTGGTGGGCGCTTTCCCTCTCGCTCGTAGCGACCGAAACCTCCACCCTGACCGTTATCAGCGTTCCGGGCATAGCCTATGGGTCGGGCATGGTTTTTATCGGGCTTGCACTGGGCTATCTTCTGGGGCGGGCCATTGTGGCGTGGTGGTTTGTACCGCTGTACCAGCAGGGGCGCATGCTCAGCGCGTATGACTGGCTTGGCCAGCGCTTTGGCACATCCATGCAGCGGCTGGCCTCCGCCACCTTCCTGCTCACGCGCCTGCTGGCCGAGGCCGTGCGCCTGTTTGCAGGCATGCTCCCCCTTGCCACCATGCTTGCCGCCATGCACTGGCACGTGCCCCAGCCCATATTGCTGGGCGCGATCATGCTGCTGACGCTGTTCTATACCGTCTGCGGTGGCCTGCGCGCGGTGGTCTGGTCAGACAGCATGCAGTTTGGGCTGTATCTGTTCGGGGCTTCGGCCTGTGCGGCATTGCTGTGGCATGGCGCTCCCTCCGGCACGTGGCATGCCCTGCAACAGGCGGGGCGGCTGCACCTGTTCGCCCACAATGCCTCTGTGCTGAACAGCCCCTTTACCCCCCTTGCCGCTCTGGGTGGGGGGGCCTTGCTGTGTGTGGCATCCCACGGCACCGACCAGCTTATGGTCCAGCGGATACTGGCCGCCCGCAGCCTGCGGGATGCGCGACTGGCGCTGATGGGGAGCGTTTTGGGAGTTGGTGCGCTGTTTGCCCTGCTCAGCCTGAGCGGCATACTGCTCTGGGCACGCAATGGCGGGCAGACACTGGCGCAGGCAGGTTTTACCAGCCGGATGCGCTTTTCCCCGCCTATATTGTGCAT
The DNA here is from genome assembly GCF_000613865.1 of Acetobacter okinawensis JCM 25146. Lineage (GTDB taxonomy): Bacteria > Pseudomonadota > Alphaproteobacteria > Acetobacterales > Acetobacteraceae > Acetobacter > Acetobacter okinawensis. The sequence continues at coordinate 6,623 of NZ_BAJU01000065.1, forward strand.
GACCTGCCACCGGGGCTGCGCGGGCTTATGCTGGCGGGTATTCTGGCCGCGACCATGGGTTCGCTCTCGGCCACACTGTCGGCCATGACGGCGGCCAGCGTGGGCGACTTTGCCCCGTTATGCGCGCGCGCCACCCATGCTCTTGGCTGCTCGGCACTCGGGTTTGCCCGGCTGGTCAGCGTGGGCTGGGCCTGTGCGTTGGTCGCCGGGGCGGGGCTTTTTGCCCATGCCAGCCAGTCCGCCATCATGCTTGGCCTGTCCATTGCCGCATGCGGGTATGGCCCCATGCTAGGCACGTTTGTTGCGGGCATGGCCATCCCCCGCGCGACCGCCCGCACACTGGCCCCTGCCTTTGCGCTCAGCGTGCCCCTGCTGGTATGGGCCATGCTGGCCTGGCACCCCAATGGCCAGCCACTGGCCTTTGCATGGCTGATTGTACTGGGCATTGTCGCCCTGTTCGGGCTGGCGGGGCTGTTCCATATCATGCACTTTAGCCACAACGCCCTGCATAACCGTAACCGGAGGCCCCACCCATGACTGCACAACACAGCCCCCACCAGCCCCCCCGCACGGAAATGCAGGACCCCCGCTACGACGGGCTGGACACATGGCCCACCAGCACGGTGCTGGAAAGCCTGCTGGAGAGCCAGCTTGCCGCCACAGCCGCAGTCAAAACCGCACTGGCAGACATGGAACATGCCGTGGCACAGGCCACCCCCCGGCTGGAGCGGGGGGGACGGCTGTTTTACGTCGGGGCGGGCACATCGGGGCGGATTGGCATGCAGGATGGGGTGGAGCTTATTCCCACCTATGGCTGGCCATCCGAGCGGCTGGTCCTGCTGCTGGCAGGGGGGGAGGCCGCCCTGTTCAGCCCCGTGGAAGGTGCGGAGGATGATGAGGAGGAAGCCCAGCGCGCCATAACCCGCTACACACCCACACCAGATGATGTGGTCATCGGCATTGCCGCAAGCGGGAACACCCCCTACACCTGCGCAGCCCTTGCCAGCGCGCGCTTTTGCGGCAGCCTGACCATTGGCCTGTCCTGCACCCCCAACGCACGCCTGCTGGCCGAGACGGACATTGGTATCCTGACCGAAACCGGGCCCGAGGTTGTTGCCGGCTCCACCCGCATGAAAGCGGGCACAGCACAGAAAATCAGCCTCAACCTGCTCTCCACCACACTCATGATCCGGCTGGGCCACACATGGCGGGGGCATATGGTGGACATGCGCATTGTCAACACCAAGCTGGTGCACCGCGCATTGCGCATGATTACAAAGCTGACCGACTGCTCGGACACACAGGCACAGGCCGCCCTGCTCAAGGCGGATGGATCCATCAAGCTGGCCATATTGCTCCGCCACGGGCTGGAACCCGCACAGGGCCGCATGCTGCTGCGCCTGTGTGACGGGCATTTGCGCCGGGCACTGGAACTGCTGGCAGTGCAGGCCGCACGCGGCGTTGGCCCCGCGGTACAGAACCAGCCTGACCACACCACAGTCTGATGCCATACACGCAGAGCATTCTTGCCCTTGATGGCGGAGGCACGCACACCCGCATTGCCCTGATTGCGCGTGATGCACACGTGCTGGCCCACGCCAGCGGCCCCGGCTGCAACCCCTATGACCGGCCAGAATGGGCAGACAACCTGCGAACCCTGCTCTGCTCAGTGCCCCATACCGGACTACGTGCGGCAGTGCTGGGCATGGCGGGGTATGACGGTGCACGCCCCTCCTCGCTGGCGCAAAGAGACGTCGCCTTTACAGCCCTTGGGCCAGACTGCGTGCTGGAGCTGGAAAACGACGTGCAGACCGCCCACCGTGCAGCCTTTGCCGGGAACGCGGGGGTGTTTGTGCTCGCCGGCACAGGCTCGGTCGCACAGGCCAGCACACAGGATGGACGCTCCGCCCGTGCGGGCGGCTGGGGCTGGCTGTTTGGCGATGAAGGGGGAGGGTACTGGATTGGCTGCCGCGCCCTTAACCATGCTGCCAGCTTTCTGGACGACCCCGGCGTTACCTGCGCGCCCTTTGCCCGCGCCGTACTGCATGCGCTGGACCTACCCACCCAAGGCAGCCACGCCCCGG
>NZ_BAJU01000064.1 GCF_000613865.1 Acetobacter okinawensis JCM 25146
CGGACCTGTCCCGCCATCCCGGTGCAGTGCCCAGCCCCATGGTGGGCGTGGCCTACCTGACGCCTGACCCGTCCTCCCCCCCCTTCGCCCAGCGAAGGGCAGATTGTGACCGCAGGGCAGACCCTGATGCTGATTGAGGCCATGAAGACCTTCAACCAGATCAAGGCCCCCAAGGGCGGCACGCTCAAGGCCATTCTGGTCGCCTCGGGCGATCCGGTCGAATTTGGCCAGCCGCTTGCCATTATCGAGTAATGTTCTCCAAAATCCTTATCGCCAACCGTGGCGAGATCGCCCTTCGTATCCTGCGCGCCTGCCGGGAACTCGGGATCAAAACCGTGGCGGTCCACTCCACTGCTGACGCCGACGCCATGCATGTGCGTCTGGCGGATGAGGCGGTGTGCATTGGCCCCGCCTCCTCGCGCGATTCGTACCTGAATGTGGCGGCCATCCTGTCGGCTGCGACCATAACCGGGGCAGAAGCCATTCACCCCGGCTACGGCTTTCTGTCCGAAAATGCGGATTTTGCCGAAACGGTGGAAGCCCACGGTCTGGTCTTTATTGGCCCCACGGCGGAGCATATCCGCATGATGGGCGACAAGATCACGGCCAAAACCACCATGCTCGCCCTTGGCGTGCCACTAGTCCCCGGCTCGGACGGGGAGCTGGCCAACCTTGAAGAAGCACACGAAGTGGCCAGCCGCGTTGGCTACCCCGTGCTGATCAAGGCCGCAGCCGGTGGCGGCGGACGGGGCATGAAGGTCGCCCACTCGGCCGATGAACTGTCCGATGCATGGAGCATGGCCCGTACCGAAGCGCGCGCAGCCTTTGGCAACGATGCGGTGTACATGGAAAAATACATGGACCGCCCGCGCCATATCGAACTCCAGATTCTGGGCGATAACTACGGCAACGTGGTCCATTTTGGCGAGCGTGACTGCTCGCTCCAGCGCCGCCACCAGAAGGTGCTGGAAGAGGCAGGCTCCCCCGCCATTTCCGCCGAACAGCGCGACAGCATCGGCCGCACGGCAACCGAAGCGCTCTCGCGCATGGGCTACCGCAATGCAGGCACGCTGGAGTTCCTGTACCAGGACGGGCAGTTCTGCTTTATCGAAATGAACACCCGCCTTCAGGTCGAACACCCCATTACCGAGATGGTGTGCGACGTGGACCTGGTGCGCGAGCAGATCCGTCTGGCAGCAGGTGAAAAGCTGGGCTACACGCAGGCGGATGTCACCTTCTCTGGCCATGCCATTGAATGCCGCATCAACGCGGAAGACCCGACCACCTTTGCGCCCTGCCCCGGCACCGTGGCCGTGTACCACCCCCCCGGTGGTCTGGGCGTGCGGGTGGATAGTGCGCTCTACACCGGCTACCGCGTTCCCCCGTATTACGACAGCATGATCGCCAAGCTGATCGTCCATGCCCCCACGCGCGCGCAGGCCATTGCCCGCATGCAGCGCGCACTGGACGAATTTGTGGTGGAAGGGATCAAGACCGTAATACCGCTCCACCGCGCCATTCTGGAGGACCCCGGCTTCCAGAATGGGGATTACACCATCCATTGGCTGGAGCAGTTCATGGCACGCACGCAGTAAGCGCGCACGCACCAGAACAGCCTGCACAAAAAAGGCCGGCCCATGTTGTGGACCGGCCTTTTTGCTTTTCTGTTTCTCCTCTCCTGCACAGGTTATGACCCGTGCAGGAGAGACGGCATGCTCAGGCAGCACTCCCCGCCGGAGCGGGGGTGGATGCGGGCGAGGCCTCATCTTCACCGTGTACTGGGGAATGGCGTAGTTGTTCTCGGCCTTGGGCACAAACTCGCCTTCACGCAGGGCCATTTCAATATCCTCCAACGTAGCCCCGCTGGTTTCTGGCACGCAGAAATAGACAAACACGACCGATGCCAGATTAACGCCCGCATAAATCCACATTGTCCCACCAAGGGAGACAAGCTGCACCAGCGAGAGCGCTGTTGCTGTTACCAGCAGGTCCGCACCCCACAGCACGGCGGCATGCAGCTGGTCGCCACCGCACGCATGGGCAGCGGGAACAGTTCCGCCCCCAAAAGCCAGCCTACAACCTGAATACCCCCCGAGTTGAACACCATGAACAGGAGCAGGAAGGCCACAATCATCCAGCTTCCCACGCTACCCTTATCGGGGTGGAGGGCAAACATGACACCAAGCCCGATAAGACTGAGCACGGAACCCGGCCCCATGATCAGCACAAGACGGCGGCGGCCAATCCGGTCCACAAACAGGCAGCCCAGCAGAGTCATGACCAGATAGACCATGGCCACACCAAGGCTGGTCAGCAGAGCTGATGAGCTATTAAACCCGGCATCCGAGAGGAAGGTAGGGGTGTAGTAGATCATCATCTCCAGCCCACCGGCCTGCGTAAAGAACGCAATACCCAGTGCGGCCACCAGCGCAGGGCGGACCCATGGGAGCCGAAGGCCCTTCCAGCCCCGTTCATCCTCATCCATACCCAGAACGTTCTTGCGAATTTCCGTGATCTCGCGCTGGATCACCTTGCGCGACGTACGCACACGCCCAAGCTGCTTGACGGCGGAGACCATGCCCTCGTTCTCAGCCACCCAGCGGGGGCTTTTGGGCAGGAAGAACATGCTCACAAACACCACGGCGGCGGGAATGGCCGCAATGGCCACCATGGGCCGCCAGCCCCATGCATCACGCATGGTAAAGCCCACAAGATTGGCCATAAAAATGCCAATACCAATGGCCACGTTAAACAGGGTGACCAGATTGCCGCGCTTGGCGGCGGGTGCCAGCTCCGAAATATAGGTCGGCACCACCTGCGTGGACCCGCCAACCGCAAAGCCAAGGAACACCCGGTCGATCACCAGCATGGTCACGCTGGACGCATAGGAACAGGCGACCGCCCCCAGCACGAACACCGCCGTGACCAGCATGACCGAGATCCTGCGCCCATAGCGCTCGGAAAACCACGATACACCCACAGCACCAATGACCGCGCCAACCAGAATGGCCGAGGTGACCATTTCTTCCTGCACGGAGGTTAAGTGGAAGTCCTTGGTAATAAGGAGAAGTGCGCCAGAAATAATTCCCGTGTCGTATCCGTAAAGACCGCCGCATATGGCAGACACAAATGCCGCTATCCACAAGACGTAATGAGCACGTGGAGAGATTTCGAGATTTTTTACCGCATCAAGCGTTTTATTTCTTTCTGTCTGCATGACACAATCATGACATACTCGAAAAAACTTGCATATCTTACGAATTATTCTTTATTATAATAAATGGGCTCCTGTATGCCATCATCCATACATCAGGCAAAAGCCGCAGGACCGGAGCCGGAATCCACCCCCCACCCGTAGGATGAGCGTGCCCCAGTCTGACCCTGCGGGGTCACATCTTGGTGTAAATGCTTGACACACACACACCTCAGGCTATCTGCTTACACATAACCAAGGGGGGTTCCGGGACAAGGAACTGAGAGGCCACTTACGCTTTACTGTACCAGCAGAAAGCACCGTGGCGACCCTGCCGCCAGCAACATAGGGTTCTGGCGGGGAACCTGATCCGGCTCATACCGGCGGAGGGACTGGTGCCTGCAAGGAACAGACGCCCCGCCCCTGTGGCAGGCGTTGGCCGCAATGGCTGCTTCCTTTCAACGGGCCTGTCCTCCTCACGCCTGAGGAGACTATAAAGCAATGTCTGCTACCACCACCACGCAGCCCACACAGGGCGGCAACCCCAAACCGGCCAACACGGCCGCCCCCGCACCGGGGCAGGTGACCACTGGCCCCATTCGCGGTTCCCGCAAGGTCTATTCCAGCCCCGACGGGCACCCCGATATCCGCGTCCCTTTCCGCGAGATCGCACTCGACCCGTCCGCCAACGAGCCCCCCCTGCGGGTGTATGACACGTCCGGCCCCTACACGGACCATACCGCCAGCATTGACGTGCGTGCGGGCTTGCCCAAGCTGCGCAGTGCATGGCTGGCCAAGCGGGGCCTGACCGCCACAACACCGCGCAGCATCCGCCCCGAGGACAACGGCGGCGCCGAAGGCAGCTATCTGGTCCAGCCCTGCCCTGCCCCCCACACGGTGCTTACGGGCGTTGCAGGCAAGCCGGTCACGCAGTACGAATTTGCCCGCGCAGGCATTATTACCGAAGAAATGATCTACGTGGCCCACCGCGAAAATCTGGGCCGCCAGAAAGCGTTGGACGAGGCTGCAGCACAGCTCAAGGACGGCAACTCCTTTAACGCCGCCCTGCCCGAATTTGTGACCCCCGAATTTGTGCGCGAAGAAATCGCACGCGGGCGCGCCATTATTCCCGCCAACATCAACCACCCCGAGCTGGAACCGGTTGTGATCGGGCGTAACTTTCTGGTCAAGGTGAACGCCAACATCGGCAACTCGGCCATTACCTCCTCCGCCGCAGACGAGGTGGAAAAACTGGTCTGGTCCATCCGCTGGGGTGCCGATACGGTCATGGACCTGTCCACAGGCCGCAACATCCACAACATCCGCGACTGGATCCTGCGTAACGCCCCGACCCCCATTGGCACGGTTCCACTTTATCAGGCGCTGGAAAAAGTGGGCGGGGATGTAAGCAAGCTGAACTGGGACGTGTTCCGCGACACGCTGATCGAGCAGGCCGAGCAGGGCGTGGACTACTTTACCATCCACGCGGGCGTGCGCCTGCAGCACGTCCCCCTGACCGCCAACCGCGTCACCGGCATTGTCTCACGCGGCGGGTCCATTATGGCAAGCTGGTGCCTGAACGGCCACCGCGAGAGCTTTCTGTACGAGCATTTTGAAGACATCTGCGACATCATGCGCGCGTATGACGTCTCCTTCTCCCTCGGGGATGGTCTGCGTCCGGGCAGCATAGCCGACGCCAATGACGCGGCCCAGTTTGCCGAGCTGGAAACACTGGGCGAACTGACCAAGATTGCATGGGCCAAAGGCTGTCAGGTCATGATCGAAGGGCCGGGCCATGTGCCCATGCACAAGATCAAGGAGAACATGGACAAGCAGCTGCGCGAATGTGACGAGGCCCCGTTCTACACGCTTGGTCCGTTAACAACCGACATTGCACCGGGCTACGACCATATTACCTCGGCCATTGGGGCTGCCATGATCGGCTGGTTTGGCACGTCCATGCTCTGCTACGTCACACCCAAGGAACACCTTGGTCTGCCCGACCGCAACGACGTAAAAACCGGCGTGATTACCTACCGCATTGCCGCCCATGCGGCTGATCTGGCCAAGGCACCCGGGGGCAAAGCTACGCGATGACGCCCTGAGCCGCGCGCGCTTCTCCTTCCGCTGGGAGGATCAGTTCAACCTCTCGCTCGACCCTGACACGGCCTGCGCGTACCATGATGAGACCATGCCGCGGGATGCCCACAAGACGGCGCATTTCTGCTCCATGTGCGGCCCCAAATTCTGCTCCATGCGGATCAGTCAGGACCTCAAGGAAGATGCCATTCGCCTTGCTGGCATTGAGCAGAAGAATGAGGAATTCCGTCAGGCTGGTGGCAAGGTCTATGTTGCCGCCGAATAACGGCACAGCGCGTATAACTGTTTGAATATTTATAAATATGGAGAATAGGATCACCTGTTCTCCATATTTTTGTCTTTCCCGTTAAAAATAATGCCGCAGGAAAACTTTTGGCACGCCTTCGGTATTAAGGCACGAGAACACGATGACCGCCACCCAGACCATACAGGCGGAAAAACAAAAAACCTTGCACCAGACAGAAACGTTGTCTTCTCGCCCCTTCATGATCGGCCAGTAAATGGCCTTGTGGCCATACCACTCCAGCACACCCGATAGCACCAGTGCCAAAAGCTTGGGCGTAATATAGGCACGCGCACCAATATGTACGGGGTCGTAAAAAAACAGGGCGAATCCAGTAATCATGGCCATGCCATAGCTGATATGCAAAGGACGCAGCATAAAGCGCGAAAGCCGGACCAGCGCATCCTTGTCCATCTGCTGGACCACCGCGAGGGCAAACAGCATTTCCAGCCCGAAAAACCCAGCCATACTCAGGATATGCAGCATTCTGACCAGATAATGGATCGGCTGGAACCAGAAATGGAACGTCCGGCTATCCAGCGCCATAAGCAGGTCCGTTGGCAGACGCATAAAAGCCAGAGGATGGTTCGACATGATTTTACAATTCACCAATCGGTATAAACATTGACTTTAATAATGATTCTCACTAACCCAAACAGTCAAGACAAGCGGAGAACCAGAGAATGAAACGGCTTTTTGCAGCCCTCCCCCTTTTAAGCGGGATGTATCTTTTTCCTCCCGTGCAGGCTCAGGCGCAAACCGTTTATCACCTTACACTCAAAGATCATCATTTTGAACCTGATCATCTGAGCGTGCCTGCTGGCGAGCGGTTTATGATTGAACTGGAAAATCAGGACAGCACGACCGACGAGCTAGAGAGCTATGACATGAAATTTGAAAAAATTATTGTCCCCGGCTCCAAAATTCGTGTGCATGCAGGCCCTCTACACCCCGGACAATATACTTTTTTTGATGACTACCACCCCGATCAGGCCAAGGGAACAGTCACCGCAGAAGCAAAGCCGTAAACCATGCTTGGCAGTCTGATCATTGTTTTTCGTGAAGTTATGGAAGCCGGTCTGGTTATTGGCATTGTGCTTGCGGCAACGCGCGGCATTGCCGGTCGGGGCTGGTGGGTGGCGGGCGGCATTGCCGCCGGCGTAACCGGAGCAGCCATTGCCGCAGCCTTTGCCGGGGCACTCTCCACCGCATTTTCTGGCAATGGGCAGGACATTTTTGCTGCATCCATCCTGTGTCTGGCCGTTCTCATGCTCTCGTGGCACATCATCTGGATGGCGCGGCACGGGCGTGAACTCGCGCAGGAAATGAAGCAGGTAGGGGCCGCAGTGTCCTCCGGCCATCGCTCGCTTGGCGCTCTGGCAACCGTGGTGGCCGTGGCCGTACTGCGCGAGGGTATGGAGGTTGTGCTCTTCCTTTACGGTATTGCCGTATCGGCCATGTTGGCGCGTTCTCCCTGCTTAGCGGCGGCCTGCTGGGTGTGCTGGGCGGGGCTGCCCTGTCCTATGCGCTGTATCGTGGGTTAATCATCATTCCCCTGCGGCACCTTTTTGCCGTCACCAATATTCTTGTCTCCATTCTGGCGGCAGGCATGGCCTCTCAGGCAGCAGCCCTGCTTGCATCCGATGACCTGATTCCGGCACTGGGTTACGACATCTGGGATACATCCTGGCTGTTGTCCGATGGCAGCCTTGCTGGCCGCACGGCCAAAGCCCTTGCCGGTTATACCGACAGGCCAACAGGGGTCCAGATTCTTGTCTGGGGTCTGACCCTTGCCTGCCTGCTGGTTGCAGAACGCTTTGTGCGCACCCGCCCACACCCCTCTCCCTCACCATAGACCCCCATTTTTTCAACCCTGTGCCCTACGGCACATCTGATCGCAGAGATATGAAATGAAGCGTTGTATCAAAGTGTTTTCCGTACTGACCGCTCTTTCTGCCGCCTATGCTGCTCCGGCCATGGCGCGTGAATACCCCATTGGTGGCCCCGTACAGGCGCATGATATGGAAATTGCCGCCAACTACCTGCTTGGCGTGGACATGGCCCCCATGCCCAAGGACATGGCCATGGGCGCGGATACCATTCACCTTGAAACCGACGTGCATGCCACCGCAGACAACCCCTGGGGTTTTCCCGACGGCGCATGGATCCCCTACATTGGCGTGGACTACACCCTGACCAAAAAGGGCACCAGCTGGAAAAATGAGGGTATTCTGCACCCCATGACCGCAAAAGACGGCGCGCATTACGCCAACAATGTTAAAATGGATGGTCCCGGCACCTACACGGTCGTGTTCCGTTACAGCTCGCCCGAAACCAACGGCTTCCTGCACCACACGGATAAGGAAACGGGCACACCCGGCTTTTGGGCTCCCTTTACGGAAAGCTTTACATTCAGCTATCCTCAGAAGTAATTTTTTATAAATAGTAAATATTGAGGGCAGGGATTGTGCCAAATCCCTGCCCTTTTTTTGTATTTCTGGGTTGCAATTAAAACATATTTAACTTAACACGCTTTCCCATATTGATGTTTTTGATAATTATTCGCAAATAGGACGGACCTTATGTCAAGATTCTGCTTGGCGGCACGCCATATGCAATCCTGCCCCAAAAGAAAAAGCAGGACATTTTCTAAAACCATTTTTGTATCTCTCGCTTTATCTCTTCTTTCCACCACAGCATCCTTTGCACAGAATGCGGAGACGCAGCTGGAGCAGGACCGCCGCCGTCTTGGCAATTCCGGTCCACTGGTCTCCGAGATTGATCCGGCCACGGTGCGGGATTCCATGCGTGCGGCAGAGGCCGCCAAATCCCCCGATGCAGACCACCCGGACCTGAGTGACCACCTGCTGGGCAGCGTCTGGGGCGCACGCGACTGGATGGCACGCCACGGTATTACTCTCGATATTCAGGAAGTGGACGAGCTGTGGGGCAACACCACTGGCGGTAACCCGTCTGGCAATGACGGCCCCAACGGTTCAGGCTCGGGCACCGGCCCTGCCTATGACGGCATGACCATGCCAACCCTGACCGTCGATCTGGAAAAGCTGATCGGCCTTAAGGGCGGTCTGTTCAACATCAGCGCGCTCCAGCTGCGCGGGCGCTCCATCTCGCAGGACCATCTGAGTGTTTACAACCCTGTTTCCGGGTTCGAGGCAGACCGCTCCACCCGCCTGTTCGAGCTGTGGTACCAGCAGTCCTTTCTGGGCGGCAAGCTCGACATCAAGATCGGGCAGCAGGACCTGGATACCGAATTCCTGATCAGCGATTACGGCAGCCTTTACCTTAACTCCAACTTCGGCTGGCCCATGGCGCCATCGGTCAACCTGTATGCCGGTGGGCCGTCCTGGCCGCTGGCGTCTCCCGCCGTGCGGATCCGCTACCGGCCAACCGACCAGTTTACCGTCATGTTTGCCGCAGCCGATGACAACCCGCCGGGCAATACCTCCAACTCTTTTGGTATTCAGGGTGGCAACCCCGTGGACCCCACTAACCAGAACGCCAACGGCAATGCCTCGGGCACCAAGTTCAACATGGGCACGGGTGCGCTGCTCATGACCGAACTGCAATATGCCATCAACCCCCAGCCCGATGACATGTCCAAGGTCACCAAGGACCCCGGCCTGCCCGGTGTGTACAAGCTCGGTGGTTTTTACGACACGGGGCGCTTCCCCGACTACCGCTACAACCAGTCCGGTCAGGCGTTGGGTGGGCCGGATGACACCACGGGTATTCCGCGCTGGGACCGTGGCAACTGGATGGTTTACGGCATTGTGGACCAGATGCTGTGGCGGCCCTCGCTCCAGTCCGCGCAGTCCGTGGGCGTGTTTGCG
>NZ_BAJU01000063.1 GCF_000613865.1 Acetobacter okinawensis JCM 25146
GAACGAAGATGTTCTCGAATTCCGGAGAGATCAATCAGCCGGTCAATAGATCGAAGCAGGTGATTGTCTGGTACATGCTGCTCCAGGCTGAACCCATAAAACAGGGTTTCCTGAACCCCGGTTCGCTTACCCATCATCTGCCGACACTCCTTGACTGATGACGACTGAATCAGGAAGCAATGATTATTTCAAGAGCGACTTTTTCAACAGAATTGCCTCATCTCGGACATAAAGCGCTATCCCTATATTTTTAGTAGCGGACATTTTCGGGTAATCCCAATTTACGATCACCTAATATCCCGCCAACCATTCGGGTGATGAGTAAAAATCTTCTGACACCAACCATCGTTGACATAAATAGGTTATCCTTACCGCTGCGACGCGGTAACTCCACAACCCGCTTCTGTCGGATTTTTAGCTCCTGCTCCGATGCCCCAGCCTGTGGCCAGACCGAAATCCGTGGGACCGTGCCTGCCATGCGATCAGGAAGCCGACAGCGACTAGCCCGATTACCGCCCATGGGAATGACGCCGCACCCCATTTATTGAGTAGGACGCCACCCAGAAGGCTACCACCGGCTATGGCACTATTCCACGCCACGACATTCATCGACAGTGCGACATCCGCGCCATCGCCAGCTGCATCAGCGAGTGCGGTCTGGAGCAACGTCGCGGCCCCGCCGAATGTCAGTCCCCAAATGGTGACACCGATTATAATCACTGCAGGTGACGCTGATCCGATGGCGAAAGCCCCCGCCACGACCGCAAACATGGCCAGGCTGAGCAGGACGGACAGGCGCAGGGCATGATCGACCGTGCGGCTGGTCAGCCAGATACCGGCAAGGGCAGCGACCCCGAACAGCAGCAGAATGCGATCTGCCTGTCCCGCCAGTCCGGCAGATGTGACGAACGGCACGATATAGGTGTAGAGAACATTGTGCGCGAGCATCCAGGCCATTACCACCCCCAGAACAGACCGCACGCCCGGCATGCCCAAAACATGCCGGAACGGCAGGCGCTCGTAATGCGCCGCCCCTGGAAAGTCAGGAACCTTCGCCAGAACCCATGCGATCAGCAGTATGGTCAGGCCCGACATGATCCAGAAGGCCACACGCCAGCCGACGACAGCGCCCAGCCATGTCCCGGCGGGCACCCCCAGTGACAGTGCAATCGGCGTGCCGACCATGGCAATCGCGAGGGCACGGCCCTGCTGGGCACGTGTTACCATCCGGCGTGCGTAGCCAGCCAGCAACGCCCAGGCGAGACCCGCCGCCGCACCCGCTCCGTACCGAGCCGCGAGGGTCGCGCCGTAATACGTTGAAAAGGCGGTAATGGAATTGAACACCATGAAGCCGATGATTGCCAGCAGCAGAACCTTCCTGCGCCGCCATCGCTGCGTGACGAGTGTCAGCGGGATCGCCCCACTCAGTGAGCCTATGGCATAAGCCGTCACCATCTGTCCTGCCAGCGCAGGAGAAATATGCAGACCCGCACTAGTCTCTGGCAACAGACCCGCTGGCAGAGTTTCGGTCATGATGCAGATAAAGCCGGTCATGGCCAGTGCGAGCAAGCCCGCGACAGGCAGGCGTTCATTGGAGTTTTGTAAGGGTAATGTTGTCTTCGGGGTCATGCGTCACTCATATACGGATCAATTGATACATATATATGGGAGTAGCATAATCTTGGCAATTATTTCTGGATCATTTAATATGGAAGTCTTTCGGATGGAGCATATAACATGGCGCGAACAGGGCGGCCCCGTGAGTTTGACCGCGACAAGGCGATTGACGCCGCCACAGCGCTTTTCTGGGCTCAGGGATATGAACCGACTTCCCTGGCTCAACTCAAGTCCTGCATGGGCAACATTTCGCCCGCGAGCTTCTATGCCGCGTTCGGCTCGAAGGAAGCCCTGTTCCGCGAAGTCGTGCAACGTTATCTGGAGACCTACGGACAGGTGATGGCACCCTTATGGGACGAGAGCCTGTCACCGCGCGATGCCATCGAACGGACATTGCGTGGTTCGGCGCGCATGCAGGCAACCCGCACGCACCCGGCCGGGTGTCTGGTTGTTTGTGGCGCCAGTAACTGCTCACCTGAAAACAAATCCGTCCAGGCGCTCCTCGAAGGGGAACGACAGCGCACGCGAACTGGCATCAGAGCTTGCGTGGAACGCGCCATCGCCAATGGCGAATTAAAAGCGTCCTCGGCGACAGATGTCCTGCCCGACATTCTCGTGACTTTTTTCCACGGCATGACATGTGAAACCCGGGACGGGATTATTTCAGATACTCTGGATGCAGCCGTCACGTCTCTCCTGACATTGTGGGATATCAACGCGGTGGAGCCAGGAACAGAGAAACGGTCAAAAAGGCGCTAAAGCACTAGAGAGACAAGGTTAGCCGACCCCGGCGTTCTATTCCGTATTGTTTGATCCATAAATTATTGACCCCAGCATTTGCTCATATTATGGATCGCCCAGTACGGAAATTATATTCCGGCCCACTCTCGTGTCTCGGAAAAGGAATCCGATTATGTGCACATCAAAAATCGCATTTGTCACGGGCGCCAATCGCGGCATCGGATACAGTATCGCGAAGCATCTGATCGCTTCGGGTATTAACGTGATCGGGACCTATCACACTAATGAAGCCGAGGCGAAAATCGCCGAAGCAGCGCTTGACGGAGAAAGCGCAAAACTGTGCATGCTGCGGCTGGATATTGCGAACCATACATCGTTCGCGGATTTTTCCGAGCAGGTCAAAACACTTCTCTCAAGTGAATTCGAGCAGAAAACACTGCACTACGTTATCCAGAATGCGGGCAATATCGTTCACACGCGCTGCGATGCAGCGACACCGGAACAGCTCGACAATCAGTACAACATCCACTTCAAGGGCCCCTACCTGCTGACGGTAGCACTCCTTCCGCTGATCCGCGATGGGGGCCACATTCTCAACATCACCTCTGCAGCAACACGCTTCTACCTGCCGGATCATGGTCCTTACGCGGCCATGAAAGCGGCAACCGAGGTCGTTTCGCTCTACATGGCAAAGGAACTCGGCGAGCGGGGCATTACGGTCAATGCCGTCGCCCCCGGTGCGGTCGCATCGGACTTCGGCGGTGGTCTGGTCCGTGACGATGCCACGATCAACCAGAGCCTGGCAGAGATCACTCCTCTGGGGCGAGTCGGACAACCCGACGACATTGGAGCCGCGGTACGTGCCCTTCTGTCTGACGACATGCGCTGGGTGAACGGTCAACGGATCGAAGTGACGGGAGGGCAGTCCCTATGACGGTCGGACAGACACAATCGGGAGCCACATCATGATCCATGTGATAGCCAGCAGCGTCATTCATGCCCCTGTTCCTGCTGTCTGGGGGCTAATCCGTGATTTCGGCACCCTTGGCAACTGGTTGCCGGGGGTGAAAACCTGCGTGATTGAGGGCGATGATGCCGGTGACCGTGTCGGCGCGATCCGCCGTCTTGAAATGGGTGATGTCGGCGTGATCCGTGAACAGCTTCTCGCACTATCCGACGTAGATCATGCGATGATGTTCTCGATTATCGAGTCTGCGCTGCCGATTAGAAACTATCGTTCCACGATCAGCCTTCTTCCTATAACGGATGGTGACCACACGTTCATTCAATGGCGGGGGCAGTTCGAGGCGCCCGTCGAACATGCGGCCAGTATGGAGGCCCGGATGCCGGTAGAGATTTATCAGCCAGCCTTCGAAAGACTGGCAGAAATTCTGGTCTCTCTGGAGACGCAGTCATGAGCGTTTTTGAAGGTAAATCCGTTCTCGTGCTTGGCGGCAGCCGCGGGATTGGAGCCGCCATCGTACGTCGTTTCGCTTCAGAGGGAGCGAAAGTCCTGTTCACGTATTTGTCTTCCCCGGGCGATGCTGAGGTTCTGGCAGCCGAAACCGGAAGCGAGGCTCTCCGCGCCGATAGTGGCGACCGGGACACTCTCATCGCGCTAATTGGCTCACTTGGTCCGCTCGACGTTCTGGTCGTCAATTCCGGCATTCTTGGCGCGGGAGATCCGCTTGACATGCCGCCGAATGACATCGACCGGCTGTTCCGTATCAATATCCACGCGCCTTATCATGCGGCCGTTGCTGCCGCACGCAATATGCCCGACGGTGGCCGTATTATCTTCATCGGCTCAGCCAATGCCGACCGTATGCCGATGAGTGGCCTTGCTGCCTATAGTGCCAGCAAATCTGCATTGAAAGGTATGTCCAAGGGACTGGCGCGTGATTTCGGGGCGCGCGGCATCACCGTCAATGTTGTCCAGCCTGGTCCCACTGATACCGACATGAACCCTGCCAAGGGTCCGCTAAAGGAGGTGATGCACGGTTTCATGGCGATCAGACGCCACGCCACGAGCGCAGAGATTTCAGGATTGGTAGTGTATCTTGCCGGGCCAGAAGCCGGCATCATCACTGGTGCAGCGTATAACATTGATGGCGGCTTCGCGGCCTGACGGAATGACTATTTCCAAGTCTCCCATTGGCAAAAAGGACCGAGGATTATGACCCATTCACCCTCCAGCGCCTCCCGATCAGGCACGTTCAAAGTAGGCGGCAATCTCGAGATCAGCCGCCTGGGTTTTGGTGCAATGCGCATCACCGGCAAAGGCATCTGGGGACCGCCTGCTGATCACGATGAAGCCATCCGCACGCTGAAGCATCTTCCCGAACTAGGTATCAATTTTATTGATACTGCGGATTCCTACGGACCCGACGTCTCGGAATGGTTGATCAGGGAGGCTCTGCATCCCTATCCCAAGGGCCTCGTCATCGCGACAAAGGGGGGCCTGACCCGTTCAGGGCCAGACATCTGGAAACCCGTCGGACGACCGGAATACCTGCTGCAGCAGGTGCATAAGAGCCTGCGCAATCTGGGCGTCGAACAGATTGATCTGTGGCAGTTGCACCGCATCGATCCGAGAGTCCCGGCGGACGAGCAATTCGATGCAATCCGGTCCTTCATCGATCAGAAACTGATCCGTGATGCTGGACTGAGCGAGGTATCCGTTGAGGATATCAAGGCAGCATCGAAGTTTTTCAAGGTTGCGACAGTCCAGAACCGTTACAATCTCGTCGATCGTACCAGCGAGGACGTGCTCGACTACTGCACGGCGCAGAACATCGGTTTCGTCCCGTGGTTTCCGCTCGCTGCCGGCGACCTCGCTAGGTCAGGGTCTATTCTGGGCACCATGGCGAAGAAATACGGCGCGGAGCCGAGCCAGATTGCCCTGGCCTGGGTCCTGAAACGCAGCCCTGTGATGCTGCCAATTCCAGGCACCTCCAAAGTCGCACACCTGAAGCAAAATGTCGCCGCTGCCGGCATCACGCTGTCTGACGAAGACTTCTCAGCTTTAGACGCAGAAGGCCGCAAGGCGTTCCAGTCAACGCCGTAGGGAAGCACTTTCGGACAGTCACAGCCCGAGCGCCGAAAGGCCGGGATGACTGTCCGGACGTCGCCCTGCTGCCCAGTGGAACAGACGGTCGGTGGCTGCAATGGGTTGATCGTTGATTGACGCGACACGGTATCGCATCAACCCTTCTTCATCGAAGGCCCAGTTTTCGTTCCCGTGAGACCTGAACCACTGTCCGGACTGATCCCGCCACTCATAGGCGAAGCGGACCGCGATCCGTTCGTCCTGAAAAGCCCAGAGCTCCTTGATGAGCCGATACTCCTGTTCTCGCTCCCATTTCCGCATCAGGAAAGTCACGATCTCTTCTTGCCCGCGAATGAATTCAGAGCGATTGCGCCACCGGCTATCGGGTGTATAGGCCTGCGCCACTTTTTCAGGATCCTGACCATTCCAGGCGTCTTCCGCGAGACGAACCTTCTGCATTGCGGTGTCGGCATTAAAGGGGGGAAATGGGGGCCGGGACATTAAGGACTCCGTCTCTTGTGCTACGATGGATCACAGACTGATCCGATATCTGTCAGTGTTTTCTGGAAGACCATTTGACGAAAGGACAATGATCCCTCATTTCAGGACATGCTCAGACAGATTGGTATTCTTCTCTATCCTGATTTCCAGTTACTCGACGCGGCCGGGGTGACAGCAACCTTTGAGATCGCCGGTAAGTTTGGGGGCGCTCCGTATGAGACAACGCCCCTATCTCGATATGGCGGTCTGGTCCGCTCGTCTTCGGGAATGGCGATTGAGACCATCCCTATCGCAACGGCTGGCTCTTGTGACACGCTTATTGTTGTCGGGGGCGAAGGTCACAAACAGGCCATGACCTGTCCGGAGTTGCAGGTTTTCCTACGATATCAGGCAGACACTGCACGGCGGATATGCAGCGTGTGTACAGGAACTTTTTTGCTGGCGGCGGCCGGACTGCTCGATGGACGCCGTGTGACGACGCACTGGCAACACGCCGAGGTCCTGAAAGCACAGTTTCCAGAAATCAGAGTCTCAGCAGATGCTATCTATGTCCATGATGGCCCGGTCTGGACGTCTGCTGGCATCAGCGCCGGCATCGACATGGCTCTTGCGCTGGTGACCGAAGATCTCGGGGCAGATATAGGGCGCCGTACGGCGCAGCAGATGGTGGTTTTCTATCACCGCCCCGGAGGACAGTCTCAGTTTTCGGCACTTCTTGAGATGGAGAGCCCGCAGGAACGTTTTGCCGAGCTTCTGGGATGGATCCGCTCTAACCTGAAACAGCGCCTGACCGTGGATACTCTCGCCAATCAGATCGGCATGAGTCCTCGAAATTTTTCACGTAGTTTCCGGGCCGCCGTAGGAATAAGTCCTGCCCGAGCAGTGGAACGATTGCGTCTGGAGGCCGCACGCGAGCGTGTTGAAGGATCGACGCTCCCCATCGAAACCATTGCTGTCATGACCGGGTTCCACGATCCCGAGCGAATGCGTCGTGCCTTCCTGCGTGAGTTTCACCAGCCACCTCAGGCTATGCGGCGAAATGCAAATACCACACACTAAACGTTTCTTAGCGAAGGGTAATGCAAGCGGAAAGCCCGTAGCACCATGCACAAAAATAGTTCTACCTTCTAGGATTAAGCTATGGCGATAGTCTTCAGTCCCTTATCTTTCAGGATACGCCAGATATTGTCCCGTTTCAGATGCGGCAGGAAATGTCGTACGACAAAGGTCAGATCATCCCGGTCAAAACCGGTAGAACGCCGGAGTTGATAGACAATGGCACGCTCCTCCTCCGAGGCTTTCCATGCCAGTTTCAGGGGACGGCTGCTGCGGTCCTGACAGGCGTCTGAACCACGCCTGCGCTGTTTCATCGCTGATCCCGTAACGTCTGGCCAGCACAGATGTCGGTTCCGAAGAGTATGCAATATCAACCCGGACGGCCGGTGTCGTGCGTGTCTATGGATGGATCTGCAGCATCATTCGCTCTCCCTGCAAACGGAAGAAAACCATGGCGCGTAACGCGGTATTGCTCACGCTACATCATCCCAATGACTCTCACGACCCGACAGCTAGTTGTATCTCGATGATCCGCTATGCACCGCGGATCCAGTGACACTGATTGGTGATAAACGCATGCCGAAAAGCGATCAGATCAAGATCACCGCCCGTAGCGCCTTCTCTGCTGTCTCTCGCGCGCCCCCCCTCCCAAGCGACGATAAGTCTCCTTGTCTGAGGTAAAAAATCCGGGCAAAAAGCTAATCGAAAAACCAGAATATGAGGATAATTCGCCAGAAACCGAGCTTTCCAGTCTCGCGGGATCCTGTGCTAACCACAGGTAACAAACTCGCTCATCCGCAGACCAGAAAGCAATTAAATTATGACATGCCGCCCAACTTACCGCTGGGTAGCCGCTTACACCTAATTCTGTTGAAAAAGTCTCTTGCTGTGTCTGACGGATCTGGGCTTGTGAGAAGTTTGATGCGTCTGTCTCCTTCAGGAGGCCCTCTGGAGGGAGATGACTGGCATCAGCTTTGCTTTTACGCAAGTTCTGGGCGGTTGCTGCAAGAAGGAACTCATCTCTGGTGCCATCTGGGCCTCGTAATCGCAGTCAATCCAGTTTGAGTATGCGTTTGAGATGCGCGAACAGCATCTCAAACTTTTTCCTCTGTCTTCGTGATGTCACGTAAGCATCGGTCTGGGCGATCTCCCGCGCCATATCACGAGCGCCTTCATGCACGGACCGCATAATCTTGCGAGCAGGTGTATTGGATGTGCAGCGCTGCCGGAATTCACATCCACTGCAATCCTTCACACTGGCTCGATAACGAATGAAGCACTCTCTCAGGACTTAACTGACGACACACCGTAAAAACTTTCAGAGTTTCAGGTTCAGGCGCAGATAATAAAAACCACCATCCTGCCCAAGCTGCTGGCTATAGGTGTCATACCGCGCGACATTGAGGTACGAGACCTCGGACGGCAGGCGTCGAGGGTAGGCATTACCCACATTGTTCGCCCCCAGCGCAATATGGAAGATGGGGGTTAGCTGGTAGCCCACCTCCAGGTTGGTGACCCAGCGGGGGCTGTTCACAAATTCCATGAAATTGTTGACAGAAAACGCACTGGGGCCAGTATAGTACGTCAACTGCGATGTCGTATGGCCGTAGCGGATTTCATGTATGCTGGCATCCCACCGGCCCAGCCGCCATGCCCCCCCAAAAATCAACTTGTTGGCCGGGTAGGCGGTGGTCAGATACGCCGCCTGCTGGGCGTTGACCAGAGAATTGCCGTGTGCATCGTGCCCGACATTGGTCAGGCTAGTGTGGGTGAAGTTAACGGCAGCATCCCACCGGACCTTGCCGTAGCGCCCGAAGTTGGTGTCATACGTGGCCGTTATGTCCATACCGCGGGTGCGGGTGCTGGCCCCGTTGGTAAAATACTGTGCCGATACCGCTTTCGGGTCGATACCTTCCTGAACGGAGGCCCCATCCAGCGCCAGCGCGGTCATGGCGTCGTGTCCGTTATAGGCCGCGCCATCAACAATTCTGTCCCTGACCGAAATCTGATAGGCATCCAGCGTAATATGCAGCGACCGCAGCGGATTGAGCAGAAAGCCTGCGCTGAAGTTGGTTGAACGCTCGGGCTTGAGCGCACTGGCCCCCAAGTAACGCGCACCGGGCGAGCTGACAGGCAACTGCGCGTTGGCGTAGCTGGGGCTGGTGACGATGTTGGCGTAATGCTCCTCCGCCAGAGTCGGTGCCCGAAAACCGTTGCTGACCGTGCCACGAATGGCAAAAAAGCGGTTGAAGTCATAGCGGGAGGACACCTTGCCGGTCTCGGTATCACCCACGTCGGTGTAATGCTCGAACCGGCCTGCAAAATCGACCTGCCATTTTGGCAGCAACTGCGTGGACACATCAATATAGCCCGCCGTCACATCCCTGCTGGCGTTAACGACATTGGCTGGCTCAGACCCTGGTACCCCTGCGATCCGGTATAAGCGTAGGAGGCGGCGTCCCCCTGTCCGATGGCATAGCTGTCGTAACGGTATTCCGCCCCCAGTGCCAAGTTGAGCGGCTTGGCCAGCAACGGCACGTTGAAGGACCGCCGCAGGTCAAAATTGGTTGTCCACTGGCTGTTGCTGAACGACCCGATGTGAAAGCGCTGCGGCGTGTAGCCCGTGGCATGGTAGAGGTCGATATTAGCTGAATTGTACAGGCCCAGACTATCGTGATCCTCACCATAGGTTGTGCTAAGGTCCCAGCTCCAGCCTGCCAGCTTTTTGCCTCGCACGCCT
>NZ_BAJU01000062.1 GCF_000613865.1 Acetobacter okinawensis JCM 25146
CCGCAGCACCTGCCGCCGGCAGAGCCTGCTGCCCGCCCCACAACGCCCGATGCCCTGCTGAGCGCAGGCAAGGCCGCCTTGCAAAAACGTGATTACGATACCGCGCATGACAATGCCGAGGCTGCTCTCAAAAGTGCCAAGGGTGCGTTCCGGGTGGATGCACAGTTCCTGCTGGCGCAGTCCCTTGCGGGGCAAAAGCAGTATCGCCAGTCCGCCGTGGCGTATTACGATGCCTACCGCCAGTCCCCTAAAAGTGGACGTGCGCCGGATGCCCTGCTGGGTGTGAGCGCCTCCCTTCTGGCACTGGGAGATAAAAAATCTGCGTGCGAGGCATTGGGCAAGCTGAATAACGAGTTCCCGTCCCCCGCGCCGCGCGTGGCCCGTGCGGCGGAAATTTACGGGCGCAAGGGCGGCTGTAACTGATGTTGTGGTGCATGCACCTGCGTGGCGGGGGCTAGGCGTATTTCGGTCTGTTTTCTCCAGCGTCCGGTTTTTTCAGACCAGCCAGTTTCCCCCCACTGGTTTGCCGCACTCCTGAACACTCTTGGTCCGTGGGGCATGGATGTGGCGGGGCAGGCCCCCGTAGCTCTTGCTGTCTCGGGTGGGGGGGACAGTCTGGCCCTTGCATGGCTGGCGCGGCATTGGCGGCGCAACCTGCTGGCTCTTGTGGTGGACCACGGCCTGCGCCCCGAATCTGGGGCTGAAGCCCAGCTTACGCTTGAGCGCCTGCACGCTATGGACGTGCCAGCCAGACTGCTGACGCTAACAGGGCTGACCAAAGGCCCTGCCATGGCTGCGCGCGCACGTATGGCCCGTTATGCCCGCATGGTGCAGGCCTGCCAGCAGGAGGGCTGCGTGGACCTGTTGCTGGGCCATCAGGCTGATGATCAGGCGGAAACGGCATGGATGCGCGCCAATGCAGGCAGTGGGCCGGATGGTCTGGCCGGTATGGGCTGGATCAGCCATATGCCAGACGTGCGGCTTGTGCGGCCTTTGCTGGCTGTCTCACGCACGGCTTTGCGCAATACGCTGCGTCAGGCGGGGCTTGCTTGGGTGGATGACCCTTCCAATCAGGATATGCGGGCCGAGCGTGTGCGTGTGCGTGCAGCATTGCAACAGAGCCATTTATCCGAGCAGTTCTGGTGCATGGCCATGGATGCGGGGTGTGCGCGTATGGCGCGCGACCGTGCACAGGCGGCCAGTCTGGCGCGGCGTTGCGTGTTTTTTCCCCAAGGGTGGGTTGGGTTGGGCGCGACCCTGCCTGAGCCCGCCGTATTGTCGGGGCTGATCCGCAGTGTGGGTGCGCAGCAGTACCCGCCCGCACCTGCCGCCGTGGCGCGGTTATGCCAAAAGGGAGGAGTAGGTGGCACGCTGGCTGGTACCCGCCTTGCCAGATGGCGTGATGAGTGGTTTGTCATCCGCGAGCAGGCTGCGGTGGCGGCTCCCGTGGTGGCCAGCCCCGGTGTGCTCTGGGATAGCCGCTTTGTGCTGCATGCCCCTTCTGCTGTTGCGTTGCGGGGTATATGTCGGGGCTGCTGGTTACGGGCTGGAGCGCAGGGTCCGTGCCGGATGGCCAGCCCTGTTCTGCGCGGGCTTGCCTGCTTTGTGGTGGCAGGGGCAGACTGTTGCCGTGCCCCATCTGGGGTGGTGCCGCACGGCGGAATGGGCGGGTGCCTTTTTTGAGTTCAAACCCCCTGTTCCCGTAACCGGGCTGGGCGTGTACGGATGTAAAAAAGGACACGACGGGAACTATATCGGGCCAGCGGACTAGGAAAACGGTTCAGCCATCCCATTTAATAAGAGCAAAGGTTGCTTTTTTTCCCGAGCACCGGGCAAGATGGCAGGACACTCCGGCGCTTTACGCACTAGAAGTATGGACACTCGGGCAAGATGAACAATTTAGGTCGCAATCTGGCACTCTGGGTCAGCATTATCCTGGTGCTGCTGTTACTGGTGAACATGTTCCAGCCGGGTTCGGCGCAGCATGCCGCCCAGCAACTGGCATATTCCGATTTTGTGGCCGATATTGATTCAGGGCATGTCCGCTCTGTTGTCATGCAGAACCACAATATTTCCGGCACGCTGACCGATGGCACAGCGTTTGAGACCTATGCCCCCATGGACCCCTCCCTTGTCTCGCGCATGGTGGGTAAGGGGGTGGAGGTTGTGGCTAAGCCACTGGAGCAGGATGGCAGCCCGCTGCTGCGTTACTTCCTGAACTCCCTGCCCATTATCCTGCTGGTGGCGGCATGGCTGTTCATGATGCGGCAGATGCAGGGTGCGGGCGGTCGGGCCATGGGCTTTGGCAAATCCCGCGCCAAAATGCTGACCGAAAAGCACGGACGTGTCACGTTTGAAGACGTAGCCGGGATTGATGAGGCCAAGGGCGAGTTGCAGGAAATCGTGGATTTCCTCAAAGACCCGCAGAAGTTCACACGGCTGGGCGGTAAAATTCCCAAAGGCGTGCTGCTCGTTGGCCCCCCCGGTACGGGTAAGACCCTGCTGGCCCGCGCCATTGCGGGTGAGGCCAATGTGCCCTTCTTCACCATTTCCGGTTCCGACTTTGTGGAAATGTTTGTCGGTGTTGGTGCCTCCCGCGTGCGAGACATGTTTGAACAGGGCAAAAAATCCGCGCCGTGCATCATCTTTATTGACGAAATCGACGCCGTTGGCCGCCACCGTGGTGCGGGCATGGGCGGCGGTAACGACGAGCGCGAGCAGACCCTGAACCAGATGCTGGTTGAGATGGACGGTTTTGAAAGCAATGAGGGTGTTATCCTGATTGCCGCGACCAACCGCCCGGATGTGCTGGACCCCGCACTGCTGCGCCCCGGCCGGTTTGACCGTCAGGTCGTGGTACCCAACCCCGACGTAAGCGGGCGTGAGAAAATCCTGCGCGTGCACATGCGCAAGGTGCCGCTGGCGTCCGATGTGGACCCGCGCATTATTGCCCGTGGCACGCCCGGTTTTTCCGGTGCGGATCTGGCCAATCTGGTAAACGAGGCCGCTCTGTCTGCCGCGCGCCTTGGACGGCGCACCGTATCCATGCGCGAGTTTGAGGATGCCAAGGACAAGGTGCTTATGGGTGTTGAGCGCCGCTCCCTTGTCATGAGTGATGACGAGAAAAAGCGCACTGCCTACCACGAGGCCGGACACGCCATTACCGCCGTGCTGGTGCCCGAGAGCGAACCCATCCACAAGGCCACCATTATTCCGCGTGGGCGGGCACTGGGTATGGTCATGCG
The DNA here is from genome assembly GCF_000613865.1 of Acetobacter okinawensis JCM 25146. Taxonomy (GTDB): domain Bacteria; phylum Pseudomonadota; class Alphaproteobacteria; order Acetobacterales; family Acetobacteraceae; genus Acetobacter; species Acetobacter okinawensis. The sequence goes on from NZ_BAJU01000062.1 coordinate 3,246, forward strand.
CCTGCCTGAGGATGACCGTCTGTCCATGAGCAAAATGAACGCAGTTGCCCATCTGGTCGTAGCCATGGGCGGGCGCGTGGCTGAAGAAGTGGTCTATGGTAAGGACAACATCTGCAATGGCGCTATGGGCGACATTAAAATGGCCACCCGCGTGGCCCGCAGCATGGTGACCGAGTGGGGCATGAGCGACAAGCTGGGCATGATCGCCTATGCGGATGATGATCAGGGCAACAGCTTTTTTGGTGCCGCGCGCAACTTCTCCGAACAGACGGCGCGTGACATTGACATGGAAGTCAAACGCCTGATTGACGAGGCCTATGTGCAGGCCCGCAATTATCTGCACGACCATGTGGATGAACTGCACCGTCTGGCCGAAGCCCTGCTGGAATATGAAACCCTGACAGGTGAGGAAATTCGCCAGATCATGCGGGGCCAGCCGATTGAACGGCCGGAAGAAACGGAAGATGGCCCGGTTAACCGCCGTGCCTCCGTGCCGCAGGTTTCTGGGGAGGCACCGTCAGGCCCGGCGGATGATGCCGGTGCGGTACCCGCTCCTCAGCCCGGCTAGGGCAGGTTGTGCGGTTTGGTAGCACGTTCAGTATCAAAGAGGCGGCACGTTGTGCCGCCTCTTTTGCATGGTGGGGACCACACAGGGGGTAAGCATATGTGGCGCAGGCTGGTAGAGCCCATGGGGCTGCTGTTCGGGCAGGCCGCGCAGGAGGCTATTGTGCAGGGGTGTGCGCTGCCACTCCATAACGGGGGCACCGCCTTTTCAATGGTGCGGCTGATTGAGGGGGAGACGGTTGCAGGCCCTATGCCGGTCAGTGCCATACCCCATACGTGGTTGCCCGTTGTGCAGCGCCTTGTCTCTCCCGTGTCGGATGCGGGGTTGCCTGCGGGGCCTCTGGTCATGGGGATTCTCAACACCACGCCAGACAGCTTCAGCTGTGCGGGCCAGCATTTTAACGTCGCTCACGCCTTACAGGCTGCGTATCAGATGGTGCATGATGGTGCCGGCGTGCTCGACATAGGGGGGGAGAGCACACGCCCCGGTGCCGCAGTTATTTCCCCCCAACAGGAGTGGGAGCGGGTTGGGCCGGTGCTGGAGGGGCTGCGCCAGAGCATGCCCGCTGTGCCGCTCTCGGTCGATACGCGCAACAGTCTGGTTATGGAACGGGCGCTGGCTGCGGGTGCGCAGGTCATTAACGATGTTTCGGCCCTTGAGCATGACCCCGCCGCTCTACCTTTGCTGGCTGACAAAAACTGCGGTGTGGTGCTCATGCATATGCGCGGCACTCCCCAGACCATGGAAGCCCATATCCATTACACGGATGTTGCCTGCGATGTGGTGCGCGAACTGGGGCAGAGAGTGGAGGCCGCCGTGGCGGGGGGGATAGCCCGTGAGCGCTGATGGTGGACCCCGGCTTTGGTTTTGCCAAAACACAGGAGCAGAATGTTGTGCTGCTGCGCCGGGTGTTGCTGCTGGCCAATCTGGGCTGCCGTGTGGTGTTTGCCCTGTCGCGCAAGCGGATGATTGGTGCGCTCACCGGAGTTGCAGACCCGGCCCAGCGCGATAGCGGCACCATGGCGGCATCTCTTATGGCCCTGCCTTTGGGGAACCCGCTTTTGCGGGTGCATAATGTGGCCAGCATGGCTCAGGGTGTGCAGGTGTGGCAGGGCGTGCAGGACGGATAAAGCGGCATGCCAAAATGATGTTTTGTCGCCTGAACACGGTTTCTTCCAATCCAAAACCGTTTTAGACAAAGACCAGCAGGACAGGAGTTTCCGCAGCAACGGCCAGAGTATTCAGGTCCATTGCCGAGAGCGGAATGGAATGAGTATTATGAAACGATTTTTCGGAACAGACGGTATTCGTGGTACCGCCAACATGGCCCCCATGACAGTGGAAATTGCCCAGAAGCTGGGGCAGGCCGCAGGGCTGCACTTCCGCCGGGGGGACCACCGCCATTGCGTTCTGCTGGGCAAGGATACCAGATTATCCGGCTATATGATTGAGAGCGCTCTGGTCTCCGGGTTTTTGTCGGCTGGCATGGATGTTACTCTGGTGGGGCCGCTGCCCACACCGGCCATTGCCCTGCTGACCCGCTCCCTACGGGCTGATCTGGGCGTCATGATTTCCGCTTCCCATAACCCGTTTGGTGATAACGGGATCAAGCTGTTCGGGCCTGATGGTTTTAAACTCTCCGATCAGGATGAGCGCACCATAGAAAACCTGATGGTCACCGACCTGCACGCGGATATGGCCCACCCGGCCCAGATTGGCCGCGCATCCCGCCTGAATGACGCCGCAGGGCGGTATATCGAGAGCGCCAAATCCTCCTTCCCACGCAAATTGCGGCTGGATGGGATGAAGATTGTTATCGACTGCGCCAATGGTTCTGCCTACCGCGTGGCCCCCACGGCCCTGTGGGAGCTGGGAGCGGAGGTCATTCGCATCGGGTGTGAGCCCAATGGTGTGAACATTAACGAACAATGCGGCTCCACCCACCCCGATGCCCTGTGCAGGGCCGTTGTCCAGCATGGTGCGGATATCGGGATTGCTCTTGATGGCGATGCAGACCGGGTGCTGATTGCGGATGAAACCGGGTGTTTGATTGATGGCGACCAGATTCTGGCGCTGATCGCCCGGTCATGGGCGGCAGAGGGGCGTCTGGTTGGCAATGCGTGGTGGCCACGGTTATGTCCAACATGGGGCTTGAACGGTTTTTGGAAAAAATGGGCGTGGAGCTGGAGCGCACGGCGGTCGGTGACCGCCATGTCGTCGAGCGCATGCGGGAGCGGGGGGTGAATGTGGGGGGCGAGCAGTCCGGCCACATGGTGCTGACCGACTTTGCCACCACGGGCGATGGCCTGATTGCTGCCTTGCAGATTCTGGCTGTGCTGGTTGAGGCCGGGCGCCTGCCAGCGAGGTCTGCCGTCTTTTCCAGCCATTCCCGCAAAAGCTGCGTAATGTCCGTTATGCGGGTGCCTGCCCGTTGGACATGGATGAGGTGCGCCAGCGCCAGCATGATGTGGAGCGTACTCTGGCCGGGCATGGCCGCCTGCTGCTCAGGCGGAGCGGCACCGAGCCTCTTGTCCGCGTGATGGCCGAAGCCGAAGATGCGGCACTGGTGGACGAGGCAGTAAGTCAGATGTGCGCCGTGCTGGAAAAAGTGACCCAGCCTGCCTGAGCCAAGGGAAGACTCCATATGACCCCGCCCATAACTGCCTCGCGTGCAAGAGTTCTGTCCATAGCAGGGAGCGACTCCGGGGGCGGGGCGGGGATTCAGGCTGATATTAAAGCCATAACCGCTCTTGGCGGGTACGCCATGACCGCCATAACCGCCCTGACCGCACAGAACACGCAGGGGGTGCAGGACATTCTGCCCATACCCCCCGGATTCGTGCGTGAGCAGATTCGTAGTGTGGTGTCAGATATCGGGGTGGATGCCATTAAAACCGGCATGCTCGGAGGTGTGGCGCAGACACAGACCGTGGCGGAGGAAATTGCGCGTATCCGCCAGCAGAAGCCCGACCTTGTTGTGGTGGTGGACCCGGTCATGGTGGCCAAGGGGGGGGCCGCCTTGCTGGCGGAGGATGCGGTGGCCTGCCTGCACACAACGCTTTTGCCCCTTGCTACGTTGATCACACCCAACCTGCCGGAGGCGGAAAAACTGACGGGCCAGTCCATCCACACGGAGGAGGACATGCGGGCCGCGGCCTTGTGGCTGCATGAGCGCACCGGGGCGTCTGTTTTGCTCAAGGGCGGGCATATGGCGGGGGAGAATCTGGTGGACGTGCTGCTTGGCCCCACCGGGTTTACCACCTTTACGGGGCGGCGCATTGCTACCCGCCATACACATGGCACGGGGTGCACGCTCGCCAGCGCGCTGGCCACCACTCTGGCGCAGGGATTGTCTTTGCCAGATGCTCTCAGCCAGTCCTGCCTTTATGTGCAGGAGGCTATTTTACAGGCTCCGGAACTGGGCAGGGGGGCTGGGCCTTTGTGGCATGCCCATGCATGGTACCCTGCGGTCCGGTCCTGAAAAAAATAAATCAGCAAAATCTGCCAGTTGTTAAAGCCGCGGTGTAAGGCTCAGTCTGCAACGGCGTGGAGCTGGAGCATGGCAGCTTCGGGCGGGACAGGCATCTGGGAGAGGGCGAGCAGGGGGGCTGGTACCGGCATTGCCTGCGGGTCATGCAGAATGTAACCCCGGCCCCATACGGTGGAGATCAGGTCTTCTGCGCCAACGGTTTGCAGCTTTTTGCGCAGCTTGCAGATAAATACATCAATAATCTTGATGTCCGGCTCATCCCGCCCACCGTAGAGGTGGTTCAGGAATGTCTCCTTGGTCTGGGCAATGCCTTTGCGCAGGACCAGCAGTTCCAGAATGGCAAATTCCTTGCCAGTCAGATGAATGGGTCGGTTCCCCACCGTGACGGTATGGTTGTTGAGGTTCAGGGTCAGTGAGCCAACCTGGGCGATGGGGTGAGCGTATCCGTTGGAGCGGCGCAGAATGGCCTGAACCCGGGCAATCAGCTCGGCGGTTTCAAACGATTCGGCCAGATAATCGTCCGCACCTAGTGCAAAGGCACGGATTTTGGCGTCTGGCGTGTCAACATCAGAGAGAATGATGACCGGCGTTGCCACCTTGAGCGTCCGGAGCGTGTTGAGAATGGTATAGCCATCCATATCCGGCAAGGTTGTGGTGATGATGGCGAGCCCGTAATCGTAATTGCGCAGCAATTCTATGGCGTTTTGCCCAGACCGGGCCAGATCGGCCGCAAAGCCTGCTTTTTTCAGGGCGGAGAGAATGGCGCGGCTGGAGGTAAATTTGTCCTCGGCAAACAGGATGCGCATGACTGGCCTCACATAGCTGCAGAAAGGGTTATACACCTTGTGGTTGTATTTATCGGCTTGGGTAATACTTTTACGTGTTTTTCTAAAAAAATAAATACAAATTCATATTTTTTTATGATTTTTGTAATGACAGATATGTGAGCGACGAATGGCTTTGTGGCGTATATCCGGCAAAAAGCTTCTTGAGCTTTGCAGGTGATGATACATGATTGCGACGCGAAAACCACAAATAATAAAGTATTACAAAGTAATTTTTTTGGGATATTCTGGTGATAGTCTTTAATAAGTTGCATTATTTCTAACAAACGACCAGTTTGCAAAAAATTTACAATTTCAGTGCTTCACTCTTTTCGCCTCCCGCCTGATATGAAAAAGGACAATCCTGAACCTCTGGCGTGGGCAGGTGTCCATCATGGAAAGGGAGCCATAAGCGGTCATGCTGCTCAAAACCGAGGCCGATACGGTACAACTGGCCACAAGTCTTGCAGGTCTTGCACAGCCGGGGGACGCCATTTTGCTGTCTGGCCCGCTGGGGGCAGGCAAAAGCGTGTTTGCACGGGCTTTTTTGCGGGCGTTCTGTGCGGACAGCACGCTGGAGGTGCCAAGCCCGACCTATACGCTGGTGCAGGCGTATGATGCCCCCGTGGCCACGGTGTATCATTTTGATCTGTGGCGGCTTGGTAGCCCGGACGAACTGGACGAACTGGGGTGGATGATGCCTGCACGGGCGTGATGGTGGTGGAATGGCCCGAACGGCTGGAAGACATGACCCCCGCAGAGGCCCTGCACATCACGCTTGATGTCACACCTGATGGAGACCGCCATGCCCGGCTGGCGGGCTGGAGTGGGCGGTTGCCTGTGCATCTGCTGCAACAGCCCATTCCCCCGGAGCACGGGGCATGAAGCTTGCGAGCATTCCCGCCCATCTGCCTTTTCTTGACCATCTGGCCGCCCGCTGGATCAAGGCTGCAGGGCATGGCCCGCAGGCTATGGGCGAGGGCACAATCGTCCTGCCCGGTCGCCGTGCCGCCCGTGCGCTGACCGAGGCATTTTTGCGCCAGATGGATGGGCGCAGCATGCTTTTGCCCCGCATTATGCCCATTGGCGCACTGGACGAGACAGAGCTGGGGCTGGCCCCCTGTGGTGGGGCGGACGCACTGGCCCTGCCGCCAGCCGTACCCGCCATGACCCGGCTGGCCATGCTCACTCTGCTGGTGCTCAAGGCAAATAATGCCTTTGGTACCCGCCCCACGCTGGATCAGGCATGGCCACTGGCCCGCGCTCTGGCGGAGCTGATGGACGAGGCGGAGTGGGCAGGGGTCAACCTGCGTGAACGCCTGCCCGATGCGGTGCAGGAAAACCACGCCGAGCACTGGCAGACCATCCTCCAGTTTTTGGGAATCGTGACTGAGGAATGGCCCAAATGGCTGCACGCTCAGGGGCTGATCAACCCCGTGGCGCGGCAGGTTGCTCTGCTGGAGTCGCAGGCGCGGCTGTGGCGCAGCATGGGGGAACAGGGGCAGACCGCTCCTTTGTGGGCGGCAGGCTTTACACACGCCATGGCCCCCACGGCGCAGGCATTGCGGGCCATTCTGTCCTGCCCGGGGGGCAAGGTCATTCTGCCGGGGCTGGATACGCTCATGCCGCAGGCAGTGTTTGCTGCTCTACCAGATAGCCACCCGCAGGCGGGGCTAAGTCACCTGCTGGCAGGGCTCGAGACCCGGCGCGAGGATGTGGAGGTCTGGGACGCACCCGGTGGCCAGCCCGAGCGTGCGGCAGTGCTGTCGCGCATTATGCTGCCTGCCGCAGCGCTGGATGACTGGGCGCTGCCCGGCCCGGTAGCGCTGCCCCATGTCAGCCGGTTTGAGGCCGCAGACCAGCAGGAGGAAGCTGTGGCCATCAGCATGGTCATGCGCCATGCGCTGGAGCAGCCCGGCCACCGCGTAGCCCTTGTAACGCCGGACCGGGGGCTGGCGGCCCGCGTGGCCACGGAGCTGGAACGCTGGGGTATTCTGGCAGACGACAGTGCGGGGGCCACACTGGCGGACACGCCCGCTGCCGTATTGCTGCGGCTGGTCGCGCAAATGGTGGACAGTCAGTTTGCCCCCGTGGCCCTTTTGTCCGTGCTCAAGCACCCGCTGGTGGCCTGTGGTCTGGCGCCGGGTGTGTGCCGTGCCTCTGCCCGTCTGCTTGAGCGTGCCGTGCTGCGCGGCCCATCCCCCGCTCCGGGTTTGCGGGCTTTGTGCTGCCGTCAGGGACAAACTGGAACCCAAGCGCGAGAAGGACCGCCTGCGCATAACGGAGGGCGAGAGTGCAGACCGCCCCTTTGGCCCCGAGCCTCTGCCAGCCTTTATGGAGCGGCTGGCCCAGTGTCTGGCACCTGTTCTGGGTTGGGAGCAGGCAGACGGGGCAGATCTGGCGGCGGGGCCGGGTATGCGGCATCAGGCTGGGGTGCCCGACCTGCTTGCAGCCCTTATTGCCACGGTTGAGCGCCTTGCCAGTATGGAAGGGGAGGAGGCTGCCACCCGGTTGTGGAAAGGGGAGGACGGCAGCCTGCTTGCCGCCAGACTGAGCGAGCTGATGCTGGCGACCGAAGTACTTCCCCCGCAGCCGCCTGCTGTGCTGGATGGGCTGCTGAGCGCTGTTCTGGCGCAGGAGCGTGTGGCCACCCGGCGGGGCAACAACCCGCAGGCCCTGCACCCCGCGCGTACTTATCTGGGGCTTGTTTGAAGCCCGGCTGCAAACGGCGGAAACCGTTATTCTGGGTGGCCTGTCCGAAGGGGTGTGGCCCCCCGCGCCCGATGCGGGGCCGTGGATG
>NZ_BAJU01000061.1 GCF_000613865.1 Acetobacter okinawensis JCM 25146
CGCCGGAGCGCCCACCGGCGCCAGCCGGGGAAGGACCACGTTTTTTACGCACTTCCACCTGCACGACCTTTGAACGGCCATGACTGAAACTTTGCCGCACGGACCCGGCATCAACCGTCCGTCCAACCTCCGGACGCCCTGCCGGCCGAAGGGACAAACGCCCCTTACCCTGATCCTGATCCTTGCCTTCGCTCATTGACCCGCCTGTTCACACCCATCCGCCGGAAAGGTCCGGCAGACCCGGGGATCGCCAACGGCCACCCCCGCAAAACGTCTGTTTTCACAACAAAGACGCGTAGCCAGCCCGCCGGCCGCCAGCGCCACATTCACAACACGTTCACGCCCGAAAACCTTAGCCAGTTCCTCGGCCGACAACGCATCAACGACAGGAATGTCCCGACTGCCCGATATCAGGCGGTCCAGTTCTTCCCTGCTTCCATCCGATGCGTGAACGATAACAGCAGCACGACGCTGCATAACCCATTCGCGCACCTTGACGAAGCCACTAATGGCCTGACCGGCGCGGCGCGCCAGCCCAACCACTTCTATCATCCGCCGGTGCAGACCCACTTCCACCTGAGAGAGAAGATCTTCCGGCACTTTGACCTGCATCCGCGCGGAGCGTGCGAACACGCCGCGTTTGCTGGCCTGTTCTATCACATCCCGGCGGGCACTCAACATATTCCCCGTCCCGGCAGCCGCGCGTCCAGGTCAGGGACAACTATGGATGAGGGTGAGATAACAAACCGCACCATCTGAGCCGGAATGCCTTCCTCCCGCGTGACCGCGCACCGGCGGAGGCTGCCCTTCTCTTCTGCTGCTGGCAAGAAATCACCACCCACCCTGTATCAAGGCCTCAGACGCCTGCCCCGCCTTCTGGCGTGGAGGAAGGGGTTGCGCCCTCTTCACCCTCAAACCAGTGCGCACGCGCTGCCATAATAATCTCGTTGGCGGCGTCTTCTTCTATGGCATCCGACCCCAGAATTTCGACCAGCTCATCGCCAGCCAGGTCACCGAGGTCGTCAAGAGTTTTTACACCCTTTTCACCCAGTGTCACAAGCATCTGGTTGGTGAACACCCCCATATTTGCAATATCGTCAGTAACACCAAGCTCCTGACGGCGCTCATCCAGCTTTTCTTCCTGCCGCACAAGGTGGCCTTCAGCACGCTGGACAAGTTCCTGCACCACCGAGTCGTCAAACCCGTCGATCCCGGCCAGTTCATCGGGGTCGGCAAAGGCCAGTTCCTCGATGCTGTGGTACCCTTCGGTCACCAGAAGGCCTGCGATCACGTCATCCACGTCCAGCGCTTCCACGAACTGGCCGCTACGACGGCGGAATTCTTCCTGGCGGCGTTCGGATTCTTCCGCTTCGGTCAGGATATCAATGTCCCAGCGGGTCAGCTGGCTGGCCAGACGGACATTCTGCCCACGCCGACCAATGGCGAGGGAGAGCTGGTCATCCGGCACCACAACTTCAACACGCCCGGCTTCCTCATCCATCACCACCTTGCTGACTTCAGCCGGGGCCAGCGCGTTGACCACAAAGGTCGCGGCCTGTGGGCTCCAGGGGATAATGTCGATTTTTTCGCCCTGTAATTCGGCCACAACAGCCTGCACACGTGAGCCACGCATACCTACGCAGGCCCCAACGGGGTCGATGGACGCATCGCGCGAGATCACGGCCATTTTGGCGCGCGAACCGGGGTCACGCGCTACGGCCTTGATTTCAATGATTCCGTCGTAGATTTCGGGCACTTCCTGCGCAAACAGCTTGGCCAGAAAGGCCGGATGTGTGCGGGAGAGGAAAATCTGCGGGCCGCGCGGCTCGTCACGCACGTCATAGATATAAGCACGCACGCGGTCGGAGTTGCGGAAAGTTTCACGCGGGATCAGCTCATCGCGGCGCAGCAGCGCCTCGGCGGAGCCGATCTCGACCAGCAGGTTACCGTATTCGGTCCGCTTGACGGTGCCGTTCACGATCTCGCCCACACGGTCCTTGAACTCGTTGTACTGGCGTTTGCGCTCGTATTCACGCACGCGCTGCACAATAACCTGTTTGGCGGTCTGGGCCGCAATGCGCCCGAAGTCGATCGGGGGCAGCGGGTCGATCAGATACTCGCCTGCCTGAATTTCGGGGCGAAACTTGCGGGCAATGGAGAGCGCGATCTGCGCGTCTTCATTTTCCACCACGTCCACAACTTCCGTCCAGCGGGAGAGGCGCACCTCGCCCGAGCGGCGGTCGATTGTGGCGCGAATGTCCTTTTCGTGCCCGTATTTGGCGCGGCCAGCCTTCTGGATGGCCTGCTCCATGGCCTCCAGAACCTCTTCACGGTCAATGCCCTTTTCGCGTGAAACAGCGTCTGCCACCAGCAGCAGTTCAGGACGGGAAACGGAGGTATCCATGCTCTCAGCTCTCCAAAACAGGCAGCTTTATCAATGCACCTTGGAAGCAGGGGGCTCTTTTTTGCCATCCTGCTCCACACCTGCATCCGTTGCAGGCTGTACCATACGGGCGCTGTCTTCAATCAGCGCATCGGTCAGCACCAGTCGCGCCTTGCGGATTTCGGCCAGTGGCAGAGCCACTTCCGTACCGTCATCCAGGCGCATACGGGCCACTGTCCCGTCGGACCCCAGAGAAATACCGGCAAAACGGCGCCGCCCTTCAATGGGAACCAGAACTTCCGCCTTGGCCTGATGCCCCGCAAAGCGGTCCAGTCCTTGGCACGTGTGAGCGGGCGATCTATTCCGGCGGAGGACACTTCCAGCGTCCACGCTCCCGGAATGGGGTCTTCCACGTCCAGCACAGCGCCTACGGCGTGGCTGATTCGCTCACAATCCTCAACATTGATCAACATTCCGTCCGCCCGGTCGGCCATGATCTGCACCGTGGGCCGCTCACGCCCCAGCACCGCCACACGCACGATCTCATACCCCATTTCCTCTACGGCGGGAGCAATCAGTGCAAGCAGGCGGCCTTCAAGGCCGGAATGGGCAGAAAGATCTTTGTCCAAAGCAAAAAAGGCGGCCCTTCTAAGGCCACCCCCCGAAACGTCATTCAAATTGAGAAGGATGATGGCTTATCTAATGCACAAAGGCCCAGACCGCAAGGGCAGAAACCACCAGCACCCTGTTTGCGCACAACTGACCATAAAAAATAAATTACCGCTGGACTAGTTTTGCGCATTGCGCGAACCCACAGACATGCTTTTATTGCTTTGGCTGCGACATATATGCAACGCTCCACCACGCTCTGAAGGAGGCTGACCGTTACCATGCAGAACAAGCCAGACCCGGCATGGCAGCCTCAACCCCAGGCGGCCGAGAAATCCCCCAACATGCGGCTCGGCCTCATTGGCATGGCGGCCTGCGTGCTTATGGCGGGGGCGGGCCTGCATTTCTATGGCGCGGGCAAGACCCAGCCCGGCAACGCCGTGGCTGCCGACTCCGCCATAGGGGCCGACTCCCAGCGCATGGGCCTGCCACTGAACGTGATTGCCCCGCAGAATGCGGCACAGGCACTCGCTGGCTCCAGTTTTTCCTCACAGCAGCAGGCGGACATTCTGGCCGCCGTCAAACGCCGTGACGTACGGCTGGTGGCCATGCCGGTCTATGATGCAACGGGGGCAGGCGGCATGATAACCCTTGTCTGCGGTCCGTGGCAGCAGAGCGTGGGGCTTACGACCAAACCCACAACGGTTATCCTGCCCATAAGCATGAGCGGGAATGTGGACATCATCCCCTCGGCTGCACCGGGTCCAGCGGGCATTGGCAGCGGGGCCATAACCGTTTTTGGCCCACAGGCCCTGCCTGTTCTTTATAAACAGGGGGATACCCTTGCACTTACGGTGATTGCGCAATGAAGGGCCTGCTCCCGACACTCAACCGGCTGATGCCGCTGATGATGGTGGTTTTTTTAATACTCGCCAGCATCCAGATCATACTCAGCCTGCACCTGTCCCTGCATTCCGTGGCGCATGTGCTGCAATGGTGCGCTTCCGCATGGCCGATTCTGGCAGTGAGCGGCCTTGTGCTGAGTGTTGCCGGACTGCTGTTTGAAACTCGGGCCGAACATCTGGCCCGCAAAGGGCTACTACGCCGACGGGGATTCATCATGGACGTTCTTGCCAGACTGACCAATCGCGCCGAACTGGAAGAAATGCTTGCGCGTGAACAGCGCGAAACCACCATAGACGCCGAGGAACTGGCCGCAAACCTGCGTGCGCGCGTGATCGGGCAGGATCAGGTGTGCGAAGATATTGCCGTGCAGCTTCGCCGCCGGCTGGCACTTCAGGTCCGTGGCAAACCGGTTGGCATCTTTTTGCTCGCAGGCCCTCCGGGTACGGGCAAAACCTACCTTGCCAAGCAGATGGCCCGCCAGCTTGAGCGCCCCCTGCTGCATTTTGACATGACACAGATGAGCAGCCCCCATGCCGCCACCCAGCTTTTTGGCTCACCCAAGGGCTATGTGGGCTCGGACACCTTTGGCAAGCTGACCGGCGGGCTGAAGGAAAAACCTGACGCGGTGGTGCTGCTGGACGAAATTGAAAAAGCCCACCCCGACGTGTTCAAAAAATTCCTGACCGCATGGAATGACGGACACATTACCGAGGCCTCCACCGGGCAGCAGATTTCCACCGTGCGGGCCATTTTTGTGCTGACCTCCAACATTGCCACCGATGCCCTGACCGAAATTGCCGACCGTCTGCACGATGACCCCGACCGCATGCGTGCCGAATCGGTGGAAGCCCTGCGTCAGGCTGGTTTTGCGCCAGAAGTGCTCAACCGTCTGGACCGTATTTTTGTCTTCCGCACCCTGCGTGGGCTCGACATTGCCCGTGTTGGCGCGCTGGAAATTGAAGCCATGATCGAAGGGTACGGCCTGAAGGTGGAAACCAGCGGCATTGACGCCTCCCTCCTGCTTGATGTCATGCGCCGCCAGAGCCGCATGGGCGATGCCGCCTCCGCGCGTGATCTGGTCCGCTCGATTGAAGACATGATAAGCGAATCCCTGATTATTGCCCGCCAGCAGGGGGCCACCATGGTCCGGCTGGTCAAGGAGGACGATGGCACCGTGGTGGCCAAGGTGGCCGACAACCGTGATGACGGACTGCATGCCCGCCTGACCCCCTGAGCCACCGGCCAGCCAGACCCGCTCCCACAACCAAGGCTACCGCATGACTGCTTTTACCCGCCTGTGGCACCGTGCCCCGCTCTGGCGCACCGCACTGATAACCGCAGGCGTATGCGGCACATTGTCCGTTCTGTTCCCCGCCCCGTGGCTGAGCACGCGCGTGCCGGGCTATGCTGCCCTGAGCAGCAAGCTCCACCACATGCTGCCCTCCGCTCTGGGCGGGAGCGAAGCCAGCGACGCCCTGCACCCAGATGAAGACCAGCGCACTGTCTCCATCCCCCCCATGGATGCGCAGTTTGAAGGCTCGGTCGCCTTTGCCGGGCGGCAGTTACCCCTGCCTGCGGGCAAATGGCACCCTATTGTGAATTTTCAGGATGACGTGGCCCACGGTGAAGTGCTGACGACACTTTATGTCCGCTCTGCCCAAGGCATTGTCACGGGGCTGATTATTGCGCAGGCCACCACCCAGTCCCTGCCGGTTGCCGCCGTGCACATGATTCAGGACGAATGCCACAGCACCTTCAACTTCATGAACGAGGCCGCCCCGCAGGACGGCAGCCGCAGCGAGTGCTGGATGACCACCCCCATACGGGTCGTGAACAACCTGTTCCTGACCTCCAACGAGGCCCTGCAGGCGCTCCTGAGTGACCAGATGTACATTCCCCCTGCCGTGCAGCGCCTGACGATGATGGGCTTTGACCTGCCGCCCGTTCTGGTCGATGCAGGCTGGAATCTGGTGGAAAAAAGCAAGTCCGGCACTGGGGTGGACTTTATGAGCGTGCACACACTGCTCAGCCCGGCCGAGGCAGGTGCGCGCCGGGTGCCCGGTGCACCAGAGAACTGGTCCCGCGCGGGTATGGCCGATTCGGCTGCGGTATCGGACTTTGTGCAACGCGCCAATAGCTGGCTACGTGGCTGGGTACCTACACTCCAGCGCGGGTTTGACAACAAGCTGACCCCGGGCGCCACCTCGGCTGCAGACGCCATAGACCCCGCCTTCCACGGCTAGAGGTTTGGCCTATGGCCCGCTCCACAAGCACAGGGCAGTCTGCACAGCCTACAAAAAAGGCCGGGTCCAACGCCCGGCCTTTTTGTGGATGCACAGATCTTACGGACCAGCAGCCCTTACGAAACGGGAGATAAAAGCCCCCCCACACGCAGCAGATCACCCGAAACTTCAACCAGAAAATCCATAACTGTGCGGGTGCGCAGCGGCAGGGTACGCGGGCCGGTATGCACGGCGTAAAACGGCAGGCCGGGGATGGTCCAGTCTGCAAACAGGCGGACCAGACGGCCACTGGCCACCGCATCGCGCACCTGAAACGCCGGAAGCAGGCCAACACCAATGCCCGCTTCCACCGCGTACAGGACTGCCTCACTGCTATTGGCGCGGAACACGGCGGAAGGAGCGATCACGCTCTCCTCCCCTTCGCGGTCAAAGTTCCAGTCCAGCCGGCTGGAGCCGTAGTTGTACACAACGCCGGGGTATTCGGTCAGTTCACGGGGGTGTTCGGGCATGTTGTGGCGTTGCAGGCAGGCGGGGGAGGCCACCAGCCATTTATGCACCAGCCCAGCTTGCGCGCGATCAGCGTACCCTCGGCAATTTCGCCCACACGCACGGCAAGGTCCAGCCCTTCCTCCACCAGATCGCCAAAGGAATCGCGCATGACAACCTCCACCGACAGGTCGGGGTGGCGGTCCAGCAGCTCACCCATTCTGCGCGTCAGGCACAGGCCAAAAGCCGTGGTCACGCCCAGCCGGACAAGACCGGAGACCGAGGCCCGCCTGCGACCCAGAACCGTTTCCGCCGTCTCCAGTATTTCCAGCACCTCATAGGCGTGGGGGAGCAGACTGCGGCCATCTTCGGTCATGGTCAGGCTGCGGGTGGTGCGCGCAAACAGCGTGGTGCCGTAATGCGCCTCCAGCAAGGCAATATGGCGGGAGATGGTCGGTTGGCTCACTCCCGTCTCGCGCGAGACAGCGGAGAATGAGCCTGTAGCGGCAACACGCACAAAACTGTGCAGTGCGGAAAGAAGATCCATGGAGGTCGGCACCGTTTCCTGTGTAGGCGGTCAGCCCTCTCCAGTGCTGCCAACAACAACAGGAAAGACAGTTCAGAGTGTGCCGGAAAATGGGCTCCAACCGTCCCGCCCTGTATTCAGCATGCTGTGTCAGGCTACGAGCTTGTTACCTTTTCTATTGCAGCAAGGTTAAGCCAGATACAACATATACAGAACAAGAACCCGCCATGCCTATAGCGCATTAGAGCTATAGGCATGGCGGCAAAATGGCCGGGATTATCTGCGGCGGGTGTGTGGCATGGACAGGCGTTTTTCTGCCAGTCGTGCCAGCCGCACAAACGGCAGGCCCAGCAGCAGGTAGGCTGCACCCACCATCAGCCCGTGCCAAAATAGTCAAAGTAAGCCGAAGAGAGGCGGATGTAGGTCTGCGTCAGTTCGGTCAGGGTAATCACGCTGACCAGAGACGAATCCTTGAGCAGCGAGATAAAGTCGTTGGTCATGACCGGCATAACCAGCCTGAACGCCTGCGGCACCAGCACATAACGCAGGGCCTGCGCGTGGGTCATGTTCAGCGCAAGCGCTGCTTCCATCTGCCCATGTGCAACCGATTGCAGACCGGCACGGTAGTTCTCAGCCTCATAGGCCGCGTAGTTCATACCAAGGCTGACCACGCCCGCCACAAAGGGTGACATGCTGATGCCAAATTCGGGCAGACCATAAAAAATGAACAGCACCTGAATAAGCAGCGGCGTACCGCGCACCAGTTCCACATAGGTTGCCGCAAGCCATGCCAGCGGGCGCGGACCATACAGGCGCAGCAATGCCAGACCCAGCCCCAGGGCCACTGCCACCACCATAGCGCAGAGCGAGACAAGCAGGGTCAGCCCCGCAGCGCGGATAAGCTGGGGCACAAAGCCTGCGTAGCGTTCCAGCTTGACACGGAACCCGCCCTTGCCCTGCAACTCGGCCACATAGGCGTTCCATGCCACCGGGGTAACGTTGGGCTGGGTCTGGTCGTTGGTCAGCTGCGCCATCTCGGGCGTCCACAGGTCCCAACGTGTCAGGATATGGTGCAGGCTCCCGTCCTGCTGCATGGCCACAAGGGCGGCATTCACCCGCTCGCGCAGTTCCGTATTCTTGCCCTTGGCAAAAGCAATACCATACTGCACGCGGCCAATGGGTTCGCCGACAATATGCAGGTCGGGATTGGTCTCACCGTAGTATTTGGCAATGGGGCCGTCGATCAGGATGGCGTCAGTACGACCATTAACCAGATCCATGAACGCATCTGTCTCTTCATCATAGGTGCGCAGGGATATCTTGGTGTTGTTGGTCAGCATACGCTCGGCCTGCGTATCCTTGATTGTGCCTACCGTGTGGCCCTCAAGGTCTGCCATGGTGGTGATCTGCTTGCCCTTGCGCCGCACCACAAGCCGTTCGGATGTCACATAATACGGGATGCTGAAGTCAATGCCCTCGGCATGTTCATCGGTCATCTCGATCCCGCAGATGACCATGTCGTACAGGCCACGTTGCAGGCCGGGAATAAGCCCGTCCCAGTCGTTGTTGATAAAGTCGAGCGGCGCGCCCATGTGGCGGCTGAGTTCCTGCATCAGGTCATATTCAAAGCCGGTAAGCTTGTTCTGATCCTTGAGGTCATGGAACGTGTAAGGCACATCGGCCGAGGAATCGGCAGCCCAGTGGAAAGGCTTGCTCTGTGCGTGGGCGGTGGAAGCCAGCTGTGGCCCACCCAGCGCGAGCAGGGCGCAGAACAGGCCAAACACTGCGCCCAGAAAGCGCCGAGGGCGGGGCTGTGGGATGTTCTTCACAGGACTGTCCTCATAAAACGGCGTGTCTGTTCATGAGCGGGGTTCACACACAGGACTTCTGGCGGACCGGCCTCGATCACATGGCCACCATCCATAAACACCACCGTGTCGGACGCGACCTCGGCAAAGCGCATGTCATGGGTAACAATAATCTGGGTCATGCCTTCATCATCGAGTGTGCGCATGACGTTGAGCACCTCCTCGGCCACAATGGGGTCAAGGGCGGATGTCGGCTCATCGTAGAGCATGATCTCGGGGCGCATGGCCAGTGCGCGGGCAATGGCCGCACGCTGCTGCTGCCCACCGGAGAGCGAGACCGGGTAACGCTGCGCCACCTTGGCCAGACCCACTTTTTCCAAAAGGGCCATGGCTTCCTCGCGGTCGGCTTCGGCATTGCCGCCCTTGACCACGCGCGGGGCGAGCATGACGTTATCCAGCACGCTCAGGTGCGGGAACAGGTTAAAACTCTGGAACACCATGCCCACATGGGTCCGCAGGCGATGAGCCAGATGCTCCTCCGCGCTGCGCCACGGGCCACCATTACGCGCAATGGTCACGCCCATGGCGGTGACCGTGCCACGGTCCGGTATTTCCAGGAAATTGAGACACCGCAGGAAGGTGGATTTACCGCAACCCGAAGGACCGATGATGGACACCAGCTCCCCCTTGCGGACCTGCATGGACACGCCACACAGTACTTCCCCCTCACCAAAGTCCTTGTGCAACTGTTCAGCACTCAGAACTACAGGGTCATTCATAGAAAAAGCCGACCCGGTCTGCACCGGGTCGGCAATAAGACGTTCACCTTGAACGGATGGGTTCTCAGGCAGCTTTCGTCATCCCTCGCAAGACGTACTGAAGGATGCCACCATGCCTGTAATACTCTACCTCGTCCAGAGTATCGACCCGGCAAAGCAGCGGTACTTCCTGCTTGGAACCGTCATTTCTTGTAATTGTCATAATCACGTCCATACGGGGCGTGAGTTTGTCTATTCCGGAAATGCTGATGACTTCATCACCCTTCAGACCAAGGGTCTGGCGGGTCGTGCCTTCCTTGAACAGCAGGGGCAGAACACCCATGCCAACAAGGTTGGAACGGTGAATACGCTCAAAGCTTTCCGCGATAACGGCCTTGATGCCCAGCAGCAGGGTACCTTTGGCAGCCCAGTCGCGCGAGGAGCCCATGCCGTATTCCTTACCACCGAATACAACCAGCGGTACGCCCGCTTCCTTGTATTCCATGGCCACGTCATAGATCGCGCCTTCCTTGCCGTCGGGGAAGTGCTTGGAATAGCCCCCTTCCGTACCCGGCACCATTTCATTCTTGATGCGGATATTGGCAAAGGTGCCACGGACCATGACCCGGTCATTCCCACGACGGGACCCGTAGGAGTTGAAGTCCTTGGGTTCCACGCCATGTTCGATCAGGTAGCGGCCAGCGGGGCTGTCCTTCTTGATGGAACCGGCGGGGGAGATGTGGTCGGTGGTGATGTTGTCACCCAGCAGAGCCAGAATACGCGCGCCGGAGATATTGCCCGGAGCCGTGGCTCAACCGCCATGTTCTTGAAGTACGGCGGGTCCTGCACGTAGGTGGACTTGGGGTCCCACTTGTAGGTTTCGGAACCGGTAGCGACCTTGAGGCCCTGCCATTCCTTGGTGCCCTTGCTGACGTTGGCGTAGCGCTTGATAAACTCTTCACGCGTGATGGAAGAGGCGATCAGGTCCGCAATTTCCTTGTTGGAAGGCCAGATGTCCTTGAGGTACACCGGCTTGCCATCCTTGGATGTGCCAAGCTGCGCGGTTGTAATGTCCTTGCGCATGGTGCCCAGCAGCGAGTAGGCGACCACCAGCGGCGGGCTGGCAAGGTAGTTGGCGCGCACGTTGGGGGAAATACGCCCCTCAAAGTTACGGTTACCCGACAGGACGGAAACAGCAACAAGGTTGTTGTTTTCAATCGCGTCCACAATGTTGCCCGGCAGCGGACCGGAGTTGCCGATGCAGGTTGTGCAGCCGTAACCAACCGTGTTGAAGCCCATGGCGTCCAGGTCTTCGGTCAGGTTGGAGCGGTTGAGGTAGTCGGTCACCACCAGCGAGCCGGGGGCGAGCGAGGTCTTGACCCACGGCTTGGGCGTCAGGCCCAGAGCGCGTGCCTTGCGGGCCACCAGCCCTGCGGCAATGAGCACGGCGGGGTTGGAGGTGTTGGTGCACGACGTAATGGCCGCGATCACCACATCCCCACTGCCCAGCTCATAGTTGGTGCCTGCGACCGGAACCTTCTTGTCGGCTTCTGCTGCGGGAACGCCAAGGGAGGAGGTCAGTTCTTTTTCAAACGCCGTGGTCGCACTCTTCAGTTCCACACGGTCCTGCGGGCGCTTGGGGCCAGCCAGAGACGGCACAACCGTGCTCAGGTCGAGTTCCAGCACGTCCGTGAACACGGGTTCGGGCGTTTTTTCGGTGCGGAACATGTCCTGCGCCAGCAGGTATTCCTTGACCAGTTTGATGCGGTGTTCGTCACGCCCGGTCTGGCGCAGGAAGTCCAGCGTCAGCTCATCCACGGGGAAGAAGCCACAGGTCGCACCATATTCTGGGGCCATGTTGGCAATGGTGGCGCGGTCGGCAACGGGCAGGTGGTCAAGAGCGGGGCCAAAGAACTCCACAAACTTGCCAACAACGCCCTTCTTGCGGAGCATCTGGGTCACGGTCAGCACCAGATCGGTGGCCGTAGCCCCTTCTGGCAGCTTGCCGGTCAGCTTGAAGCCGATCACGTCGGGGATCAGCATGGCAATGGGCTGGCCGAGCATGGCGGCTTCGGCCTCGATCCCGCCAACACCCCAGCCCAGAACGCCCAGACCGTTGATCATGGTCGTGTGGCTGTCCGTGCCGTAGAGCGAATCGGGGTACACATAGTCCTTGCCACCCACGTTGGCGGTCCATGCCACCTGCGCGATGTATTCAAGGTTCACCTGATGACAGATGCCCGTATCGGGCGGCACCACGGAGAAGTTTTCAAACGCTTCCTGGCCCCAGCGCAGGAAGGCGTAGCGTTCCGCGTTGCGTTCGAACTCAAGGGTGATGTTTTCCTGCAAGGCTTCATCGGTGCCTGCAAAGTCCACCATCACGGAATGGTCGATCACAAGGTTGACCGGCACCAGCGGGTTGACCTTCTGCGGGTCGCCCTTGAGGTTGACAATGCCGTCGCGCATGGCCGCAAGGTCCACAACGCCGGGAACACCCGTAAAGTCCTGCATAAGAATGCGGGAGGGCTTGAAGGGCACTTCCTTGGAGCTGGCCCCTTTGGGCAGCCAGCCAGCGATGGATTTTGCATCTTCCACGCTGTAGGAGCGCGCATCTTCAAACCGGAGGATGTTCTCCAGCAGAACCTTGAGCGAAACCGGCAGACGGCTTACGTCGCCAATGGTTTTTGCCGCTTCGGGAATGGAAAAATAGTGGTAGGTCTTACCGTCAACCTCAAGGGTGCGGCCTGTTTTAAGTGAGTCGTGGCCAACCGATTTCATCGTCGCTTTCTCCCCGATCACAGCCGATGGCTGGTGATGCGTTCAGGACACCGTTGTGTTCCGTATTGTTCCGCACGGCGCTGCGTGCGTGTCCGCTCTTCGGACAACCGGCTTGATATCCCGTTGGGGCTAGAACATACCGGCACAGATAAAAGGCACAAGCGGGGGAGCGACCACGAGCGCGCGAGCACTCCCGCTTTTTGTGTGATTACGGTAACAAAAAGGAGAAGTCCCATCTCCGTGAGCCACTCCAACACCCGTGCCGATGCCCCCTGCGGCCCCGCTGCGGCCCCTGCTCCGCTGCTGGTTGCGGACTCCCTGTGCGTGTTCCGCGGGGACCGTCTGGTGCTTGATGGCGTCAGCCTGTGCCTGCACGCAGGGGATGCCATGCTACTGACCGGCCCCAATGGCGCCGGCAAATCCACCCTGCTGCGTGTACTGGCCGGGTTGCGCAAACCCGATTCGGGGCAGCTGACATGGCAGGGACAGTCCATTTTTGCCGACCCCGCCGCCCATGCGGAGCGCGTGGCCTATATTGGCCACCAGGACGCGCTCAAACCCGGCCTGAGCGTGCGCGAAAACCTGCACCTGTTCACCCGCCCTGGTGCCAGCATGGCCGATGCGCTGGAGGCCATGGACCTACGCCCACTGGCCGACCTGCCCGCCCGCCTGCTGTCCGCCGGCAGAAGCG
>NZ_BAJU01000060.1 GCF_000613865.1 Acetobacter okinawensis JCM 25146
AGCAGGGTTGTAATGGCGGGGCGTGTAGTCCCGGCGCACCTCCTGCCCATCTGCTCCGGGAAGAAAGATTTTAATATGATCATCCGGTGAGGGGCTGGCAAAATCCGCCAGGTCCGCACCGCTAAAAGTAATGCGGATCATATGCGGGGTCAGGCGTTCCACGGCCGCAACACTCAGGCTACGCCTGCGCAGGGGGTGGCGCACAAGGTCGATTGTGGGAGCAGTCGGCCAAACCTGTCCATAACCGGGCTGTTGCATGGTTATCTGTTCCTTGCTGGGCATGTATGGCGCGCTGGGCACCATTACGGGTCTTATTGCCAAAATAAGGGGTTAATCCTGCCCGATCGCGCGGGCGGCCTCATCCAGCAGGGCGGCTATTTTTTCCGCCTCCTGCGGGTCCAGCCCACCGTTGCGCAGCCGCAGGCGCAATGCGGTCTTCAGGTTTTCCATCGCGCGCACAATAGGGACCGGCGCATGACGCCGCCCGCCATGCTCAGGCATTGGCGCATGGGCCGCACGGGCCAGAATTTCGGCCAGAGCCGCGCGGTTGACGGCCAGAAAAGCCTCGCCCTCGGGGGTAATATGGTAGGTCTTGCGCCCTGCGTCCTCGGCGGGGCGGGTGTGACCTGCCTCCTCCAGCCATGTAAGCGTGGGGTAAATCACGCCCGGGCTGGGGGTGTAGCTGCCTGCAAACGTGTCTTCTATGGTTTTGATCAGCTCATACCCATAGGTCGGCTTCTGCCCGATCAGGCTCAGCACGAGCAGGCGCATCTCCCCATAATCGAACAGCCTGTGGCGACCACCGCGCCGCCCGCCACCACGGTGGTGGTGATGGTCGTCGTCATGATGGTGGTCATGACCGTGGTAGCGCACGCCAGCAGGTAAAAAGGGCAGATCGTCGGGGGTAAAACACCGATGACGGTTTTGCCCGCCTGCATGTTTTTTCCTGTATTCCATATTTCCGACATAGGTTCCGATATATCGTAAGTCAAGATATATCGGGATATGTTTTGTTATGCGCCTCCACAGGCTGGATTGACTTGCCTGCTGCCTTCTCTCCATACTGGGTATGGCAATGGACTCTGCCGGATTTTGGTGACCCAGAATCGAACCGCCCTGTTGGCTGATGATTCCTACCCCGCAAAACCATGCGCGAGGGAGGAGTGTGTCCACAGCTATGTTTTCCATCTCCCGGCAAACCGCCCCGCGCAGATCCACCCCTTCGGGCGTGGCGCGGCCCAACCCGCCCCACTGCCCCCACAGGCAGGAACCCCATGCAATGCGTCTTGTTGCCGTTCTTGATGACGTGCCGTCCGCCGCCCTGACCCTGCACACCGCTGGCCAGCTGGCCGAGCGGCTGGGTGGGGCGGATCTTTGCGTCTTCCACCCCATGCCCACCGTAGACCCGGATTTTCAAAGCCCGGATGAAGGTCTGCCAGACCCTGCTCAGCAGGCCCGCTTTGCCCAGTCGGTGGCAGCCCATGCCAGCACCCTGCACCAGATTTTTGCATCATGGCAGGCAACTCTCCCCGGCAGCACCCATGCACACTGGCTGGAACAGGCAGGGGACATCCGCACCATCCTGCCCGCCATTGCCAGCACGGCCGACTTTGTTGTTCTCGGCCCCACACACCCCGACTGCACACAGGCGACCCGGCAGATTTTTGCAACCACCCTATACGCCACGCAGGCAGCGGTGCTCATAACTCCACCTGTGGCACAGGGCAGCCTTGGGCTGCACCCGGTTGTGGCATGGCAGAACAGCCCCAACCTGCTCCGTGCAGTCCACAGCGCCATGCCGCTGCTGCTAACCGCGCAGCAGGTCACCATTCTTATGGGGGAACACCAGCCCGGCACGCCCCCGACCCCGCATTGCTCGCCCAGTTGCGCGCCAGCGGCGTGGCCGTTGCGCTGGAGCGGTTTGCGCTTGCAGGCAGTGGTGTGGGCGCACAAATCCGCACCCTTGCCACGCAGGCCGGGGCCGACCTGCTGGTTATGGGGGCTTATGGCAGGCCCCATTTTGTGGAGTGGCTGTTTGGCGGCCCCACAGTGGACCTACTGGCCAGCGCCACATGGCCCATACTGACCCAACACTAACAAAACCCCTTACAGAAACAACAGGTTTTCTATCATGGTCAGCTCTTTTCTTCCCTCCCTCCTGATCGGCCTTGCCGGGGCTGCGGGCACATTGCTGCGCTACTGGGTGGGGCTTGCAACCCTGCGGTGGAGTCAGATCCTGCCGTGGGGGACAATCCTTATCAATGTTTCCGGATCATTCGCCATTGCGTTTTTTGGCACCTTGACCGCAGCAGGTGGCCGCCTGCCCGTGTCCGAGACCGGAAGGCTGGTGTTTATGGTCGGGCTATGCGGCGGGTACACCACATTTTCCTCCTTTAGCCTGCAAACCCTCGACCTGCTCAAAAACGGGGCTCCGGGACGCGCTCTGCTGAACATTGGCCTGTCGGTTGGTCTGTGCATGCTGAGTGTAAGTGCCGGGTATCTGGCGGCACAGGCCGTCAACACACTCCATGGGGGCGAGAATTAACCCCGAGCTACCAACCCGCCAGATATCAGCCCTGCCCCGGCTCGCCCGCACAACTGGCCCATGGCGGATTTGCAAAGGCTTTTTCCAGATAATCCAGCAAGGCCGTAACCCGCATGGGCCGCAGCGGGCTGGCGGGGGTAACAAGGTACAGGGTTATGGTGGCTGCACGCCATTGCGGCAAAAAGCACTCCAGCCGCCCATTCCGCAGCCCGTCCCAGACCATGAATTCGGGGAACAGACCATACCCCAGCCCCGCCTCCAGAGCAGGGATGAACGCCTCCGAGTTATCCGATCTCAAGGCCGGGCTCTGGGTCAGCACAAACTCCTTGCCCGTGGCCGCATGGTTCAGCCGCAGCACACCCGGCATGGTCATGTTGGTATAGACAAACCCCTTATGCCCTTCCAGCGCGCGGGGGTGGTCGGGGCGGCCGTGCCGGTCCAGCCATGCAGGGGCTGCCACCAGCAGCAGCCGAAAAGCGCACAGGCTGCGCGCCCGTAATGACGAATCTGCCAAAGAGGCAATACGGAGTGCAACATCGTAGCCCTCTGCCACAAGGTCCACCACGGCATCGCTAAAATCTATATCCAGCTCCACATCGGGGTACTGCTCCATAAATCCGGGCAGAACAGGAGCCAG
Source organism: Acetobacter okinawensis JCM 25146 (assembly GCF_000613865.1). GTDB lineage: Bacteria > Pseudomonadota > Alphaproteobacteria > Acetobacterales > Acetobacteraceae > Acetobacter > Acetobacter okinawensis. Next base: position 3,183 of record NZ_BAJU01000060.1, read on the forward strand.
ATGGCGGATACCAAAGGTCATCGGGGCAGCCACGCGCACCCTGCCTGACGGGCGCTGCTTACCGCCACGGGCCAGCCCCTCCGCACTCTGAGCTTCGGCCACAATGCGGCTGGCATGGCCAAGCAGGGCCTGCCCGGTCTGGGTCAGCGACAGGTGGCGGGAGTTACGGTGGAACAACGCCACACCAAGGGCCTGCTCCAGACGCCCCACCGCCTTGGACACCGTAGGCCGGGACAGTTGCACATCCTCTGCCGCACGGGCAAAGGAGCCAAATTCAGCCACTTTTGCAAAAATGGCCCAAGCTTCAAAATCCGGTAGCCGCATAGCCTACAGTCCCGCGCCATTCCCCAATGCCCGATTATACGCCGCACAGCCGCTGCTGGCCAAGGCGTAGCAGACTGCCCATAAGCCTGAGCGCTGCCCCGCCCCTACGCAGCCCCCCATGGTTGCCTGCGTGGAGCAAGGCCCAGCACGGCGCGCGCCTTGTGGTTACATGCACCGTCCAGAGCATTCTGGTAATATACGCTCTCCTCCCCCAGACTGGCGCGGGCGTGCGGCACATCCATCTGCCGTGGAGCGGGTGCGCCAACCCAGCGGGCATAGGCGGGCAGCCATGCGTGGACTGGCACAGGCTGGTCATCCAGCACATTGTACACCCCCTGTGGCGCACTGAGTGCAGACAGGGTCGCCCGCGCGGCATCCTCCACATGGATAAAGGAGAACACACTCGCCCCGGCGCCAATCAGCGGCACTTCGGCCTGACGCATATGGGTGGTAAATGCCCCATCGGGCCAGTACCATGTGCGCGGACCATAAAAAAATCCGTAACGCAGCGCAGTGCCCTGTATGTCGGGTGCAGACATCACGCGTTTTTCCAATGCCGTATACATCCGTGCACTCTCGCCGATATGCCCCGGAGCCGTGGTTTTAAGGGCAGCGGTGTCATCCGCCAACCCTCCTGCCCCATCCAGATAAAACCCGCAGGACTGCTGTATATAGCGCGCCACACCGCAAGCCCGTGCCGCATCAAACAGATTACCACCCCCTTGCAGGCGCAAAACCCGATCGGCTGGCAGCCTGTGTGGCAGGTCAAACGGCTGGTAGGGAGGGAGGTCAGCTGGTCCACCACACAATCGGGGCGCAGGCGCTCCATCATGGCAAAAACGGCTGAGCGGTCCAGCGCATTCCCCTGCACCACACCGGCCCCCAGTGCGCTGAGTGCGGCCTGCCCGCGCGCGCTGTGCGCCATGCCCCAGACATCATACCCCGCCTGACGCAACAGCCCGATCAGGGGTAAGCCCAGAGCACCACTGCCCCCGGCGACAAGAATTTTCATGCCTGTTCCCCTGCTTTTCAGTGCACGGGTTGCACAAAGGGTGCACCCCGATCCTTGACAAAAAAGGCAATAAACCGCGCTGCCTCGGTTGTGCTGGCGTTGCGCCCGATTAAATGCACATCCGATGGCCCTTCAAAAAAACTTTGTCCTACATGCAAAGTTACAGATTTGCCTCCCGCAACCTGCATGACCACACTGCCCATAAGCACGTACACAAAGACCGATGCGTTGTGCCGGTGCACCGGGTCCGCACCGCCGGGTGGGTAATCAACCACCAGCATGCTCCCTTCCTGCCCCGCACGGTCGGGCAGGGCGTGGCTGAGCAGCGGCGTCACACGCGCAGATGGAGGTGCAGCCTGCACCGATGCTGTGCCCAGACACAGGGCAAGCGCCACAAAACATGAAAAACAACGCATGATACGTGCTCTTTTGCAAAAAAGATGAAACAGATATTATGGGGCTGCCGTGCGTTTTTTTTGCCTGACCCTGCCGGTTTTTCGGGTCTTTGCCCGCTCCTCAAACCAGAGCCGGGCTTCATCTGCAAACGCGGTGGGGGCCTTGTTACGCACACCCTGTGCCAGATCGGCCAAAGTTGTTTGTGCAAGCTCGGCACGCATGGCCTGCTCCGCACGGAGCATGGCGGCATGAATGCTACATACCCCCCGCTGTGCCCATTCTGGCGGAGTTTGGCCAAACAGGGCGCAACGCCCCCTGATTTCCTGACAGTTGAAAAGCGTTTTACGCCCCTCGGTCGCCTCCACCACATCCAGCACACTCACCTGCTGCCGGGCGGGCAAGCTGGTAGCCACCGCGCAAACCCTCTGCTGCGCGCACCAGCTGCTTTTTCCAACCGGGGGAGCAGTTTGGCCATAAAGGCCGGGGGAATACCCTGCATCTGGGCAAGGTCCAGACTGCTGACCGGCTCGGGGTGGTCCACCAGCCAGAGCAGGCTATGCAGAACATATTCGGTGCTTGCGCCATAAAGTGCCATACGCGGACCATATTGGTCCGCGTTTTGATTCGCAAGAAAAAAACCGCCCTTATCGGGCGGCTGTCCTGCTCTGCGCACGCCACCTCTGCCACACCCCGGCAGGGTGCAGCAGAGGGTGGGGACTTACACCCCAATAGGCATAATACGTGCCGCCCTGCTGAGCGCCATAAGCGGGAAAAACTGGCGATACAGGTCGTAACGCAGCATAAACGCGCGGGAGAGTTCGGCCCCCTGCTGCAACCGCTTGGCAACCGCCGGGTCGTCCAGCTTAATGGTCTGCCCAACCCCGTAACCGGGGAAGCCGGTGCCGGTGAACTCCTCCTCCGTCCAGCTTCCATCACTTTCCTGCCGGTCGATCAGGTAACGGCAGCCGCGTGCAATGGCCGCATGGTCCTGTGCCCGGTTGGCCGCTATCAGCCCCATAAGCGCCCATGCGGTTTGCGAGGGCGTGGTTGTGCCCCGCCCGATGGAGGAAATATCCATATAAGAGGCGCAACTTTCGCCCCAACCGCCATTTTCCTGCTGGTGGGCAATCAGCCAGTCACACGCGCGGGTAATGTAGGGCTGGGTCATATCCTCCCCAATAGCGGCAAGGGCAGGCAGCACCGCACCAGTGCCATACAGGTAGTTGACGCCCCACCGCCCGAACCATGCGCCCGATGCCTCCTGCTCGGCGCGGATATACGCAAGCCCACGCTGGAGAGCGGGCGTGTTACGCGGCACACCCAGCAGACCAAACGCCTCCAGCACATGCGCGGTCACATCGACCGAAGGAGGGTCCAGCGCCTCCCCAAAGTCACAGAACGGAATTTTGGACAGAAGGCTGCGGTTGTTATCCTTATCAAACGCGCCCCAGCCACCACAGCTGCTCTGCATGGCGATAAGCCATGTCACACCCCGGTTGATGGCGGCCTCAACCCCTTTTGCCTTCCATTCCTCCCGATTACGGCAGGAGGACAGGGCGATAAGGGCCACCGCCGTATCGTCCGTATCGGGGTAGCGGTCGTTGGCATATTCAAACGCCCAGCCACCCGGTTCCACATCAGGCAGTTTGATCGACCAGTCCCCTTTTACGCGCACCTGCCGCGCAAGCAGCCAGTCCAGCGCCTTGTCCATCTGCGGGGTATAGCGTTCCTCTGCACTGGCGTCATGCAGGGCCATAAGGGCCAGCATGGTGTCCCACACCGGGCTGTTGGTGGCCTGCACCCACGAGGCATCGCCCCGGTCCTGCCGCCAGCCCGGATCATCCAGCGCGGCAAGGGCCTTGGCCATGACCGGGTGGTGGAACTGGTAGTCCTCCCCATGCAGCGCCATAAGGCCATAGACCCACGGGGGCTGAATGCCCCCCCATCCGCCATCGGCATCCTGATGGCGGATAATCCATTCCAGCATATGGCGGATGGCGGCCTCGCGCACGGTGTTGCGCTTGAGGAATTTGGTCTGGAGCCAGTGCAGCCCACGGTCGGTGGTGCGGAAAAAGCTCGACCACAGATCGACCCCGTCCTTTTTGGGCAAAACGTAATCAAACGCCGCACGCCCTTGGGGGAAAAGCGCATCCAGCCGGTCCTGCGGACGCAGGGGGCGGCTTGGCCTGCGGGCAGACAGAATAGCCAGCGGCACCAGCGTTGCCCGCGCCCATTGTGCAAAATTATAGATGGAAAAAACAAATTTGTCGGGGAACCAGATCACCTCTGGTGGCAGGTTGGGGGTCTGCTCCCATGGCCATTCCCCAATCAGGGCCAGCCAGTAGCGGGTAAACACGCGCACGTTGCGCAGCCCCCCCATACGCAGGATCCATGCGCAGGCCTTGCTCAGGGCCGGGGTGTCTGCCGGGTAGCCGAGCGAACGCAGGGCGGCATAAGCCTCCACCGTGGCGTTAATATCCCCATTACCGGCACCCCAGTAGGTGCCCCATGCCCCATCCTCACGCTGCATCTGCAGCAGGGCTTTGCCCAGACGGGGGCGTAGGGGGTGGTCCTCCAGCCCCAGATACCACAGGGCGAGGCACCATTCCGCCTCCATGGAGGCATTGGACGCCACCGGCCCCACCCAGTGCCCATCGGCTTTTTGCTCCCCGATCAGCCAGTCACAGGCAGCGGCCACCGTGTGGGCCAGACTGTTGCCCAGCCCTGCAAACGGTGTGGAGGAGGCATTGGAGGGAGGGGGGGGACTATACCAGACACGGCCGCCTTCACTTTCTGGGAATGGAAAACTGTTGTCATGCGTCAATACCTGAACGCCTGTTTAATGTATATTCATGCAAGGCACAGCGCTTATGCAGGGCTGGCCTTGTCGGGGAAGACCATATTCTGAATATCGGCAAAAACGCTGTTCCATTGGGCATCCTGCATATCCACAAAACCGAGGCTTCTTAGAAAAAAAGCCCCTTCTGCTGCAAAAATCATTGTGCGTATCTGCCGTGCTTCCACGGTATGGCCACTCCCCTGCCCCAGCCAGCGCGCATACCACGCCTTGATCGGGGCCAGATGCCGGGGTGACTGGAGCAGGGTCACCAGCATACCCACCATCCGTGCGCGCGCGGCATCATCCATACGGCTACAGGCCTGCACATACGCACGGGCCAGCGCGGCAGGGCCGCTCAGCGCGCCACGGCAGCGTGCAACATGCGTGTCAAACACCAAAAACCAGCGTTCAATCAGGGCGGCTATCAGGTCGTCCTTACTGCCAAAGCAGTATTGCAGCCCGCCCTTTGTAATGCCCGCCTCCCGCGCGACTGCGTCCAGCGTCAGTGCGGTTGCACCATTGCGCTGCACAAGCTGTTCTGCACAGGTCAGCACTTTTTCACGGTCTATGGTTCTGGGGCGGGCCATGCGTTACCTTGCGGCGTTTAATTCCATCCAGACGGAATTAAACGACCCTCCGTGCCGTTTCAAGCCCTCAAAGCAAGCAGGATCACCATATGCACAGGGGTATGCAGCACGTGCATGGCATCGGCGCCCACAATATAACGTTATAAATAGTGCAATAGAAACCATAAACATCGTAAATTTATGTGTATTTATGTTGACACACCATACCAGAACGCTAAATTGACAACACGGTCCTGCCAGCCATGGGCCACCCTCAAACGGTGTAACTGGTTTGCTCCCATGATGTTCCACAAACCCATATGCCAGACAGCCCGATGTCGGGCGTGCACCCCCACGGCGGACTGACACGGGCCACACCCCACCACATTTGATTCCGCATCCACACCGCCCGCTACAACGGGGCCGTTACGGCGCACCCGTATGCGGCTGTCAGACCATTCCGCCCCCACCCATGGGGCTTGAGACCTCAAGCCAGAAAATCACCCTACTGTTCCCAGAGGGGCATCATGGCAGACACAATGCTATGCCCGCACCAGAGTGCCACCACCCCGGATAGCGCGCTGCGGAGCCAGCGGGTCTGGGCCACGCTGCTGTTGCAACTGCAAGCGGTTCCGCACCCCCTTGTGGGCAAGGCACACATCCCCACCACGGCAGACTCACTTGTTGCACATCTTGTTGCGCACAGGCTGGCTGACCTGAGTATTCCCCCCACATCCCTGCTCGCAACATGCCACGATCTTTTGCAGGGCGCGCCCTCCATCCTGACCAGCACTGCACTGGACCTGCACGCCTATTGCAGCAGAAGCGCGGAAGAAACCGACTACGCCGCGATTTTTTTATACAACAAGGGGTTTCTGGCCGTGCAGGCATACAGGCTGGCCCATGCACTGTGGGGGAACGGGCAGCGTATGGGCGCGTTATACCTGCAAAGCCGCATATCCGAGGTCACAGGAATTGATATTCACCCTGCGGCAACCCTTGGCCACGGGCTTGTTCTGGGCCATGGGGGTGGCATTGTTATTGGCGAAACTGCATTGGTAGAAAACAATGTTGCCATAATGTGTGATGTAACACTGGGTGGCACTGGCAAACAGACCGGCAAACGCCACCCCACAGTCGGGCAAGGCACGCTCGTTGGGCCGGGAACCCAAATTCTTGGCCCCATAGACATTGGAGAAGGTGCTAAAATTGGCGCAGGTGCTGTGGTTGTCAAACCTGTGCGTGCGTTCTCCGCTGTAGCGGGCAACCCTGCGCGCTACATAAACAGCCATACTACATGGCCAGTTTTAACAATGGATCTCTCCTTTCCCTCCATTGACTACCTGATATACCCTTGATTTTTAGTGATATGAAATATTTAACGTTTATTCAAAGTTTAATATTGACCTGCTTTTTATGGGTGCTAGGCTGAACAGGTAAACCGAATCAGACCATCTGGTTCGATGACAAAAAGGAGTATGATCATGTATTCTCCTGTTCTTTTTACAAAACGATGTTGATTGGCCACCAGAGCCGGAAAAAACATTTCCATTACAAGACCTTTAAATACTTCCAATATATGAAAGACGATTGACCGTGTCTGAATCACAGTCTGTTCATGTGAGCAGCGCCTCGGCGCTGGACCGCAACCTGTCTGCCCGTCAGCTTTCCACCGCCCATGTCACCCGTGTACAAAACCTTGAGCGCAGCCCGCGCTGGCTGCATCTGCTGCTGCCGTGGGTCAATGTGGGTGGGGGCGTCTTCCGCGTTAACCGGCGGCGTCTGGTATCCTCCCGCTTTGGGGGTGTTCTCTTTACGGGGGAAGGCAACGCCATACACGCAGTACCCGAAAGCCTGCGCGCGCTGCCTGGGTTCTCGCAGGCTACAGAGGCGCAGCTTCAGGAGCTTGCTGGCCAGTTTGAACGCCACACCCAACCAGATGGCGCGGAATTTGCCCTGCCCGAGAACACTCTGGCCCTTGTCGCCACAGGTGCGGTGCAGCAACGCACAGGCAACGGGGCCGCACGCTTTGTGCGCCACCTGTTTGCCGCACCGGGGCAGCATTTTGTTGTGGCGACCGGGCCGGGGGGCAAGGGCCTGCAGGCCGTTGGCACAACCACCCTACTGACCCTTCCCCCCGAGCAGGTCGCGCGCAGCCCATGGCTGCAAACCGCGCTCACCCCCACCAGCCAGCCCGGCGTCAACCAGTATGGCGAGGCCGCCATTCAGGTTCTGTCCAGCGTGGATGGGGAGCCCAAACTGCCCACCACTTTTGTGGATTATCAGGACCACCCGCGCGAATACTATATTCACTCCATCCAGACCGTCCTGCGCACCCATACGCGCATTACCGACCTGTACAGCAACGAGTTTGACCAGCTACGCGAACAGGTGCGCGTGGTGATTGACGTCATCCGCGAGCGTGAGGAGTGGGAACTGCTCAACAACCCCGAATTCGGGTTGCTGAACGAGACCGCTATTGCCCAGCGCGTACCCACACGTGGCGGCCCGCCCACGCCTGATGATCTGGACGAACTGCTGACAAAAGTGTGGAAAAAGCCGGGCTTTTTCCTTGCCCACCCCAAAGCCATTGCGGCCTTTGGGCGGGAGGCCACGCGCCGTGGTGTGCCGCCACCGACCATTACGCTGTTCGGCTCACCCTTTATTACGTGGCGCGGTATTCCGCTTGTTCCTTCCGACAAAATTCCCGTCACCCCCGATGGCCGGACCAGCATCCTGCTCCTGCGTGTTGGCGAGGAAGAACAGGGGGTCGTGGGCCTGCACAATACGGGGATCACGGGCGAGGTCGAACCCGGTCTTTCCGTCCGTTACAGTGGCACGGACCAGCACTCCGTGGCATCGCACCTGATTACACGCTACTTCTCCGCCGCTGTGTTGGTGGAAGACGCTATTGCCCGGCTCGATAACGTGCAGATCGGGAGCTATTATGACTACACCTGACACAGCAACAGACCCTCAGGGTCTGGCCCACCAGCGCGCGGTAGAGCAGGCGTTGCGGGATGTGCTGGGGCGTGGAGTGGCTTCGGCCACTCCACGCCCCACCCTGCCCGCACGGGGAGCAGAGACGCACGCCCCCTTTGCCTCTGGGGCGGATGCCTCCATTTACGAACCTGTCTGGTCCACGCACCCGGTTTCTCAACATGCCACGCAGGAGCAGCCCCCCCTGTGGGAAGAGCCTGCCACGTCCCCCTTTTTTAGCGGTGCGTTCACGCTCCCTGCCGCCCCCACAGCAACGGCCGTGCCGGGCCTGCCCTCCGCCGCGCATACTGCCGGGCCTGAGCAGGCGGTGCCGTATTTTCTGCGCCACTCAGCCGTGGCCACGGACGCCGCACAGGCCGCAGCCCACAGCCCGGCAAGGCCCGGTGTGGGTGGGTATGACGTTGCCCGCATTCAGGCGGATTTTCCCATCCTGCACCAGCGCGTGAACGGCCATAAGCTGATCTGGCTGGACAATGCCGCCACAACGCAGAAGCCCCGCGTGGTTATAGATGCCACCTCCGCTTTTTATGAGCGGGACAACTCCAACATTCACCGTGCCGCCCACACGCTGGCCGCCCGCGCGACCGATGCGTTTGAAGGAGCCCGCACCAAGCTCCAGCGTTTTATTGGCGCGCGCGAGGCGGCGGAGATCGTGTTTGTCCGTGGCACAACAGAGGCCATAAACCTTGTGGCCCAGAGCTATGGCCGGGCCAACATTGGCCCGGGTGATGAAATTCTGATCACCACCATAGAGCACCATGCCAATATTGTGCCGTGGCAGATTCTGGCCCGCCAGACGGGGGCGGTGCTCAAGGTTGCCCCGGTCAATGACCGGGGGGAACTGCTGCTGGACCATTTTGCGGCTCTCCTTTCCGGCCGCACAAAAATTGTCTCGGTCACGCACGTGGCCAATGCGCTGGGCACCATCAACCCCATAGAGCAGATTATCGCGCTCTCGCACGCAGCTGGGGTGCCGGTGCTGGTGGATGCCGCCCAGTCCTCCCCCCACCTGCCCCTGAACGTGGCGGCACTGGATGCGGATTTTCTGGTGCTTTCGGGCCACAAAATCTACGGGCCAACGGGTATTGGCATCCTGTATGGCAAACGCCACCTGCTGGAGGCCATGCCGCCGTGGCAGGGCGGTGGGCATATGATCCGCGACGTCACATTTGCACATACCGAGTTCCAGGGCCTGCCAGAAAAGTTTGAGGCAGGCACGCCAGATATTGCTGGCGCCGTAGGGCTGGGGGCTGCGGTGGATTACCTCCAGAGCATTGGTCTGCCTGCCATTGCAGCACACGAACATGCACTACTGGACTACGCAACAGAGCTGTTTACCCGACTACCGGGAGTGCGTATTATTGGAACAGCACAGGCCAAGGCCAGCGTGCTCTCCTTTATTGTGGACGGATACAGCGTAAGCGATGTTGCCAAACACCTTGACCGGCACGGTATTGCCGCGCGCTCGGGCCACCACTGCGCCCAGCCAGCCCTGCGCCGGTTTGGCGTGGAAGCCACCGTACGGGCATCCTTTGGCCTGTATAACAGCTTTGACGATGTGGATGCGTTGGTGGCAGCCCTTGGGCAGCTGGTGCGCTAGGGTATGAGTGCGGCATGGCTGGCAGCACTGGGCGGCGGCGTGCTGATTGGCACAGCCGCCGTTGCCCTTATGGCGCTTGAAGGCCATATTCTGGGCGTAAGTGGTATTCTGGGCAATGCCCTGCGCCACCCTGCCCAGCGGTGGCGGTGGGGTGTACTGGCAGGGCTGGTGGCAACCGGCGGCCTTGCCCGCCTGCTGGGGGCAGAGGTCCCGCACCTGTTTGCCCAGACCGGCTGGGGCCGCCTTGTGGCGTCGGGGCTACTGATTGGCGCTGGCACGGCACTGGCCAATGGCTGCACCAGCGGGCATGGCGTCTGCGGGCTGGGCAACAGGTCTGGCCGCTCCTTGATTGCTGTTGCCATTTTTATGAGTGTTGCGGTGGGTACGGTCCTGCTCTCCCGCCTGTGGGGGTGGGGGATATGACAATCCTGATCGCGTTTGCATGCGGGCTGCTTTTTGGTGGTGGGCTATGGCTGTCCGGTATGGCGGACCCGGCTAATGTTCTGGGTTTTCTGGACATATCGGGGCATTGGAACCCCATTCTGGCCGGGGTTCTGGGTGGGGCGGTGGCCATGACCCTGCCCGGCTTCTGGCTGTTGCGGCGTAGGGGGCACACTGTGGCCGGGCAGGTGCTGCACTGGCCTCGCCGCTGGCCGCCTGATGGGCGGCTGGTTGCAGGCTCCGTCCTGTTTGGTGCG
>NZ_BAJU01000059.1 GCF_000613865.1 Acetobacter okinawensis JCM 25146
GTCTGCCTCGTAAAAACAATACCAGCGGGTAAAGGCCGCAATGCCGTCAATCAGCGCGGTTTGTGGTTGCCAGCCAGTCAGCGCCCGGATTGCGCTTATGTCCGCCCATGTCTTTTCCACATCAGCCGCAGGGCGCGGCAGTTCCATGATATGGGCTTTTTTCTCCAACATCTCCTCCAGCACCTCAATCAGCCTGCGCACGCTCTGGGGGCGCTGGCTGCCCACATTGAGCACGCGGGCTGTACCGTTTTGTGGGGGTTTGTCGAACACCGCCAGCACAGCGGAAACCGCATCGGCAATATATGTAAAATCGCGCGAGAGACTACGCCCGGCATACAGCGGCACAGGCCGCCCCTCCCGGATGGCACGGGCAAAGCTGTAATAGGCCATGTCTGGCCGCCCCCACGGGCCATACACGGTAAAGAACCGCAGCCCGGTCTGGGGAATGCCATACAGGTAACTGTAGGTGGAGGACGCAAGCTCCGCGCTACGCTTGCTCACGGCATAGAAGGAGCCGGGCTGGTCCACCGGGTCACTCTCGGCAAACGGGAGTTTGGTGTTGCGGCCATAAACGGAGGAGGAGGAGGCATAGACCAGATGCTCCAGCCGGGGCAGCCTGCGGGCAAACTCCAGCACGCTCACATGGCCGCGCACATTGGCGTCTGCGAACACGTAGGGATTTTCGAGCGAATGGCGTACCCCGGCCTGTGCCGCAAAGTGGAAAATACCACGGATCTGTGCAGCCCTACCCGCCAGTGCGGCAAAGGCGTCTGGCTGGCTGATGTCCAGCCCATGCAGGGTAAAGCCGGGATATTGCTCCAGCAGCAGCAGGCGGCTTTTTTTCAGGTTCGGGTCCGGGCATGGCGTCAGGCTATCCACCCCGATCACCCGCTCGCCCCGCTCCAGCAGCGCGCGCGTGACGTGAAAACCAATAAACCCGGCCGCACCTGTTACCAAAAATGCCAAAATTCTGCCTCGTGAGCCAAGCGCACCCAAGCTCCGCCAGCCCAGTGCCGTTCCGGCTGCTTCTAGCGGAGCATGGGGGCTACGTCAGGGCGTTTTTGTGGTGGGCTGGGCTGCCTGCACCACAGGGGCAGCAGGCGTTGCCAGAGCAAGCGAGGGGGCCTCTACCTTATCACCCACCATAATACCCAGCTTGGCGGTTACGCCGCCTGCCAGTTCCAGCGTAGCCAGCGCAGGGCCGTGGCTGCTGATATGAGCCAGACTTTGCGGCACCGCGTTTTCCACAATGGACAGCACGCGCTGGTCAGGACCGATGAACACGATGTCCAGCGGAACAAGGGTGTTCTCCATCCACATATCGCTCTGCTGTGGCGTCCCCCATGGGAACAGCATGCCGCCATCGGCCAGCACCTGCGTGCGGAACATCTCGCCCACCTGCTGCTGGCGCGGCGTTTTGGCCACCTCCACCCCAAAGACATGTCGCCCGGAGGCCGAGGTAATGCTCAGCTGCTCCTTGGGCAGGGTTGGCTGCGCCTGCGTTGGCTCGCCCGTATCTTCCGCCACGGCGGGCACCCATGCAACGCCAGCGCTCCCCACCAGCGCGGCCATAAGCAGCGCGAACAGTTGTTTGTTCTTCACGTCCTGTTTTCTCCTGCTCTCAGGTCTCATCCTGCAAAAACGGGTTGCCCGTCCGCTCCGCACCTAGTGTGGAAAGGCCACCATGACCGGGGACTATCACAATATCATCGCCAAGCGGCAGCAGCTTTTGGCGTATACCCTCTATAAGCTGTGCGCCATTGCCATAAGCAAAATCTGTGCGGCCAACAGAACCACGGAACAGCACATCACCCACAAAGGCAAAGCGGGCGCGCTCGTCCACCAGCACAACATGGCCGGGTGTGTGGCCGGGCACATGCACCACCCGCAACTGGCAGCCCAGATACTCCAGCACCTCTCCATCCCGCGCAAAGCGGTCCACGGAGCGTTCTCCAGCCCCGAAAGGCCAAAGTGCCGGGCCTGATCGGTAATGGAGGACAGCAGGAATGCATCGCGCTCATCCGGCCCGATGACGGCAGGGCGAGGCTTGCCCTGTGCCTCCAGCCCACGGCACAGCGCGGTTACGCCGCCTGCGTGGTCAAGGTGGCCGTGGGTGAGCACAATGGCCTCCAGCGTCAGGGATTTGCGGTCCATAAAGTCCAGCAGCATATCGCATCCCCGCCCACATCCACCATGATGCAGCGCCCCGTCTGCTCATGCCACAGGATGGAGCAGTTCTGCCGGAAAGGTGTAACCGGAACGATGCGTAACTGCATGCCGGGGTAGGAAACCTGCATATGCGACCTCTCTCTTCTGCGCTGTAGCGGGCACAGTATGCCAAAAAAAGCTGCCAGATGGAGCCACCTGGCAGCTTTTGATAAAATACCTGCGCGCAGAGCCTTAGCCCGGCAGAACCCAGCCGGTCGCCGGAATATCAAAATGCCCATGCAGCTCATGGGCGGGAATGTTGGTCAGGTCCTTGATAAGGGTCTTGATAACCTTGGCCTCGGCAGGCTTGCTCAGATGTGCGCGGATATCGTGCATGACCGGCGCGGGCGCTGCAATAACAAACCCGGCAACCTTATCGCCGTGTGCGACCATGGCGTTAATGCGGTCAGCCACATTACGGGCAAACCCTTCCTTGGCGGCGGTGCGGGGGGCGGTTTCGGGCGGGAGTTTGCCGGGGGTGTCTTCATGCCCTTCGGCCTTAACATCGCTCACATCGCGCATTTCGCCCTGTGCGTCGTGCAAAAAGCGCACCTTGCCGCCATCAGCTACAACGTAAACAACCAGGCCGTCTCTTTCTTCAGTCATGGAAATATGTCCTTGTTTCAAAATCGTACAGCCTGTCACCATTGTTGCTGTGCAGCCACGCGGCCTCTGGCCTGTTCTGCTGCCAATGGGCAGTCTGTGTGCACAGTGATATAGGGAACGATCATGACAGTTCCAGCCCCCCTCCCCAACTCCTGACCCCACTGGACCACGCACTGGCATGGGCGCGGGCGGCGAGCCGGTGGCCCTTGCCACTGTAACCGGCACATGGGGCAGCTCCCCCCGCCCTGCGGGAAGCTGCATGGCCATAAGTGCCAGCGGTGCGGTGGAAGGCTCGGTCAGCGGTGGGTGCGTGGAAACCGATGTGATGACCCACGCGCAGGACATTATGGCGGGAAGCCCCGCACAAACGCTGGAATATGGCGTAAGCAGCGCACGTGCGTGGGAGGTCGGGCTTGCCTGCGGCGGGCGGCTGGACGTGCAGGTCGAGGCCATAAATACCCCCGCCTGCCCCACCGGAACCCTGCCCCTTGCCCTGCTGGAACAGGCCTGCGCGTGCATGGCCCACAGGCAGGCCGCAGCCCTTGTACGCCTGCCCGCAGGCGCACAGCACGCCCTTGTTGTGCAGACAGAGCAGGGCAGCACTGTGCAATATGGCACCTGCCCGCCCGAAATCTGCAACGCCGCCCACGCCCGCATGCAGCACGGCCGCAGCGGGGAGGAAACGGACACGGCAGGGCAGCTCTGGTTTGTGCAGCCACTGGTGCCAGCCCCACGGCTGCTGATTGTGGGTGCCGTGCATATTGCCCAGTCCCTTGCGCGCATGGCCAGCATGGTCGGTCTGGCCCCGATTGTCATTGACCCGCGCACGGCACTGGCCACAGTCCAGCGTTTCCCCGGCCTTGTACCGGGCCAGACCCTGCTGGCCGACTGGCCGGACGAGGCCATGCAGGCCGTGGGCATAGACCACATGACCGCCATTGCCACACTGACGCATGACGCCAAGCTGGATGACCCCACGCTGGAGGAGGCCCTGCGCAGCCCTGCTTTTTATATTGGCGCACTCGGCTCACGCGCAACGCAGGCCAGCCGCATGGAGCGCCTGCGCTCGCTGGGCTTTACCGAGGCCGAACTGGCACGCATCCGTGGCCCCATAGGGCTGGCCATAGGGGCCATAGGGGCGGAGGAAATTGCCCTGTCCATTCTGGCCGACATTATTGCCGTGCGCAGGCAGGCCCCGCTGGCACACGCACGCGGCTGGGCATACCCCTGATGGTGCAGCGCTAATGCCCCCCCCGCAGGCAGACACACTGGCCGGGACGCTGGCTATTGTGCTGGCGGCGGGCAAGTCCTCCCGCACAGGGGCGCAGCACAAGTTGCTTGCGCCAGACGCCAGCGGCTGCCCCATGCTGGTGCATACACTACGCCACACCCTGCACAGTGCTGCTGCCCATGTCCGGGTTCTGCTCCCGCCCGACCGGCCCGATCTGGCGGCCCTTGTCCATGCCATGCCAGACTACGGCGCGCGCCTGAGCAGCCAGAGTGTTGAGGACGCGGCTATGGGCCTGTCTGCCTCCCTGCATGCCGGGGTGCGTCTGGCCCGCTCCATGCGCGCGACCAGCCTGCTGGTGTGTCTGGGAGATATGCCGCTTGTCCCCACCCACCTGCTGGACGCCCTGCTGTATGAGCAGCACACCACACAGGCTCCTGTTGTGGCAGCACAACGGAACGGCAGACCCGGCAACCCGGTTGTATGGTCCCCCACCCTGTTTGAGGCATTGCTGGAGGTTACGGGCGATCAGGGCGGGCGGGCACTCCTGCGCACACTCGGCCCGGCCGTGCGCCTGCTACCCGCCCCCGCCGCACTGCTGGAGGACTTTGATACCCCCGACAGGCTGGCCCAGTTTGCCCGCATGCTGCCACCCCCCGGTTGACCGCAGGCCCGATCGCTCCGAAAACTGTTGGACCGCATGCACGGCGTGCGTGCATGCGCCTTTCTTTCTGACAATCCCCAAGGAAGTGTTTGTTCATGAGCAAATCCTGCGTACCAACCCCAACCCGATTCTGTCCGCAGCAGTGGAATATCATGGCTTTGTGTTCACACAGGGCGTTGTCGCCCGTGACCTTGAACAGGACGTGGAAGGCCAGACCCGCGACGTACTGGCCCAGCTTGACGCCCTGCTGGAACAGCACGGCACGGACAACACCCGTCTGCTTCAGGCCCAGATCTGGCTGAAGGACATTAACGACCGCGACAAGCTGAACACCCTGTGGAGCGCATGGCTGCCAGAGGGTCAGGCCCCCGCCCGCGCTGTGTGCAGGGTATTCTGGCTGACCCGCGCATGCTGGTTGAGATCATGCTTGTGACCACCAAATAAGCCTTGTCTACCTGCCGGGCTGGCGCTGGGTGGGGCGTGGTTTTTTTACCACAGGCCTGCCGAATCAGAATCAGCCCGGCTTTACATGCCTGCGTGCCACAATCCGCTCTACAGGCCGAATTAAGGCAATCCCGTGACAGATGATAGGAATATATTCCTATTTTTTATTTTCAACCGGGGTCTTTTTGGCAAACAGTCACTTTCGCGTTTTTGCTGCGCAAACAGCGCTTGCCTGATCTGCATGGATGTTTATACCTGATTGCAGAACATGACGCTGACCTAAACTAAAGCAAGCCAGGGAAAGGCAGACACAATGCGGGATGGACGGTCTAAAAAGCTTAAACTTACGCTGGCCGTCGTGTCTTTCGTTTCTGCTTCTTTTCTTGCCTGTGGCGCTCACGCCACGACCAGACATTCATCTCACCGTGGCGTGCACAACACATCCGCCCGCCACCACCGCAGCTCCGGCCATGTGATCCAGTGCGTTGCCTATGCCAAGTCCGCCTCCGACGTGGTGCTGCGTGGCAATGCGCGTGACTGGTGGCACAATGCTGCCGGTGTTTACGAGCGTGGGCTTGAACCCAAATCGGGCAGTGTTCTCAACTTCCGCGCCACACGCCGCATGCCCATGGGCCATGTTGCCGTTGTGCGCAACGTAGTGGACAGCCGCACCATTGTTATTGACCAGTCCCACTGGGCACAGGCTGGCATCAGCCACAATGTGTCGGTCATTGACGTCTCCCCCAACAATGACTGGTCGGCCGTGCGCGTGGCTCTTGGCAGCAACAGCAGCAACTACGGCTCCATTTACCCCACCTACGGCTTTATCTACCCCCGCTCCGCTAGCGCCAGCAAAGCTGCCCCGGCCAGCCTGAAGCAGGAAGTAATGACCGCATGGGCCAACAAAATGCCTGCAACCCAGCTTGCACAGGCCCCGGCAACGGCGCAGCCTGTAACAGGCAGCAAATAACCGCCCCTTCCGGCTGGTTCGCAGCAACGCTCTGACACACCCCGCTCACATTGCCTGAGCGGGTTTTTTTGTGCCCCAGCCCCGCACTATGCAGGCGGGCCAGAGACCTTGCGCATGTGCACCGCACTTTCCAGCACATTCCAACTCGCTTCAAAAAAAACGCCGCTCAGCCGCTTTGGTTGCAAAGGGTTTGTGTCCGCTGAGCATCTGGTGCAACGGCCAACCCGTAAACAGCCCGCGCAGGCTCATTTCCAGCACCGCAATTTCGGCCCGGTTTGCAGGCGTATCCGCCCAGCCAAGTGCTTGGCCAAGCAGGCTGTTCATCCGCGCGTGCAAAGGTTCTATGGCCCGGTCCAGATCAGCGGTAATGCTGGCAAACTGCTGGCAGTCCATAATAAGGATACGGTAGGTCTCCACCGTTTCCGGCACCAGCAAAAAGTCCAGAAAACGGCGGAGCATATCCTTTATGGCGTCCATCGGGTTGGCCTGCCCCTCCGGCTTGGCCTGTAAAATATCCACCATATCCCGGCAGCGCTCATGCACCACAGCCCGGAACAGCTCTTTTTTGGACGGGTAACGCCGGTAGATGGTCGCCTTGGAGCAGCCAATAACCTTGGCAATATGCTCCACGGACGTTGCCGCATAACCCGCGCGCATAAACTGTGCCGTAGCGATGGCAATAATTGTGCGGTCCAGCTCCTCCGCAGCCTCGTGCGATGGACGACCGCCGGTATGTGTTACCCCATCCGCCATAAACCCGCCCGACCCATTGCTGTTTGCCCACACAGGCATCTGCCGTATCCTACCCGCTCCACCCGCAACAGGGAACCCGAACACGGCAGGGAACTGACCCACACACACCATCCACACCATTGACCAGCGCACACTGCGCCGCACACGCCGGGGCGGCACAGTGCCGGATTGGTGCAAACAAACACAAAGGGCGGCGGGGTTATGCCCCCGCCGCCCTGTTGCAAACCGTCACACCCACCCAAAGTGCGTGGGTTATTCCATCCACTCCGCAATATCGGGGCAGGAGCATACAAGGTTGCGGTCCCCGTACACGTTGTCGATCCGGGCCACATTGGGCCAGTATTTGGTGGCCGGGTTTACACCGGGGGGGAAGCACGCCTGCTGGCGGCTGTACGGGTGCTCCCACGCCTGCGCCGTAACCGCGGCCCCGGTGTGCGGGGCATGGCGCAGCACGGACTGCTCGGCCGTGACCTCGCCCCGCTCTACCGCGCGCACTTCCTCACGGATGGCGAGCATGGCATCGCAAAAGCGGTCCAGTTCGGCCTTGCCTTCGGATTCAGTGGGTTCGATCATGAATGTCCCTG
Organism: Acetobacter okinawensis JCM 25146; assembly: GCF_000613865.1. Lineage (GTDB taxonomy): Bacteria > Pseudomonadota > Alphaproteobacteria > Acetobacterales > Acetobacteraceae > Acetobacter > Acetobacter okinawensis. The sequence goes on from NZ_BAJU01000059.1 coordinate 7,458, forward strand.
CCACGGGAAAGCTGACCGTAGGGGCATGGAAGCCATAGTCCACCAGCCTTTTGGCCATGTCATCCACGCTGACACCCGTGCTGTCCTTGATCGGGCGCAGGTCCAGAATGCACTCATGCGCAACCCGCCCCTTGGCTCCACGGTAGAGCACCGGATACGCATCGGACAGGCGGCTGACAATGTAATTGGCGTTCAGGATTGCCACCTGCGTGGCGCGCTTGAGCCCTGCATCCCCCATCAGGCGGATATAAGCCCACGAAATGGGCAGAATGGACGCCGAGCCAAACTGCGCGGCACTGACCGCCACATCCACCGCCGGGTCCGCCGGATGACCGGGCAGGAAGGGGGCCAGATGGGCACGCACGCCAATGGGCCCCATGCCCGGACCACCCCCACCATGGGGGATGCAGAAGGTCTTGTGCAGGTTGAAGTGGCTGACATCCCCCCCATAATCCGCCGGACGGGCAAGGCCGACCTGCGCGTTCATGTTCGCACCATCCACATACACCTGCCCGCCCGCTTCGTGCACAAGGTCACAGATGGCGCGCATGTTCTCCTCGAACACACCGTGGGTGGAGGTAGGTAATCATGACCGCAGACAGGTCCGCCGCATGGGCTGCCACCTTGGCCTGCATGTCCGCAAGGTCAATGTTGCCGTCCCCGTCGCACTTGACCACCACAACGCGCATGCCCGCCATCTGGGCGGACGCCGGGTTGGTGCCGTGGGCAGAGGCGGGAATAAGGCACACATTACGCTCACCCTGCCCGCGCGCACGGTGGTAGGCGCGAATGGCCAGCAGGCCCGCGTATTCACCCTGCGCGCCCGAATTGGGCTGGAAGGACACCGCATCATACCCGCTGATCGCGCACAGCCAGCCCTCAAGGTCAGCCAGCAATTGCTGGTAGCCCTGCGTCTGGTCGGCGGGGGCAAAGGGGTGCAGGTCACAAAAGCCGGGCCATGTGATGGGCAGCATTTCCACCGTTGCGTTCAGCTTCATGGTGCATGAGCCAAGCGGGATCATGGTCCGGTCAAGGGCGAGGTCCTTATCAGACAGGCGGCGCAGGTAGCGCAGCATATCCGTCTCGGAGCGGCATGCGCCAAAAACCGCCTGCTGCATAAAGGCCGAGCGCCGGACCAGTGCATCTGGCAAGGTGGACGCCGCCTGCCCCAGTGCCAGCGCCATATGTCCCATGCGGTCACGGTCGGGGCAGAAGACGGACCACACATCCAGCACGGTCTTGGCCGTGCTGGTCTCGTCCAGACTGATGCCAATGCAGCCATTGCCTGCGTTACGCAGGTTCATGCCCATAGCGCACGCACGGGCTATAAGCTCAGGGGCAGCAGAGCCTGCATCCACCGTAATGGTGTCAAAAAACGCCGTGGTCTGCACATTTACGCCAAGCTCCGCAGGCCCTGCGCCAGTGTGCAGGCCAGCCCGTGCACACGCCGCGCAATGGCCTTGAGCCCTTCCGGCCCATGGTACACTGCGTACATCCCCGCAATAACAGCAAGCAGCACCTGCGCTGTGCAGATGTTGGAGGTCGCTTTTTCGCGCCGGATGTGCTGCTCGCGCGTTTGCAGCGCCAGACGGTAGGCGGGGCGACCCTCGCTATCGATGGAAACACCCACAAGCCTGCCGGGCATGCTGCGCTTGTACGCATCACGCACTGCCATATAGGCCGCGTGCGGGCCACCAAAGCCCATGGGCACGCCAAAGCGCTGGGTGGAGCCAATAGCAATATCCGCCCCCATCTCTCCCGGTGCTGCCAGCAGGGTCAGGGCCAGCGGGTCGGCTGCCATAACGGCAATGGCCCCTGCGGCATGCAGGGCGTCCACCTGCGCGCGCGGGTCACGCACCTGCCCCGAGGAGCCGGGGTACTGGAACAGGGCCCCAAACACATCTGCCGCATTCAGGTCCGTGGCGGAGTTACCGATCTGGATAGCAAGACCCATGGGCTCCGCACGGGTTTTGAGCACCGCAATGGTCTGGGGGTGGGTGTCCGCATCCACAAAAAACGTGTTGGAGGCCGATTGCGCAACCCGCTTGGCCAGCGCCATGCCCTCTGCCGCCGCCGTGGCCTCGTCCAGCAGGGAGGCATTGGCAATGTCCAGCCCGGTCAGCTCGGTGATCATGGTCTGGAAGTTGAGCAGCGCTTCAAGCCGCCCCTGGCTGATTTCGGGCTGGTAAGGCGTATAGGCCGTGTACCACGCCGGATTTTCCAGAATATTGCGCCCGATCACCGCTGGCAGCACGGTGCCATAATACCCCTGCCCGATCAGACTGGTGAGCACGCGGTTGCGCCCGGCCAGCGTGCGCAGGTGCTCAAGCACCTGTGTTTCGGTCCAGCCGTCCCCCCAAGCCCAGCGGCTGCTCTACCCGAATGGCGGCGGGCAGGGTCTGGGCTGTGAGCGTATCCAGACTATCTGCCCCCACCGTGTGCAGCATGGCGGCCTGCTCGGCTGGTGTGGGGCCAATATGCCGGGCGGCAAATGCTGCACCATCAGCACTGAGCCCTGCAAAAGCGGGCAGGTTTTCTACTTGAGAGAACATGCGAAAAACGATCCTGATACAGGCGGGTGAACGCAAAACAACACGAAAACACCCCCGCCGCCCCCAAGCCCCCGCACCACGGACAAAGCCGGGCGCTTGGGGGCATACCCCCTAGCAGACCGAAAGGGGACGGGGCAGCGCGGGCAGGCTTGTGGGTGTTAGCCCACGAACGCAGCGTAGGCGGCGGCGTCCATCAGCCCGTCAAGCTGTGCGGGGTTGCTCAGGCGGAATTTGACAATCCAGCCCTCACCCTGCGGGTCGGTGCTGACAACGGCGGGGTTGTCGGCAAGTGCTGCGTTGCCTTCCACAATCTCACCATCCACGGGGGCATAAATATCGGATGCGGCCTTGACCGATTCCACGACAGCCACGGCCTCGCCCGCCTTGACCTGCGTGCCAGCGGGCCGTGTTTCCACAAACACCAGTTCGCCCAGTTCATCAGCCGCGTGCTGGGTAATGCCGACCACTGCCGTGTCACCATCCACGCGCAGCCATTCATGTTCGTTTGTAAAATACAGGGTCATCGCTTTGATACTCCGTAAGGCCCCGCAAAGAGCCTGCGTGAAAAATATTGGAACCGGAAAAACAAAAAAGGCTCAACGCTTGAACCGTGCTGGCACCAGCGGCAGGGACGCAACGCGGGCAGGCACACCGCGCCCGCGCAGTTCAGCCGTAAGCTCAACCCCTGTGGCGGCGTGGGGCGTTGCCACATAGCCCATAGCCACCGGGGCCTCCAGCGTGGGGCCGAAGGCGCCAGATGTCACCACACCCACGGGGGATTGCAGTGCGGCATCGGCAAACAGGGGGGCACCGTGGCGCACGGGGGCGCGGCCGGTAGGCAGCAGGCCCACGCGGCGGCGGGTTACGCCATTGGCAAGCTGGTCCAGAATAATGTCCGCACCATCAAAACCACCAGCGCGTACGCCACCCGCCCGGCGGGATTTTTGGATGGACCATTCAAGCCCTGCTTCCACGGGGGTTGTGGTCTCATCAATATCCGCCCCGTACAGGCACAGCCCGGCCTCCAGCCGCAGGCTGTCACGCGCACCAAGGCCGATCAGTTTGACATGAGGATTCCCCAGCAGCAGGCGGGCCACATGCTCGGCCTGCGCAGCGCTGACCGAAATTTCGTACCCGTCTTCCCCCGTATACCCCGAGCGGGAGACAAGGCAGTCCACGCCCCCAATGTTGAGCGTACACACATCCATAAAGCGCATGGGGGCTGCTTTGGGGTCAAAGCCTGCCAGAACCTCCTCCGCCTGCGGGCCTTGCAGGGCCAGCAGCGCGCGCTCGGGCAGGGGCTCGACCACGCAGTCGTCCAGTCTGGCCTGCATATGGGCAATATCGGCCTGTTTGCACGCGGCGTTGACCACCAGAAGCAGGCAGTCCTCCTGTGCAATGACCATCAGGTCATCCAGAATACCGCCTGCGGGGTTGGTGAACTGTGTATAGCGCTGCCGGTTGGGCTTGAGGGCCACAATATCGGCTGGCACCAGCCGTTCCAGCGCAAGGGCTGCGTCCTCCACGCGGCCCGAGCGGGCGCGCAGGCGCACCTGCCCCATATGGGACACGTCAAACAGCCCCGCATGCGTGCGCACGTGGCGGTGCTCAGCCATAATGCCATCTGCATACTGCAAGGGCATGGAATAGCCCGCGAACGGGACCATTTTGCCGCCAAAGTCCAGATGCAGGGAGTGAAGAGGAGTGTAAAGGAGAGAAGAATCGGTGCCCATGCACGCCGCCTTACAAAAAAGGCCCAAACTCCGCGTGCTGACCGTGTGGGGGAACACAGGACAAAAACACGGAGCTTCGGACCGGACCGTCCGCTGCCCCTTCTGTGCTTTTGCCTGAGATCGCTATCCCGTCGGCGGGTGCGAACGCACCTCTCTCCAGAAGTTTTAGAGCGCAGGGTCCTTTTGCCTGAGAGTTTCCGGGGCGGTTGCTCCTTCGGCGCCAGCTTTTTACGGCTGGTCTCTCCCTCTGCGCGGGAGCGACCGTGACATCATTTCTCTTGCGAGTCAATCACGGTCGCGGGGGGTCGTTACGCCTTGTGGCCGGGCAGGTGCCGGGCAATGTAGGGCGGCAGGTTAAAGGAGCCTGTGTGGATTTCGGGCGTCCAATACTGGGTTTTTCCCAAAATACCGGCGTGTTCCGCGCGGGCGCGTACCACGGCGGTATCCTGCCCGGCGGGGTTGGCCCCCTTGGAGCAATGCCAAGGGTCATGAACCCGCCAACATAGGTCGGCACAGCCGCGACATAGGCAGACACATGGGGGAAGTATCTGGCGCGGCGCTCGCTGGTTTCAAACAATTCATCAGCCTGCATGAAGGGCACGCCGCACTGGTTGACAATCAGCCCTTCCGCGCTGAGCACGCGGGCGCAATGTTCGTAAAAACTGTCGGTAAACAGGACTTCGCCCACGCCAATGGGGTCCGTGCTGTCTACGATAATGACGTCAAAAGAGCCATCAGCCGCTTTGGCAACGTAATCAATCCCATCGCCCACAATCACTTCCGCGCGCGGGTTGGTCCATGCGTCACCCGCAATGGAGGGCAGGTGCTGCTTGGAAAGTTCAATGACCGCACCGTCAATTTCCACCATCACGGCTTTTTCCACGCCGGGGTGTTCCAGCACGCGGCGCAGCACGCCACCGTCGCCTGCGCCAATGATCAGCACATTGCGCGGGGCCTTGTGCGTAAACAGCGGCACGTGGGTCAGCATTTCCTGATAAACGAATTCATCACGTTCGGTAATCTGCACCACGCCATCAAGCAGCAGGACACGACCGTGAGATTCGCTTTCAAATACTACAATATCCTGAAACGGGCTTTTTACGCGCGCCAGTTCCTGAACAACACGGAAGCGCTGGCCCCAGTTGTCGTACAGGGTTTCTTCGATCCAGTTTTCTGCCATCTCGGCCATCCTTGCCATATAACGGCACACCCGCCCTGCCCCATACAGGAGCAGGCGGGTGTTCATTACCGATAGAGAGGAATGTTACGCGGTGTGTGCAGGGGCTCAGCCCTGCACGCGACCACGCCGTTCTTCGCTTACGTCCAGCTTTTCGGCCTGAAACAGGCGCTGCATGACCGGGATGGCCAGATGCGGGTCGCATGCGCCACACATGAAAATGTCCACAGCCGCAAAGTTGCGCTCCGGCCATGTGTGGATGGAAATATGGCTTTCCGCCAGCACAACAACACCAGACACACCACCGTTGGGTGTAAAATGGTGAAAATGGCTGTGCAGGATTGTAGCCCCTGCCGCCAGAGCAGCTTCGCACAGCGTGCTGTCGATCTTTGCGGGGTTGTCCAGATTGGTGGCCCCCCACATATCAACCAGCAGGTGTGTCCCTGCAAATTTTTCGCCGTCTTTTTCGACGAAATAATCTTTACGGCCTTCATCTTCGAATGAGACCGGAACAGAAATTGCCTGGTTATTGCTCGGGAGTTCCGAGACCATCCCCAGTTGAGCAAGTGCGTTCATTGACGTACCCCCAAACCAGTAGACAGCCTGTTGGGCGAAACTAATCGCCCCCTTGGGCCAAGAGCGCGCTAACTAGGGCTTTTTGCCCCTTGGGTGCAAGAACTATTTTGTGTCTTTAACAGATTTGTCAAATGTCGGGGGGACCCGCACCACCCCAAGGGACACCACGGGGGGTTTTTGCGCCTGCCTGACAAGGGCCGTAAACAGCGCCTGCCGCTCTGCACCAAGGCGCGCGCACCCACCATGCCTGCAGGCTCCGCG
>NZ_BAJU01000058.1 GCF_000613865.1 Acetobacter okinawensis JCM 25146
TAACGCCGCATGTTTTGCCGCGTCTGGTCAGTGGATATTCAACCGAGAGGACTATCTCCATGCCACTGGATATCTGGCATTCCGAGGCCAATCTGGTCACTCTCAGAACCCGCTAGGCTTCTGCTCTTGGCGGGACTTTCATGCGTTGCTGGCCCCGCGACCGATGGGGGCACAGTTTTGTCCAAAACACGGGCGTCTTTATTTTTTGCCTGTGCAGAGGGAGGATGCCATGTGTCTCTGCCGTATGGGTGCGGCATGATTGCTGCTTGAATACCGGTTTTGCCAGCAGGTTGCCATGCTGCGTGTGCACCATGGGCGCAAACCCTCCAATACGGCAGATATCTGCCATTTATAGAGGGAAATGTCTGTGCGCCCTATGAAGTTTATGCACATTATCCACAGGGTTATTCACGGGGGGTGTGCGGGTGCTGTGAATCAGGTTGAAAATGGGGCTGCCAGCACTATTCGTTACCCTGATGTTTTTCAATGTCATGGAAAGCTATTTCTACTGCCGTGTAGAACTTGGATTCCGGGTTTTCTATACAGGCCTGTTTTATTTTCTCGGACCCGTAAGTCATGTTGCTCACAAAGTCATTGGTATTGATGTTGGGGTTGCTCTGCGTCAGGTCATTGCTAAGACCGCTGATGTACCCTTGAGCCCATGCCAGAAATTTTTCATCCGAGCGTGGGTTGATGTCCAGCAGCTTCAGGTATTTTTCACACAGAAAATTGCCAAGCCCAATAACATTGCTTTCGGCTTTTGCCGGATGCGGGACAAATAGCGCAATGCTTAAAAGAAAAACGGTTTTTACGGTGATATTCCGTAGCATCATGGTTCTTTTCCTTATGGCGGCTAATATGCCTAAGTTCGCTTTGTTATGGATGCCCTATGGCATATTTATGCTGAAAAATCTCTATGTTCATAATGCAGAGCGGGGTTTGATGCATAAATCCGGGGTATTATCCCAGAAATTCATTTAATTTTCATATGTAAATACTGGAATAATACATTTAGCAGTCGGGTTTGCCGCCCGGCCCTGTCTCCTGCAGGAACAGGGTCAGTATTCCGGCCAGAACAATGCCTGCCAGCCCAAAGCTGAATGCTTGTGTGAACTGCGCTCCCGTTAAGGCTGCCCATGGCCCAAATGCTGCAAAAGCGCGGCAAACAGGGGCGATACAATGGCGCTCATGACAAACACCAGAAAATTGATGGCCCCCGTGGCGCTCCCCTTTACCTCATCGGCATTAACCTCCTTGATAATGGAGTAGGGGATCATCGCGGCACCAGAGGCCACCCCCAGCACAAATGCCAGAACATAGGGCGGAAAGGTGTTGCCCGGCAGGTAAATAATGGCGGCCACACTGAGTGCCATAACCGTAATGCCCCCGAGCAGAACGGGTTTTCGGCGGCCTATGCGGTCAGTCAGATAGCCCAGAGCGGGGCAGCCTACCATCCAGCCAACCGGCACCATGGCGGCGCGCATAACGGCTTCATGGTACCCAATGTGCCAGCTCTGGGTTAAAAAACTGATGCCCCATGTCATGCTGCCAACGGTTGTGGGCAAGAACAGCAGGCCCGAACACAGGCCGCATAAATAGGACTGCGGGTTGGAGAGCACACTCCTATAAGGCGCAAACATGGAGCCCGTGGGGTGTGTTGCCGCGTCCCCCGTCTTGCGCTCGGATGGAGTCAGGAAAAATATAAAAACGGCAACAATGGCAATCATGCCGCCCGTATCAATCCAGAAAAAATGCCAGTTTATAACATCGTGTATAAGCCATGCCACGGTTGACTGGCCCATGGCTCCCCCCAGCATGCCAGCGCACTGGGTAACCCCAACAGCCGTGGCCAGATGCTGTTTGGAAAAACCGCGTGCGGCCAGGTACACAGCCCCTACAAAGGCAAAGGCCGAGCCTGCGCCCTGCATCAGGCGGCCAAGGGCTGCCAGCCATTCGTTCCCCCAGCCAAACAGGCATGTGCCGGTGGCCAGCACCAGTGCGCCAAAGGCAATGGTGTATTTGGCCCCCCATCTGTCCACCGCCGCACCGGAGATAATGGAGCATAGGGAATAGGTGTAATAATACAGCCCCAGCAGGACCCCAGCCCCACGGTTGTCAGCCCAAAGGCCGAGACCAGCTCGCCCACCATAACGCTGGGGGCAGAGCGGGTGGAATACTGCAACCAGTAAAACACCAGGCACAAAAACCACGCGACAATATAGGCGTTCTGGTTACCGGTCGCCGGTTTTTGTGGGCAGGACGGTGCGGGTTGCGGGGCCGGTGGCATGCGGTCATTCCGTTAATGCATATTTAAAATAAGTCATTTGTCGCGGATTTATAAAAAGGATTTCCCGGTTTTTTACAAGTTATTGCGCGCGGCCCTCATGAGCTGTGCGTGCATCCCCTAATTTGGGGGGGCAGGTGTGCGCCCTTGCTACGGCACGGGCGGTAATCCATGTTTTTGGGGAGTTTTCGGGCGGTATCTGGCCAATGCGGGGCCGCCGGGTGCTTGTGGCGGCAGGGTGGCTCAGGGCCAGATAGCCATTAGATTGGCGGGCAAAGGCGCTGCCCGCCGGGTGTCGCCGTGGTGTTTACACGGTGTTTGAGCTGGACTGTGTGCTCAGGAGAGGAGCAGCACAATCACCAGTCCCCACATGGTCAGTAAGGTATTGCTCACCGCATAAGGCACTGTGTAGCCAAGCATCGGCACGTTGCTCTTGGCAACATCGGCCACCATGGCGACCGAGGCCGTGCTGGTGCGTGCGCCCCCGCAGCAGCCCAGATTGATCGCGGGGTCAAAGCGGAAGATGTATTTGCCAATGAGGGGGGCGACCAGCATGGGCAGAGCACTTGCAAACACACCCCAGAAGAACACGCTCACCCCCGCCTGCTCCAGACCTTTGATAAAGGTGGGACCGGCCGAAATACCGACAACCGCAATAAAGATGTTCAGCCCGACCGTGTTCATGAACCATACGGAGGCAGAGGGCACATTGCCCAGCTTGGGCGTAACCCCGCGCAGCCAGCCCAGAATAAGCCCCGCGATCAGCGCCCCACCGGAGGAGGAGAGGGTAATAGGCACCCCCCCAATAGGCAGCACGAGCGAGCCAAGCAGCCCCCCCACAAAAATACCCCCACCCACCAGCACCATGCTGGTCACATTGGTCGGGCGGTCCGCGTAGCCTACATTTTTGATAACATCGGCCACGTGCCTGCGGGTGCCGGTAATGTTGATAATGTCGCCACGGTTAATGGCGGTCTGGGAGAGCACGGGAATGTCCACATTCATGGACCCCCGACGGATGGCGTTAATGTAAATGCCACGGGCATAGGGGGCTGTGGACAGGTCAATCAGGCGCTGGCCGTTCAGCTTTTTGCTGGTGACGACAATATCAACCGTTTCCACCGGAATTTCTATCAGTTCCTGATCGGCAACCTCCTCGGCATGGTTGGACCAGTAGACCAGTGCTTCATGCGGGCCGGAGACGGCAACAATATCGCCCTCGTGCAGGAGGGTGGTGTTGTCAAAGGGAATGATTTTTCCATCCCGGCGCAGGTTTTCCAGAAAAATGCGGGTCTTTTGCGAGTTTTCCGCATCTTCCACGGTTTTTCCAGCAATTAGCCCAGCAGTTTTCAGCTTGTAGGCGCGTACGATGTAGCTGTGCCAGGCCGTGTTGGCGCCGCCATCCATGGGGCGGATGTTCATGTCGCGCTCATAGCGCTCGCATTCCTGTGCCAGATTGATGCGCAATAGCTTGGGGCCGAGAAAAGCCAGTATCCAGCCCGTACCCACCGTGCCGAACAGATAGGTGACCGCGTAGGCTACGGGTATGGCGTTCAGTTCGGCCTGCGTATGCTCCGCCGACAGGCCACTGCGGTTGATGGCGTCAGTTGCAAGCCCGATGGAGGCAGAAATGGTCTGCGACCCTGCCAGCAGCCCCTCGGCCATGCCCGGCCCATAGCCCGATGCAATGGCGGCCACATACACGCACCCTAGGCATAAAAAGGAGATGATGACGGCAAAAATGGCCTGCGGCAGACCGTCATTGGCAATGCCCCGCACAAACTGCGGCCCCACACCAAAGCCCACGGCAAAAAGGAACATGATGAAAAAGACGGATTTGACCTGGGGCGAAATGGCAATGTCCAACTGGCCAACCAGCACCCCGGCCAGCAATGTGCCTGTCACAGCCCCAAGGCTGAAACTGCCGAACTTGAGCGACCCGACCCAGAAGCCGATCGCCAGTGTCAGAAAGATCGCAAGTTCAGGAGAGCCGCGTAGCGTCTCCGCAATCCAGTGCACTGTCATGTGTAAGCTCCTTTACCCGTAAGTGACAGTCTTGCCGGGTCTATGCAAAAAAATGCTCCCGCACGTCTGGTGCGGGAGCGGAGCAGAAGGCTGTTCAGCTTTTGGTTTGAACACGCTTGAGCAGTTTAAGGCCCAGAGCTTTGTTAAAGCCGTGGATCTCCTTCACATCCAGCTTGCGCATAAAGTCCACAATGCCTTGGGTAATCACCTGCCCCGGCACCATAATGGGGAAGCCCGGCGGTAGGGAATAACAAAGTTGGCGGACACAAGGGCCGGGCCGGATTGCAGGCGCTGGGCAATTTCGGGGCTGTCCAGCGGTATGTATTCGCACTCTGCTTCGTTATACGCATCATAAAAGGCGCGGCGGATATCCCCGTGCAGGGTGCTGGCGTTGGGCTGGTCGCGGTAGCGGTCATCAAAATGGCTGAAGTTGGGCAGATCGGGCAGGTCGTCCACCAGCTCATGCACCTTGTTTGCGAAGGATTTCTGATATCCATCGTCGTTATCAAGGAGTTTTTTCTCAATATCGGTTGCGATATCCACCAGAACACGGATCAGCAAGGCAATATCGGAGCGGTTGTTGTTGATGTTGGATTGCAGCAGAACGCTGTTGCGCGATGTTTTGTTGAGCTGGATGTTGAACTTGTCAGCCAGAATGTTCTTGAACGTCGTGCCATCAAAGCCCGCCGCCCCGCATGACAGGGTCATGCGCGTGGGGTCCAGCAGGAACTCGTCATTCTTGATGGACTGGAGTGCCTTGTCCCAGCTCAGTGCGGGGTCATTGTAATCGGCCAGACCGGACGTGCGGAACGTGTCGGGGATCATTTCCGCATTGTTGAGCACACGGAAGTATTTGGAAATCAGCGGGTGGCTGTTGATCTGTTTGCGAATTTCCAGCGCAATCTGCAAGGCATTGCTGACCAGCCCGTAGCCTTCAAGTTGCATCTGCCTGCGGGCAACATCCAGCGATGCAATGATCTGGAGGTTGGGGCTGGTTGAGGCATGCGTGAATACAGCCTCATGGAACTGGGATTCCACATGGTCAAAGTCCACATCCTTGACCAGCACAATGGAGCCCTGACGCAGGGCTGACATGGATTTATGCACGGAATTGGTCTGGTACACCCGCAGCCGCACGGCGCGCGGGTCTGGCACCAGCCGGGTGTTCAGCAGGGTTTCATCATCGGGGGTGTCCCCCAGTGCGTCTGCCTGCCTGTCCCATGCGGCCTGAGCCTGCGGGCTTGCAAGGTATTCGGTCAGGTTGGCAGCAGCCCCCATGGCTGTGCGCTGGCGCAGCAGGGGCGACCAGTGGGCAAAGCCAAACCATGCCTCATCCCACAAAAAGATCAGGTCGGGTTTAATGGCAAGGCATTCTTCCATAACCCGGCGGGTGTCATACACATGGCCGTCAAATGTGCAGTTGGTCAGGTCCACCATTTTAACGCGGGCAAGGTCACCGTGGGCTTTAAGGGCCAGCAGCGCCTGTTTGATCGTGCGCAGTGGCACCCCGCCATACATGGAGTATTCCACCAGCGGGAAGGCCTCCACATAATAAGGCTGCGCCCCGGCCAGTACGCACCCGTAATGGTGGGATTTGTGGCAGTTGCGGTCGAGAATAACAATGTCGCCCGGAGCCAGCAGGGCTTGGAGCACCATCTTGTTGCTGGTGGAGGTACCATTGGTGACAAAAAAGGCGTGTTCTGCCCCAAAGGCCTGCGCCGCCATGGCCTGCGCATCCTTGATGTTGCCGGTTGGCTCCAGCAGGCTGTCCAGCCCGCCGGTTGTGGCGGAGCTTTCGGCCAGGAACAGGTTGGGGCCGTAGAACTCGCCCATGTCGCTGATCCAGTTGGACGTAAAGACCGACTTGCCGCGCGCTATGGGCAGGGCATGGAAGGTGGCAATGGGGCGCTGTGCATAGCGCTTGAGGTTGTCAAAAAACGGTGTTCTGTACCGGTTGCGAATCCCTTCCAGAATGGAGAGGTGCAGCTCCAGCGGCTCTTCCATCTGGTAGAAAATGCGGTTGAAAAAGCGGCTTTCGGGCCTGCCTGCCAGCGTTTCGATGTTTCTGTCGCTCAGCAGGTAGATGTCCATTTCCGGGCGGATTTTTTTAATCGCCTGCGCCAGTTGCAGCACCAGTGCTTCATCATCCCCCACGGTTGAGAAGTCGATAATGCTCTGCAAGGCTGCCAGCAGGGGGTTTTCTACCGCACTTTTGGCTGCAAGCCCTTCGTACAGGACAACCGCCCCGATATCGGGGTTGAGCAGGATTCCCGTCAGGCGTCCTGCGCATTGCCGACAATAACCGGCTGGTAGATAAAATCGTCCTCGGGGCGGCGCACGCCGCGTGCTTCTTCCTGAATAAGCGGCCAGCGCGAGGGCGCATGCGGCACAACGCTCAGTACTTCAAAATAGGGCGTGTTTTTAAGGTGGGTTATGGCCTGCGGCAGGCGGTTGAGCGGTTCGTCATCATGGTCATCCATGTTCCATGATGCTGCATCCCGGTGGTATTTGCGCGAGACAATGGTGGTGGAAATACGCTGGGCCAGCCGCAGGAAGGCCCTATTGTCATCCTCGCCCAGAAAGCTTTTAAGCCGTTCAAGAAGCTGCGCGCCGGGGTAAGCAAAAACCGTTCAATCTCATCCAGTTTGACCAGAGCGGCGGAGAGATTTTTTTTAATATCTGCGCCATTGGCTGCCGACCATTTGCGCGCAAGGTCCAGAACCGCCAGCCAGCGGTCCGCGCGCAGGGCGGGCGTTGCCAGAGAGGCGCTGATAAGCGAACGTGAGGGCTGGTCGCAAGATGTGCTGGAAGACATGGAAGTTTTCCCTGTTTTATACAAAACTGAAGAAAAATAAGTCGGTTTTTAAGGTTTTGTGGTGGGGCTGGCGCTGCCCGTCATTTGTTGACGGGAATGGTCACCACAGCGCCGGGATTGAGGGTTGTTTTGGAAAGTTCAAGCAGCATCTGGGTAATTGTAAAAGCCAGCTTGCTTTCAAAATCCCCGCGCTCAATCCAGTAATAGTAGTGGTCGTACTGGATGGCGACAAATGCATTGTCAGGCTGTTTGCGCCCGGAGTGTACGTCCATCAGGGGTTTTTCGCCCGCATGGCCGGTGCTGTCCACGGATTTGCGCGTATTGCCGGAGGAGACCTCATCATCAGGAATCTGAATCTGGTAGGCAATCTGGCCAAGTATGCTCAGCATGCTGCGTGTCAGCAGTTTGATCTGCCCCGGAGCGGGGGCTCCAACACCATAGACCACTTCCATCCGGTCATATTTTGGAGAGAAGTTAAGTGCTTTTCTGGTTTTTTCCACAATGGTGGAGAGGTTGGGGTCTGATGTTGGGGAAATGCTCAGGAAAACACGACTGCTTTCCCCTTCCTTCCCATTGGCGCCGGGTGTCTGCTGCAATTGAATGTTCAAAAGACCTGCTGCCTGCAACAGCCGCAGGTCATGTACAAGCCCGAAAAAATCCACGCTATGTGCGTCTATCTCGGCATCAAGGTCACCCGCATTACGAGAAAATGGACGATTATTGCTCATAAGATTGATGGACTGCACAGACAGGCGCAGCAAAACATCTATGGGCAGGCCGCCCATGGCCAGCGGCAGCAGGCTGGCAGGCGGTAGGGGGCGCAGGAAGTTATGGGCGTAGGCATCCCCCGTCACTGGCTGGAAGGTAAAAGTCGGTGTTTCCTGCAACTGTGCGGCTATGCCGCCATTGGGACGTATGGGAAAAGTATCGGATGCAACACCAAGAAAAGCATTTCTCTGGAGCTGGTAGCCCGAGATCAGCTGTGTTGTATCCAAAAACCCGGGTGTATCCGCGTAGCGCAGGCGCACAAGGTTGGAGAGTGTCTGCCTTTTTCCGGCTTCGATCATGGAACTTGCGTATTGGTCCTGATCTTTTCCAAGTTTATAACTTCCGATACTGTAGCAACCACTTGTCAATAAAATGAGAGAGCCACACAATATTCTTTCAGCTACACGTTTCATGTGTCACCTTTCAGAATGTCGGATTTGCTCAAACATTCTAGAGTGAAAAATATAATACCTTGTTTTAGAGCATTATTCCCCGGAACCGGCAAGGTAGAATGTCCGTGTCACATTTTTGTGACGCATAATTCTTTATGATATTTGTTTATTATTTCGTAACTTGTTATTTAATACTTAACATTGTGTTTGTGGTTTTTCCCAAGGCTGATCCCTTGTGTTTTTGGAGTGTGTTCGGTTGAAAACTCCCGAACATATCCATGCGCATGCGGTGCAAAGCATGGGGGAAAACCCCCCTATGCACGAGGATAAAATGAAAAATACCTGTTTTTGACACTGGTTGTTGCCCTGTCAGTCTGTGCGACCAGCCCGGACAAGGTCAAGGCCAGTACATGCCCGATACGGCCTATGCCAGCCTGACCTGCCCGCAACTGGAAGAGGCGGAACTCAAACAGGGGGATGAGGTCTCGGGTCTGTATAACAGTCAAAGGCGCGCACATAAGACAGACACATGGACTGTGCTTGCTGTGGGTGTGCCCCTCTCCGGCATGCTGGATGAGGACAAGCAGGAGCACCTTGCGCGCGCAAAAGGCAAGCTGGACGCCATACACCGTGTGCAACATGCCAAGGTGTGCCCCGGTATTTCGGCCCCTGAGTGAGCATTTGACATTCAGGAAAAGAAAATTTGGTGTCCGCGGCGGGATTCGAACCCACGGCCCCAGGATTCATCCCACTACAGTTTTCACAGCCGCTCCGTTGCCGGAGCGTTTGTGGGCTGGACTGTCCCTTTGCCATGGACCTGTGTTGACAGGTCTTTAGGCACCGCCCGTCCAGTCTCTACACCTTCCGCCCCAAAGGGCGGCTTGGCTCGGGATTGGCAAGGCCCTTACAGGCCGTAGCGTTCCCCGACTTTGAGCGGATTCACCATAATGTTTCCAGTTATGGTGCCCAATTAAATAGGAATCCTGTGCTCTATCCTGCTGAGCTACGCGGACACACCGCTTGTGTATACTGAATGCCCAAGCCCCGGACAAGGGGAAAAGCAGGGCTTTACCGGCGGCTGTACAGGGCGGCGCGGGCGGCCAGTGTTGCAATATAGCGGCGGCAGAGCAGCACATCGGGGGCTCCTGTCTGCTTGCAGGCCAGCTCCAGCGCTTGCAGCTCCGCCAGTTCTTTGGTGAGTGCGTTCAGGGACCAGACCTCCAGCGCGCGGCCAAAGCTTGCCGTGCGTTTGAAAAAAACCGGCGGGCGCAGGGTCTTGAGCGCATCACTGCGGCTCTGCCCCTCCGCCATGGCGGCCCGGACCCGGCGCAGGCGGTGCAGATGGCCCATAAAGGCGCGAATAATGGCTATGGGGGCGGTACCTTCGGCCAAGGCACGCTCAAGGGCCGTGTCGGTTTCTGTCCTGTTGCCCTCGGTTGCAGCAAACGCTGCATCCTCCACCGATACGCTCCCGGCATCCCCAATGCAGGCGCGCACGTCCTCCAGCGCCAGTGTTCCTGTGTCCCCCGCATAGAGGGCCAGTTTTTCCACCTCGCTCCGTGCGGCGGCGCGGTCTGCACCCAGTCGGGCGGCCAGCCAGTGCAGGGCGTCCGCATCAATGCGCACATTGTGTACGCCCAGCATCTGGGTAATGGAGGATTCGAGGGTGCGCCCTTCCTCGGGGTAGCAGCCAATGCTTGCACACTGGGCCTGTTTTTCCATGAGCTGGCGCAGCTTGGAGCGCGAGGCAAGGCCGGGGGCCTCCAGTATGACCAGCGTGTCCGTGTTCTGGGCAAGAACATGCTCAACGGGTTTGAGCAGCGTATCGGAGGCGTCGCGCACACGCACAACCCGGCGACCACCCATAAGGGAGAGTGCGGTTGCCTCCTCCTCCAGCCGGTTATGGGTCTCCCTGTCCAGCAGGGCAATGCGGAAGGGGTCATCCAGTGTGCCTGCCAGCCTTTGCGTAGCCTGCAAGGCGCGTTCACGGATCAGCCCCGTATCCTCCCCATGCAGCAGGATAACACGCCACGCTCCGGAGTCGTTCAGAACGCGGGCAGTGCCTCGGGCGTCTATTTTCATGACCAGCCCGCCCCTGTGTCAGAAAGTGGTGTCGATCGGGGCGCGTCCGGTTGCCATGTCGGGAATGGCGTCAGCCCCCTCCTGCTCCGTGGGGGCGGCTTTTTCGGACTCGGGAATGCCGTTGGGTGAGGGGTAGAATGCCTTTGGCCGGTCATTGGGTGCGGCAGCCGGGGTGGCATGGGTTTTAAACCACGTGGCGACCTGCTGCGTCACCTGCTCTCCCAAAGCCTGCGCCATGCGGGCTTCGGTCGATTCCATGTTCAGGGTCTGGGCAAAATACTGTTCGTAGCTGCTCGTATAGCCATCCATGGCCTGAGTGTTGCCTTGGGCAAGCAGCCGGGGGTTGGCCTCTATGCTCACGAGCTGCCAGGTGGCCGAGGCTAGCATGCGCGTGCGCCCGCTTGTGTTGTCGCCATGGATATCAATGGCTTCAGCACTCAGGCTGGGCTGGACGACAAGTTTGTATTTGTGCGGGTCTTCTGGTCCGTCGCTGGCCATCTGGGATTGAAGAGCCAGACGGAGCTGCTGGCCAAAACGCTCGGGAATATTGGAGACGTAAACGTCCTTGAGTTCGTCTGAGGTATCTACCACGCCCTTTTCCTCCCCGTATAAAGGCCGGAATCCGCACCCGCTCAGGAGCAGGGGGGCTGCCATAAGGGCGGTTGCGGCCAGTGTGGCCTTGCAAAGGGAGAAAAAGGAGCGGGTCGGGGTCATCAGCCTGCCGTTACAAAATTGACAATGCGGTTGGGCACATGCACGCGTTTGACAATACGTTTGCCTTCCAGAAGCCGTGCCACGTTAGGTTCTGCCTCTGCACGGGCCAGCACGGCGGCGGCATCTTCGTCTGGCAGGGCTTCTATGGTGCCGCGGAGTTTACCCAGAATCTGCACGGCAATGGTCACCTGTGTTGCGGCCAGCAGGTCGGGCAGCGGGGTAGGCCATGCCTGTGTTGCGGCAAGGCCTGCGCTGGGTTCCAGTGCCGCAAACATTTCTTCCGCCAGATGCGGCATCATGGGCGCGCAGAGCAGGCATAGGATGTGGGCTGCCTCGCGCCGTGCAAAATCCATGCCTGCAACGCTGGCTGCTTTTTCTGCATCCGCCAGAGCGGAGGTCAGTTCGTGAATGCGTGCCACGGCTACGTTAATGGCAAAGCTTTCCAGCGCTTCGGTCACGGCCGCCAGTGTACGGTGCGTGGTGCGGCGCAGGGTGTCGGCCTTGCGGTCCATATCAGCCGGGCATGCGGGGGTGGCAGGCACGCTGGCGGCAACCGTGCAGACCGTGCGGAACAGGCGCTGGGCAAAACGTGCAGCCCCGGCCACACCGGCCTCGGTCCATTCCATGTCACGCTCGGGGGGGCTGTCGGAGAGAACAAACCAGCGCGCGGTATCAGCCCCAAAACGCTCGATAATGGCCACGGGGGCCACCGTGTTGCGCTTGGACTTGGACATTTTTTCCACCCGGCCCACGGTTACAGGCTCGGTGGTGCCGCGCTTGACCACGCCTTCGGTCGTGCGTTCCACCTCTTCGGGGTAGAGCCAGTGGCCTGCGCTGTCCTTGTAGCTTTCGTGGCTGACCATGCCTTGGGTGAACAGGCCCGCAAACGGTTCGTCTACATTCAGATTGCCCGTGCGGTGCATCGCGCGGGTAAAGAAGCGCGCATAAAGCAGGTGCAGAATGGCGTGCTCAATCCCGCCAATATACTGGTCCACGGCCAGCCAGCCATCTGCGGCCTCGCGCACGGTGGGGGTTGGGGCGTGGGGTGCGGTAAAGCGGGCAAAATACCACGAGCTGTCCACAAACGTGTCAAACGTATCGGTCTCCCGCGTGGCGGGGTTGCCGCAGCATGGGCAGGTGGTGTGCTTCCATGTGGGGTGGTGGTCGAGCGGGTTACCCGGTTTGTCGAATGTGACATCCTCGGGCAGTTTGACAGGGAGTTGGTCGTCCGGCACGGGCACGGCCCCGCATGTGGGGCAATGAATGACCGGAATGGGGCAGCCCCAGTACCGCTGGCGGGAAATGCCCCAGTCACGCAGGCGCCAGTTGACAATACCTTTGCCCACGCCAAGATCCTGCAGGCGGGCAATGGCGGTTTTGCGTGCCTGTTCGGTGGTCTGCCCGTCCAGAAAGCCGGAGTTGATCATGGTGCCATCGCCCGTATAGGCGGTGGTGGTGATGGCAAACTCCGCCTGATCCTTGCCTTCGGGCAGCACAACCGGGGTAACTGGCAGGGCGTATTTATGGGCGAAGTCCAGGTCGCGCTGGTCACCCGATGGGCAGCCGAACAGCGCACCTGTGCCGTAGTCCATCAGCACAAAATTGGCGATCCAGATGGGGAAGCTCTTGTCCATGAACGGGTGGTTGACGCGCAGGCCTGTATCAAACCCGCGTTTTTCCGCTGTTTCCACTGCCTCGACCGATGTGCCAAGGCGGCGGCATTCGGCTACAAAGTCTGCGGCCTGCGGGTTCTGTTCAGCCACCCACTGGGCCAACGGATGGTCCGGCGCAATGGCTAGGAAGGACATGCCAAACAGCGTGTCCGGGCGGGTGGTGAACACTTCCACCGCGTTCAGGTTGGTATCCAGCCCAACCGGGGGTTCATGTAGCGAGAAGGTGAGCTTTGCCCCTTCCGAGCGGCCAATCCAGCGTTCCTGCATGGTGCGTACGCGTTCGGGCCAGCGGTCAAGGGTCTTCAGCCCATCCAGCAGATCCTCGGCAAAGTCGGTAATGCGCAGGAACCACTGGGAGAGTTTTTTCTTTTCAATGGGAGCGCCTGAGCGCCAGCCCTTGCCGTCCACCACCTGCTCGTTGGCCAGTACGGTCTGGTCCACCGGGTCCCAGTTCACCCAGCTTTCGCGCCGTTCCACCAGCCCGGCCTGCATGAAGTCGAGGAACAGCTTCTGCTGTTTGCCATAATATTCGGGCAGGCAGGTTGCGATCTCGCGGTCCCAGTTGAGCGAAAAGCCGAGCCGCTGGAGGGTGGCGCGCATGGCGGCAATGTTGTTGAGCGTCCATTCCTGCGGGTGCACGCCACGCTCGCGCGCGGCGTTTTCTGCTGGCAGGCCAAAGGCGTCCCACCCCATGGGGTGCAGAACCGCAAAGCCGCGTGCGCGCTTGTAGCGGGCAATCACATCCCCCAGCGCGTAGTTGCGTACATGGCCCATGTGCAACTGCCCCGAGGGGTAGGGAAACATTTCCAGCACATAATACTTGGGCTTATCCGCCGGAGGGACATCCGGAACGGTGAAGATATCGGCTTTTTCCCATGCCTGCTGCCATTTAGGCTCGACTGAGTTGAAGTCATAGGAAGGGGACGGGCTGGAAGGCTGGGACATGAGACTCTGGATCTACGCTTGCAGGCTAGGGGAAAGACGAAAGGGCAGGCACGGCCGGGTGGGCGTGTCAGTCCTGGTTGTTGTTGTCGGCGCGGAGCTTGCGTGCGCGGGAGAGAATGCGCGTCAATATCGGACGCGGTGTTGGGGGCGGGGGGGGTATCGACCATGCGCCATCCTGCTTGAGCTGGCGGAACACGCTCAGGCG
>NZ_BAJU01000057.1 GCF_000613865.1 Acetobacter okinawensis JCM 25146
TGGTGATCGCCCGAGCGAGACTATTTCCTTCAACTTCACCAAGATCGAAACCAAATTTACCCCGATCAAGGAAGATGGCAGCAAGGGCTCTCCGTTCCCCGTCACCTACGATCTCGGCCAGCAGAAGCTAAGCTGATCTGCTTGACTGCCTCATCCGGGTCTCATAAAGTCGGATGAGGCGTGCTTATTCCCCGGGGCAATATGTTTTCCTGACGGGTTGGGCAAGTGGCCACAGCCAGTTGTACTTGCCCGAGTGTTTTTACCAATGCCTTTTTGAGAAACAGGCCTGCTCCATAATTCAGGTGGTGGGTAGTTATTTGAGAATGATGCGGTTTTGCCGAGAAAATCCCGGGAATGAGTTTTCATAACACGACAAGACAACAACGGACGGCCATGGAACATCCTTCTTGTATCCGTGTCGCGATTGTAGAGGATGACCCTCTTTTTCGCGACGCTGTCTGCAAAACTCTCGATGAGCAGCCGGACATGACCCTGCATTCGGTTGCAACCAACCGTGCTGAGGGGTTGGCCATGTTACAGGGGGCGGCGGCAGACGTATTGCTGGCTGATATCGGCTTGCCCGACGGTTCGGGGCTTGATGTGCTCAAGGCGGCTGTGGAGCTATGGCCCTCCTGTGCGGTATTGATCAGCACGACCTTTGGCGATGAAAGTTACGTCATGGAGGCCATTGCACTGGGGGCTGCGGGGTATCTGTTGAAAGATGCCAACCAGATGCAAAGGGTGGAAGCCATTCGCACGTCCCACGGCGGGGGAAGCCCGATCAGCCCGATGATTGCCCGTCAGGTTCTCTCACGCTTTCGTCATCACCTGCCTGTTCCCTCGGCGCGCATTGTGCCGTCGCTGTCCGAGCGTGAGCTGGAAGTGTTGCGCTATGTGTCGCAAGGCTTTACAGAAGCAGAAATTGCAGGCCGAATTGAAGTGTCAACGCATACCGTTCACACATATGTTCGGCGCATTTATCAAAAACTTTCAGTTGGTTCGAGGATCGAGGCCGTAACCTTGGCGCGACGTCAGGGCTGGCTGCATTCTTGATTTTCGCATCTTCGGGTGAGTGAGGTAATGCAAGCAACGGTGCGTTCCCCGTGGGTGTTCCTTTTCCGTATTATCGGCATGCTCTGCTTGAGTAGTGTGGTATCGCTGGTGTGGCTGTTATATTCAACACCCACCCAGCCGGTTCTGGAGCGTGGCAGCAAGCACTTTATCATGCGGACTTTCTGAAACAGGTCATACCCGACGACCTGGACGCGACACTGCCGGACCATATTGCGCCAGATGGCCCCGTAGGCAGTGGGAAATCGTGGAGCTTCCATACACGGACAGGTTCTCTCCTCCCGCTTTCCCCAGCCCAGACGACCAGAAATTCAGGACGACCACCTGGTACCGTTTCGTGATAGCCCCGCCAGCACAGGCCGAGGCAGATGGCCCCCGGACCGGCTTCTATCTTCCGTCCTGGAAAGCTGAGGGGCGTCTAGCCTTGTACCAGAACGGCGTTCTTGTCTGGTGTTCGCAGAACGGCGCCACAGGGCAGGAGGCGGGTTATCCCCTTCTGGTGCAGTTGCCGTTTTCTGGCTCGTCCATGGTTGTGGTCCGCATTGATATGGCCACCGGCGGGCAGGGAGCCATAACAACCGCCCGGGTTGGTGACTACGATGCACTGTCCTGGCGGTACCGCGTCCGGTGGACCTTGCTGTATGTGCTGCCAGCAGCAATTGCCGTTATCCTGCTTTCGAGCAGCGTTATGCTCTCTGTGCTCTCGAACGGTCGCAACCTGGATCGTCTGTGTCAGTATCTAGTCGGCGGCATTGTTTTTTATACGCTATATGCGCTCTTTTTCCTCGGGCGTGGGTATTTTACATATGCTCCCCAGTCATGGATCGGGTGGGGCTCTGTCAATGCGCTCTGCTGGCTGATAACAGCTGTCTGGCTGTTCTGTTGCGATATTGCCGATGTGAAGTTTTTCTGGTTGAAGCGGTTATGGATCGGTGGAGTAGTATTGGGCTCCATAGTGACATTACCCGTATTCTGCCCGCATGACTGGCTGCCGATATTTTCGATGTGCCTGTATGCCTATTGTTGCATGGCCCCGTTCCCGATGCTGCGATCGCTGATCAGGCGCCTGTGGCATCGCGGATCGCGCGCGGGTCTGCTGCTGATTATATTCAATCTGCTACTGCTGCCGGGCCTGATACATGATGCCGCGCTATCGTATGACCGTATCGGTATCAACCATATTTACCTGACACCTTACCTCACACCGCTGGTCCTGTTCATCTGTTTGTACCTGCTTAGCATACGCTATGCTGATACAATCCATGCGGATAAACAGGCGACTGAACAGTTGCAGTCGCGATTTGAATTGCAGGAAAGCGCATTGCGCGAAAGTTATGATCGCCTGCGGCAAGTTGAACAGCGCGACCTTTTAAGCGCCGAACGCCAGCGCCTGATGCGTGACATGCATGATGGTCTCGGTTCAACCCTGACAGGCGCCATTCATATGACGAATGGAGACACGCCCAACGCTGTGCTCCGTCAGACATTACAGGACTGCCTGTATGACCTGAAAATTACAGTCGATTCACTGGAATCGGTCGATGCCGATCTTCTGGTCCTGCTGGCCAACCTGCGTTACCGGCTTGCGCCACGTTTTCAGGCTCATGGCATGACGCTGGAATGGTCCGTAAGAACAGTGCCACCGCTGGTCTGGCTAACACCTTCCGCAGCACTGCATATTCTGCGTATTCTTCAGGAAGTCATTGCCAATATCATCAAACATGCGGGGGCAGATCATATCCGTATTGCCACTGCGGCCGACAGGCAAGCTGTTGTCGTGTTTGTCGAAGACAATGGCAATGGGTTTGTCGCCAACAGGCAGACGGGTGGTGGACGTGGGCTGCACAATATCCGCTGGCGCGCGCAGGCCATAAACAGCCGCGCCCACTGGTCCTCTCTTGCAAAGGGCACACGTTTCACGCTGTGGATGCCTATTCAGCAGCCGGATGGCGCAGTTACAACGCTTTCACCCGGCATGTCGGTTTCGGCGATGAAAAGTCTCTGAGCATTCTCTATCGGTGTTGTGCCATCGGATGGCGCAACATCGTGGAATAAATGTTTAGTCCCAGGATTTGATGGTGCGGATTTTGTATCGAGGGTTCGAAAAACCCTCTGGTTATGAGGCTCTGTATGTGATTCCATGTCCTCTGAGTTGATTGGAAGGAAGGATAGATGATGAAGCAGCCGGGATTTTTTTGATGTTGAAGAGCGGCTTGCTCGGCTGAGCGGGCTTGGTGATCAACTGGAGGGATCGAAGAACCGTTTTTTAACTCCTGTTTCCTGATTTCAGGGCTATGACGTTTTGATTGATAGTTGTTG
This sequence comes from Acetobacter okinawensis JCM 25146, assembly GCF_000613865.1. Classification (GTDB taxonomy): domain Bacteria; phylum Pseudomonadota; class Alphaproteobacteria; order Acetobacterales; family Acetobacteraceae; genus Acetobacter; species Acetobacter okinawensis. Next base: position 3,391 of record NZ_BAJU01000057.1, read on the forward strand.
GTTTCAACCGTATCCATTCCAAGTGGCGACTGCTCGACAGGTCAGTGATTTCAAAGGTGCTGATGTGTTGATGGCGGATCTGTCGATGAGACAGAGGAAGTCATCGGTGATCGGGGAGACGACAGCAATAAAATCAGGTAGTCTCTTGAAGAGCGGAACATCACCGCCTGTATTCCACGAAAGAAGAACAGGAAATCAAAGCCACCTTACAGTTGGCATCTGTATAAAAAGCGCTATCCGATCAAAAACATGTTCGCAAAGCTGAAAGACTGGTGACGGGTGGCAACACGATACGACCGCTGTGCTCATACATTCATGTCCGCAATCCACACCGCAGCAAGCTTCATCTTCTATCTTAGAGAATGAGCCCTGAGTCTAGTTTTTTCACAAAAAAATGTCTAAAGTTATTGTCAAAAACTTTGAATATTTCTTTGAACTTCTCAATAATGAAATTCGCACTTGGTGATAATATGCGTGTTTTGGGAATAATGAGTGAGAGCTTTTGCGTTGCCAGTTTGGTTTCGTTTAGCTCTATAAAACAGGCTTCATTTTCAGTGTAATGACCAAAGGCGTCCAGATCACGCATAATAGCAATACCCAGATTTTTTTTTTACCATATCGCAGACAAGCGCAATATTGTTGGAATTGAAGACGATATCATATGGCATATCTGTTTCTTCCAGCAATTCTTTGACCAGACGCCATAATGTGGTGGACGAATCCGGTGCTACAATAGGGTAGCCGATACAGTCTGTGACCCGCACATCTTCCATACGCGTTAGCGGATGGTCACGCGGCACCATTACACCAAGACGGGACAGGGTCTCGGCCTCCACACTCAGCCCAGCAAAGGATGGGGGGTCAAATGTAACCCCCAGATCGCAGTCCCCTGCGCGAAGCAGGATGGCAGCAGTAGCTGCAGTAGCTACCGTGACCTTAAAGCGCAAACCAGGGCTGTCATCATGCAAAAGCATGATCATGGAGGGAATAAAGCTGACAGCCAAACCATCGGCCACAGCAATGCGGACTTCTCCGCTGCGTGCGTCTTTAAGTTCCGCCAGATGGCGGTGTAGGGCGGCCTCTTCCTTGCCCCAACGGGTGAGTTGATGAAAAACAGCTTCGCCCGCAGCGGTCAGCCGTACGCCGCCGGAAACCCGGTCAAACAGCCGTAACCCGAGTGTTTCTTCCACATTCAGGATCTGCCGGTCCACGGCTGAGGCGGCAATATGCAGGTGCTCGGCCGCTTTGCGGATGGAGCCATGGTGGATGACTTCCTGAAAATAACGGGAAAACTTGGTCAGGAGCACCATGGCCATAGTCCTTTTGCTGGGTGTGCGTCTTTTGGAACCTGTTGGTGAGAACAGTTAACGGCAAATCAAGAATAAACATAATCATTTCTATACCGCACTGAAAAAGAGTCTGCACGTGCAGAAAAAGGCTACACAACGTGCAGAATTTAGCGCTTCCAAAAAGACGGGCAGAAACGATACGTTGCATAAGCAGAACAATAACTTTGAACAAACTGCGGGCGGTCTAGACAAAAAAGAACTTGAAAACAGTCTTTTAGGCGGAAGGCTGTAGAGGGCGGGCACAAGCAATGCAAATTTTTTCGTTAAAGCACAGGCTGTTCGTATCGGCGTCGGGCATTCTGGTTTTGGCAGCACTTCATGACACGGCACGCTGTGCTGGTGCAGCACCAGTGGGGGATCTGCGAACGCCAGACCGGGTGGTGGCAAGCGGACATAAACCCCATGTAAAATCTGCCCTACAGGCGCAGAATAAGGAAAATATTGACGTTACATCCAACCGGCAGTCTGTCAGTCTGTCCGTGGATGGCGGGGGCGGAATGATGCGGCGTGAAACAGCCGCTTATTCTGTACAAACGGTTACAAAGCAGTTTATTGACCAGAAAAGCCCCACAAGTAGTGTGCTGGACCTAGTCAAGACCATGCCAAGTCTTAACGTATCTTCGGCGGATACATCTGGCATGCATGGCGGGGGCATAGAAAGCCGCGGCCTGACAGATGCCGACATTGCTATTCTGCTTGATGGCGTGCCCGCAAGTAGTGCGGGTTATATTGACCAGAACGTGGATTCCGAAAATCTGGAGCGTATTTCCGTCAGCCCTAGTGCCTCCGCGCTGGAAGCCCCGGTGACCACAAGTGCAGGGGGTGTCATGCGTGAGGAAACCCTGACTCCCTCCCACAGAATGGGTGGGACGATGGATTTTTCCTATGGCACAAACAACCTCTCCCGCGAGTTCCTGCGCTTGCAGTCGGGGGATATTGGCAACACGGGTGTGCGTTTTTACGTATCGGGTTCGCACACGCATGCCCGGCAGTGGATGGGTGCTGGCACAAATGACCGCCAGCACATTGACTTTGGCTTGCAAAAGGATTTTCAGAACGCATCAAGTATTAAACTGTATTTTTCGTGGAACAACAACCAGATCATGGTTGATAATTACGCAACAGAAGAACAGTTCAAGGCCTACAAGCACACCGGAGCGGGCTATAACCGCAGCGGTTACAGCGCAACAGGCGGGAACGATAACTACTGGAAAAACAATATCTCGCACTTTAACACGGTTTTTCTGGTCATGCCGGTGCATGTAGTGCTGAGCAGAAAGCTCACGCTGGATGTGACCCCCTATTTTTACGATGCTCTTGGGTGGGATAGCTGGGGTATCGGGCAGTCCTCTGCCGGGCAGTATAGCTTGGGCAACGGGAGCGCTCTACCCGGTGGGCAGCAGCTTGTGCAAGCATGGAACGCCTATAGCCAGCCCGATGTGGGTGTAACCGCCAAGCTGGGTTATGACATTGACAGCCATAACCATTTTTCGGTCGGGTACTGGTATGCCAACAATTTTTCCAAAATCGGTTTCCCGATCAACGTGTCCTATAGCGGGGCTACAACGCCGGGCAACCCCCATACTGCACTCTATACGGCAGATGGCAAGCGTGCGCTGGCCGGGCTGACCAACACGGGCTACGAAATCCACTCGATTTTTGTGCAGGACGAAGCACGTTACCTACATAACAAGCTACGGATTATCGCGGGCTTCAAGTTCATGATGACAAATTACTGGATGAAGAACCTGCTGGCATCGTCCTCCACGTCAAACGCGCATCTGGGGGCGAACTCCACGGTGCCTTTGCCGCAGCTATCCATTTCGTATGATATTGACGACCACAGTCAGGTTTATGTGCATGGAGAAGGGGACTTTCGCCAGCCAGACCCCTCTGCCATTCAGCCGTGACCGGCATGCCCAAAAACCAGTATTCGATCAAGGAGGAGCTGGGGTACCGCTACCACGACAAGTATGTGATGCTCGATCTGTCCCTATTTAACTACAACATTACCAACAGGTTGATGAGCACCTATCTGGGCGGTGGCGTATTTGGCACGGCCAATGCAGGCAACCAGACCGTGCGTGGCTTTGACCTTATGGTGGCGGCCCGGCCGATCCACCACTTTAGTCCCTATGCGTCGTTTGAATACCTGCATGCAACCCTGGATTCCAACGTACCATATGGGGGGAGCTACCTGCGGACCAAAGGGTATGAAGCCCCAATGGCTCCCAAGGTCATGGCCAATTTTGGCCTGTCGTACGATGACACGCACTTTTTTGGAAACTTCGCCCTGCATTATGCCAGCTCCCAGTCCGTAACCTGACGGGGGACCAGCGTATGCCCGGCTACGTAACGGACAGCCTGAGTGTTGGGTATCGCTTCAAGCCATTCTCTTTCCTCAAATCACCTACGCTCAAAATGAACTTTCAGAACCTGACCGGAGCCGTGGTGCGCACGGGACCGGTAGGTATTGCAACAAACGCCACACAGGGGCAACTGCTGGATGGTACAACCCTAGCTGCGGGGAGTGGGGCTCAGTTTTACGTTCTGCCACGTTTTAGCATGACGGAACAATTTCCACGGATTTCTAAAGCAATAATAAAAAGGCCGCCCCGCACAAACCTTTCCCACACACCGGTATGTGGAACAGGGCAGCAGTGGCCTTTTTGGCATGGCGTGCAGAACGCCGCCGGGATTGAGTGCCGGTTTACGTTGGTGGTTGAGATGAACAAGCTGGAGCGGATTGTCGAGCACGATGCAGGGGCGCGTGCGGTCAGACGGTGTGAAGAACTCGGGTGCGAACCTTATAGCGATATGCGTGGCGGCCTGTTCCGCCCTTACCTTGGGGCTGCACACAAAGCCGCCATGGCCACATTGCGGGGGTGGATGCACGATGCAGGCATGAGCGTGCGCACGGACCCCGCAGGCACGGTTATTGGCCGGTACGAGGGGGCAGAGGCCAACGCCCCCGCACTGCTGATCGGCTCGCACATAGACAGCGTGTGGAACGGCGGTTTTTACGATGGCGCGCTGGGGGTCATGCTGGGGGTGGAATGTGTGGCCGCTTTTGCAAGCCGTAGCATACGCCTGCCTTTTGCCTTGGAGGTTGTGGCTTTTGGGGATGAGGAGGGGTCACGATTCCCGTTGTCCATGCTGGGTTCCCGGGCCATGGCGGGCAAGGCCGAGGGTGATGTCAGCCAGATGCGTGACCGCACCGGCGCAACATTGCACGAGGCCATGCGCGACGCAGGGCTGGATGTCGGCAGAATGGGCGAGGCCCGGCGCAACCGGCAGGACATAATAGCCTATCTGGAAGCACATATTGAGCAAGGTCCCGTGCTGGAACATGCGGATGCCCCATTGGCGGCCGTGTCTGCCATTGCCGGTATCCAGCGGTTTTATATTTGCGTGCAGGGGCAGGCGGGGCATGCGGGCACAGTACCGCTTTCCATGCGCCACGATGCGCTGGCTGCTGCGTGTGAGATGGTTCTGGGCATAGAGGCACTGGCCCGTACGCATGTGGATGATTTTGTGGCCACCGTGGGCAAGATCGAGGCGCGTCCGGGGGCGGTGAATGTTATTCCCGGCAGCGCAAGCCTTTCGGTGGAAATCCGCTCGGCGGATGCGCAATGCCTTGAGCGCGCGTTTTTGCAGGTAAAGGATCTGGTGGGCGGCATTGCCGGGCGCCGCCACGTGGGGTGGGAGGTGCAGGACCACCAGACCTTTGCCCCCGCCCCCTGTGATGGCCGGTTGGTTGACCTGCTGCGTTCGGGCATAAGGGCGGAGGGTATGCCCGAGCATGTTCTGGTCAGTGGTGCTGGCATGATGCCATGATGATGACGGACTGGGTGCCCACGGCCATGCTGTTCCTGCGCAGCCCCGGCGGCATAAGCCACCACCCCGATGAGAGCGTTATCGTGGCGGATGTGCAGGCAGCCTTTGCCGTTATGGTTAATTTTATTACGCGCCTGCCTGAAGTGCTTGATATTTCGGCCAGACAGGGCACGGTAGTATGATCCGGCCTTGCAACAAACCCCATAACGGGAGGACGCAGCATGCATCTGGTTGACAGTCATTGCCACCTTGAGTTTTCCGAGCTTGCGGGGGATCTGGACGCGGTCATGCAGCGAGCGCGCGCGGTGGGTATCCGCCGGTTTGTCAGCATTGGTACCAGTGTGCATGATTTTGCCAAGGTTCTGCAAAAAGCGGAGGAGATGGACGACGTCTTCTGCTCCGTAGGCACTCACCCACACTGGGCGGATGGGGAAACCGACGTGCAGGTGCAGGACCTTGTCGCCCATGCCGCCCACCCCAAGGTGGTGGGCATAGGCGAGGTGGGGCTGGACACGTTTTTTACCACGGCTTCGTGGGATGCGCAGATGCGCAATTTTCTGGTCCATATAGAGGCCGCCCGGCAGACGCAGTTGCCCCTGATCATCCATTCCGTCAAGCAGGATGCGGCCATGGAGCAGGTCTTGCGTGAGGGGGATGCCAAAGGGCGGTTTCCGGTGGTCATGCACTGTTTTTCAGGTGGTCCGGCTCTGGCGCGGGCCAATGTGGAGATGGGGCATTACCTCTCGTTCTCCGGCCTGCTCACCCATGAGGGGAATGATGGCATGCGCGCTATTGCCGCCAGCCTGCCCGCAGACCGTATTCTGATCGAGACAGACGCGCCATCTCTGGCCCCAGAACCCTATGCGGACCAGCGGAACGAGCCCGCCTACCTTGTGCATACGCTTAGGGTTCTGGCGGGCTTGCGCAAGGTCACTCCCGAGGAGCTGGCCCGGCAGACAACGGAAAACTTCTTCCGTATCTTTCGCAAAGTTCCAGATTTTTCTTTGGTATAATGGATCATGGTGATGAAGTCTGCATCGGAGATGATGTCCGGGAATGACCTGTTTATCAGTGCTGCCCAGGAAGTGTGCATCCGCCAGGAACTGACCCGTGTGGCCATGGGGCTGATCCCAGCCGATCTGGTGCTGCGCGTGGGCCGCCTGCTGGACGTGCATACGCGCCGCTGGGTAGAGCAGCAGGATATTGTTATATATCGCCGCCGCATTGCCTGGACCGGCCCTGCGGGCACCTATACCGGCACAGCCCGATCGCATGTCGAGCGGCTGGAACTTTCCGCCGTGCCCGGCTTTGGCGAGGTGCACAAACATATCGAAAGCTCGCACCTGACCCCCGAATACGAGGCCGCTCTGGTGCTGCCACGCGGCAATACATGGACGTGCGAGGCCAGCCACGAGTTTTCCAACGTGGATGGCGCACATAACCTGTCGTTCTGGATGACGGCGCGCAGCCATGGCGTGCCGCTTAAAATATTCCCGCTCCCCGGTTCGGCCGTTCCCCCCACTGCATATGAGGGCGGGGGAGGGTATTATGGGTATGATGAACAGAGCGCCTTTATGGGCGGGAACCTGATGGTGCCCGGTCTGGACGAGGTTATGGACTGGCCCAGCGTATGGAACCCTGAATCCCCCTCCTACGCGCGGTTGTGGGGCATGATCCAGGCAACGTATGAACACCGTGGCGTGGTGGAAGGGCACGGGGCAGGCCTGCATGACACACGCTCCATTAACGCTTTTGCCGCAGCTGGTCTGGCCTCTGACCACGAAGTGCTGAATATGGCAGAACTACAGGCCAAGTTGCAGGCCGGTATTTTTGTGGCGTTGCGGCACGCGGCTATTCCCGAACTGGTGCAGGGTATGCTGGATTTAGGTTTTGAGGATTTTTCCCAGATTGCGCTGACCACCGATGATCGTTCCGCAAGCGACACATTGCGCATGGGAGCCACAGACTATAATGTGCGCAGAGCCATGGAGGCTGGCCTGCCGCCAGAAATTGCCATTCAGTGTGTGACCATCAACCCCGCGCGGCATATGCGCCTGACCCCGTGGGTGGGCAGTCTGGCCCCCGGCCGCTTTGCTGATGTTGTGCTGCTGTCTGATGTGGCAGCGCTGGATATTGCGGAGGTCTGGGCAGATGGCCAGTGCGTGGCGCAGAACGGGCATTATATTGCGCCCGTGCCCGTTATTGCATGGCCCGCATGGGCGAGCCAGACCATCAATATCAAGCGGGAGCTTGGTGCGGAGGATTTTGCCATTCCGGCTGATCCGGGGCGGCAGACCATGCAGGCCGCCGTGCTGCGCCCGTTTCACTGGGCGGATGATTTTCTGGTGGAAACCCTGCCCGTGCATGGCGGACAAGTCCAGCGCGATACCAGCCAGTGCATTACCAAGTTTGCAGTTGTGGACCGCTATTCCGGGCAGGGCAGGGTCGGGCGTATGTTCTGGCGCGGCTGTGGCCCCAGAACGCCCGATACGGCTGTAGGCTGCTCGGTCGCGCATGACCAGCATAATATATGGGTCGTCGGGTCGTCCGATGCCGCCATGGCGCAGGTGGTCAACCAAATCCGCAAGCAGCACGGTGGTTGGGCACTGGTGCGGGATAACACCGTGCTGGCCACGGTCCGCTACGAGGTTGGCGGGCTAATGACCGCCCGCCCGGCCGAAGCACTGGACACGGACATGCAGGAACTTTACGCACAGGCCCGGACAATAGAGTGGATGCATGAGCCCACCTATTCCAAAAACTGGCCGGAGGGTTTTCCCGAGCGGCTGTGCTTTGCAACGCTTACCTGCTCGCCGTGGCGGTGGGTGCTGGTGGCCCCCAACCCCTGCGTGCCCGAAGGGTTTGTTAATGTTCAGACCGGGCAGTCACACCCCATTGTCTGGTAGGGGCAACGGGCAACGCGCCAGTGTAGCGGTACAGCCCACTGGTCGCGTAAAACTGGAGTGCTGTTGATTATGAGAGCCATTTTATCCCTGCAAAAGCTCTTCCGGTTTAATGTGGCGGGCCACCAGTCCAGCGTGGGCACGGAGGTGCTGGCCGGGTTCACAACCTTTGGCGCCATGGGGTATATTATTGCGGTCAATCCGGCCATTCTCGCAGCAACGGGCGCTAACCGGGCGGATATGATTACCGTAACCGTGCTAGCCGCCATGTGTGGCTCCCTGCTTATGGCGTTTTTGTCACGCCTGCCCATTGCGCTGGCACCGGGCATGGGGTCCAACGCGGTTTTTGCTCAGGTTGTCGTGGTTAAAATGGGCCTGTCCTACGGCACGGCACTCACCATGGTGCTGGTGGGAGGTATTCTGTTTACCTGCCTGTCGCTCAGTAATGTGCGCCAGCATATTGTGTGGGGCTTTCCCGCCTCTATCCGTATTGGGTTACAGGCTGGTATTGGCCTGTTTATTGCCTATCTGGGCCTGCGCAGCGGGGGGCTGATTGTAACGGACCCAAGCGGGGGCGTTGCCTTTGCAGACTTGCGCTCCTCCTCGGTCATGGTGGTTTTTCTCTCGCTTTTGTTCATCGCTGCACTGGTGGCAGCCCGTGTGCGGGGGGCCATGCTGCTGTCCATTCTGGCGGTTACGGTGGCGGGGCTGTTTATCCAGACCTCTCCGGGCCATGTCATGACCGTTCTGCCTGCGCAGGCGGTAGCCCTGCCCCGTGCGCCAAGCGCGTACCTGTTTGCGTTTGATACGACCAAGTTCTTCCACAATTTTTTTCTGGTCCTGCCCCTGACCCTTTATTTTTTCTTGTCCGACTTTTTCTCCGCCACAGCGACCATGATCGCGGTCACGCGGCGTGCGGGCATGATGGATGAGCAAGGCAATTTCATGAACTCCCGGCGTGCGTTTCTGGCCGATGGACTGGCCTCCATTGTGGGGGCGTGTCTGGGGAGCCCGACCGTGGGGGCTTATGTTGAATCCGCAACCGGGGTGGAGGCAGGCGGGCGCACGGGCCTGACAACCCTGACCGTAGCCATACTGTTTGGCCTAAGCGCGTTTTTCTGGCCCCTTATTGCCTGTATTCCCCCTCAGGCCACCACAGCAGCGCTGGTAATGGTGGGAATTTTGATGATGGAAGGCCTGACGGAGCTGGATATATCCGACCCGCTCCAGAGTGTTTCTGCTGGTATGATCGTGCTGCTGACGGTCACAACAGCCAACCTCATGATCGGGATTTGCGCGGGGTGCTTTGCCTATACGGTTATGGCGGTTGCTACCCGGAGCTGGGCGCGGCTGGCGCCGGTTTTCCTGCTGACCAATGTACTGCTGGTGATCTACCTTGTGCTGGTAACCTACACGGTCAATTAACGCACCTCTGTGCCAGACGTATTGATGAAAAAGGCCTTGCGCGCAGTCTGCGCGTGGCCCCCTGTTGTCCACAGTGGTTAAGGTTGCGTACCTGCCACAATGCGGTAAAGACGATGAGCGATGAACACGCGCCAGCAATTTACAAGTGATAACTACGCGGGGATGTGCCCCGAGGCATGGCAGGCCATGATGCAGGCCAATGTCGGCTCGTTGATCCCCTATGGGGAGGATGAATGGACCAGCCGGGCGGCAGACGCTTTTCGCTCCCTATTTGAAAAGGAGTGCGAGGTCTTTTTTGTCTTTAACGGCACGGCGGCCAATTCACTAGCGCTGGCGGCTCTCTGCCAGTCCTATAACAGCGTGATCTGTTCCTCCTACGCGCATGTGGAAACGGATGAGTGCGGAGCGCCCGAGTTTTTTTCCAACGGTTCCAAGCTGCTTGTCGCTCGGACGGAAAGTGCAAAGCTGACCGAGCAGGATGTCAGGCTGTTATCCACCTGCCGGAGCGATATTCATTACCCCAAGCCACGGGCCGTAACCATTACGCAACCGACCGAGACGGGGGAACTGTATTCCCTATCCGAAATTCGCACACTGGCACAAACATGCCGTGAACTCGGGTTGTATCTGCATATGGATGGCTCACGCTTTGCCAATGCCTGCGCGGCCCTTGGCTGCACACCGGCAGACATGACATGGCGGGCCGGGGTGGATGTGCTGTGTTTTGGCGGCACCAAAAATGGCATGGCCGTAAGTGAGGCTGTTCTGTTCTTTGACCGCGCCTTGGCCGATGGTTTTGATTACCGCTGCAAGCAGGCCGGGCAACTGGCCTCCAAAATGCGGTTTTTATCCGCCCCATGGGTGGGTATGCTCGAGAGCGGGGCATGGCTACGTAACGCCCGGCATGCCAATACCTGTGCAAGCAGGCTGGCCGAGCAGGTGGTGGGCCTGCCCGGTGTTTCGCTCATGTTTCCGGTGCAGGCCAATGGTGTTTTCATTCATGCGGAGGCTGATGTAATGGAACGGCTCCGGGCCTGTGGCTGGCGCTTTTACACCTTCATCGGAGGGTGCGCGCGCTTTATGTTCGCATGGGATGCGGACTTAGCTGAAGTAGATCGGCTGGCAGCAGACATACAAGTCTGTTCAAGCGTGC
>NZ_BAJU01000056.1 GCF_000613865.1 Acetobacter okinawensis JCM 25146
TTGAGGAACTCGCCCGCGACATAGAGCGCCGCGGGCTGCTGCAGGGCCTGAACGTCCGCCCCGTGCTGGACGGCGATTGGGCCGAGACCGGCACTTACGAAGTCCCTGTCGGCGGACGGCGCTTCCGTGCCCTTGAACTGCTGGTGAAGCAGAAGAAACTGGCGAAGACCGCCCCGGTGCCCTGCGTCGTACGCGAGGCCGGGTCGGCCATTCTTGCCGAGGATGACTCTCTGGCCGAGAACGTCCAGCGGCTGGCCCTGCATCCGCTGGACCAGTTTCGCGCCTTTCGTGACATGCTGGAGAAGGGCATGTCCGAAGAGGAAATCGCTGCCGCATTCTTTGTCGCGCCCGCCGTGGTCAAACAGCGTCTGCGGCTGATGACGGTGCGGGCCTTGGCGGGTATTTTTTCCAGCGCTTTGTCGATTTTCTGTATGGCCTGCATATGCTGTGTCTGCTGCTCAGGCGTGCGGTGGTCTGTTCCCCCTGCCGGGAGAGTGCGTCCAGATAGCTGGTTTCCAGCATGTGGCGGCCCTGTAACTCGCGGATCAGTCGGCAGGCAGCGACAAGCAGGTAGGCGCGTGGGTTTTGCAACTCTTCGGCATTGCTGCTTGCAGCCAGCCGGGTAAAGAGTTCCAGAACAGCATCCTCCGCACCGTCATGCGAGCCAAGACGACGCTTGAGGTAGGAGAGGAGCCATGGCGAGTGTGTCTGAAAAATGCGGCCTAAAACTGCATTTGCCGGGGCGGTTGCCAAAATACGCTTTATCACCACTCACCTTAGAAATATGAACGATCTCCTGATCATGTATCCTGCCTGAGCGGGCCGGTAGGGGTGATGGCTACAGGGCGGACGCCGGGGTGGATACAAAACGACATTAGTCCGTGCTTTTATTGAAGAACAAATAAAAACAGTACATTGTATAAAAATATCAGAATGTGATGTAATTTTACAACGCCTGCCATGCAGCCGCTGGCTCAGACCAATAAGCGGTGCTGGTGCGGCGATTGTTCAGGTGTGGTCCGGCCTATGGGGGCACCACACCTGCTGGGGCGCTGAGGTCAAAAAGCGGCGACGCAGCCATCGCTCCGTGGATCAAAAGCCCCTTCAAGCAGACCATTGCCATGCCGGACCAGAGCCCCTGCATGTCCCATCATGGAAGAAAAAGGTGCCACCAGCTCTATGTCATGGCCCGCGTTCCGCAGTTCCTGCACAAGGGAGGGGGAGAAAGAACTCTCCATTTTGAGCGAGATACTTTCCATCCCCCATGTGCGGCCCAGAAGCCAGCGTGGTGCCGTAACAGCCTGTTGCAGGGGCACACCATAACGGGCATAGCGCGAGAAAATGGCCGCCTGTGTCTGCGGTTGTCCTTCTCCCCCCATGGTGCCGTACACCATGGTGCGGCCATCATCAAAGCGCGCCAGTGCGGGGTTGAGGGTATGGAAAGGCTTGCGGCCGGGCCGCAGGCTGTTCCAGCCGGATTCAGAAAGCTGGAAGCTTGAACCTCTGTTTTGCCATATCATCCCGGATTCTGGTAAAAAGACACCCGAGCCGAATTCAAAATACAGGCTCTGGATCATGCTGACCGCAACACCGGATGAATCAATCGCTCCCATCCATGTTGTGTCGCCTGCTGCGAGGGGGCGGGCCATGGCATGGCCTTGTGCATGTTGATGTTTTGTGCGAGCTGGTTGATCTGGTCAGTATCATTCAAAAAAGATTGTGCGCAGGCGGTCATGTAGGCCGGGTCACCGACATGGGCATTGCGGAACAGGAAGGCTTTTTTGGTGGCTTCCACCAGACCATGAATATGGGCAAAGCTTTCGGCCTCCGCCGCATGCAGCAGGTCAAAAATTCTGAGAATGGCGAGTGATGCAACACCCTGTGTGGGTGGGGGCGTGTTGTAGAGTGTGCTGCCCCGTATGGTTGTGTGCAACGGTTTGGCCAAGGTAGCCTTGTGGCGCAAAAAATCCTCATGGCTCAGGGGGCTGCCCGCTCTGGCAAGGTCCGCGCACAGGGCGTGGGCCATGGGGCCGGTATAAAAGCTGTGCAGGCCGTGTTCGGCCAGATGCCTTAAGCTGCGGCCCAGCGCAGGGTTGCGGCGTATTTCTCCATGGGTGAGCAGTCCGTCCGCTCCGGTATAGGAGCCCACAAAAGCATGGTTTTCTGCCAGTTCTGCCTGCTTTTCATGCAGGAGTGTCGCCTCACTGTCCGATACGGCATAGCCACATTCCGCGTAATGGGTTGCGTCAGCCAGAAGGTCCTGCAAAGGCAGATTGGGCTGAAGACTGGCGCTTTGGCGCAAGGCTTCCTCCCAGCCTGAAACGGCCCCAGCCATGCTGTTGGCGGCCAGCCCACCCCGCCATGGGATGCTGGTATGGCCCGCACTGCGATAGAGCTGGAGAGAGGCCTGTGCAGCCGCTGCTCCGCATGCGTCTATGACGCAGGTGCGCCCATCCGGGTAGGAAATAAGCCAGAAGGAATCTCCCCCCAGACCGGTCATATGGGGGTAAACGGCGGAAAGCGTGGCAGCCGTGGCCACAACGGCCTCCAGCGCGGTGCCTCCTTTTTTGAGAATATCAAGCCCGGACTGGCTTGCCAGATGATGCGGTGATGTCACCATACCGCGTGTTGCATGGAATGTATGGAGCATCAGACGTCCGCAAGATGTTTGTTATGATAATGACGGGCAATAAGCGTGCAGAGAAAAAGCTGGATCTGGTGGTAAAGAATAAGCGGCAGAATAACAAAACCAGCAGTGGAGGCAGGGAACAGCACATTGGCCATGGGCACGCCGGATGCGAGAGATTTTTTTGAGCCGCAGAGAATGAGGGAGACCTCATCTTTGGAGGAAAACCCGAATATTTTTCCGGTCATAAGAGTTAGGGTTAGTACCGCCAGCAGCAGGCCCGTATCAACCGCAATCAGGGTGGCAATATTACGCGCCGAGAGTTGCAGCCATATGCCTTCCACCACGGCGTGGCTGAAGGCCGTGTAAACAACAAGAATGATGGACGAGCGGTCTGTTACAGAAATGATTTTTTGTTGCGATGGGCCCATTTGTACAAAAAGGCTGAAGGAGCTGCCCGGCCACAAAAGGCAGCAGAAGCTGTAAGGTAATGCCGATTATGGCATGTGCGGACCAGACCCCATGCGTGTGCAGGACAAGGGAAACAAGCACCGGGGTTATGAAAATCCCTGCAATGTTGGAAAGGGTTGCCGCACAGATGGACGCAGCAACATTGCCATTGGCGAGGGATGTCAGCGCAATGGAGGACTGTACGGTAGAAGGCAGGCAGCACAGGAACAGTACGCCCAGCCATAGGTTGTTTTCCATAAGCCCCGGTGCCAAGGCATGCAGGCCCAGGCCAAGTGCGGGAAACAGGGCAAACGTGCAGGCCAGCACCAGCCCCTGTAACTGCCAGTTGCGCATATTGTCCAGTATGGCGCGCCGTTCCAGCTTGAGCCCTTGCATGAAAAACATAACCATGATGCAGGCATCAGTCACATATTCCAAAACGGTGGTGGCAAGGCCGTGGCAGGGCAGAAAAGTTGCCAGCACGACCGCACCGATAAGTGCTGTTAAAAAAGGGTCCAGCTTACGCATGGGGGTTGCCTTGCATAAAGCGGCGGCGCATGGGGCGCAGCACGGCAAATGCCAGCAGGGCGGTAAGCAGGTCACCGCCTATGGCCAGAGCGAACACCGGGTGCCAGTTGCCGCTACTCTGGTGCAGCCACGCCGCCAGCGGGCCACCAAATATGGCGCCAACCCCCTGAGCCATGTAAAGCAGGCCGTAATTGCGCGAGGCATCGCGGGTGCCAAATGTGTCCGTCAGGGTAGCGGGGAAGAGGGAGAAAATTTCACCCCAGCCAAGGAACACCACGCCGGATAGCAGGACAAAGGCAACCGGGTGGTTGGCCAGTGCCAGCCAGCAGGTCAGGGCGATGGCTTCCAGCGTAAAGGCAAAAGCCATGGTCTGCTCACGCCCAAGACGGTCGGAAATCCAGCCGAACAAGGGCCGTGTGACGCCATTGGCAATACGGTCGAGCGTCATGGCCAGCGGAAGAGCCGCCATTCCCAGAATGCTCAGATGCGCTACCCCAAAATCTGTTGCAATCTGCGCAAGCTGGGAGGTGACCATAAGGCCGGAGGTGGCCATGGTTGCCATCATAAAAAACATCAGCCAGAACAGGGGTGTTTTAACAACGTAAGATGTTGTGTAACCCGTGCCTTCTGTCGCCAGACCAGTCTGCACCACGTCGGCCTGTGGTGTCTTGAGGAAAAAAGCCGCAACCAGGCCTGCTGCAATCATAACAAGGCCGAACACCACCATGGTCGTCCGCCAGCCCGATGCTGCCAGAAGGTGAGAAATGGGGAAGGTGGTCAGCATCGCCCCCATGCCATACCCCGCTGCTGCAGCCCCTGCGGCCATACCCCGGTTTTTGGGGAACCACTGCATAAGCAGGGAGACAACGCCTACGTAGACAATGCCCGTACCAATGCCACCGAGCCCGCCATAGGTCAGGTAAAGCATGTTCAGGCTTTGTACCTTTGCGGTGGCGACCCAGCTTGCGCCGGTTATCACAATGCCCACCATAATCAGGCTGCGGGGGTGGATGTGTTTGGCAATCCAGCCTGAATGGGGGAAAAAAGGGTCTGGAGCACAATAAGCAGGGAAAAAGTGACCTGCAACGCAGCTGCACTGGTGTTGAAGTCAACTTTCAGGGCCGGGGTAAACAGCGTCCACACATATTGCGGGGATGAGATGGCCCCCATACACAGGAGGCCCGCAATCATCTGCTGCCATTTTACTGCAATCATCTGCTTTATCCTTGAAAAGAGGGGGCGTGTGAGCAGTCCGTGCCTGTCAGCTGCGTGTGCGGTGTAGGGTGGGGAGACCAAAAGCGGGACTGAACTGGATGTTCAGCATCGCGCCGGCCTGTACCGCAGTGTTGAGGTTGGGGATGATGTTTTTGCGGCCAAGCTGGTCGGGGTTCCAGATATATTCAAAATACGGGGTGAACATGACACCCGGTGCAATATTGAAACCATAGTTTATTTCCGCCATGGTCTCCTGCTTTGCCCAGCGGGCGGAGTGGCCGTGTGCGCTGAGTGTGTCGTTCATACCCTGCACAAAACGGTGGTCCCAGACAAAGGTTTGACCGACCAGACCAATGTAGTCACGCGGGCGGGACGCAAAGGGCCCCCAGTCAAACACCCCGGCCACAAAACCATCGCGGATTGTGGCGTTGCCAGAGGTCATCAGGTTGGCCGCACCAAACAGGATCAGGCCGCGTGTTCCCTTTTCTTCGGGTTTCCAGATCATCTGTTGCGCCTGCAGGTACAGTTGCGTGCGGCCACGGCGGTTCATGGCTGTGCCACCATACAGTGCGCGGGACTGGCCACGGTTGTTGTAGAGCGGGTCGGAATAGCTGGCGGTGTCGTAGACAAAACCTATGGAATAGGCACGGGGGTAGCGGTCATTGGTAAAGTTGGTGCGGTAACCTGCCTCAGTCGGAATATATTCCCCCTGTGCTTTGTCAAAACCCCAGTCCGGGCCGGGCCAGCTATTGTGGTTGCCCGCCTTGAGCCAGGGCTCAGCCTCCCATATGCCCGTTTTGATATAGGTTTTTTCCGTTGGCTTATAAAGGAAACGCGCCCCCCAGGAGGACGTGACAAACGACGGCATGGAACCGTTGACCGTAAGGGTGGTGGGCACCGAACACAGGAAGGAGGGGAACATGCAGTACAGGTCGGAGCCATCAAATTCTCCACCTTTTGGCATGGAGCGTCCGGCCATAATAAACAGGCGGTTGTTGAACAGCGCCTGATCCCACGTAAATTCCCTTACCTGAAAGCCGTTATGGTTGCCGTAGTAGGAGACAAAACCCCAGTTGGAGCCGGTAAAGCCCCCAGCGCGCCCATTGCCCGCAACATCATCGGCCAGAAAGTGGATTTTGGCACCCGGAATATGGGCGATGCGCTGCATATCCAGATCGACCCCCAGGCCTGCAAAGTTGTTGAAGAAGGAACCATGTTTGATGCCACCAGCAGGCACGCCCGAATACTCGGAGACACTCCACCCGGTAATATAAACGCCATTGCGCGCCAGATACTTACCTGCGGACATGACCGGTTTTGTATGCAGCGAAAACAGGTAAGGCTGCGGCGTGTTGGAGTTTGCGCTGTTGGTGGAAGGCGGGGCAGGCACGCCAGCAGGTGTGTTGATGGCGGGCACATAGGCCGGTACGGCGGGGTCCGTCATGGAGCGGGCCAGTATATCGTCCAGCCGTTTGGCATGGACAACCATGTTGGCGGCAGATGCATCCGTGCTGCCGTGTAGGGGTGCGGCAGATGCAGGCAGGGTGCCGAGCAACGCGGTCACACACAAAGACAATACGGGAACGTAACATTTTGGCGAAAAGGGGGCGGGGGTCATGGCAAAGCCTGTTCGTAAAAAGCCGATATCAGGTTGGAAAGGCGTCTTTCGTTGCATCTATCAGCATGTTTTCAAGGGAGCTGAATTCCTGTCTGTTATTCAGCGCGACAAAACCGACAGGCGGCGGTTCCGGTAGATCTGGCATGATGATGGGCGAGGCAAGAGCGCTGCGTTGCAGGAAGCTGGGTTGAAGCGTGCAGCCATAACCCGCTTTGACCGCACCAAGGAGCGCGCTCAGGCTATCGCTGCAAAAGGCGATATGCCAGTTGATGTTGTGGCGGTTGAGTGTTTCCAGCGCAATACGGCGCGTTACACTGCCTTCTGGAAAAACAACCAGTGGAACGGACTGTTTTTTGTGCAGGGTTTCTTCGGGGTGCATGTACCATTTCAGTTTCTCCTGCCATAGAAGGGTGCCGTGTGTTTCGCTCGGGCCCTGCATGCCAAACATCAGATCAATATCTCCACTGCCCAGACGTACGTAGCGTATGGCTTAACCCGGTGGTCAGGCTGATCTGTGTCTGTGTGTGCTGGCTACGAAAATTCCTTAAAACAAGAGGAAATTCAGACAGAACAAGGTCTTCCGTCAGCCCTATTCTGATATGACTCTGTGTTTTGAAGTGGGCTGAAAGCTGAAAAATACGGTCGTGGGACTGCAAGGTTTCCTGTGCAAGGCGGATAAGGGCGTGACCGGAGTCTGTTAATTCCACCACCTTGGTGGAACGGGAAAGAAGGGAGATTCCAAGGGCTTCCTCCAGACGGTGGATATGCAGGCTGATCGTGGACTGGCTGACCCCGCGCAGATGGGCAGCCGAAGTAAAGTGGAGTGTTTCTGCCACAGCCAGAAAAGACCTGAGGTGGTGTAGGTCTAGATTAGATTTATCGAGCATCTAGATGATACGCCTAATGGAATCGCTATAGCCAATTAGTGCGATAATGGAATGAATAGGTCAAGAAAAATGATTCTTTTTACGTAACGAAAAAGATTAAATTATTGAATTATACGCTCCCCCGCATGCACCCATTAAGGTGTTGCCCTGTGCTTATCCATATGGGGGGTTATAGTACGGGGGAGGGCTGTTCGCGTAAGTGGTTGGTGCGTCACAGCATGCGCTGGAATACAGGTCCAGACAGGGCAGTTTGGTGGTTGTCGGGTTATACAAATTCTGTGTGTATGTTTTGGTATAATCGTATAATGCGTTCTGAAGGTAATTTCAGCCATTTTCCAGTGTGTACATATACATGCCGCGCAGTGTAAGCGATGATTTGCGGTCGAGGTCCTACGTTATCGAGGGCAGAACGCCAACGCGGTGGTAAAGAGTAGTCGCCCCGGATTGTTGACGGCATCGGGTTCTGCCAGCCGACTGAGCCGCATAAAGGCATCCTGCATGACATCTGCGGCCTGTTCGGGGTCTGTACATTTTCTTCTGGCCAGAGCTTCCACCTTTCGCTGCTCTGAGCGGAAAAGCGTTGTCAGAAGTGTGCTCCAGGACGTCATGCGCGTGGTCCATTCCTGTCATGGGTCACAACGGGGCGGGGTGGTTGGCAAAGGCATGTCGTGTGCCACGATAACCCATGCCTGTAACGCAAATGCGAAAGACTCGCAATATCCCCGCAATATGTGGTAAGGGGCGTCATGCCGGTAAATCCTTATGTGCTGGCGCGACAGAAAAAAATTTCAGGGTCCTGAGAAAAAAGCATGATCTCGATCGTCTTTGTAGGTGAGGGAGCTGTCGTGCACCGTGCGTAATCTGGCGGTAACAGGCGGAATATTCCCGATTTCCGACGCATTCAAAGGCGTGTGCTCGTATGGACCCGGTGGTGTTTTACGCAGAACAGAGTTGCGACTCACTCTTACACGCATTTGTGAGCGTGCAGTTTTCATGACAACCCGTACGCTCCGCCGCTGGTTTGTGGTGCATAAATGGACGAGCCTTGTTTGCACGCTGTTCCTGCTGATCGTGTGCGTGACCGGTCTGCCTCTGCTGTTTTCCGAGCAGATATGGGACACGTTTGTAGGGGATGATGACCCACCCTATGAGGTGCTGCCCCCCGGCACGCCCAACGTCAGTCTTGACGTGGTCGTAGCAAAGGCCCGCACCCTTTATCCGGGCCAGATCATCACCAATGTGGCACCTGATGATGATGAGCCGGCTGTTCTGGTCTCCATGGCCCCCAGTTGGCAGGCGCTCAAGGACGACGAGAATTATCCGGACCGCAACTCCAGCCACTGGATAAAATTTGATGCCCGCACAGCCAAGGTGCTGGAACAGTCGCGCCCGGCGGATGGGCCCAAAGAACCGCGTACCTGGACCGGCATCATCATGGGTACCTGCAATCGCCTGCATATCAGCCTGTTCGCGTATCTGCCTGGTCGTTTGTTTCTGGGCTTTATGGGCGGTGTCTTTGTTGCTTCGCTAGTGTCCGGCACGGTGTTGTATGGCCGGTTTATGAAGCGCCTTCAGTTCGGCTCTGTCAGGCGGGACCGGGCCAAACGCCTGACATGGCTGGACCTGCACAATCTGCTGGGGGTTGCCACACTGGTCTGGGCAACGGTGGTGGGTTTTACGGGACTGGTCAATGAACTCCAGACGCCACTGTTCGGCCTGTGGCGTGTGACCGATGTGCGGCAGATTTTGCGCCCCTATGCCGACCTGCCCGTGCCATCGCAGGACCATCTGTCGTCCGTGCAGGCCGCGTTTGAGACCGCAGCCAAGGCCGCTCCCGGTAATGAGGTGACGGGCCTGTCCTTCCCCGGCGCGTCCTTTGGCAGTCCGGTGCATTATGTGCTGTGGACGCGGGGTGCGTCTGCCCTGCGTGCGCGGCTGTTTACCCCGGTGCTGGTCGATGCCCGTACGGGGGAACTGACAGGGGCATACCCGATGCCGTGGTATTTACGCTTCCTCGAAATCTCCCGCCCGCTGCATTTTGGTGATTACGGTGGCATGCCGCTGAAAATCCTGTGGGCGCTGCTGGATGTGGTGGTGATCGGTGTGCTGGTCAGCGGTCTGGTGCTGTGGGCAGGCAAGCGGAAAATGGCCACCGATGCCCGGCTGCGGGCACTTGGTTACGAACTGGATGACGCGGATGCCACTGCTGACCCCACCATGGCGGCGGAGGGCGTGCGATGAACAGCCTCCCCCCTAAAACGGCCCAATCATCCTTCGCCGCCTCTTCGCCGCGCTCTTGCGTTGCGGTCTGGCCATGGCCCATCGCACTGGGGGGGCTGACCACTTTTGGCCTGCTGTCCGCCCTGCTGGGCCAGCACGGTATCTGGCTCGCTCTGTCGTGGGGCAGCCTGTCTATTCCTCTTGTTGTCATCGTCGTCTGCCTGATCCGGGCATGGAGCAGACCGTCTTCCAAAGGAGGTCTTTCATGACCGATCTTGCCCCTATTTCCTACTCTCCGTGGGAGATGTTCCTCAACGCTGGCCCCGTGGTCCGCTGTGTGATGATCCTGCTGATTGTCGCATCGTTGCTGACATGGACGATCTTTCTGGCCAAGTCGGTGGAACTGCTGCGTGTGCGGGTGCGCCTGTTCCGTGCCGAGCAGGCGCTGGAGCAGGCCAATACGCTTGATCTGGGGGAGGAGGGCACGCGCCATAATGGTATTGCCCACACGCTGGTCATGGCGGCCGAAACCGAGCGTAAACGCTCAGCCGACATCCCTGATGACAGCGAAGGGTTGAAGGAGCGCATTGTTCTGCACCTTGAACGGCTGGAGGCGGCAGAGGGCCGCAGGCTGATGCGTGGCACCGGCGTGCTGGCCACTATTGGTGCGACCTCGCCCTTCATCGGCCTGTTTGGCACGGTCTGGGGGATCATGACCGCGTTTACCGGCATTGCCGCCAGCAAGGCGACCAGCCTTGCCGTGGTGGCTCCCGGCATTGCCGAGGCCCTGCTGGCTACGGCCCTTGGGCTGGTGGCTGCTATTCCGGCGGTGGTGATCTACAACCACCTTGCCCGCCAGACGGCATCGTGCCGTGCGCAGGTTGCGGACCTGACGGCACTGGTTATGCGCCTTGTCTCGCGTGATCTGGGGCGTATGCACGCGCTGACCGCCAGCGGGCAGGTGGTCCGTTTTGGTGCCTCGCGCGATAGCCGCTCGGTGGCAGGGGAGTAAGCGGCATGATCCGCATCCGCCATACTGATGAAAACCCGCATGAGGCGAGCGAGATCAACGTCACGCCGTTTATTGACGTGATGCTGGTGCTGCTGGTGATCTTTATGGTCACGGCTCCGCTGACGACGGTGAATGTGCCGGTGGACCTGCCGTCTTCGACCGAAAAGCCCACACCGCGCCCCGACGCCCCGGTGTTCCTGACCGTCAAGGCCGACCACGGGCTGGCACTGGGGGAGGAGGACATCAGCACCGATGCCCTGCCCGGAGCGCTGGAGCGTGCAACCAAAAGCAATAAGGACGAGCGGATATTCCTGCGTGCCGACAGGACGGTCGATTACGGCACGCTGATGGGGGTAATGGATAAGCTGCGCACGGCGGGGTATCTCAAGGTCGCGCTCGTTAACCTGCAAGGGCAGGAGGAAGGGAGCGAGGCGGGGACAACACCCATGCCCGCAGGTGGTGCACCTTCTGCGGCCCCCGCGGCCTCTGCTCCTGCATCTGGTGCAGCGCCGTGAGCCGCAGGGCTGATGGAGCGGTTACGGTGCAGAGCGGGCAGGACCTAACCCTGCTGTCTTTTGCCGACTGGCATCGCGGGCAGCTCCGGCTTGCCCGGCGGGAGGACGCATGGCGCTGGGGACTGTCCTTTCTGGCCGTGCTGGTGGTGAGCGGAGGGGTGATCGGGTGGGTGATGTGCCAACCATCCCCCGTAGCACCCGTGCCGGAGCCGCCGCCCGCAGCCATTGCTATTGATATGGCACCCGAGCCGCTGTCCACGCCAACGCCCCCAACCGACCTGCCGCCGGGACCACAGCAGACCCAGTCCATTCCCGACCCTGCACCCGTGGCTCCGCCCAAGATCACGGCCCCGCCATCACCCGCGCCTAACCCGCCCGTGCCGGTGCCCAAACCCGAAAAGCCACGCAAGCTGGTTAAAAAACACAAGCTGGTACCCCTGCTCAAAAAGCCAATCCCGGACAAGACACCCCCGGCAGAGGCCTCCACCGCGCCGCCGTCGTCGGAAGCACCACCCGCGCCCGAGCAGGCGGCCCCGGCTCCGGGGGCTGCATCCTCCAAGGCATCGCACGACCCGGTGACATGGCAGGGCGCACTGCTGGCGCAGCTTGAAAAATTCAAGCGCTACCCGCCCGACGCCATGGCCGACCACCAGGAAGGGGTGCCGACCGTGACGTTCTCCATGGACCGCAAGGGGCATGTGCTCTCGGTCACACTTGCCAGCAGTTCGGGCCACTCCCTGCTGGATCAGGAGGCCATAGCCCTGCCCAAACGCGCCCAGCCGCTGCCTATTCCGCCGGATGCCGTTGCAGGGGACCCCATTACCCTGACGGTACCCGTCGAGTTCTATATCCATTCTGGTGGGAACTGAGGTTCCCGTTTTTTCTTTTCCCTGATCGTGACAGGATCATTGCCATGCACGCCCTCTCCGAGTGCCGCCGTTCGTCCCCATCCCTGAACCAGATCCGCCCCGGTATGGGGGCCAGCCGCAGTGTTGTGCGCAGGCTGGAGGAGCGGTGCGAGGAGGTGGGTATTAAAATGACCGACCTGCGTTGCATTCTGCTGCATGGGTTGCTGGAATCCGGGCCACGCGCCACGGCGGTGGAAATCTGGAAAACGCTGGGGCGGATTATGGAGCATGGGCACGCGCCCTCGCAGGGGTCTATCCAGCGTAACCTGAATCTGTTTGTAGAGCGCGCCATTCTGCGCCGCGATGTGACGCCCGACCGGCAATGGCTCTACAGCGTGGCTCCGGAGCGCAAGGCTGCACTGGCTGTGACTTTTGTGGATGCAGGCACGGGGCGCAGGATTGCCTGCACGGCACCGGAAGTGGCCATTCTGCTACGCCGGGTGGCGGCCGAGCATGGTCTGGCCGTGCAGGGAGCATCCATTACCGTAACGTCGTCTGCCGGGCCATGATCTGGAGGCCAGTTAAAGAAAACAAATTCTTTTCGTTTTTTTTTGAAAAAATGCCTCTCCCGATCGTCTCATAAAGTGAGGCCTTCCGCAGGGGCGGGACATCTTCCTTGAAAATTGCTGATGGTGCAGCGCCTGCGCCCCATTGTCATGACCACCTGTGCCGCGGCCCTTGGTGTATTGCCGCTGGTGCTGATGGGGGGATGGCATGGAACTGCGCCAGCCGCTTGGTATTGCCCTGATCGGTGGTTTGCTGGTCAGTCAGGTGCAGAGCATGCTCACCACGCCCGCGCTGCACCTACTTGTGGGGCGTATTTGAACGCGCTGCGCAACGCATGCCCCGCCTGTTGGGCGGTGGAAACAAGCAAGGTCTAGCCTGCGGGTCTATGCGCCCGCCAGAGCCAGCCCTTCGGCTACGGAGACAAACTCCCCGCCCAGTTCCACCCTGTTTTCCCCAAAGCGGGAGGTAAACAGCGCGCGCACCGCAGGCACAAAGGATGTGCCGCCGGTCAGGAACACGCGGTCAATCTGTTCGGGGGCCAGTTCCGCCTCGCTTAGGGCTGCATCAATGCCTGCGCCAAGGCGGGCAATGTCGGGGGCGATCCAGCGTTCAAAATCCGCACGGTGGAGTGTGGTGTCAATCTCCAGCCCGGGCTGGGAGAAGTGCAACCGCGCCGTGGGGCTGGAGGACAGCGCGCGCTTGGTGGCCGATACGGCGTTGTAGAGTTCCTGCCCGCGCTGCTCACGCACAAGCTCGATCAGGTTTTTCAGCTTGCCTGGTTCGGATGCGGTGCGTGCCACATCGGCTATCTCGTTCAGGATACGCGGCGTGCGCATGAGCGAGAGCCGGTGCCAGCGGCCCAGTGCGTGGTACCATTCAATCGGCACGGGCAGGGGCTCCCCGCCCATAATGCGGAATGTGCTTTCCCGCCCCAGAAAAGGGGCGACAACATTGTCAATAATCCGAAAATCAAACTGGTCCCCCGCCAGCCCCACGCCTGCATGGCCAAGGGGGCGGGTGGCGTTGTGGCTGCTCGGTCGAACCGTACGACCGAAAAATCGCTGGTGCCGCCGCCAAAGTCCCCCACAAGCACGGTGGCCGGGTGGTTCAGCCGCTGCATAAAGCGCCAGCCTGCGGCCTCTGGTTCCATCATAACATGGACATGCGCAAAGCCCGCCTGTGCAAAGGCTGCGCGCAGGCGTTCCTCGCCCAGCGCATCGTCCGCATTGTCGCCTACAAAATGGACTGGCCGGCCCACAGTGACATGGCATTGCGCGGGGGAGAGGCCGCCAAGGGCCATCAGTTCCTGCAAAAAGGTGGCAATCAGGCTTTCCAGCGTCAGGCGCTGGCCAAACACCTGCGTCTCGCGGAAGCTGGCCTGCGCCAGATAAGACTTCATGGACATGATCAGCCGTGTTTCGGCCGGGTCGTCCAGATGGGCTTCTATGGCATGTGCGCCCACGGCACGGTGGGACACGCGCCGCCCCCCGTCCATCTCCTGCCACAGGGCGAGCAGCGTGCGGCAGGTCTCGCTCGTGGTCGCGTCAGGGGTGGGGAAGTGGATGGTCTGAATCGTACGATCAGGGCGCGCAATGACAATGACACTGTTGGTCGTGCCAAAATCAATGCCAATACGGGTAGGGGCGGATAAGGAGGTCATGACGGGGGGAAAATACGGCGGGTGCGCCGTGCTGTCCATGCCCCGTGCGCCATATATCAGGTGGTGCGGGTTATCTTCTGGCTTACCCAGCGCCCACCCAGCCAGCCAAGGGCTATGCAGGCGATCAGCACCACGGCTTTTACGCCATCCAGCCCAAGCAGCACCAGTGCGGGCCCGGGG
>NZ_BAJU01000055.1 GCF_000613865.1 Acetobacter okinawensis JCM 25146
GGGGTGGACGGCCTCCTTGTGGCATCAATGTGCCATGATGGAGGCTGATGCACCATCAGGAGGAGACCATCCGCATGAAAGCTAGCATAATTGGCCTGGATATTGCCAAATCCGTTTTTCAGGCTCATGGCGCTGACGCAAGTGGAAAGTGCGTTTTCAAACGCAAGCTTGGGCGGAGTGAAGTGTCTGCATTTTTTGCAGAACTTGAACGCTGCGAAGTTGTCCTGGAAGCCTGCGGGTCTGCTCATTACTGGGCTCGGGTGATCAGCAGCGCGGGTCATGATGTCAAACTCGTCTCCCCCGATCGGTCCGACCTTTTGTGAAAAAAGGCAAAAAGAATGACGCTGTTGATGCGGCGGCGATCTGTGTGGCGGCAACTCACCCTGATACAATGTTTGTTCCGATCAAGACCGAAGAACAGCACCACCCCGTCCGGGTCGAGCAGGCCGGCTTTCGCAATTTCTTCCAGCTCCGCCCAACGTGCCGATCCATAGGTCTCGATCTTCCTGGCCTCACGGGCGCGATGGACGGACAGCGCCACGGCGGCGGCAAAGGCCAACACGCCGCCGGACCCTGCGATCCAGGCCCCGCGCGCGAAGACATTCGGTGCATAGGCATCGAAAACATACCACCACCAGAAGAACAGCGGTGGCGCATAGACCGGCCAACGATGAAACAGCACGAACCAGGGCCGCCCCAGTTCAGGCTGAAAGGCCAGTTCCCATGCCGTCCACTGGGTCACCGCCCACCAGGACAGGACAATCAGGGACAGGACCAGCGCGATCTGGCCCCAGAGAATTTTTGTGCCGGACATTTTCATTCCTCCTTGCGCAAGGACAGGTCGGGCGGCCATTTTCCGATCCGCAAGGACTTTTCCCGCGTCGTCGCATCCCGGCGAACGGCAGGGAAAAAATACTTGCCCGGTGCGGGCCGGGCCTTCGTCATGCTGGATGAAGATCGCGGGAGTCGAACGATACCGGACGGTTCTGGCGGGATGGAATCTTCGACCAACGATGACCCGAACCCGGATCGGACATAGATTTTCTGGCACTGCCTCCCAATATGTAGTAATGTTCCTACATTACAGTCGGGAGGCCGGACATGAGCATCACCACGCTTTCAAGCCGCGAGTTCAACCAGGACACCAGCCGGGCCAAGAAGGCGGCGGCCGAGGGCCCGGTGTTCATCACCGACAGGGGACGCACGGCCCATGTCCTGCTCAGCATTGAGGAATACCGCCGTCTGACGCACCACCCGCGCAAGATCGCGGACGCTTGGCGATGCCGGACGCGGCGGACATCGCATTCGATCCTCCTCGCGCCAATATCACGCTCCGCCCGGCCGATCTTTCCTGATGTTCCTGCTGGACACGAACGTCGTTTCAGAACTGAGAAAAATCCGCGCCGGGAAGGCCGACCCGAACGTGGCGCATTGGCCGATAGCGTGGAAGCGGACGATCTGTATCTCTCCGCCATCACCGTCATGGAACTGGAAACCAGCATCCTGCGCGTGGAGCGTCGCGACGGAGCCACCGGCACGATCCTGCGGACCTGGCTGGAACAGCATGTCCTTCCCGCGTTCGAAGGGCGTATTTTTCCCGTCGATACGTCCGTGGCCCTGCGCTGCGCCCGGCTCCATGTTCCCGATCCCCGTTCGGAACGCGATGCGCTCATCGCCGCGACCGCGCTGGTTCATGGCAAGACGGTCGTGACCCGCAACGTCGCGGATTTCCTGCCATGCGGGGTTCCCCTGCTCAACCCGTGGGAACCCCGCCCAGGCTAGCCGGCCTGACGCGCGGCCATGTAGCGGCCGGGCGCGGCGCCGAGCGTCTTGCGGAACATAGTCACGAAGCTGGGTACGCTCTCATAGCCGAGATCGGCGGCGACCTGCTGTATCGCAACGCCCTCCGCAAGCCGCCCGACGGCAAGCATGACCATGAGCTGCTGGCGCCAGCTTCCGAAGCTCATGCCAGTCTCCCGCACCGTCAGTCGCGCCAGGTTCCGCTCGCTCATGCCCGTCCGCTTCGCCCAGATGTCCAGCGTCGCACGGTCTCCCGGCGTCGCCATTATGAGATCGGCGATGCGACGTAGGCGGGCGTCGCACGGCATCGGCAGATGGAGAAGGTCACGACCGGGCGATCAATGTCGTCCGGCTCGATCCATTCGTTCTCTTTATGGGGATAGCTGAGGATCGGCATTGTCCGAATCCGATAACAATTTGTCCAACCTTCGTAATGACGCCATTCGTGGTTCTTCCTATCCTTCTTGCACGACCGAGGAAAGGAAATTCCATGAACACGCTCATCACACCGCGCGTCGCCGAGACTCTGAACGCGCTGCATCAGGAAGCCGAGACCGTTGACCGTGCGCAGGCAGTGCGCCAGCAATGCCATCCGACTGACCTCATCCAGCCCGTCGATCCTCCTCGGACATTCCCTTCTCCAGCATGTCACGGAAGGCGCGGAACTGGTCCAGCGGGTGCAAGGCCACGCGCTGGACGTTCTCGGCCAGAGAGTCATCCTCGGCAAGAATGGCCGATCCGGCCTCGCGGACCACGCACGGCACCGGAGCCGTCTTCGCCAGTTTTTTCTGCTTCACCAGCAGTTCAAGGGCACGGAAGCGTCGTCCGCCGGCGGGCACTTCATAGCTGCCGGTTTCGACACCAGCATCATCAAGCAAGGGACGGACATTCAGGCTCTGCAGCAGCCCGCGACGCTCGATGTCGCGGGCCATTTCCTCGATCGACAGGCCGGACTTTACCCGCCGCACATTGGACTGGGACAGCACCAGCCGGTTGAACGGGATGTCGCGGGACGAACTCAGGCTAATTTTGGGAATAGCGGTCGCCATGGCGAAAAACTCCATGACGGGCGGACAGGAGACTCTCCCCTACCTTCTCAACCCGTCACGAAAACCCGCGCAGCACTCTGACTCTGACTGCTACACTCACACCACACTATCCCCTATTTATCGGCTGAAAAATATCGGCTATGGAGGTAGGGCTGAATGTCCGCTTTCGGAACTTGCAAACGTAAGAGTGAATGACCCGGTTGTAGGCGTGAGCCAACGAGATCGTGAGCGTTCAGGACTCGCCGATCATATCAGCGTTCCTGTCTTTGGAATATCTCCGGCCATGCTAAAAACCGCTATTCTTGCCGCCGTAACAACTGTGATCGCACTCACCACACCAGCGTCGGCTGAGCAGTCTTCGTGGCGGGGATCTAGGGGCAACGAGTGGGTGACGGATCTTCCACTTGAAAACGGGCTGACTCAGCGCATCCTCTACCTCGCCCCGCCCCGACCGCGGGCGACATTGATCATGCTGCCAGGCGGCTCCGGCGAGATCGGTGTGCAACGTGACGGCGACCTTCGCCACGATGATAATTTCGTCGTGCGCACACGAGAGGATTGGGTCGCAAGGGGCTATGCCGTGCTGATCCCTGACACCATCGCCCAGGCAAATTTGAGGGGTGCACGCAGTTCCCCGGTCTATGGCAAGTTGGTCGAAGAGCTGGTCGCATATGCCCATAACCACGTCCAAGCGCCTGTGTTTCTGATCGGCACGAGTCAGGGAACCATCGCGGCGATGAATGGCGCCGCCCGAGCCCGGCCAGACTCGATCTCGGGCGTAGTGCTTACGGAATCCGTTTCCATACCGGGTCGGCTGAGTACCGAGACTGTGTTCGACGCCGACCGTCGGCCGTGCGGGTTCCTGCTTTGGTGGTGGCCAACCGCGATGACGCTTGCGATGTGGCTCCTCCCGAGATGGCGCCTCGCATCGTCGCTGCCATGACGCGCTCGCCAGACGCGCGCATGCTCACAGTCAGGGGAGGCTTCGAACGGTCAGCGAAAGCCTGCGGCTCGCTCTCACCACATGGCTTTTACGGCATCGAAAGTGAGGTCGTCGGCGCGATCGCGAGCTGGCTCAGTGAGCACGGCGGCTGATCGGGTTTGAATTAGTTGTGTCCGCTATCGAGATGTGGGTCGGAGCGGCCTATGTCTGGACTGAAGGCGAATTCAGACCATCTTGTTTCTATCTTTTATATCAGTCAATCAACGTTTAGCCGCTGATACGGAGATCCGGGCCATCAAGTCGGTGTGGAACCGTCGTGGAAGCAGTGCTGTATGACTTTGGTGAACGGCTCCGAGAGTGACGGAGACTATCTTCGCTTTGCATGAGAGCGTCGACACCCTGCTGCGCCACAACATGCAAATCATTTTTGGCCCCATGATCGATCTTGCTGGTGGCCATGCCGGCGTTCTTGTGAAAACGCGTGTTTGTGGCACCCGGGAGCAGGGCTGTGACACTGACGCCCGTATCGCGAAGCTCTTCTCGAAGGGATTCTGAAAACATAAAACCGAATGCCTTGGAAGGACCATAGACAGTTTCGTAAGGTGTCGGTGTGGTTGCCGAGAGGGAGGACACAATCATGATCCGGCCCGCCTTGTTGGGCACCATGTGCTGCACTACGCGCTTAGCCAGATGCACCGTTCCGGAGATATTGATGGCAATAACCCGGAAATCATCTTCGAGCCTGTTATCAACAAAGGCCCCGCCCAGACCGATGCCAACATTGAGAACGGCAATATCGACGTTTCGTCCAAGATCTTTCGTAAACTGCCAGAACCCTTCGACGCCGTCATAAGTCGCGGCATCTGCCTGAAATGCATAGACTGCTACACCGATCTTTTCGAGTTCTGTTTTGGCGTCGTGGATCTTATCACTGGCCCCTGAAATGGCGAGGTCATAACCCATGCCGCCGAGGATACGTGCAATCTCGAAACCAATACCCGAAGACGATCCGCTGATCATGGCAAGTTTGCTCATCTGTCTTCACTCTTCCACAAGTTTTATAAAACGGGACAACACACAGATGGTCATGTCTGTCGCCACTTGTTTGTGGAGTTAAGCGCGAAATCAGTGAAAATCTATGCCTTAGGCGGAGAGCTAAAATCAACGAAGTGATCGTTTTTATTCACCTGTTACGTTCTGATCAGGTTTTTGCCCCTGTATCAGGCGAATAAGAGCCCGTAATGCTTCAGGAAGCTGTCGCCGGCTGGGATAATAAATAAAGAGTGGCGGGCCCATGGAGGCCCATTCGGGCAGAACCTTGACGAGTGACCCGCTTGCGATCTGCACTGCTGCCCGGCGTTCAAGGTTGTAACTGATCCCCCCATCGCGTTCGGCGATCTCGATAGACAGAACGGTTTCGTTGACAATCACTGACCAGTCCGTGTCCAAAAAGACTTTCTCCTCGCCGCGTTCCAGCTCCCAGTGGTAGATTTTTCCGCTTCCCATCCGGATCCCGATACAGCGATGCTGGTGTAGGTCAGCCGGGCCTCGAAGCGGTGGGGCTGAAGCAAGATAGGCAGGCGATGCGACTGTCACCCATCGTAGATCGGGACAGAGCGGGACCGCGATCATGTCTTCCGGTATTGTGCCACCATAGCGAACACCCGCGTCAAAACCCTGTTCGATGATGTCCACCACGGCGTCCTCCACCGCGACTTCCAGACGGACTTCGGGATAAAGGGCCGCATAACGCGCAATGACCGGGGCCAGAACAAGCCGGGCGGCGTCAGTTGGTACGTTCAGACGTAGCTGTCCAGCAGGTCGGTCCCGAAAGCGATTGAGCGCTTCAAGCCCATTGGTGATTTCCGAGAGGCCTGACGTGACATGCGAGAGCAATTCCCGTCCAGCTGGTGTTAGCGTGACACTGCGATTGGTCCGGTTGAAGAGACGTACACCCAGACGCTTTTCCAGTCCGCGGATAGCGTGGCTCAAGGCCGATGGAGAAAGATCCAGTTCTGCTGCAGTTTTGCGAAAGCCACCTGTTTTGGCGATGGCGCAGAACAGGTTGATATCTCCCAGATCTCCACGTGAAAGATGCATGATGCGTTTCGCTCGTTCGTTCATATCTGTTGAGTATAAACATACACCATGTGCCGTTTGACTCAATTACAGGCCTTATGAGGTTGCGCTAGGATCCTTGGATCAATCGTCTTTCCTGGCCACCCAGACAGAAGGAGCAACGTGAATGTCGGAAAGAATTCGGAAAATCGTCGCCAAGGATCGTGTTGCAGTCATCACCGGTGCAGCAAAAGGCATTGGTGCTGCTCTTGCCCGAGAATTCGCTGCCCAAGGGATGCGCTTGGCACTTCTTGATCAGGACGGAGACGCGCTGGAGGCGCTAGCGTCCACGCTTCCCGTTGAAGTACTGACTGTCATGGGTGACGTGGCCGATGATACAGTGCTTCTGCGCCTGCGTGATGAAACGCTAACCCGCTTTGGGGACGTCGGATTACTGGTTAATAATGTTGGTGTGCTAAGCAAAGCCGGTCCATGGGATTCACCCGATGAATGGGACCGGACTCTCAACGTCAATTTTCGCGCCGTCCTCAGTGCACAACATTTATTCATGCCGCATATGATCGCCGCAAATCGTCCATCGGCTGTGGTGAATCTTGCTCCAAGGAAGGGATCACTACGCCGCCTGGCCACGCGGCCTATTCTGTCGCCAAGACGGCAGTGAAGGTGCTCACCGAGCAGTTGGCACATGAACTTCTGGTCTCCACAGGAGGGACAGTGTCGGCCCATCTTCTGGTGCTAGGTTATACATGGACCCCCATGAATTTCCACGGCAAGGACGGGCCTCATGACCGTAAACCGGAGGCAGCATGGACAGCGGAACAGGTGTAGATTATTTTCTGCAGCGGCTATTCAGTGAGGACTTCTACATCTTGTGTCCGGACAACGAAGTCATATCCGAAATGGATATGCGCCGCATCCAGTGGTCGGCCGACGACATGATTCACAACCGTCCCGCACTCTCACGCTGGAACCCGGCTTGGACGCAAAAATTTACGCAATGGATGAGGGAAGCGTGAGCTTTCGGATGATCAGTTCCGGGCATCGCGAACTCTGGTCGCCGTCTGCTTCGCGTAATCCTTTTCCTGACGATCATCTCAACAATGAAGGCAGTATCTGGCAGTCGCATCATATATCGCTGAGTGGACAAGACATTTCGGGGCAAGAAAAATATTCATAATGAATGACGTAAAATGCCAACATAATGGAGGTTCTAGAGGAAGGACCAGCTCATATTTTGGTCACTTGTCATGACTCTGCCAGCAGATGTCATTGGGAAATGTGATGTGAATACTGTCGCATCGTATTCGACAGCGTAATTCAAAGCCCATTTGCGTGATATAATGGCTGTCTGAGGGTCTGCATCAAAGACAGCACTCCACTCCGGAACACACACCTGAATAGGATGATGCATAACATCGCCCGTGAAGAGGGCGTGCTCGACGCCTGACCTCAGCACAACAGATGCATGATATGGTGTATGCCCGGGTGTGGGATGAAAGGAAATTCCTTCGAGAACATCCGATCCGTCCACGTCAATCTGATCTGCAAGACCCGCCGAGATAATCGGATCAACGCTATCAATGCGTGTCATGAAACTGGTTTTATTGCGGACGCTATCATGAGCCGGATTGCTGAAAAAATCATATTCGGCTCTAGAAAAGACATATCGGGCATTCGGGAAGGTCGGAACCCAGGCCCCATTTTGTAGGCGTGTATTCCACCCGACATGATCGACATGCAGATGGGTAAGAAGAACAAAATCGATGTTTTCTGGATGGATACCAGCGCGCGTCAGATTTTCAAGCCACACGGTCTGTAAATGATCGAAATACAGGGCAGCAGGACGGGCTTTGTTATTTCCAGCTCCCGTATCAATAAGAATTTTCCGACCGCGATCCTCAATAAGCCAGCTATGAACGCTCAAAAGGACTTTCGTTTCTGAACTATCCAGCGTTTCAGGCAGTCGGGGATAAATCTGAAGAGCCGTTGCTTCGTCCCAATCTGGAAGCAACTGTTCTGGAGAGAGTGCAGCCAGCATCAGATCCTGTATTTTTAGAATACGGGCATCCCCCACAGTATACCACTGAAGATCGTTCAGAAGCATAAGGCCCTCTCTCGTTTTTATTCCTTAAAAAAATACAGAACTGTCGCCATCAAGGAAAAATAGACTTCAATTCTTGCGGGAGAGCCCCTGTCCCATGATCTGAAAGGCAACCGAAAAGAGGATCCCATTCTTCAATGCGCAGATCGTAAATCAAACCTTCTAATGCAAAAGGATCACCGGCAATCATCGCGTCAATCTCCTGCCGATTGGCACCTTTCATAATCAGAAAGCCGGAGCGCAATGGGGTGCCTTTCAACGGACCGGAGGCCAGCAGTCTGCCTTCCTGAATAAGGCGCCTGAGATACAACACGTGTGCTGCAACATGCTGCCCCCATCCCTCGCCATCAGGGTGATCCATGCGAACAAGATAAACAGGCATTTCGAAAGTCTCCACCAGAACCGGACTTGCCAATCACTCGAAGCCTTCAGCATATTCCTCTTTTTCGCTGGATAAATTGTCGATACGAGACATCAGTCACAACTGGGGATGATGAATGCTTGACCGGTTAACCAGCATGAAGATTTTTATCAAGGTCGTGGAATTGGGGTCCTTTGCTGCGGCCTCCCAGAATCTGACTTTGTCGCCGCAGATGGTAGCCAAGCATATAGAGGCTCTGGAACGCCACCTTGGTGCACGTCTGTTGCATCGGACTACCCGCCGACAAAGTCTGACCGAAACAGGCCGGCTCTATTGCGAGCAGTGTCGCCTTGTCCTGAAAGCAGTTGAACGAGCGGACAGTCTGGCAGCCAATACGCTTGGCACACCGCGTGGCACATTATCTGTCAGTGTTCCCGTCACCTTTGGGCGAACAGTATTGCTGCCATTTGTTCACAACTTTCAGAAAAAATATCCAGAAATTCAAGTTCATTTGTCCCTGACAGACCAACTGGTTCACCCCACAATGGATGGTCATGAGGCTGTGATCCGAATTGGTGAACTGGAGGCGGACCTTACAGCGGTCAGTCGTCCTCTGACGGCCTATCGTCGGGTCATCTGCGCGGCTCGCACCTATCTGGAAAAACACGGTTTTCCAGGGCAGCCCGATGACTGATGCGCCACGAATGTCTCGTGTATGAAAATTCCGGCGGCGCTGTAACGACCTGGCACTTTTCTCAAGGGAGCGTTACCCGGCCTGTAACCGTCTCCGGGAGGATAATCAGTAATGATTCAAGTGTTCTGCATTCTGCAGCACTTGCTGGCGATGGTATTCTGCTGGGTTATGAGCAGGCCCTGCTTCCTGATATTAAAAGCAAACGGCTTGTCCGGCTTATGCCGAGGTGGACAGTTCCGGACAGGCCCATGCACCTGCTTTATAACGCAGGTCCGGTTATGACCCCAAAGTTGCGGGTCTTTGTGACCGAGCTTCAACAGGCTTTCCAAGCTTAAGCCTCTTTACGGCGTTCTCGGCAGATAACGAGAACTATTGCCAACTATCCGCTTTCCAGATGATCAAACATATTCTCTTATGACTGATGTGAGGCGTATCCTACCTGTCTGCTCTGGAGAGGATTGTGGTCTGTTGGCTTTTCAGAGACCGATCAGAAAAACCAGACATCTAAAAAGATGAGTTTCTCGAAGGGTTTTCACCCTATTCTGATCCTCGCCGTAACTTTCGACTAACTCACTTCGGAAACGACCATTCGTCATCTGCTAGTAAAGGTCAAAAAGCCTAGGGACGCCATCCCATGGAAAATATAGGTTCTGACCGCTCCAGTAGCTTACTTTGCCGTTATGGACGGATCTCTTCGCACGAAATACGGTATCGGCCTTTAGACGCTCAAGGCATGCTGGGCCAATCTCGGGCACCTCATACCCCCTTTGGCCGTAGCCGTCATCAGATATCGTCCGTGAAGGAATGATCATTAGTAGTGCCGCGTGCTTCGTTTCTTTCAGGACGATTGCGAACTGGTTCATGATAACTGAGTAGCCAATTGACGCATGGACGATGCGTGGGTCTCTATAGGCGAGGTTTTGGAGTAACAAAGAGACTGCTTGAGGCGTAACCAGCTTCGATTTGTCGCGGATGATCCCTTCGCTCGCATCGCGACACCAATCGCGAACATCGGCTGAGGTCGCAAGCGTCATAGGGATGCGGGTGCGGCCAGCAAACCTTCGCGCCGAGGGAAGGTAGCTGGAGGTAGTGACAAAAATACTCTTCTGAGCCGCTTCGACATCGGCAACACCATGGAGCGCTGCGACCGCAGACATATTGATCTTATTTTTGGGCGCATAGCGCTTGGCTTGGACCAATGTCAGTATGTCGCCCAATGGATCCCGCTGCAGTAGGCGGACGTCGACGCCGCCATCGTTCGAGCCGGGGCCCAGTTCGCATGTAAACCCTTGAGACTGGAAAATTCGGAAAAGCAGCGTCTCGAATTCCCGCCAGCTCAGACGGTGAAGGTCCTCCGGGCGTTTCGCGAAGTGTAAATACAGATCCTCATAGACGTCCGCGATGTCCTGTTGGATCAGTCCGCACACCCACTGCCAGTTCTCTCGATTGAGGAACGGCTGGAACAACCGGCTATTGTCCTCGGGATATATGTGAGCGCTGAAGCTATCAATCCTCTCATGCCAGAACCCCTGATGTTCAAGCAGTTCGCAGAACTCCATGTCGAGACCATGAAAGTCACCATCGAGCGCGTGTCCGAGGTCCCCATCGAAGTGTAGGATCGTGACGACGGGGGTCTCCTCGGGTTCTCCTTGGACCCGATAAGCGTAGGACTGGAAGCCACAGTCGAACCACAATTCGTGACGTGTCGCCCACTCCTGTATCGAGCGCTGCAGGTTGGTGACCACACCGTCAAGTTCGGCATCGGATGGTGTCTGCGAGGCGGGTCTGGGATCCTGTCCTCCGTCAGACATAGTCTCATTCCGTTCCCCTAATTTACCGGGTAGCTCTGTCTTTGCTGTGCGCCGATCGACAGTCATTTGCTTTCCCCTAGCGTCCTCATGAGGCGGCAGGCAAGCATCTGGCTACCCCATCGCGTGGCAAATGTCTCGGAAATCTCGAACCAACTCCGGTCGTTGCCGGATCCGTGGTTGCGCCCCATGCAGGAGCATTGACACTCGTGTCCAACAGCGTTGAGACAGGCTGGGGAACACTTCTCCTGCTCGCGGCAAGGCTGGACTACGTAGACTACACCGAAGGTCGTGAGGGCTCGTTCCACGAAGTCATTGAACCAGGACTTGGGTATCTCCCAGTAACGCTCGTCAGCAATCCAGACGGGCGAGGTACGTCGGTTGTTCCGGAACGCGTGTTCGGCGAATGGTGGAAGAATGACGCGGAACTGACCATCGCCCGAGATTACTTCCGGGTGGAGGACACCAGCGGAGAACGCTTCTGGCTTTACCGTGCTGGTGACGGTGAGCATGGCGAGACCGGCTCGCAGGGCTGGTTTCTGCACGGGATTTTCGGATGAGCCCCTTGGCACCACGTTATGCCGAATTGCAGGTGACGACCTATCCCGCATGGTTGGAGCAACACATCCGGTTCCTCCGCTTCCCGCGTGACCTGCGCTGCCGCAAACAGGGGCAGCGGTTCATCGCGCAGAGCTTTGATCGCCCATAGCGCCTCGCGCCGTACCAGTCCGAGCGAAGGGCGGAACGCGTCCGCCTCGGCCAGATGGGTGAGAGCTGCCGCTTTGACACCCGCCCGACGCCACAGATCATCGATCGACGTAAACGGGCGTGAGGCCCGTGCGGCAACAATGCGGGCGGCATCGTCGTTGGCCAGCCCTTTCACCAGACTCATGCCCAGCCGCACGGCGAACATCCCATCCGGCCTTTCCGGTCCTTCCAGTGTGCTGTCCCAGCGTGATGCGTTCACACAAACTGGCCGGATTTCCACGCCATGTTCCCGCGCATCGCGGACCAGTTGTGCCGGGGCATAGAACCCCATCGGCTGGGAATTCAGGAGTGATGCCAGAAACACGTCCGGATGGGTGCATTTCATCCACGATGACGAATAGGCCAGAATGGCGAAACTGGCCGCGTGGCTCTCGGGAAATCCGTAGGAGCCAAAACCTTCGAGCTGCTGATAAATCCGTTCTGCAAATTCTTCCGGATAGCCGTTGGCACGCATACCGTCAATCAGACGTCTTTGAAACTGCGAGACGGTGCCGGTATTTTGAAGGTCGCCATGGCCCGGCGCAACTGATCGGCCTCGGCGGCGGTAGACCCCGCACAGATCATGGCGACCTGCATCGCCTGTTCCTGAAACAGCGGGATGCCTAGCGTTTTACTTAGAACCGCTTCCAGTTCTGGTGTCGGATAATCTTCGCGCTCAAGGCCCTCGCGGCGACGCAGATACGGATGCACCATGTCCCCCTGTATGGGGCCGGGCCTTACGATCGCTACTTCAATGACGAGGTCATAAAAGACGCGCGGTTTGAGCCGTGGCAGCATGGACATCTGCGCCCGGCTCTCGATCTGGAACACACCGATGGTGTCGGCCTTGCGGATCATGGCGTAGGTGCGCGGATCCTCGGCCGGAATGCTCTGAAGCGTGAAGTGCTGGCCCTTGTGGTCCGCCAGCAGGTCGAGCCCTTTTTTCATGCAGGTTAGCATGCCAAGAGCCAGAATATCGACCTTCATGAATTTCAGGACGTCGATATCATCCTTGTCCCACTCGATGATCTGGCGGGCCTCCATGGAGGCCGGTTCAATGGACACCAGTTCATCCAGACGGTCATGCGTCAACACAAAACCACCGGGATGCTGTGACAGGTGGCGGGGCATGCCAATCAGGCAGCGGGCCAGATCAAGGGTCAGACGGATGCGCCGGTCGGACAGATCAATACCGCTGTCAGTCAGGGCATCATCGTCCAGCTTGCGGCCCCAGCCGTGGATCTGGCCCGAGAGTGTGCGGATCAGATCTTCCGGCAATCCCATCACCTTGCCGACATCCCGCAAGGCCCCCTTGGCGCGATAGCGGATCACCACGGCCGTCAGGGCTGCCCGGTCACGCCCGTAATGCTCATAGACCCACTGGATGACCTGCTCACGGCGTGCGTGTTCAAAATCCACATCGATATCCGGCGGTTCGCCCCGTTCCTCGGAGACAAAGCGTTCGAACAGCAACGAGTTGCGGGCCGGATCAATGGCCGTGATGCCGAGCACATAGCAGACAGCGGAATTAGCGGCTGATCCACGACCCTGACAAAGAATGTCCTGGGAACGGGCATAGCGGACGATACTGTTCACCGTCAGGAAATAGGGTGCGTAGTTCATCCGCCCGATCAGGTCGAGTTCATGGTTCAGGCTTTTGCGAACCTCGTCCGGAATCCCCTCGGGGTAGGTGCGTACTGCGGCCTCCCATGTCAGCGCCTCCAGCGCCTGCTGGGGCGTCTGGCTGGGCACGGAGACTTCATCGGGATACTGGTAGGCCAGATCATCGAGCGAGAAACGGCAGCGCTCCACGATATCCATGGTGCGGGCAACCGCTTCGGGGTAACGCACGAACAGTCGACCCATCTCCTGTGGTGGTTTGAGATAGCGGTCGGCATGACGTTCGCGGACAAAGCCTGCCTCATCAATGGTCGTGTTGTGCCGGATGCAGGTCACGACATCCTGCAGGATGCGCCGGTCATGGGTGTGGAACAGCACGTCATTGGTTACAACGGTTGGCACCCGTGCCTGATGCGCCAGGTTCGCCAGTTCATGAAGCCGCATCTGGTCATTGGGACGGCGCAGCAGGGTGAGCGCCATATAGGCCCGATCGGCAAAGGCGTCTTTCAGCTTGCGCAGATGCAGGGCGCAGGCGTCATCCGCAGTGTCGGGGATCAGGACGACGATCTGGCCTTCACCCCAGGCGACGAGATCCTCCCAGAGAAGGTGACATTTGCCTTTTCCGGCTCGCGCTTTGCCGAGGCTGAGCAGGCGACAGAGACGGCCATAGGCGGCCCGGTCCATCGGGTAGACCAGCACGGGCGGGAAATCGGCCAGATCGAGACGGCAGCCCACGACAAGTCGGAGCCCGACCTCTTTTGCCGCGACATGGGCCTGCACCATCCCAGCTAGGGAATTGCGGTCACAGATGCCCAGTGCCTCAATGCCAAGAGCCTTTGCCTGCGCAAACAGTTCGATCGGAGAAGACGCCCCGCGCAGGAACGAGAAATGGGGCAGAGGTGGTGCGGGATTACAACCGGCTTGGCTTGAGCCTGCGGGATCATCCCCTAACTTTTCTGCGAAAGGATTTACAAGAACAGGGCATCCTACCCTGCCGACAGGCCCTGAACGCCAAGGACGGGAAGCGTCTCACCGTAGCGGGACTGGTGCTGGTCCGGCATCGACCAGGATCGGCGGAAGGCGTAGTATTCCTAACGCTGGAGGATGAGACGGCCAACATGAACGTCATCATCTGGCCGGATCTATTCGATGCGAACCGACGGATAGTATTGGGCGGACAGATGCTGGCCGTAAAAGGCATGCTGCAGAAGGAGGGCGAGGTCGTGCATCTGGTGGCGCAGGAGATCAGGGACCTATCGGAATTGCTGGCGGATGTCGGGAACCGATCCTCCGCAGACACCACAGCCGACATAGACTCTGGCAGTGAACGCCTAGTCGTCAGATCGCGCAATTTCCACTGAGCAACGAAGCCGCAAACCGGAGTCACGTCGTCGCGATAATGACCCGTTTGAGCGCC
>NZ_BAJU01000054.1 GCF_000613865.1 Acetobacter okinawensis JCM 25146
AATTCGTTATGCGATGGATTTCTGTAATCCTGTCACTGGTCTTCTAAAAGATGGTCGATACATTTTTGCCTGTCGCGAAGTTAGTGGCATACTTAGAGGTCAAGAGATAGTTTGCACGGTTGAGGAATGCCATTAGGCAGCATTAGCGAAATATTTTTTTTGGTCTGCGCACGTTCTTGGCAAGATAGAGAGCCAAAGATGCATATCCGTCAGATTTATCAGAACAACCATGCTGTTGATGATGCATGCAAAGTCTGTCACAAGCTGGAACAGATTGTCTCCCGTTTATAACATGAGGCTTTAGGGGAGAGTTTTTGTGAAATACGCGCTTCTGGAAGATCAGGCGCGCACCTTGGAAGCCACGGGTGCTTACCGGGTTTTACGTCGTATCACGCCCCTTCCGCTTGAGACGCTGGTGCCGCGTGACCAGACCCGTGTGGGCCTTTTTCTGGATCTTGAAACCACCGGCCTCGACCCGGCCTGTCATGAAATCATCGAATTCGGAATGGTGCCCTTTGTCTATACGCTGGATGGGCGCATTCTCGGCACCTTACCGGCCTTCAATCGTCTGAGAGAGCCTTCCAAGCCCATCCCTCCCGAAATTACCACCCTAACTGGGATCACACAGGAGATGGTTGCCAGAAAAACCATCGTCCCTGAAGAGGTCGCCCAGTTCGCGGCCCAGGCAGCCCTCATCGTCGCCCATAACGCCCGCTTTGACAGGCTGTTTGCCGAACGCTTCTGGGAGGGGTTTTCAACACTGCCCTGGGCCTGTTCCATGGAAGATGTGCCCTGGCAGGCAGAAGGCTATGAAGGGCGCAGCTTGGTTATCTCGTCATGCAGGCCGGGTGGTTTTTTGATGGACACCGGGCTGCTGATGATTGTCTGGCTGGTGTTACCTTACTCAGCACACGTTTGCCTAAAACACAGACCCCAGCCCTCTCCGCCCTGCTTCACGAAGCGCGGCAACCCCGCTGGCAGATCTGGGCGGAGAATGCCCCCTTTGACCTTAAAGATACACTCAAGGCCCGTGGCTATCGCTGGAATGACGGCACTGATGGCCGCCCCAAAGCGTGGTTTACTGAAGTGTCTCAGGCGCAAAAAGAAGACGAACAGCATTTCCTGAAAACAGAAATCTATCTTCGTGAGGTCGCCCTGCTCACCCGTGAAATTACCGCATGGGATCGCTTCTCGCCCCGCGCCTAAGAGATTCCCCTTTCCCTACGACATTTCAGATCAGGTTTTAGTCCCTTATGCATTTTACTCTGGAAACTATTTTCTTCCTGATCACGACCGCCTTTGTTGCAGGTTGTATAGATGCTCTGGCAGGCGGTGGGGGACTGCTCACCATTCCCGCCCTGATGGCAGCCGGTATCCCTCCTGTCTCGGCTCTGGCAACCAACAAACTTCAGAGCAGTATCGGAACGTTCTCGGCGTTCCTGACTTTTCTCAAAGCCGGGCATGTTGATATCTCTCAGTTTGCCCTACCGGCAGTAGGCGCTTTTCTCGGCTCTCTGACGGGTGCCACAGCCGTTCAGTTCATCAACCCTGTGTTTTTGTCCGCCATTGTACCACTGCTTCTCATAGCCATGGCCATCTATTTTCTGCTTGCACCGCCCATGAGTGCGGTAGACCGTCAGGCACGTCTGAACCGCTGGGGTATTACGGCCTGCATTACAGCCGTAGGGTTTTATGACGGCTTTTTTGGCCCCGGCGCTGGCTCATTCCTGACAACCGTCCTGGTTGCCTTTGCCGGCCTTGGTCTGGTACGCGCTATTGCCAATACCAAATTCCTCAACCTTCTGACCAACCTTGCCGGGCTGACCGCCATGATCGCCGGGGGCAAGGTTTTATGGCTACTCGGCTTTGGCATGGCGGCGGCCAACGTTCTGGGTAATCAGGTTGGAGCGTGGCTCGCCATGCGTTTTGGAGGCAAAGGCATCCGCCCCTTACTGGTCGTTATGTCCCTTGCCCTGACCATCAAACTGCTGGCCAACCCGGATAATCCATTGTGGAAGATATTCTAATTTAATGTTTAGTCCCGTGGTTTGATTGTGTGATATTTTCCGATGAGTGGAAGGGAGCATTATAGTGCAGGTACGTCATGGGAGCGTCACCACCACACACGCTGTGCGAGCAGCAATACAGCGATCGCAGACTTCGCTCACGGCGCTGAGCGAGGCGTTTGGAATCAACCCGAAAATAGTTGCATAATGGCGCTAGCACCTGACTATCAAAGATCAGAAACTGGCCCTAAAAAGCCATGATCAACGCGCCTGACAGAAACCGAAGAAGCTATGGCAGTCGCTTTCCGTCGACATACTTTACTGCCTCTGGATGACTGCCTTTATGCCCTGCAGGCTAGCATACCTCATCTGGCAGCCTCGGCCCTGCATCGCGGCTTTCAGCGTCACGAGATCTTACGGCTTCTGAACATGGAGGGAGACAAGCCAAAACGACAGCGCTTTAAACCCTATACCATAGGCTTTTTTACATCGATATTGCAAAAGCCCAGACTGCTGAAGGTAAATATCCACGATTAAACTCATGGGTGCCGTAGTTTTCAGCCATGAACACACCGCCACGTGCTTTCCCACGTCCTATCGCATGGCTGAGCAGACGCCGCTCATCGGTTCTCTGGTCTAGCCTCCCACCATTCCCGACGCTTGGCTGCCGTTACCCCGAACGGCAAGGTCGACCAGATGCAGGTCGGGAGCATTCAGGGCGCATCGATCACGATAAATTTCGTTCTCACCGGCCTCATTACGGCCATATGAACACACACTCGACACTTAGGTACGTCGGCAAAAGTCAGTCATGATAGACGGCCAGCGCCCCTTGCGCGCGAGAACACCTAGTGTTCGAATGTGCCAGAACATTGCAAAACATCAGAGGAGGAGAACGACATGCCGACACAATACGGGACCAAAATTTTCGGCTGGGGCGCTCTGACGTCGCTCTCACTGCTGGCATCCTGCCAGAGCCCGACCATGATAGCCCAGAAGGAAGACCATCTCGCTGCGGCGGGCTTCGCGTTTAAGCTGGCTGATACACCGGCCCGGCAGCAGATGCTAAGCCGGTTGCCGGCCCATCATTTCGTACGGCGGGTCACGGGCGGCCAGGCGTTCTACGTCTATTCTGACCCGACCGTGTGCGACTGCCTCTATGTTGGCGACCAGACCGCGTATGCCCAGTACCAGCAATACCGACAGGCCAAGGCCCTGGCCGACGAGCAGCAGGAAACGGCCATGGACTATCAGGACGCCCAGTGGAACTGGGGCACCTGGGGTCCCGGGATGGGCGGCGGCTGGTATGGCTGGAATCCCGCCTGGGGGAGCTGGGACCCGGGCATGGGATCGATCGGGTGGTAGGAGACCGGTACACGATCCCCGCTGTCGGCCAATCTTGTCCAGTTCGTCATGGCCGACAGTCCCCAGAAGCGCCACACCTTTGCACGCCAGCACCACGAGTATCGCCGCTGCGCAACAATTCAGGACATAAAACCCTCTCTCTGCACAAAACACAGAGTAAAAATCACGTCTAGGAATTGGCAATCTACACGCTAAAAAACTGAAATCAGGCAAAAGGGAAATCAATAAACGGTTCATCGAACCCTCCACCTGGGGTTTGAAGCAAGAATGGTAAAATCATTCCCTAAGTGTTACGATTTGACAATGATCCCTATCAGATTGCTGTCACTGTTTCATATACCGGCCACCATTGATATTCATTTACCAATTCGACCACATCGGCTACTTTAGTTTGAGCAAGACCTTGTTCTTGTGCTTTACGGGCGACCGCAATCGCAACGACACTAGATGTCGCACGAAGGTCTGCATTGGACGGCAATAGGGCCGCAC
The DNA here is from genome assembly GCF_000613865.1 of Acetobacter okinawensis JCM 25146. Classification (GTDB taxonomy): domain Bacteria; phylum Pseudomonadota; class Alphaproteobacteria; order Acetobacterales; family Acetobacteraceae; genus Acetobacter; species Acetobacter okinawensis. The sequence goes on from NZ_BAJU01000054.1 coordinate 3,861, forward strand.
CGGGTGTAGTATCAACTGCCTGACTGGCGACCGCCTGTGCCGCAGCAAAAATCATCTCGTCAGACACCTTGCGCGCCCGGGATACGATTGTTCCGAAGCCAAGGCCAGGATACAGGGCCGCGTTATTTGCTTGCCCTATAATATAAGAAACTCCCTGATAGACAACATTGTCAAACGGTGCGCCCGTTGCGACGAGCACTCGTCCTTCTGTCCATTCAATAAGTTGGGTAGGCGTAGCTTCGTGCAGGTTTGTCGGGTTGGATAGTGGAAGAATAATCGGGCGCTCGACATGCGCGGCCATGTCCTTCACCAGTTCTTCGGTAAAGAGGTGAGGAGTGGTCGACGTGCCGATCAGAATGGTCGGGCGCACATTTTTGACGACTTCAGCCAATTCGATGGTACCGTCACTCTGTGCTCTTTCTCGCCGTAACGCAGCCATTGCCGGCCATCTGGTTTCGGTTGCAGCCAGAGTATCAACTGAGGCACGAGTCCATGACTGCACTTCAGAAGAGGGTCTGGCATAGCTGATCTGAAAATCAAGAAGTCCATGCTGCATGTCGTCGGTTAACAGACCGGGCAGATCTACAAGCCAGATGCGACGGGTCGCTTCGTCCCGTGAAAGGCCATGCCGCATCATCTGGTCACGAATTTGATCGGCAATGCCCACACCGGCCGTGCCGGCTCCTAAAATAACCACACGCTGATCGGACCAGAGGGTATTGCTGCGTTGGACTGCATTGAGCAACGCCCCCAGCACAATGGCGCCGGTTCCCTGCATATCGTCGTTAAAGGTGGGAACCTTGTCACGGAAACGGCTTAAAATACGGCGGGCATTTGTTGAGCCGAAGTCTTCCCAGTGCAGCATGGCTTTAGGGAAGAGTTTTTTGGCTGCAGCCACATAAGCGTCGATAAAATCGTCATAAACCTTGCCGACAGCGCGGCTATGTCGAGATCCGATATAGAGTGGATCGTTGAGAAGTTTTTCATTATTTGTTCCAACATCCAGAACAACCGGAATGACGCGATGTGGGTCAACGCCTGCAGCGGCTGTATAGACGGCTAGTTTGCCGATGGAGATATCAATTCCGTTGGCCCCCCAGTCGCCAATGCCAAGAATTTCTTCAGCATCACTGGCAACCAGAAGGTCAATGTCGTCGGCGCTGGCACCGAACGCCGCAAGTTTTTCTTCAATTTTCTCAGGCTCGTTAATGCTGAGAAAAACACCGCGAGGGCGGGTTATGACTTCACTATACTGCTCTATGGCCTGCCCAACGACAGGATCGTACACAACGGGCAGCATTTCCATGAGATGGCGCTGGAGCAAGGCATAAAACAGCGTCACGTTGTTATCATGAAGCCTCCACATGTAAATGTGTTTATCGAGATCGCTTGGTGCTTTACGATAAGCAGAAAGAGCACGGGTTAACTGGGGTTCCAACTCCGTTGTTATGACCGGTGGTAGCAGCCCGTTCAGTTCGAGAGAATCCCGCTCCTCTTGGGTAAAGGCTGTGCCTTTATTGAGCGCGGGGTCACGCAAAACATCATAGCCTCTAGCTGTTGTCTCGATTTTTCTCGTTTTTCCTGTACCAGTAATCTTTGCCTGTCTGCTGAACATTTCTCTCTCCTAGAGTGGTTTAATTTCCATGGTGCTGAAATTTCGAGATCAGGAGTGATACAGATCATTCAATCCGTTTAAATCGAATGATGCTGCGCGACAGCTTGCCAGAGTCCCAGTTAGGCATTTTACGCATGGTGTAATGACATTGGCGTAATCGCCATTAATTTCTATGGTGCGTCTTTGCTCTGTACCAACCCACTCTGGTGCCCACGCCGTCTGCACACTGGTCACCCACTGGTTGCCTTCAACTCTGTAGCGGCCGATATATGCAACGAGTGTTTTCATCAAATGAGCTCGGTCTGCATCTGTTTTTGCCGGCTGTCGGTCACTGCCTTCAAGATTGAAGGCAACCCACCCATCAGGCGTGAAAATGACACGCCCACGGGGGGATGATCCCATGGCATCAATCATCTTACCCGTTTCTTTATCTTCCACTTTGTAAGAAACAAGCCCCCATACGCCGACGATATTTTTTTTCAGATTGGCGGTTTCTGTGGATGTTGACGTGGCTTCTTTTGTATCCTGTGCCCATGTGGGCACAGCAGCGGTCAATACACTGACTGCACATACAGCAATCACTGATTTTACATGCAAGGAAATATGTTTTGCTAAGACCATGAAAGTTACTTCCCTTCTCGTTTTTTATTTACGGAATGTCCGCAAAAACCAGAAACACCCAAGTGCGATGAGAATAGCCCCCCCGGCCATGCCGATACGGCTTAAAACGAGTAGTGGTGATTTTGAACCACCGTGACGTATCGTGGCGACCTGTGCTGGTGACACAGAAACCTGAGGCCTGCCATATGTATCAAAAACATATTTTGTGAGTTTGGCTATTTCTTCATCGTTGAGCTGCACGGCATCTGTTTTCTTTCCTCCAAAGCCGGGCATGAACGCTTGGGCACCCGCAACATGACGGTCGACACCAAAAAGAATGGTCGCAATCAGATTGTCCGGGTTGGAGGCGCCTGTAACGGAGTTGTGCCATAATGACGGGTAATATCCGTCGTGACTACCCTGCGCCTGGTAATTATGGCAGGACGCACAATTTCCCGTAAACAGTTCAGCACCAGAAATATCGGGATTATCTTCCGACCGAATGGGCTGATTGCCTCTGACACGGCCTGCGCTGGAAACCGGCTGTCCAAGAGCGAAGCGTGAAAGATTTCCATCGGCAGGGTCGCGCACTGGCTGTGTTGATGCAAGGTATATCGTCAGGGCGTTCAGGTCTGCCTCTGTCAGGTGTTGGAAACTGTGTTCGACGGCTTCTCCCATACCACTCGCGGCCTGTGCCAGACCGTCTATATGGCCTGATTTCAGGTAGGTCTTGATTTCATCCTGCGACCAGTTTCCTATGCCACTGATTTTGTCCGAGGTGATATTGGGAGCGTACCACGAACCAAGGCTCCCCCCGCCAAGGGCCTTGGAGGCTTCTTCCTGCATCAGAAAGCCACGCGGCGTGTGGCAGGTTCCGCAATGCGCCGGGCCCTGTGCGAGATAGGCCCCTCTATTCCACTCTGCCGAGCGTGATGGGTCAGGCTGGTACGTTGTGTCATTACGAAACAGTATATTCCAGAACATCATTGAGCTGCGGATGTTCATTGGAAAAGGCAGGGCCGTTTTCGGCGGAGTGCTCTCGACCGGCTGAACGGATTTCATGAAATACAGGTACAGGTCATGTATGTCCTGATCTGTCATGTAAGAATATGCTGTATAAGGCATTGCAGGGTAGAGATTGCTCCCATCCTTGCGGATGCCTTTGCGGACAGCACGAGAGAAATCCGCTTCGCTATACTCCCCGATACCATATGTTTTGGATGGCGTGATGTTGGTTGAGTACATTGTGCCCAGCGGCGTTTTCATGGCTAGACCACCGGCAAACGGTTTGCCGCCTGGCGCGGTATGGCAGGCGACGCAGTCTGATGTGACCGCTATGTAGGTACCCGGATCTGTATTACTGCCATCTTCAGCTGACGCGGGGCTGCACAGGAGTATGGGCCCCGCCAGAGCAGCAAGGAATGAGAGCCTGAAGGCCTGTCTGGTTTGTGTCACTCTAAGCATGGTTCAGTTGCCCGACGATTGCATCCGCAGCTTTAAGCGCCAATGCGGCCATAGTGATTGTGCTGTTCCCGCTGCCGCCGGTCGTCATTGCGGCACCACCAGGCAGGAAAAGATTGTCGTGGTCATGGGCTCGGCAATCTGCATCCACGACTGAATCGCTTGGATCATTGCCCATGATCGTGCCACCCATGATATGATCGCTGTGCAAGAATTCAGGTGAAATCTTGATATCTGTCGCACCGAGTGCAGTTGCCAGTTTTTTAAGAAGGGGAACGGTATAGTTTTCAGCACTTCTCCGGACATAGTCGCCTACATCGTAATAGATGCGAGGACGGTTGAGGCCGAGCCAATCCTTTTTGTCTGACAGGGTCAGACGGTTGAAGGGGAGTGGCAGAGGTTCGTGCTCAACGGTCAGGCGGGCCGTGCAGGCGGATAAACGACGGATTTCCTGATCGAGGGCTTTTCCGTAAAGACCTTTTTCAAGAGCAGCTAAACCTCCGAGTGTGCTTCGCGCCATGTTTTCCATACGGAACATGGCACCGGCATACTCCCGCCGGAAATCACCCTGACTTGTGTTCATGATACTGCTGCTCTGAACGGGGCCTACGCCGGTCCAGAGTGGTTCAGACATTTCAATGTCCGCGATCAGCTTTGGCTGATCCATCATGTTGCGGCCGACCTGATCTGAACTATTGGCGACACCACGGGGGTTTTTGTCATCAGTGGATAAAAGGAGGAGCTTGGGCGTTTCTATGCCATTGCACGCCAGCACAAAGATCTTGCCTGAAACGGCATGTGAGGCTCTGTTCGGGTCGTAGTAGTGGACGGCCTCGACCTTCTTCTGGGCATTTGTTTCAACGCGATAGGCGACAGCATTCGTGATGATCCTGCCCCCTTTTGCCTCGATGCGGGGTAGGGCGGTTGCGGCATCATATTTTGCAGCGATCGGGCAGACTGGAAAGCAGTTATTGTTTCCGCAGCAGGGGGGGCGTCCATCAAATGAAACGCCACTGTTGCGTGCTTGTGGGGCGGGAAGGTTCTGCATGCCAAGAGTTGCGGCAACATCGGTCAGCCGCTGCTCGCCCGGACCAAAGGGAATGGGCCCCATCGGTAGGGGCGAGAGCGCGCGGTGCGCAGCGGCCATTGCAGGGCTGGGTCACCGGGGCCGCAGACACCCATCGCATGCTCTGCCCGCGCATAATAGGGCTCGAGCACATCATAGCTAAAGGCCCAGTCACGGCCTACGCCATAGAGGCTTTTAAGTCGCAGGTCATCGGGCGTCATACGCCAGCAGATACCGGCCCAGTGCCAGGTGGCACCGCCAGCGTAACGCACGTAACCCTGCTCGTAGGCTTTGGCATTTGGCCCGGTCAGGTCAAGATACGATGCGGCTTCAGTCGGGGTCCGTGTTTCAAGGTGCGGCGCCCACGGTTTGGGGGGATACGGGGCGTTCCAGTGGTTGCGCAATGTGGGGGGGAGGTTACGGTAGTTTTCAACGATGGTATCGCGACTGACACGGGGGCCTGCCTCGAGCATGAGCACTGAAAGTCCGGCATCAAGGGCCTGTTCTGCGATCAGGCAGCCGACGACGCCAGTACCAACAATGACGACATCGCTGTTGAGAGTGGAGGGCATGAACAATTCTCCAGAGAAGTTCAGAACGAAGGCATGTTCAGGAGGGGAACGGCAGTCGCATTCCATGCATTGGGTGCTGACTTCGCGTAGGACGGGATCGTCATGACATCGTTGGTAACTTTGAACATGAGCGCCTCTTCAAAGGCGACAACGCGATCACCTGATTTGCCGTGCACTACGCCTGAATACCAGGCTGATATTATCTTCAAGGCTGAGTTTTTCAGTGCCACATCAGTCAGTGCCGGCATGAGATGTTCAACATCCACAACGGCATTTTTCATGATGAAATCCTGAAGTGCTGTGACTGTATTGTCAAAACCCTCTTCGGAATCGCTGAGCGCGTTGTGGATTTTATGACCGACAAAGGGATCCAGTTCGTGTGGAACAAGAAGTTTCGAGACGAGCATGAACCGCAATACACCATCAGGCTCATGTGCTTGTTCTGCTGATGCGGCCGCTCCTCTGGACTGCACAAAACTAGCTGCTGTGGCGAGAGCGCTCATACCAAGAAGCAGGCCGCGCCTGTTTATTTTAAAGGTCGTATAAATTGATGTCATTCACCTACTTCTCCAAGCACTATTCATTAGCATTCGAAACTAAATATAATTAAAAACAATAATATATAGATTTAATTTTTATTTAAATTTTGTTTTTATTTAATTATTTTTTTATAGCTCCCTTTAAACAAGGCAATGCGTCATTATATACTTATCATTTGAGATTGATTTTATTTTACATCGTAATAAAGCCGAGAATATATATTAACTGTAAATATCGTCGAAAATCAGCCGATAAGAAGCATGGAATACCTTGTCCGTAACAGTAGCAACAATGCACTGAAGGAAATGATCAACTACTTATGCAAGGTCGAAGCTCTCCATTGTTTGAGGTAATAAAAATCTGTGACACGACATAGCGCTACAATTGCTATGTTATGATGAATAAATCTATACGTACGAGTACGGAGTTGCCAGTTGCTTAATCAGCTGCTCACCATCAGCAATGAGAACGCCATTGAAGAATTTCCAGTATCTGCCCAATAAAGAGGCTATGATACCGGTACGCCATGGCCACCTCATGACTTCTTCTCTTGTCGCGCTGGGTCTCGTCGCACTAGGTGCCCTTTCACGGTGTCTGATCTCCCCACTGCTTGGCAGCACCAGGACATTGTTCCTACTGCTTCTTCCGGGGTGCTTGTCGGCGCAGCTACTGGTGGACTCTTGTCAGGTATTGCTTCAGCAATCCTCGCATCGGCAATAGGTTCACTGCTCCTTTCATATGATGGTGCCCCTTCGATCGAAAACTGTTGAAACGATCCTGTTTGCGATACTCTGTGTCCTGATCACCTGCGGGGGCGAGTGGCTACTACGCGCTCGCCAGCGTACAGCTGCGATGGCGCAACGCATCCTCGAACGCGAAGCCCATCTACGCTCTATTCTCGATGCAGTTCCTGACGCAATCATTATTCTCGACGAGCAGGGCATCGTACAATCATACAGTAGGGCAGCAATGACACTCCTGAGGTGGAGTGCGATGGAGGCCATTGGAGCGAATATAACAGCCATAATCCCAGAGCTTGGTATGCCTCCGGTTCTCGACAAGAAGGGACCTACAGTAATCGCGCGTAGGGCAGACGAAACGACAATCCCCGTTGATTTGTCCGTAGGGCGCCTAGTCTCGGGAGGTCGCTCCTTTATGATCGCTTTCCTTCGTGATCTTTCGGAACGCGAGGAGGCTGATCGGCGTGTGCGACAGTTGCAGACTGAAGTCATGCATATCTCTCGTTTGTCGGCCATGGGGGAAATGGCGGCAACACTGGCACACGAACTTAATCAACCACTGACGGCGATAACAAATTTTCTCAATGGAAGCCGCCGTCTCCTACAAACAGGGACCGAACAGAACGAACGCGTGCAGGAAGCTGTAGATAAAGCTGCGATACAAGCGCTGCGGGCCGGTCAGATCATACGGTCATTGCGGGACTTCGTGTCACGAGGTGAAGGCGAACTGGAACTGCAAAGCCTAAAGGCTCTTGTGGAGGAGATGGTGGCGCTATCGCTGGTTGGAGTTGCAGAACGCGGGATAGACGTCTCGTTTGAGTTAGATTCTGATGTTGATCAGGTAATCGTTGATAAAATCCAGATCCAGCAAGTTCTGCTCAACCTAATACGTAATGCTGTAGAAGCAGTCGAGGTTTGTAGGGAGCGGCGTATCATCGTCGCAATTGATGCCTTCCAAGGAATGGCACGAATCTCCGTGACAGATACTGGTGCTGGAGTAAGTCCTGAGATCGCAGGGAAGCTGTTCGAACCCTTCTCGACAACAAAGGATGACGGTATGGGTGTCGGCCTATCGATCTGTCGCACCATCGTAGAGGCTCATGGAGGGCGCATTTGGGTGCAGCCGAAACCAGGAGGCGGAACGTGCTTTCTTTTTACCCTGCCCTGCGCCCAGATAGACGAGTTCAACGAATGAATCCTGATTGTATCATCCATGTGATCGACGATGATGAGGCCGTGCGTGAGTCCATCGCCTTTCTGTTACTTGCATCGGGATACACTGCGCAGACTTACGCATCAGCGGATGAGTTCCTCGGTATCGTTGACCAGATCAATAATGGCTGCGTCATAACTGACGTCCGGATGCCTGGTATGGACGGGCTTGACTTAGTCGGCCATCTCCATGCGAGCAGACCACTTTTGCCGGTCATAGTAATTACTGGGCATGCGAACGTTCCTTTAGCGGTGCAAGCGATGAAATCCGGAGCACGGGACTTCATAGAAAAACCGTTTGACGACCACTCTATCCTCGACGCAGTAGCCTCTGCTCTGCAATACGGTGATAAAAACTTTTCAGGACGGTTCCCAGCGCAAGTTGTTAGACAAAAGATCGCCGTTCTAAGCACGAGGGAACAGCAGGTTCTTCGTGGGCTCGTCGACGGCCAGTCAAACAAGATTATTGCTCGTGATCTTGGAATCAGCCCGCGAACAATAGAGATTTATCGGGCTAATCTTATGACCAAAATGGATGCCCGTAGTTTGGCCGAACTGGTACGCATGACTCTATCTACTGAATGACGAATAGATTTTAAAATATGCCTCTTCCCACAAAAGAATAAAACCTGAATTGCTCTGGGTTTTGTAAAGATAGGTAAAGGGAGATAGTGGTGACCCGTCCGTTTGGATCGTGACTGAATTAGGCCTTGTTGCTTTTGTCGGAAATGTTGGGGATTCCTATGATAATGCTCTCGCGAATACCGCTCACAGTCGTTGCAAAACCGAACTAATTTACCAGCAGGGACCATGGAAAATAGAGAATCTGATGAGTTGGCAATGCTTAAATGTGTTAACTAGTTCAATAATAGACGCATGTTGTCATCAATAGGAAACATCCCGCCAGAAGAAGCTATGCGATCTGGAATGTAAATATTTTATTATTTATTTACGATTGTACTTATATTTATTCAGATGTGAAAGCAATCCAGGCTCCCATACTGAAAATAGCTACAAGGGTTGAAAGAAAAACCGTTGATGCTGCCTCTCTCTCACCTTTTTTAATTTGGCTAGAAAGAATAACGATAACAGACGCTGACGGCATTGAAAATGTTAAAACAACCTCTCGAAGGTAAAAAGGGGTGAGGTGAGCTGCAAGCGCAAGACCATATGCGCAGAAAGGTGCCAATATATTCCTGAAAGTAACAGAGGTTACAACCATCTTATTAATAACTGGTTTCATCAAGAAAAGCAGAATACCAGCGGAAAACATGGCTACACCTCCTGTAGATCTTCCAAGCATGACAAACGATGTACCAATCAACTTCGGAATTGGGATTCCCAAAAGAACGAATAAAAATGCAATCAACGGCGCCAGAACCACAGGTTGCTTGAAAGCTTGCTTCAGATGTCCCTCCCAACCACCACCAGAATCCATTGTTTCAGGATTATCACTAGCCAAAAGGAAAAAAACGATCGGAATCAGAAGAACATTGATAGTCATGCTCGCTAATGACACTGCTAACGCACTTTTTCCGCCGAACAGAAAACCAAGCACGGCAGAACCGACAAAAGGAACTGAGGGGTTGCCAACAGCAAGCGCTTGAAGTGTCGCGAGCGATACTGAACGCTTGAAGACGAAACGAGAAAACCAGTAGGTTAGAAAGAAACTGACAATCATCCATCCAATAATGATAGCCGCCAGACTTCCTGAATTTAGGATCTGTTGACGATCAATTTTCGAAATTCCAACAAACAAATCCAAAGGAAGTGCAAATTTGAGCACCATCCGATTCAAGGCGGTGGCTTGATCTCGGTTAAACATTCCTAGTGAAGCAGCGAGGTATCCGAGCATCATTGACAAAACAACTGGAAATATTGCGCCACATATAGTTTCTAACATGCAACCTCACCCTTAGACAGAATAGCAGAGATTGTCTCCACTGTTCAGGAAGTTTTTGGGAATGAATAAGCTATAACTCTGTGTTGTTATGCTACGATTCTGAAAACACTGTTGTTTTTTCTGATACGGGCTCCCAAGCCAGTTGACTTGGTACGTAGTGAGACAGTTCATCGGGCATGCGTCCAGCAAGCGCCGTATATGGGCACCTTTCGTTATAATGGGCGATCATCGTCTGAGACTCACTATGTTTCGACACCAGTTTCACCTCCCACAATTCCTCAAGGATTGCTTCCGGAGCAACTCTTGATCTGACCTCCTCGCATACCCATTTTTTCATAAAACCTATTCTCTGAAGGTAGACTATAGATTAAATTCCTGTCCAAAAAATGGGATCACAGATTCTTTTATTTTAGCACCTCAAAATATAGACCATATTTTTTAGAGTATTCTTGGTATCATTTGCGTACATACAGGTTCTCAGGTTACTCACTGTCTGTAAAATTTTTTTCAAGAGACTTGGTCCCGATCAAAAGTTTGATATCGGAATACTTTTATGTTCGACGCCTGCACAAATATAATAAATTTTAATTTCTACGCCTTGAACTGGCCATTTTTTACAATACCTACTGTTACAGTTATATGAAATTTGGAGGATATTATGAAAAAAACATGCTATGTTTTTGCTATTATTTTGGGTTTTTATTCAATTCAAATAGCTTCCGCGGAGACATGGGATGCTGGCATTGCTACGCATGTAAAGGTGGTTCACCCGGTTACTCCGGATACAAAAAAAGGCGGTATCTGGGACGCCGGTATTGCCGAACACTCAAAAGTCAAACATCGTGATACGCCAGATACGACGCATGGCGGAGTGTGGGATGGCGGCATTTCTGAACATGTCAAGGTTAAATACCCCGATACTCCACAATAGAAACCTAGGCTCAGGACTCATTCTTTAAGATAGAAGATGAAGCTTGCTGCGATTTGGATTGCGGACATGAATGTATGAGCACAGCGGTCGTATCGTGTTGCCACCCGTCGCCAGTCTTTCAGCTTTGCGAACATGTTTTCGATCAGATGGCGCTTTTTATACAGATGCCAATTGTAAGGTGGCTTTGATTTCCTGTTCTTCTTTGGTGGAATACAGACGGTGATATTCCGGCATGCGAGCGACTGTCTGATCTTATTGCTGTCA
>NZ_BAJU01000053.1 GCF_000613865.1 Acetobacter okinawensis JCM 25146
CACGTCGAGGCAGCGCAGCCCCCGACGCAGGGCAATCCCGATCCGGCCATCGTCGCGCTCGCGGACGACACCATCCGCGTATCCTCCCCGGCCATCACAACGCGGGTCGGCTTCGTGAAACGAACAGGCGACACCGTGCAGAGCCCCCTGATTACGCAGGCGCGCCAGATGATAAACCTCAACCTGGCGGCCATCGCGCTGGCGCAGACAGCGGTGGACGGACAGACCCATCGGCTGCCCCTGATGACGACAGTCGCAGACGGGTCGCTCGTCACTTCCCCATGCGTGTGCGAGGCGGTGCTGCCAGGCCCGTGCTCTCTGTGGATCGACGTCCCATGACCGCCTGCCCCGTGTCCCGTCGGGGAACGTTACCCAGTCACGCATGACGGACATCCGCAAAAATCCGGCCAGATGCCCCCTGTCGCACTTCCGTCGCCATCCGACGGCTCAGCATACGGTAATGACCGGGACGCTTGGCCTCATGGATCAGCCCCGCTCCCTCAAGGTCTATCAACGCCGCACGAATCTGACTCACGGGAAGAAACAGATCACCTGCCAGTTCTGCGGCGTCCGCGCCCGCGCGGCGATCGCTGGACAGAACACCAATGATGAGGTCAGTCGCCACATCAGCACGCACCGCGCTGGTCTGCGGCATCCACGGTACCGCCGCGTAAACGCTATGGCCCAGAGAGGCGACTTCCCCCGCATGAACCAGGTCGCGCAGCACCACCGGAAACGCCCCCCGCATCTCGATCGGCACGCAGCCGCGCAGCTCAAGTGCCGTATGGGGGCTTCTTTTGAGAGCGTCACGCACCGCCGTGATGATCTTGCGACGCGCCTGTTCCTGTTCGGCGCCACTAAGTTTGTCCCACGCACGGGGTGTGAACGTCTGTTTTTTTCGGGCCATGAGGCTCCTCCTGTCTGTGGATCAGGGTTTGAGTATCGCTGCTTCCGTTGTGACGGCGTGCGGCAGCCCCGCCTGAGCGCGCGCACGCAGTAGCTGCGGCCATATCCGCAGAGCGAGATCAGTCAGGATGGGATCAAACTTCACCCCGCGCGCTCTGAGTACGAGGGTGCGGACAAGCTCAGGCGCCATGGCCGATTTATAGGCCCGCGGAGAAGCTAGCGCGTCGATGAAGTCCGCAATGGCGACAAGCCGGGCCAGCAGGGGGATGGATGCCCCCGACAGGCCGATCGGGTAGCCAGACCCGTCCCAGTGCTCGTGATGAAGCAGGACGCAGTCCGCGACATCCTGCGGCACCTCATCCAGAGCGCGGCACAGGATCTCCAGCCCCAGAATGGTATGCAGGCGCATGACCGCCCATTCGGCAGGCGTCAGACGCCGGGGTGCATCGAGAACCTCTATGGGGATGTGGCGTTTGCCAATGTCGTGCAGCTGCGCGCCAAGCGTGAGCAGTGCCGTGGAAGGTAGCCCCTGATAGGCATAACCAAGGGCCTGCACCATGCCGGCAACACGATTACCATGACCATCGAGGTCAAGACCGGCCTTATGTGCCAGTGCCCGTAGCTGGCGGTGTTCCGGACCGGGCGACATATCTGCCGCGGTTACGGACGGGCGGGTGGGTGTCATGCACGACAGTGTGCCTGAACCCGTTGTGACGCTGTTTCGTGGGCGGGCTAGATCCCCAGCGCCTCATCCTGAGCAGCCCGGATGGCCAGCGCTTCTGCGCGGCTTGTTGCCTTGCCCAGCCACCCCGAATACCGGGCCTCGGGCGGGATGTCGCCAACGAAGGGCGACACGTCAGCGGAACGGCCATTGCGCCACGCGCACCAGCTGATGGACACACGCTTGCGCCCGCGCGTCAGCGCGACATAGGCTAGCCTACGCTCCTCGTCGAGATTGGTGGGCGACAGACCGGGGAACAGCGTGTCCTCCCACCCCATCAGAAAGACATGCTCGAACTCGAGGCCTTTAGCGCCGTGGATGGTCATCAGGCGGATACGCCCCCGCCCCGCCTCGGTGGATGCGCCCGAACCCAGAGCGGCATGATCGAACAGGTCCTCGACGGTGGTGAACTCCATCGCCAGCGAAAACAGTTCGTCGAGGTTTTCAAGCCCGGCAGCACCGTCATCCCCCCCGGCGCGCAGCATGTCCAGATATCCCGAATGCTCGGCCAACGCGCGCATGCGCGCTCCCAGCGCCATCTCGCCACGAAGTTCTTCACCACGGATCATGCGCACAAACGCCCTTACCCGTTCGGCGGTCTTGCTCTGGCTGTCGGCAAAAATCTTCTCGGATGCGACAAACAGTGAGAGCGCTTCATTCCGGGCCAGCTGCTCGATCCGGGCAAGTGTCTTTGCCCCCACCCCTCGGGCAGGCTGATTGATGACACGGCGGAACGCTTCATCACCCTGCAGCGCATCGGGATTATCGGCCAGACGGAGAAGGGCCAGCATGTCCTTGACGACCGCGCGCTGCCAGAAGGCCGTATCATTGACGAGCTCATAGGGAATATGCGCGCGAAGTAATTCCTCTTCGAGCATGCGTGAGAGGAAATTGAACCGGTAGAGAATGGCCATGTCCTCAAGAGCGACACCGGCAAGCTGGCGCCGTCCGATCTCGAGCGCCAGACCCTGTGCTTCCTGATGGCCACCGGAGAAGGCGACAATCTCGATTGGAGCTCCCTCCCCCTGTTCGGTGAACAGGGTCTTGCCCAACCGGCTGCGGTCCTGCGCGACAACGCTGTTGGCGGCAGCGAGAATATGCCCTGTGGAGCGGAAATTCTGCTCCAGTGGGATCATCCGCCCCAAGGGGAACTCCCTCTGGAAATCACGGATAAAACCGACAGACGCCCCGCGCCACGAATAGATCGACTGATCGTCGTCGCCCACAGCGAACAGCTCACCATGATCACGCGACAGTAGTTTCAGCCACAGATATTGCAGACGGTTCACGTCCTGAAACTCGTCGGCCAGAATGGCGTCGAAGCGGCGAGACCAGTCGAGGCGGTATTGCTCATCACGCAGCATGGTCACAGTCGGCCAGAGCAGCAGATCACCAAAATCAGCGCAGTTCACTTCCCGTAACGCTGCCTGATAGGCGGGGTAGAGGCTGCTGCCATCTGCCAGGCCATCAGATCCTCGTCGGTTCTGGCACCAAACCGGGCGATCTGGCTGTCCAGTACGGCCTCAGCCTGATCGGGCAGAACCATACCGTCCTTCATCAGAGCAATCCGCTGCGCAACTGAACGCACACGGGCACGGAACGTCTCGGCATCCCCCGGCTCCCACGCTCCATCATCGGCGGCCCGTTGCAGTAGACGCTTGACAATGCGGCGGCTGTCCTCGGCATCACAGATGTCAAAGCCCGGCCGCAGTACCGCGATCTCGGGATCAGCCCGCAGCTGGCGACGACCATGGCCATGGAAGGTGCCAATCCACGAGGGAGCGGCCCCCAGACCCAGCACAGCGTTAATGCGTGTACGCATTTCATCGGCGGCCTTGTTAGTAAAGGTGACCGCCAGTATGCGATGGGCTGGCATGCCGCGTCGCACGATCCTGTCCACCACCCCGGCGACAAGAGTTTTGGTTTTTCCGGTACCTGCGCCCGCGAGCACGACAACCGGGCCTTCCTGACGAGCGGCCTCACGCTGCATGGCGGTGAGGCCAGCGAGCGCGTCTTCAGCCAAAGCGTTTGAGGTCATAGTGCTCGCCTCCCGTGAGGAATGTCACGGAATCAGCCTGATCGGCCAGCAGTTCCACGGTTCGGCCAGTGGGCAACAGCAGTTCGACAGACTGCTCCATGTCCCACAACCCGGTGGAATCCAGCGTGCCGTTGATGATCAACCCCCGGTAGCATTTATCCTGAAAACGCAATTCTACGAACATATCCGGCATGACACTACAACCGTGGGTTGCGGCAAACACTGCCCAATGCGCCTGCAGCGAAGGTCGGGCCGCCCAGGCCATGCTGGCCGCCTGCAGTTCCTTCAGGAGCGTCATGCAATCCGGACGGCGTGGGCCAACACCCGGCACACTACCCTGCTGACGCGCATTCACCCTCGCACCGTTCACCGTCAGGAAGGTGCCACGGTGACGGGCACGGCCTGTGAACAGCACAAAGTCTGTCGTCAGATCCCACTTCCCGCTGGTAAAGCAGCCTGCCACCACCAGACCCGAAACCCGCCTGCCCGTCTCAGCCGTGAAGGAGGCGATCGTCCACGGAATGTCATGTCCCAGTCCGGGCGTGCGTTCCATCCAGCTTGCCAGTTCAGGATGCACGAACAGGGCCTGCTGCGCCGCGCTCACGTCTTCACCAAGGTTGGAGAGAAAGTCCAGCGGATCACTGTCATCATGGGGGTTCGGCTCGTGCGAGCGAGGGGTAAGGTTGGTCATGGAGATATCCTTGTTACAGTAGTCGGCGGCTCAGGGACGCGGGACAGACGCGCCTCGCAGGATACAGCGCTACTGTTGATTGCGTATTCACTTCTGTTTCAGGCGGCCTGCGCCCGGTTTTTGAGTGTCTGGTTGAAGTCTTTGGCGCGATCGGGTGGCAGGCGACGCATGAAGGCGACACCCGCGTCATCGGCCAGACGGTAAAGTGTGTCGGCAAACGCGTTACCAGCGTCATCATCATCGGTCGCGACAACCAGAACCGCATCAGGCAGGGCTTTCATGTCCGCAAGATGGGTCTGGATGGCGGCAATTGTCTCAGGGCCCATACCCCCGGCAGTGGAGGCGTAGAGTGTGCCCGGCACACGTGCCTGATCCAGCGCGGCAAAAGACAGCGCATCGATCGCCGCCTCGCAGATCACCAGACGACGCACCGGCTGAACACTGCCCGGCTGGAAACGGAACAGGGTTTTGACTGAACCGCCCAGGCAGATGTGGGTTTCAGGTCCACGCAGTTCGGCACCACAGACGGCACCCTGCGCGTTCGTATGGGCGAACCATGCGGCATGATACCCGTCACGCAGGCAGCCCTTGGCCACTGCCGCACGCACGATGGCTTCAGGCAGGCAGCGCTCGCGGATCAGATAGTTCCACACTTTTCCACCCCGGTAGAGAGACTTGCGCTGCGCCCAGCGTTCGGCAGGGCTCCGCTCATCCGTCCGTTCGGCCTTTTGAGCGACATAAACCGCCCCCTTGGGCTCCACACCGACCAGCGCACCGAGTGCCGTGCAGACCTCACGCCATTTCATGGCGGGGTCGAGACGGCGGCACAGATCGAATACATCGCCACTGCTATCGGGCGTGCCACGCGGGCTCTGGGGATCCCACCAACCCTTACCTTCATGGTTAACAATGATGTGTTCGTTACCTTTGCGGTATTTGAAGCAGCGTTTGGTGCTCTTCTCCAGCACCAGAAGGAAGTCATGGTTTTCGAGCAGGGTTGCACAGGAGACGCCGTTGACAATGGCCTGACGATCCTGTTCGGACAGTTCAAAGCGTTGATACATCACGGGGTCTCCCTTTACATGGCCACCAACCAGAATTCGTTCTGGATACTGCGCCTTTACTTCCTTTTTTATAGCACGAACCGCCGTTCCCACCAAGGAAAAACAACAGGAAACAGCCATTTTTTTGCAGTTTTTACTATTCTTTTTCTTGCGGTCTAAAACATTTGTTGCATCATATATTGTTTGATACTCAGTCCCCATATGAGACCGCAAGTTTTCGCACGCAGGAGGCCAATCAATACTGTGGTCCGGCAACCCCACACTGGCTCGCCAGCCAGAACACGACACAGGCCCCGACCACCACCCACTGCACGGGAGACAAAATCGCCCCACCCCACTCCTCGCCCCCTGAGCAAAAAGGCCGCGTCCCCAGCACAAGGGACTGACAACACCAGAGGGCGCGTGTGACGCGCCAGCCGTAGGCCGCCGAAGGCGTCTGGTGAGCCCACGGGCAGATCGGGCGAAAAGAACACCGCGCAACGCAACGAACATGGAAAAACCCCGACTGAATCCAATCCTGCTCAGTCTACGCCATCGCGTTGTGGCGCTCTTTTGGACGTCTTTCTTCCCGCAGCTCCTCCTGAGACCCCGAACGGTTAGGGGTCTCATCCGAGGCGCTGCATTCCCCTTAGGAAGCCACTGCTGGTACTTGCTTCGCAGCCACGCTATACTCAGGGCGTGAGCCGCATGAAGGGCATAGCATGGAACAGATCCCGCTTTTTCCGTTGGAAACCCGCGTGACGCGCATCGATGCAGCGCGGAACACATGGCGTTTTTACGAAATGAGCGTCCAGCATGATCTGTTCGGGGGTGCTGCCCTGATCCGGCGCTGGGGCAGGATCGGTACCGCAGGACGCCTGCGTCTCGATCTGCACACCAATGAAGGCGCTGCCGCGAACGCCCTTGCCTGTCTGCTCCGCCGCAAGATCAAACGCGGCTATCGTTGGGCCTCAACACCCACTTAACCCCTCAGGCAAAGGGGTTGGACATGGGATGGGTCTTGGGTGCTGTCTGCGCATGCTCAGGTAGCGCGGATTCCGCCTCCAGCCGGGCGACAACCGCATTGAGCACAGCAGCCAGAGCACGGGCATTATCCAGTCCGGCCCGATCATGTGTAATGTCCAGACGCCCATACACGCTGACACGCGCAGGATCATTTTCCACGGTCATCTGCTCAATAGTCTGCACCTGTGCGTCAGGTCCAAACGGGTTGAATGCCGTCATCAGCTTACTCCTGTTCTTGTTCGAGCGCGTGTCTGAGCGCCTTCATCCCGGCCCGCGCCAGTTTGCGTTCCAGGCGTTTTTGCAACCGCTCCCAGTCACGATTCTCGCGCGAGCGGGACGCATACGGACTGGCCTGCGGTTCAGGCAGCGTCATGGCCTGCGCTTTGACAGCCTCTCCGACACCGGGAAACGGGTCAATCCCGATCCGCTCAGCCAGATCGGCCACACTCAGCGTCTGGCAGGTCGGGCTATCCGTGTTCTGACACAGATAGGCCCCGGCTTCATGGCGGATCGGATCATAGATGGCTTTCCATGTCGCCGTTGGCACCAGCACATTCTGCCCGATGGCGCGGCTGCTGCCTGTAAAATCCGGCCCTGTCACCACATAGACCCCTCCCTCACGCAAGGCCATGGCACGCACGGCCATTTCCACCCCGGTCCAGATCCCTTCGTTGAGGGCAGCGGTCTGGGGCACGACATTGGAGAGCGTAAACGTCTGTTCCTGTATCTCTTCAGTGCCCGCGTCAGCTGATGGCACCATGTGCCCACGGTCAAAGCCGGAGCCACGGTAGTCCGCCAGTGTCGCCCCATCCCCTGCGGGCAGGCGATCATCGGCGACAAAGGTATTGGTCGTGCGGCCAATTTTACGACCCCCCAGTACCGCCGCCGCATCGAGATACTCGGCCGACCAGAGCGGTTCGTGCACTTCCCCGGAATTGAGCACGGCATAAGCCGCATTGCACAGGAGCGTTGTACGGGGCTGAAGTTTTTCATTCAGAAGCACCGGCAGAGCGCTTTCCGGGCCGAACTGCGTGCAGGTCTCTGCTGCGTGCAGGGGATCTGCCGTCAGAAGCATGAGGCCTGTGATCAGGGCAGCACCTGATACGCACAGGGGTAAACGGAACACGGTCTTTCTCCATGACAGAAAACGGCAAGCTGCATCATGCCGCCTGACGCGGCTGGGTACAAGAGCGCTTGGGGTCATGCGGCCAGATCCTGCAAAAGTGTGCGGGCCGTACGACCAGCCCTGGCTGCCCGTCGACGCAACGCCGCACAGTCGGACGCCGAAAGCAGCCCCTCCCCCGCCTCGCTCTCCAGCTGCGCCTGCTCACGCAACAGCAGCCGTACAGGTTTCATGCGCAAGAGTGGGTGAGAACGATGCATCTCCCGCGGGCCAAATTCCACAAATGTCACATTCGAGAGTGTCTGACGCACCATAATCTTTTCTCCGTAAAGCAATAAAACTGGCAAACCGCATAGTCCCCACCCGCATGGCAGGGACGTGGCTGCCAAAGTCAGGTCTAGGCCGCCTGCCGGGTCTGAAAGCCCCGATGCCAGCGCGCAACATCGGGCAGAGATGGTCGCCCCATGTCTGGCGTCTCATCGTCCACAGCGATCAGGCTCCGCACGGCCACCTCATGCACCGCACCATCGGCAAGACGGCGGATCAACGCGCAATCCGAACGCCCCGAGATCACCCGATCTTCCCAGCGTCGGGTGGCTGGATTGAAATGCGTGGCTGCGCACACCCCGTTGAGGAACGCCAGCACCTGCCAGCGCACAGGCCGCCCGTGGTTGAGGTATTCGGGCAGGCGGTAGAGCGCACCGACCGCAATCGGGCCGACACGCAGAGGGTTGTTACGGGGCGCAAACCAGCGCCCCGCATAATACTGTCTGAACATCCTGATTTCTCCGCAGAGCAGGTCAGCGCGCAGCCAAAAAGGCATGCGTCGCCATGGCGATGGGATGATCAGCCGCGATCGCGGCCAGAATGTCCGGGCCAACCAGTATTCCGCATATCACCACGAAGAGGCTGAATGTGCCGAGCAATAGTCCAAGAACATCTTTGATGTCCCGTCGGGTCTGTGGAGAGAGCTTCATGCGCCGTCTCCTTTCCGAACGTCTTTTGCAGACGAAACACACTTGCCGCGACTGGCTCGGGCCAGAGGCAGGAACTCGCTGGAGGTGATTCCGGGAAGGTCAGGCAAAGCCACCACCAGCGTCTCGTTCTCTGCCCGGAAGAGATGGGGGTGATTTGCCATCCGGTACTGGTTCGGCCCAACCTTCTTGTAGGTTTTCCCGTGTGGTGTCGCTGCAAACCGGAAACGTGTTCCCACGCGCAGGTTCTTGAAAGTGATAGGATCAGACATTGTTTTCTCCTTTTGGATTTTTTTCTGACCCTTTCAGCCACCTCATCGGCCGGCGCGCAGGTTAAGGGCGGCGCTTGCGCCGGGAGCCTGCGACGAACCCTTAGCCTGCGTGACGGACTATGAGAGGCGATTTTTATTTTGTGTTTTTGTTTTTCTGTTTTTATTTCTTTGTTTTTTCTATCTCTTATTTGGTGACTGACAGACAGGGTGCCCTGATGTCGGTTGGGCTTACATCAATCCACACAGGCCCATCACCAGTAGCTTTCAGTGCCTGACGGATCGTATCGGCGCTCAGAAACTCCGCACCATCGTCCCCGCCAAACGACGCCAGTTTAACGTCGTACCAGTCATCGGAAGGCCCTCGGGGGTCGGCCTCCTGCGCGTAAACGACAAGATTGGGCGAACCTGCAGGGTCAGGAAGGCAGGGCTTGCCGTTGGACATCAGGTACACGCCCTGATCACCAACCAGCATCAGGCCTGCCGGAATACGTGTGTCATCAATGTCGTCTGCTGTTGGCATCCGCCCAATGACACGCTCTTTCTGGTAAGCGGGCGAGAAAAGCTGATCGAGTGTCGGACTATGAGTCTGAGCGGCTTCAGCATGGGCAAGCAGGCGCTCGACTAGAGCGCGGTCGAAGTGAAGTTTCATTGGGTTTTTCTTTTCTGCTGCGTGAACGGCATAAAAAAAGGCGGGACACCGGAGTGTCCCGCCTTTTGGAATTGAATAAGCACAGGCTTAGAAATCGTAGGTCTGAACGCCATCAATGGGCAGGCCGTCGCGGTCGAACAGGACGTAGGCACAGCCCTGTGCGCGCGCCGCCGCGAGAATGGCCGCAAGGCCAGGCGAGGCGTGCACTGCCGCCCGGAGTTCGGACGAGGCGTAAACAAGCCACCCATAAGGACCAACGAGACAGGACAGACCATTCGCCCCCTCTGTCTCGATATAGAGATCGAGAAGTGCTCGGTCCTCGGGCGAGAGATGGGCGGCACTCACATCGGCAAGGCGCTCAACTGGCAGGTCGGGTGTCGGCATGACTGGTAGTCCTCAAAGCAAAAGGACAAAGCCCCGCGTCAGCGGGGCAGGCTGCAGGGCCACCCGCTTAGGCCCTGCATTGGGCAGGAAGCCCCTGCCCGTCTCCCTCAGGCCGCGAGATCCAGCGGCGACCCGCGCAAGGCGTCCTGTGCGACACTCCGCGGATGGCGGCGCTCGGCGTAAGCCGCACGCAGACCCGCAACCGTGGCGATATCAAGGAGCGTATAGGTGGACTGGCTCAGGCGCTGCACCCGCGCATTGGTCGCGCGCAGCCACCCATACAGGCCGACATGACCAGCGGCTGGGGCAGTGAACTCATCCGCGGTTTCGTCGGGCCAGACCGGTGCGCACTCCGCGAGCTGGAACGGGGTATTCGGTCCGCCCCACATCCGCACACCGTAATCGTCGGGCATCGGCACAGGGCATTTGACCATCTCGTGCAGCCACGCATTCGTCCCCAGAGACCCGTCACGATACGCGGCCTCAAAACCTGCCGGGCGGCGCTGCCCACGCGGCACGGTGATCATGATCATGAAACTTTCCTGCGGGCGGTCTGCGGCGACACGGGCTCCATATTCGGTTACGGCACTGCGGATCTGATCAAGCCGGGTCGCGACAATTTCCTGAGCCGGATAAAAGCTTCCAAGCAGTTCCATGCTTGTGGACGTTCCCAGATCATCATGTTGACGGGTGGCGCGGTTCGCACTGAGTTTCAGACGGGCCATGATGGCTTCCTTTTCATATTTTGGTTTCAACACATCCGCGTCCGCCACGTCTGGGAGGCCGGGGCCAGAGCTTGTCTCTGGTGGCGGCCTCCCAGACGTGGCAGCGGGTTTTGCTTTTGAGTTTGGTGTTTTTCTTTTTATGTGGCGATCTCAATGCACAGCACACCTAAAGACCACGGAAGCCAGTACGTGGCTGTGTCCATTTTGGCGCACGCACTGACGCGGCGTCGCTCAGTATTCGGATGTGAGCATGACGACCTTGCCGGGATCGCTATCGGCCACAACGTAAAGTTTCAGTTCTGCCAGAGGGAAATCCGTATAGCCTACAGGCTGGCGGTACAGGATGTTGGCCTCGCGCTCGCCGTTCCCGTCCGTGCAGACAACCTCGGCGCAGTGTTTGGTAAGATCCACCCTAAGCGTCCAGCACTCGAACTCAGCACGTCTGACGGCTGGAACCAGTCGCGCGCTCGCCACAATGTCCATCAGCCACGCCGCGCCATTTTTGGCAGATACGCCGCCCCATCCGTCAGGATCAGACCCATTGTGTAGCGGTAATACCGGGTCGTGCCGATAAACTGCGCGAGCGTCTCGGCCGAGATTGTGTCAAGCTGAGTGTGTTCAAGTGTCGCAGACATGTCTTTATCCTTTATGGTTTTTTGACAGTCTGCTGCCTGCCGGGACGGCGGCCGTGCGCTCAAACGCGGCGCGCAGCGCCGGGAGCGAAGCCCCACCGTTTGAACGCACGGTCCCGGTCTGGCAGGCGCTCTTTGCTGTTTTTGATGGGTTTTACTTGCTGATATTTTACTCAGCACATTTGTGTCCATTTCTGCGCAGCAGTCGTCAGACACACGCTACACCAGCCAATTACGCAGCAATGGGCAAGGCCCCTATTGGAGACGCAGACTGGACGGATGTTCCGTGCGGCGAACCCCGCACCATCCATCGCGCAGGTGCAATCGCCCGCGCCCAGTCCGCGAAACTCGGGATATGGCCGAGGTCATCCAGAACATGCTGTTCGCCAATCAGGCGCACCGGAACGGTGCGCCCGGCCGAATTTGTGATGGTGACACCAAAAACCTGCTCGGCCATGAAAATACCTTCGGCATGATGGCGCAGCGCCCTGTGCCGCATGTCAGCCAGAATGGCTTTCGAACCATCAAACCAGTCATGGATTGCCTGATAATCCTCGGGAACGCCGCCCCATTTTTTTGCTGTAATGGATGCGTGGAAATAACTGTGCGCCATATCCGCCTGCCTGCCTCAATAAGTGTGCATGAAGTCTTCATGGGAAATATAGTTTTCGGTATGAGACACCGTGATCGTATCTGCGATCGGATCAAAGGCGACATTCCCTGCGCCTCCTTCGTTGTTTTCCCAACCACTATGCTCAACAGCCACATACTGCATGGCAAGTGTTTCCAGCACCTCCCTTAACGGTGCTGTGTGACTGGTGGTCTCTGCCGACGACCAGTCAACGAGTTTTGTCTGCACGGGCACCGAGAGGCTTTCCTGTCCTTGCCCACCTTCAACCCTGCATTCTTCCACACCGCCGGAATCACCATAACCATCGTAGCGGATAACGACTTTCGTGATACCACACGCTTTTAGTGCCGCCATGACGGTCGTTCTGTCTTCAGTCTGGCTTTCGCGTTTGAGGCGATTGTAGCGATCCATCTGTTCAAGCATCGTCTGTATTTCGCTCATGGTTTTCATTCCTTATTCTGTTTTTTCTGGATGCAGGCGGGCGGTCGGGCCTCCCTGCATTGGCTTAGGCAGCAAAACGACGGGCTGGAGGCGCACCACTCAGCACCGCGCGAGCGTCGGATGAACGGCTCAGAGAGAGCGTCAGGGGCTTGTCGTGGCGACCATCCCAGCTCAGCCCCTCGCAGGGGATCAGCAGCCCTGCCCTGCGCGCATCCTGATCACGCTGGAAGCACACACGCTCGTTCCCGCCCTCAGGGCGGCAGCAGGGCTGCCCCGCAGGCGCTCCGCAGCCGCGACATGCCATCTGGTAGGCAGGGTCACCATCGGGCCATTCGTGATGGCAGCGCCGGCACGTTACGGAAGCATCCACACAGGCCCAGCGTGATGGAACTGGCTTTTTGGCCGCAGGAGGCAGGAAGGTAATCGGACGCATGGCATTCTCCTTTTCTGAATACCTGCTGCCTGCCGGGACGGCGGCCGTGCGCTCAAACGCGGCGCGCAGCGCCGGGAGCGAAGCCCCACCGTTTGAACGCGCGGCCCCGTTCTGGCAGGCGCGCTTTTCGTCTGTGTTTTTGGGTTTTGGTCTTGAACCGACCGCCGTCAGGCGGCGATCCGTACCACCTCAAGATGCTGTCCAGATGGGCTTTAATCGCGGCCCGCGCTTCCGGATCGGTATCGTCCGGCGACAGGACTTCGCTTGCCTGTTCAAGCAGGGCGGCTTTCAGGTCGGCTGTATCGTTTTCCGCCCCCCCAGACTCAGGGGTCTCGCCTGCGTCAGGGGTTTCCAACGCAATCCTCTCGGCCTCGTTCAGGTCGTATAGCTCACTTTCCGTTCTCCCTTCTTCGGTGGGAAGCAGATGCTCGAATTCGCCGTCCTCCTCATCGTCACCCGCAGGAGACTTATGAGCCTCTAATCTCCATGCCATACGTGCGAGTTTCGCTTTCCAAGCTTCAATCGCCGGCTCGAACCCTGCCTGTTCTGGTACCCAGCGCCCCTCAGGCCCTACATGCGCCATGATAGCGGTGCGCATCTCCTTGCCGGTGTTACGGGGCAGAAGGTTCAGCGCCTTGCCAGCCTCCATGATACCAGGCTTACTGAAGCATTTTAGGAAGTCATCAAAGGCCATGTTGGGCATCTGCGCATCGGCATCGAACAACAGTCCCATCAGCTGGGCCGTTACACCACTACCGCTGTGCTGGCTGGTCGTGCAGTTTGCAACATTCTTGAGAACCGCAACCGCTTCCTGCCGCAGCAATGCTGGGTCACGGATCAGCACCTTCGGGGAAGAGAGTAGCCAGAGCAGCGTCACGCTGCCCATAATGCGCATTTTCAGCGGTGTGTACTGAGACATTCTGGCCGCCAAGGGCCAGTAGCAGGGCAGCAACCAGATCCCACGGGTCTACGTCCTCAACAACAGCGTCGAGTGCTGCATGCAACGCCTGCGTACGGATTAGGCCCAGCATCGTCAGACCTGTGCCGGATATGGCTGCTCGCTCTTTAGGCGCAGCAACACTTGCGGGCGCGATGCTGCCCGGGGATGTGGTAACTTCCTGTTCTTCCTCCTCCTTCGGTCGCAACGGGATTTCGTCAATCTTCAGGGTGTTGGGATTGAGGAAGTACCCCATCACATCAGTCTCCTCAGCCTCCATCCAGTGCGGCAGACGGAGATAGCCCTCTGGGGTGGCCGCCCGTTCATACTCGCCCATTTCCAGCTTGACCCCGCCCTCGGGCAGACAATCAGCCAGCCACTGTTCCTGTGCTGCGGCATAAGCCGAACCATCCTCGGTAAAGCGGTTATCCTTCCCACCCTCGGCAAACAGGTCTTCGGTCCAGACCACGCCACAGGCTTTGGCCATGGCTCATCAAAGCGGGCATCCACCGCCATATAGCGCGTCTGTTTCAGGAACCGGGCAAGATCACGCCAGGGCACAACGTCCTCGGGGTCTTCGGCATTCAGACGATACTCGGCCGGGTCAGCATCGTCCTCGACCATATCCTCAA
Source organism: Acetobacter okinawensis JCM 25146 (assembly GCF_000613865.1). Taxonomy (GTDB): domain Bacteria; phylum Pseudomonadota; class Alphaproteobacteria; order Acetobacterales; family Acetobacteraceae; genus Acetobacter; species Acetobacter okinawensis. Next base: position 14,259 of record NZ_BAJU01000053.1, read on the forward strand.
ACATTTCTGCCCATGCCGCGCGCTGCTCTTCCACCGGAGCTGCGGCGATCACCTTCAGATCATTGAAGTCCGGACCACGGCCCATATCGATGGCATGCAGGATCGGTTCGTGCAGACCCGCCAAAAGCGACAGCCGTTTCAGATAGGCAGGTGTAACCATCAGCGCGCGGGCAATCTGTGCGTCTGTATGCGATTTATCGCGGCGGGCCTTATCGACAAAACGCCATTGTTCGCTCTGCGTCATCGCCTCGCGGATGATGTTTTCGGAGCCTGCCGCCAGACCATCCAGTTTTTCGTCGGCGGATGTGACAATGACGTGCATTTCACGCATTTTTGCAAGGACACAGGCGCGACGGCGACGATGGCCCGCGACGATCATCAGCTGGCCATCCGGCAGTTCGCGCACAAGCGGCGCCTGCAGAAGACCCACCACCTTGATGTTATGGGCAAGGCGTCTGTCTGCGGCGACATTAGGGGCCGATGTGCGAGGGTTTTCGGGATTGTCGAGAAGGGTTTTCGGATCGACGACGCGCAGTTCCATGGAGAGGCTCCTGATCATGGGGAAAACTGGCAGGCGATTGCGTCTGAGCTGATCTGCTCTTTTTTCAATCTCCTGATGTTTTCCGCGCAGTCGCAGCGTGGGCGGGCGGGCAAG
>NZ_BAJU01000052.1 GCF_000613865.1 Acetobacter okinawensis JCM 25146
CTTGCCTAGTCCAGCGCGCCCTTGCCCGGCTGCCATGTGGCGACCCACGCCTGCAAGGCGGCCCCCATCTGCGCCAGCACCGGCCCAAAGGAGCGTTCCTGCGCGCGGAAAATGCGCATGGTGGGGTACCATGCGAGGTCTCGCCCGTATCCCCCCAGCGCCAGCATCCATCCCACCGGCTGAGCAGCCACACAGGCTTACCCAGTGCGCCAGCCAGATGCACCACCGATGTATCGACCGAGATCACCAGATCCAGCCCTTCGATCAGGGCGGCGGTGTCGGCCATGTCATGCGCGTGGTCCATAAGGTCGCACACTGGCTGGCCACGCCACGCCGCAAGATCCTCCCGGCGTGGACCAAGCTGGAGGTTGACCAGAACAGCCTCCACCGGGGTAAGCGCACCCAGCACCTGCTCCGCCGTTGTGGAGCGGCGCTGGTCGGTCAGCACATCCATAGCCTTTGTGCGCCGCCCCCCGGACCAGACAAGGCCAATGCGTGGCCGCTGTGCGGGCAGTAACGCCGCCATACGGGCAACATCAGCTGGGGGGGCCTGTAGGTAGGGTACCTGTGCGGGAATATCGGCCCGCGTTTGCAGCCCCATAACAAAAGGCAGGTCTGGAATAGGCAGAATGGCATCGTAGCCGTCCTGCCGCGCAAAATCCTTTTCCGCCACAATGCTGACCTGTGGAAAAGCCAGCCGGAGCAGACGGAGCAATGTGTCTGGCGCAACAAGCGTGACCTGTGCGCCCTGTGCGAGCACCATGGCAGGTACCGGATGAACTGGAGCGTATCCCCCAGCCCCTGCTCCTGATAGAAAATAACCTTTTTGCCCTGCAAAGGCTCCCCTTTGCGCAGATGCGGCAGGGACAGATACCAACTGACCGAATCCGGTGCCAGCCCTTCACGGCGCAGGTAATGGGGAGCCCCTTCCCCAAAGTGTCCGGCCTTGAACAGCGCTACAGCATAGCCTGTGCAGGCTGCACTATTCTGTGGCTCACGCTCCAGCGCCCGCCTGTACCACACCAGCGCCTCCTCCGAGCGGTTCATACGCTGGAGCACGCAGCCCATATTGCTCAGCAAGGCGGTGGTGACAGGCTTGCCGCCACGGAACCACGATTCCAGCACCATAAGCCCTTCCTGCGCGTAGCCCGCATCCAGTAGAGCCACAACAAGGTGCTCGCACGCATCCTGATGGTGCTCGGGATGGTGCTGCATGATCTCGGCAAAAATGCGCATCCCTGCCGTTACATCGCCTTTTCTGACCAGCGCCGTGGCCAAAAAGACCTTGAGCTGGCTCAGATGCGGAAGCGCCAGCAGCACCTTGCCCAGAATGGCCACGATCAGGTCATAGCGCATGGTGTAGGTGGCCAGCACATCGGCCGCCGCCAGCAAAACGGCCAGATTGTCCTGATGTGCGCCAATCACATCCAGCACCAGCCGCTCACCGGCCACATACTGCTGCACGGCAAAAATCTGGGTTGCCAGGTTTTTAAGCCCGTCGGGGGTCGGGTTCTGCATCAGCGCCTGCCGCGCCGCCCACAGCCCTTCCACCGTCATGCCTTTAGGCAGCCTTATGGCGGGGACATCTGCTGGCTGTTCCATCCTATGGTCCTCCATAATCCTTACCCGCGCGCACAGTGACTCAGAGCGTCTGCTCTGGTGGCCCGTCCTGTGCGGGGGCCGCCAGCTCACCCCCTGTCCGGGCAACGCGCCATGCCGCAACCCATGCGTGCAGGGCCTCGCCCATCTGGTTGAGCACGGGGCCAAAGGAGCGCTCCTGCGGGCGGAAAATGCGCATGCTGGGGTACCAGACCGTGGTTTCCCCCCTGTCGAGCCAGCGCCAGCAGGCGTCCCAGCGGCTGAGCAGCCACACGGGCTTGCCCAAAGCCCCCGCCAGATGCAGGACCGAGGTATCGACCGAGATCACCAGATCCAGATTTTCAATCACGGCGGCGGTGTCGGCCATATCCTTTACGTGGTCCATCGGGTCGCAGATCGGCTGGCCTGTCCAGCTCTGCATATCCTCACGCGGGCTCCCGAACTGAAGACTGACCAGTGTCGCCTCCACCGGAGTCAGTGCCTTGCCCATGACCGCCAGCGTGCTGGAACGGAGCTGGTTGGCCATGACATCCTGCGCGGACATCCGCCTGTCCCCCGACCAGACAAGGCCAATGCGTGGCCGCCCCGCAGGCAGCAGCGCAGCAAACCGCGCCACGTCCTGCGCATCCGCCCGCAGGTAGGGCACCGTGCCGGGAATATCGGCCGCAGTCTGCATGTTGGTCACATAAGGCAGGTTGGGAATGGCCAGTGCATAATCAAACGTCTCGCCCAGACCAAAGCAGATGGCGTCACGCACCACCAGCTCGGGGTAGGACTGGGCGATCAGGCGCACAAGGGCAGCCCCCACGGCAATGGTAACCCGCGCACCACGCTCCACCAGAACCGAGGCAAAGCGGATGAACTGCAGCGTATCCCCCAGCCCCTGCTCCTGAAACAGCACAACGGTCTTGCCCGACACCGCATCACCGGGCTGGAGCTGCGGGAACTGGGCAAACCACTTTGTCACTGCGGTCAGCTTGTTGGCCCTTTGCGCAAACAGCGCCCAGCCCTTGCCGTAATGCCCGGCCTTGAGCGTAGCAATGGCGGAACCCAGCAGAATCCCCTCATCATGGGGGGCCATGCGCCGGGCCTGCTCGTACCACGGCAGGGCCTCCTCCGCCCGGTTGAGGCACCCGAGCGCGCACCCAATGGCGTTATACAGCGCAGGCTGTGCGGATTCCTGACGGACGGCAAACAGGAGGATGTTCAGCGCCTCCATGGGGTAGCCCATGCGCAAAAAGGTCTGCGAAATCTGCAACGTGGCCGCCACGCGCTGGCTTGGGTAAAGTTTGATGATATCCGCAAACAGGGCGGAGCCCCCGGCCAGATCATCATTCACAATCAGGGCCTGCGCCAGCATGATCTTGATGGCGGGGTTGTCTGGCTCCAGCAGGGCGGCCTTGCGCAGCAGAGGCACGGCTATGTCGTAGCGGAACACGTGGTTGGTCAGCACAAAAGCTGCGATCAGCAGATAGGCTACGTTGTCGGGCTCGCGCCGCACCATTTCCAGCGACAGCCGGATTGCCTCCACCGCCAGTTCCGACCGGCACAGTTCCTCACACAACTGGCCGACACTGAGCGGGGTGGGGTTTTGCAGAACGGCGTCTTTGCGGGCCACCAGCTTTTGCATATTGGCTTTTTCAGGTTCCCAAGTCGCTTTCATGTCGGCTTATCTGCATCCCTGTGGTTGTTGCGACCGACCTTACCATACCGGCCCCACTTAACCATACCCGGACGCACCAGCCGTGGCACATTGCGCACGCCCGGACAGAACCATTTTCTGGCCTTGGATTGCACTTGATGATAACTGTACTTGCACAGCACGGACATGGGCCTTAATGGCGCACTCTATCAGGGTTTGAAGCAAGATGGACTGTCGCGGAATCCGCCATAGACCGTGCCGTTAAAAACACAAAAGGATACGTGGTTCTTGGATACTGCCGATGGCAACTCGGTCAAAAAAGTCGCTGCTGGCAAACTGGCGGACAGGACTGCGGCCGCACGCGTAAGACTGGCATCGGGCTCGCGCATGCTGACCCACGCAGCCGGGACCCTGCGCAATGGCGGGTGGAAGGCCCTGCCGTGGCGCACCATGTTCCCCGGCACGGACATTGGTCTGGCGGTCGGCGTTGTGCTTTTGCTGTCCATCCTTATCCTGCCGTTGCCCACCTTTATTCTGGACATGGGGCTGTCCATCTCCATTACCTCCTCGGTGCTGGTGCTCATGGTGGCACTGTTCCTTGAGCGCCCGCTGGACTTTACCTCCTTCCCCACGCTGTTGCTGCTCACAACGCTTTTGCGCCTGTCGCTTGAAATTGCGACCACGCGGCTGATTCTCAGCCACGGGAGCGAGGGCCCCTATGCCGCAGGCCACGTGGTGGCCGCCTTTGGTGGGTTCCTTATGGGTGGGGATGTGGTGATCGGTGGGATCATCTTCTGCATCCTGCTGGTGGTGAACTTTATGGTCATCACCAAAGGGTCGGGGCGTATTGCCGAAGTGGCGGCCCGCTTCTTCCTGGACTCCATTCCGGGCAAGCAGATGGCCATTGACGCGGATCTGGCCTCCGGCGCGATCAACGAACGTACCGCCCGCGCCAAACGCAAGGAACTGGAAGAAGAAAGTGCCTTCTACGGTTCCATGGACGGTGCAGCCAAGTTTGTGCGTGGGGACGCCATTGCCAGCATCATCATCACCGCCATCAACATCGTGGGGGGGCTGACCATTGGTGTGCTCCGCCACGGCATGCCGCTAAGCGAGGCAGCAAGCACCTTTACCATGCTCACCGTGGGTGACGGCCTTGTCTCGCAGATTCCTGCCCTGCTGGTCTCCACCGCGGCGGGTATTGTGGTCACCAAAGGTGGCACGGATGGCACGGCAGACGTTATTCTGGCCCGCCAGCTCAGTGGCAACGCCAAGCCGCTGGGTGTGGCTGCGGCCCTGTCCGCCCTGTTTGCCCTTATGCCCGGCCTGCCTGCATTCCCGTTTCTGGTCATTGCGGTGGCTGCTGGCACGGGTGCCTGGCTGCGCAGCCGCGCCCCCTCCGCTGACAGCGATGGGGACGTAACCGAAATTACGCCACAGCCCGCAGCTTCCCCCATTTCCGACATTCTCAAGCTGGACCTGCTCCGCCTTGAACTGGGCTTTGGCCTGCTACCCCTGACCGGCGGAGACACACCCCAGCTTGCCGAGCAGATCAAGGCGCTGCGCCGCTCCGTGGCGACGGAAATGGGCTTTGTCACCCCGCCTGTGCGGATTCAGGACAACATCCATCTGGCCTCGGAAAAATACGTCATCAAGCTCAAGGAAATTGAAATCGCATCCGGCGAGGTCAAACCCCACAAGCTGCTGGCCATGACTCCCTCTGGCGGCGTGCCACCCATACCGGGCGAAAAAACGACAGAACCCGCCTTTGGTCTGCCTGCGGTATGGATAGACCCATCCCAGAAAACCAAAGCCATGGCCATGAACTGCACCGTGGTGGACCCCGCCAGCGTCATTGTCACCCACCTGAGCGAGAGCGTGCGCCAGAACCTGCCCGACCTGCTGACCTACGTGGCCACGCAGGCCCTGCTGGACGACATGCCGCGCGAACAGCAGAAGCTGGTCAACGACCTTATTCCCTCGCAGGTGCCGCTCAGCACCGTGCAGCGCGTGTTGCAGGCCCTTCTGGCCGAACGCGTGTCCATCCGTGACCTGCCCACCATTCTGGAAAGCATTCAGGAGCCTGCGGCATGGGCCTGCGCGGCATTGGCCCGCTGACCAACCATGTGCGCATGCGGCTGTCGCGCCAGATCTGCAACACGCTGGTGGGGCCGGGTGGGTATATTCCCATCGTTACCCTCTCCCCCAAATGGGAATCGGATTTCATGGCGCATATCACCGGCCCGGCAGAAGACCGCAAGCTGGCCATGCCACCTTCCATGCTCAATGTTTTTGTGGGAAAGCTGCGCGATACGTTTAACGCCCTTTCCACCAACGGTGAAATTCCGGTTATTGTTGTCGCCTCCCCTGTAAGAGATTCCATGCACGCTATTGTCGAACGGGTCCGTCCTTCCATTTCCGTTCTGTCACAAGCTGAGATATACCTCGTGCCCGGATCAAGACGGTTGCGACCATATCGTGACACTCAGCCAGCAGACCGCACCATGGGAGTAGAATATGCAGGATAGTCCCTCCGACACCGCAAACCAGCAGGTTGCGGAGCGCCGTCAGGGAAGCGCCACACCCGAGGAGGTGCCCGCACCCGATCAGGTGGCGGACACGGATGCGGCTCCCGCCAGTGGCGTATCCCTGCCGGTCAGCCATCTGACGGTTGAGGACATCCTGCGCTGGCACTCCGTGCCCCAGCCGCTGATCCACGCCCTTGCGGGCAAAACGCTGGCTGATGGTCTGGACAATGTGCTGTCCTTTGGCGCCCTGCCCGATGCCACACAGGCGCCTCTGGCCTTTGGCGGTGCCTCCGGCTCTGGCAAAACGCTGGTGCTGGCCAAGCTGGCCGCCCGCTACATCCTTGCCGAGGAACACAAGGACAGCCCGCCCCCGCTGATTATTGCGTGCGACCACACCGCAGGTAGCTTTGCCAAGCTGTCTGCCCTGCTCCAGCCCTATAATATTCCCATTATTCAAGGCAGCACGTCCGAGATTCTGGCCGATGCCGTGCAGCACAGGGAGCCGGGGCAACCCATTCTGGTCGATCTGCCGGGCATTTGCGTGTACTCCCCTGTAAGCATGGGCAAAATGATGCAGATGGTCGAATGCATTGGCGCAACGCTCAGCCTTGTTCTGCCCGCCGGGCTGGATGCCGAGGAATCTGCCGACATAGGCTATGCCTTTGCACAACGCGGCGCGACCACCATGGTTGCCAGCAAAATGGATCAGGCAGGCAGGGTTGGCGGTATTATTGCTGCGGCTGCCTGCGGTTTAAGCCTGACATACGGCAGTTGTTCGTCCAGCATTGTGGGCGGGCTTGTCCCCCTTAACGCCAGTATTCTGGCCAACAGGCTCCTGACCCTTCCGTCCTGAGCACCGGGAGCCTTTGCCGCAGGATACGCGGCACCAAGGCTCCCGCGCGCCCACGGTGCACTACCCGCACACAAGTCCGGCAGCCTGCATACAGTTGCACCGGGTCTTAGCACCGCAACACCTCTACTGGGTGGCGCATCTGGTTGTAGGCCTGCCCCACACGGTTTTAAGCAGCGCTATTTAAGAATAGCTTTTATAAAAAGAGTATTTTATCAAGAAGAGCACTTGGAGCTCTGCCGCATGACCTTGAAAAACATCCTCATTCTTCAGGCTGCGATCTGGCAGAAAATTGCTTTTGTGCTCCTGTGTTTTCTGCCGTTCTTCCAATTACGCGGCCGCGCCATTGCCGACTTCATTATCTCTTTTATTGCCATAGTTTTTCTGCTGCATTGCGGTTTTAAAAAACACGCCTCCTGCCTGCAACGCGGGTGGTTCCCCTATGCCATGCTGCTCTGGGGGCTGATTGTTGCCTCCTCCATACTGGACGGCTCCCTCCAGAGCACATTGGCAGCCCTGGCCATTGTCCGGTATTTTGTTTTTGCCAAGGCACTGGAAGAATGGCTGCTTGCTAGCAGGCCACAACAGCAGTTTCTGGGAGCCACCGTCACACTGGCGGGGCTATGGGTGCTGAGCCAGTGCTGGGAGCAGTATCTGTTCGGGGCCAATATCTGGGGCTATCCCAGATGGGCAGACGGCGCATTAACCGGCCCGTTCTTTGCCCCGCGCGCAGGCCCGGCCCTTATGATTATCATGTTCCCCGGTTTAATGGTTTACCCCATGCGCATGGTGCAAGAGCGTGCCTTGGGCAAAAAACTGGTCGCACTGGCCCTTATGTCCTTTCTGCTCCTGAGCATGGTCATTATCGGGCAGAGAATGCCTGCACTGCTGGTTTTTCTCGGGTTTTTTATCTGTGCCGTTCTGGTCAGAACAACCCGGCTTGCCGTTGCCCTGTCTATTCTGGCGGGGGTGGTAGGGCTGGCGTTGCTGCCTGTGCTCTCTCCCCCGGCCTATAACAAGCTGGTGCTGCATTTTGTTGAGCAGATGGGCAGTTTTGCCCACTCCTCCTATGGTCAGCTTTACATCCGTGCGTTGAACATGCTCCACGCACACCCGCTGCTGGGGTTGGGGTTTGATGGTTTTCGCAGGCATTGCGCCGAGCCTGCCTATTTTTATGGTGTGCCGCAGTTTGCCCCTTTCATGCTTGGGCAAGACCCTGCGGCGGGCTGCAATATCCACCCCCACAATATTTATCTGGAAATTGCCACACTCAGCGGCCTGAGCGGCCTGTTTGTGTTTGTCTGCCTTGTTCTTTACTGGCTCAGAACCGTGTTGCGTGCAGCCTTGGCCACAACAACACTTATGCCGTCCATGCTGTTTATTACGCTGTGTATGCTGTTCTGGCCGCTGGCCTCGACCAGTTCGCTGTTTACGGAGCGGACGGCGGGCTGGGTCTTTCTGATGCTCGGGTGGGGGCTGGCTCTGGCACACTCTAAACGGTGGGAGCCTGACGTGGCTCCCACAAACGTCAGACGTTTTGGAAAAAATCGTTTTTAAAACAGGTCAACTTCACCCGCATGGCTGGTCTGACTGGCCTGTGCTCCGTTGTTCAGCACATCAATCACATGGCTCAGCCTGACCCCCTGGCTCAGGGCTACAACATCCAGCGGTGGTTCGCTGCGCTGTGCGTAGCAGGCTACCAGATTTTTAAGAACTGTTGCCACAGCCTCGACTGTCTGCGTGGCAGAATCCAGTTTTTGCAGGGCCTGCACGTCCGCATCGCTCAGAGGTGCGGCCGACATGTTCTCCCCCACCACGCGCTGTACCCCCATAAAATCCCGGCAGGTCTCATCCAGCAACGTGACAAGGTGGTCCATCACGTCCTGCACGCTACGCTCAGTTCCAGCAGCAGTCTGTGACAGGGGCTGCACGACATCCATGTAATTATCCTCTCCGGCCGGGCTTTTTTTAAAACAGCTCGACCTCGGAACTGGCCTCTGTGGCCCATTTCCGCTCTGCTTCAGCCTCACGCCGGCTGTAGGCGACTTCCTGCCTGCCAATACCCTGCACATCCTGCACCAGATTCTGCTGGGCCCGCCCCGTGGTGGGCCAGAACCGGATGCGCCGGGCCAATGTGCCGCCCAGACTCTGGGATACGCAGCGAATCCCCTCATCTACCAGATAATGGGTTACAAAACGGATGTTCTCCTGCCCGATCCGGCCCAGACTGGGCACAACAGCCGCGCCGCCAAACACCTTGCACGCCAGACGGCTACGCTGCCCACCGGCCTTGAGCAGACCGTTGACCAGCATTTCCATGGAGTTGACACCAAAGCGCATGGCAGTGCCCGAATGACTGACTCCCCCATCGGGCAGCAGAAAGTGGTTAATACCCCCCACCCGCGCAATCGGGTCAAACATACAGACCGAAATACACGACCCCAGCAGTGTTGCAAAAACCACTGACGAATCGCCAGAAATTTCCACTTCCCCCTGAATAACCGTTTTAACTGTGGCGTGATCGCTCACTTTATCGGCCCGAACACCTTTTCCAGCACCTCGCGCAGCTTGGCTACGGTGTAAGGTTTGGCAAGGAAGTTGTTAACACCAGCCTTGACCGCTTCCTGCACCAGATCCTTGCTGGCCTCACCGGTCAGAATAATAAAAGCTACCTTCTGGATTTTTGGGTTGCTCCGCACAGCGCGCAGCAGGGCCAGACCATCCATAACCGGCATGTTAAAGTCCGAGATGACCAGATGCGTGGGATTCTGGTCCAGATATTCCAGGGCTTCCTTGCCATCCTTGCGCTGGGCAATGTTCGTAAACCCGATTTCAGCCATGCTATTGGCCAGAACCTGACGGATAGAGGCCTGGTCATCAACGATCAGGGCCTTGATTTGTGAAGCGGCAGGCATTTGTCTCCCCCTTATTCCTACTCTCAAGTCCGGTCATGCAAGACCGGTATCAGCTACACAAGGCGGTTATAATCCGCCTGTTTTTTTACTCAGCGTGTATGTATGGCCATGGCTGCGGCAGAAATCTGGCGCAACGGCACAACCTGGCATGCCGCCCCAATCTCGGCCGCCACACGTGGCATTCCATAAACAACCGCAGATGTTTTGTCCTGCGCGATTGTAAAGGCTCCGGCCTGCCGCATGGCCAGCAGCCCGTCTGCCCCGTCGCGCCCCATACCGGTCAGGATAATGCCCAGCGCGCTGCGCCCTGCGTGTTTGGCAACGGATTTGAACAACACATCTACCGATGGGCAATGCCCGCTGACCGGCGCACCGCTGATCAAGCGCGTAATGTATTTGCCACCGCCATTGTCCACCACAAGGTGCCGGTCACCACCGGGTGCAATCCTGACCATGCCGGGTTGCAGCACCTCCCCATCCCGTGCCTCTGCAATGGAGAGAGCAGACATGGACTGGTTGAGCCGGTTGGCAAAACTGGCCGTAAACAGTGGCGGCATATGCTGGCAGATGACCACCGGCGGGCTTTTTTGCGGAAAACCGGAGAGCACCTCCTCCAGAGCTTCCACCCCACCTGTGGACGAGCCAATGGCCACCAGATCCACCGAGTTGCCCCATGTGGTCTGCGCATGGACAACAGGGGCAGCAGGCGTACGCCGCTGTATGCGTGAGACAGGCTGTGAGCGCGCCGCCAGCACCACCAGCCGGCCAAGGCCCGCAAATGCGTCCTCCCCCGGAGCGACGTTGTGCTTGGGGTAGCAGTCAAACGCGCCCATCTGCAACGCGGTAATGGCCGTATCCGCCCCTTTGGCTGTCAGGCTGGACACCATGACAACGGGGATCGGGCGCATCCGCATGATTTTTTCAAGGAACTGCAGGCCGTTCATCCCCGGCATTTCCACGTCAAGGGTAATGACGTCGGGCTGGTCCTTGATAATCAGGTCGCGTGCTTCAAGCGGGTTTGCCGCTTCGCCGCACACTTCAATATCCGGGTTCTGCGCAAAGGAGCGTTTGATGAGCGCCCTGATTGTACGCGAATCATCAACAATCAGAACTCTTACAGGCTGGGCCATCAATCAGCTCACTTTCCGGTAAATGGTCGGAGCCACCTGTTCCAGACCGCACGGGCGGGGATTGGCCACTTTTTCGGAATGACCAACGTAGAGAAACCCACCTTTTTCCAGCTTGTCGGCCAGACGGCCCCACAGACGCTCCCGCGTGGGTTCATCAAAATAAATGACAACGTTGCGGCAGAAAATAACCGAGAACTGCCCGCGCATGGGCCAGTCAGCGTTCAGGTTGAGCACCTTAAAGACTGGTAACGTGCGGATACTGCCAACAAAGCTCAGGTCGCCGCGGCTGTCTGCCTGCATGAACTGGCTTTCTGCGCGCTGGAAATACCGTCGGTCTCGCTGGCAACATACGTGCCTTTTGCAGCCTGCGCCACAACGTCGGAGTTGATGTCAGTCGCCAGAATCCGCATGTCGTAAGATGCGGCCTCGGGCAGAACCGACAGAACGGACATGGCAATGCTCCACGGCTCCGGCCCGGTAGAGCATGCGGCAGACCAGATGCGCCCGCGCCCGCCCGAGCGCAGCCGCGCAGCAAGCTCTGGCAGCACATGCTGCTCCATATGCACAAAATGCGGCCGCTCACGGAAAAAGCTGGTCACGTTGGTTGTCAGCGCACAGACCAGCTTTTCCATCTCCGCGCGGCCGGGGGGGCTCTGCACGAAGTTGAGATAGGCGTGGAAGCTCTCCATCCCGCTTTCGCGCACACGGCGCGAAACACGCGAATATACCAGCGTACTTTTGGAATCGGGGATAAAAATCCCCGCTTCCTGCTTGGCAATCCGCCGGACCATCTGAAAATCGGCGTCCGTATACTCCGGGTCGGCAGTAGACCGCGTGTCGACCATCAGGAGATCATCCCGCCCACCAGCTGCCCTACCACAACCTCAAGACGGAGCACACCAATCATGCGGTCCGCAATCATGACCAGACCGCTCAGGCTGCTATCTTCTTCCGCCACGGCCTGAATTTCGGACAGGTTGACATCAGCCATGTCAATCACCCGGTCCACCAGCAGGCCGCACACCGTGCCATTGCGCGATTCCACAATAATCACCACCCGGCGCGGGTTGTCGGCCTGCGGCTGCACGTTCAGGTACACCGCAAGGTCGATCACGGTCAGGATAATGCCGCGCAGGTTGATTGCACCACACACATAGTGCGGGGCAAAAGGCAGGGCTGTTGTTTTTTCAAACCCGCGAATTTCGCGCACACTCAGGATGGGAATGCAGTATTCCTGCTCACCCACTGCAAACACGATCATCTTTACAAGTTTGGCGTCGGCCCCGGCTTCGTCCGTCATGTCCATTTTCCTACTCAAATTCAGATCGTCTGATGTGGTGTTTAATTACGCCGCAAGCCCGGTGCGTACATCCGACGGCCTTGTGTCGATCCGCCCCAGAGCGTTGGCAACCAGCGCGGGCACGTCCAGAATAAGGGAGACGCTGCCATCCCCCAGAATGGTGGCCGCGGACACGCCGGACATCTGCCGGTAGTTTTTCTCAATGCTCTTGATGACCACCTGCGCCTGATCGCGGATGTCCTCTACAATCAGGGCCGCGCGGGCACCAGATTCGTTCTCCACAACCAAGATCACGTCCTCATCGGACAGGCCACCTCCACCAAAGCCCGCAAGCCCCAGCTCGGACGCCAGCGGAATAAGCGGCATGCACACCCCACGGATGGACACCACATTGGCCCCATCGGGCAGCATGTAAATGTCCTTGTGGTTGACCATCATGGTTTCCACCACGGAGGAGACCGGGACCACCATGGTGGAGCCAGCCGCCACGATCAGCATGCCATCGAGTACGGCCAGCGTCAGCGGCAGGCTCAGGCAGAAGGTTGTGCCCTGCCCTTCCACACTGCTGATGGTCACGCGCCCGCCAAGGCCCTGAATGGCCTGCTTGACCACGTCCATGCCCACCCCACGGCCCGAAAGATCGGACACGGTAGCAGCGGTGGAAAAGCCGGGAGCGAAGATCAAGTTATTGATCTCATCATCCGTCAGCACTGCATCGGGGGCGATAATGCCGCGCTTGATGGCCGTTGCCAGCACGCGCTCACGGTTGATCCCGCCCCCATCGTCCTTGATGGTGATAAGAATACGCCCCGAGCGGTGGCCAGCGGACAGCAGGATCTGCCCGGTGGGGGACTTGCCCGCCGCAACCCGGTCTTCCGCACTTTCTATGCCGTGATCCACGGCGTTACGCAGCATGTGGGTCAGCGGGTCTGACAGTTTTTCCACCAGCGTGCGGTCCACTTCCGTGTCCTCGCCCTCAAGCGTCAGCACCACGTCCTTGCTGGTCATGGAGCAGGCCTCGCGCACAACGCGCTGCATACGCTGAAACACGCTGCGTACGGGCTGGGCGCGCACGGCCATGACGGCGTCCTGAATGTCGCGCGTCAGGGTTTTCATGCTGGCAATGCGCTTGCTCATTTCCTGCTGGCCGCCGTCTTCACGCTGGCCAATGGATTCAAGGGCTGCCTGTGCAATCACCAGTTCGCCCACAAGATCCATCAGGTCATCCACGCGGTGCAGGTCCACGCGGATGGTCGCCTGTTCCACAGGGCGGCGGGTGGCGGCGGCATTGCCAGCAGCAATCGGGGCTGTGGCCGCAGGCGTGGGAGCAGGCGGGAGTTCCGCCATGATCTTGTCCGCAATGCTGGGCGGGGCCTCGGGCTTTTGCGGGTCCGGGCTGGCCGCAACCGGCGTAGCCTCCAGAGGGGCTTCAACAGGGACGGACGCTCGGGGGCTGGTGGTTCGGGTATTGCGGGAGCTTCCGCGCTCTCGGGTGCGCTTTCTCCACCGCTGGGGCCAGAGCCACCCTCACGCGTGATGGTCACGTCACACACATCGCTCACCCAGTCGAAGACCGCGTGCACGCTCTCCTCCGGCACGGCGGCGGGCAGCACCACACGCCAGGACAGGTAGGATTTTTCGGTTTCCATGGCCGCCAGTGCGGGCAGGGCCTCTGTCTCGCACGTAACCGTGCTGGTCCCGCCATGGGCCACCGCCGCATCGGCCAGACCGATCAGCAGGTTGCGCGCATCATCCACGGTCATACATGGCCGTGTGGGGGCTGAACGTGACCACAATGGAGGCCTCAGCCGGGGCTTCCTCCTCATCAAATCCAAAATCGCCGAAGTCAAAGTCTGCCATGACCGGCTCAAAGTCGGCGGGGACGGGTGTAAAGTCGGCAGGGACCGCATCGTCCTGCTGTGGCTGTGCACCACCGCTGCCTTCGCCGATAATGGCCTGAAGTTCGGCCCGGCTTTCCTCTATACGACCGGTATCAACCGTGGCTCCACCCTGAGCCTCGGCGACCAGATCGCTCAGAACATCCATGGCCTTGAGAAAGGTTTTGACGATCTCTGGCGTTGGGGCAACACGGCCGGAGCGCAGACCATCCAGCGAGCTTTCGAACACATGCGCAAAGCGGACAAGGTTTTCCAGGCCGAACGACGCAGCCCCACCCTTGACCGAATGCACGGCCCGAAAAATGGCGTTGATTGTCTCCTTCCCGGATTCCCCATCCGAGAGGGCGGACAGACCGCGCTCGAGTTCCTGTAGCTGCTCTTCACACTCCTGGAAAAAAACCAGAAGGATATCGTCCATGTCACCACTCATTCCGGTTCTCTTTCCTTCAGGCAGTTACCCGGCGGATCGCCGCCACAAGGCTGTCGGTGCTGAACGGCTTGACAATCCACCCCGTCGCCCCGACCGCGCGGGCGCGGGCTTTTTTCTCGGGATCACTTTCGGTTGTCAGAACGATCATGGGCAGGTGTTTGTACTGCTCCAGTGCCCGGACTGCTCGATAAACTCGAAACCATCCATGCGCGGCATGTTAATGTCCGTGATAATCGCATTGGGTACGGGATCAGCAGCCTGAAGGACTTCCAGCCCTTCCACCCCGTCTCCCCCCTGAATCACGTCATACCCGGCCCCTTCCAGAGCCTTGCGCAGCATACCCTGCATGGTGCGGGAGTCATCAACCGTCAGCACGCGTATGCCCACTTTTTCCACCATAGTCCTTATTACTCCTTGATTGGCGCCAGCGGCTCGGTCAGACACGCACTCACGCCAAACAGGGCGTAGGCCTCCACGACTGGCTCCGATGGCGCCACAAGGGGGCATCTGCTGGCAAGAAGAACCTGCAAGCACAGTCCTCCAAGGTACGTCACACCGGAGGCGTCCAGAGCGACCTGCTCCCCTCCGGCACTGTCAACTGCCTGTTTTATTGCACTCTTCAGGGCAAACGCCGCAGAAGTATCCAGACGTTCGGGTAAGGTCACACTTGGCAAAATCCGCTCCCCTGATCAGCCGTGCAGGCAGGGAGCATACGCCCCCTGCCACGCTGGAATAAAGGCCATTAGAATTCTTCCCATCCAGCGTCGGAGGATGTGGTGGGCATGGACAGCGCGGGCGCTGCGGGAGCCTTCGGGGCGGGGGCTGCCACACGGGCCGGGCTGGCAGG
>NZ_BAJU01000051.1 GCF_000613865.1 Acetobacter okinawensis JCM 25146
CACCGGCCCCGCCCCAACCCGCAGCCGATACCGCACCGCAGGCGGGTGCTGGCCGCATTGCCATTCCTGAATACGATGTCATTACCTCCGCAGGGCCGGGCTGCGTGCCGGTTTTGTGCGCCCCGCAGGACGGGCTGCGCCCGGTGGAACACTGGACCCTGCCGCGCGGTTACGTGGCTGCTTTTTCCGAAACACCAGACACGCTGGCCATTGTCCGCGTGGCGGGGGACAGTATGGAGCCGGACTACCAGTCGGGCGACCGGGTGCTGGTGGACACGGCCCACCGCATTCCCTCCCCCCCCGGTGTCTATGTGCTGTGGGACGGGTTTGGCCTTGTGCTCAAACGTCTGGAATTGATCCCCGGCATGGAAGAACCCCGCCGGGTGCGGATCATGAGCATTAACCCCGGCTATTCCACCTATGAACTCACACTTGATGAGATCAGTATTAACGGTCGCGTTGTGGGTAAATGGACATGGAAGTAGCGTCCGAAACACCCTGAGCAGCCCTGCGCCGCACACATATGCGTGTTGTCCGCCCTTGCATTGTGCGTTTATTATGCACATACTGCCCGCGTGTTGTTGAGGGAGAGAGCTTTGGAACCACACATGCCCGACCATGGCCCCCGTGCCGCGCAGAGTGATGCCTATACACAGGCCGCACAACGCGGCCTGTTCAGCACCGATACCCTGCCCCCCGCCATGGCGGAAGAACTGGCCCGGTATGAGCAGGCCATCCTGCACCTGCGTGCAGCCCGCCACAGCCTGCAATGGCCGTTTTACACCCATGCGGATTTTGCCAGCGACCAGAACAGGTATTGCACGGAAAGCATTGGAGAAATCGTACAGACCGTGCGCGCATTACGTGAGCATCAACAACAGACGTTTGGAGCAGACGCCCCACCCTGACTGATCGGGGCGGCAGCGCCCACCTCTCCGCACACTGGCGCACTGGCGCACTGGCGCACTGGCGCACTGGCGGGAGCAATCATGCTCAGGGCTGGTTTGGCCAGCCCCCATCCCGCTGGGCCAGCAGGCGGAGTGCTACAGCCAACACAACGCCCCACCCCGCCCACAAGTAGCCACCCAGCACCATGCCACACTCAAAATCGGCACTCATGAGGCCTGAATAGCCACATTATCTGCCTGACATTTGGCAAAAAGGGCCGCAATATCAGCATCACTCGGGCCGGTGCCACTTCTGCTCTGCTCAATGGCGCTCATTACCGTGTCATACGCCTGTGGACCATATTTTTCGGCCAGAGACACAACCGTGCCGACAACACCCAGTATGGCGCTTATTTCTGCTGCGGTCATGGTTCAGTTGCTCCCGGTCGTGGCGGGCGTTGCAGCCTCTGCCGATGTGGTGGTGGTCTGGCTGGCAGGCGTGGTCACAGTGGCGCAGCTACTTGGGGTACTCCCCTGCCGCAGCCCGGTCCAGCAGGTGGAAAAAGAAGAAAAATCTGCCTGAAGGGCCGCAACGGCTGTTTGGCTCAGCGTATCGTTGTTCTGTATGGACTGCTCAAGGGCTGCAAGCTCGTTAAGCACACTCTGGCTGGCCTGGCGGGCAAGGCTTTTTTGCGCAGCACTCAGGCTGACACCGGGCACATGCCCCGCCATAACATCGGGCATGGGGCTGGCCAGCAGGTGGTATGCACTGGCCGTGTCATACACAGCCTGACGCAGCTTGCCCTGCGCCGTCTGCGCACATGCCCCCAGCAGGCACAGTGCCGCAAGGCACGGCACAGCTTTTACTTTTTTCATACTTTTTGCTCCTGTAAGGATCATTTTCAAGCTGTGGTGTTTTCTTCGGGCACAGTCCCCGCAACACTCCGGGCAGAGGTCGGGTCCAGGCTGGATGCGGGTGCGGGGGCAGTTCTGCTCAGATGCGCCGCCATATAAGGCACGGCATAACGCACCCCAAGCCCCGCCACCCGCACGATCTGGTAGAGCACTACCAGCACCCTGTTCTGGCTGGGTGCAGGCACCGCAGCCGTTATGGCGGCACAGGTCACCATGCCCGCACAGATTGCCAGCCGATGTTTTGTGGCAGCACGGCAAAAAACGAGGGAATAAAAGCAACAATTGCAGCCACCTTGGCCGTGTTGCCTGTTGTGGTGCACGCCACAGGCGCGCTCTGGCCAGTATTGGCCATGGTTGGAACCTCCTTGTGGATGATTGAGTGCCACCATGCCCGCCACCACACACCACCCCGGCAGCACAGGCCCATAGCCCCTACCCGACAGATGTGCCCAAACCCCAAACACAAAAAAGCCCGCACCCAAAAACAGGAGCAGGCAACAGGGTCAGGACCGTGAAGGAAAAACCGTGGCTGTTCTGGCATCTTCCGCAACACCACCCCACGTATGCTGGCAGAACTGGCAACACTACATTCCTTATGCCACAAACTGCGCGCATATACAGCATTTTTTCTGCACTGCGCTATGCATTATATCTGTTCAGATTGCCGCAGGCACACCCAGTGTAAATGCCGCGCGTACAGAGCCACCGTTGTAAAAACAGACGCCATCGCAGTTATTTTTCTTCATTTCATACAGGCTGATATCCGCATGGCCCATAAGGGATTTTTGCGTTGTGCCATCATGCGGAAAAAGGGCAATACCAATACAGCAGCCAACCCTGAGCGGCACAGACCCCACACAATGCGGCGCAATTACCAGACGGTAAATGGTCTCTGCCAGCGCATCCACCTCCGCCACGTTCTGGTAAGCAGCCAGCACAATAAACTCATCCCCGCCCAGACGGCCTACAAAATGTTCCTTATCCTCAAAGCCTTCTTTCAGCCTACTGCCAATCATGGCCAGCATTTCATCCCCTACAAGGTGGCCGTAAGTATCGTTTATGTCCTTGAACTTGTTCAGGTCGATCATCATACAGGCAAAGGTCTGGCGGTTTTTACCTGATTTTTCCAGCATATCCGCAAAATGCTCATTCAGGGCATTACGGTTTTGCAGGCTGGTCAGCGTGTCTGTATAGGCGATTGTCTTTAGCTGCGTTATCATCTCACGATTTTTAAAATAATCGGTCAGATACCCCACAATGGACGACCAGAGCAGTACAAAGGACAGGGCCAGCACTATGCTGTCCATGCTCAGCCCTTCCTGCGCCACTTTTGCTGCCCCCGAGTGCGCCAGAGTGTATTTGTCCGCCACGTGCTCCAGCGCCATAAAGCCGCCAATCACTGCCCCAGACACGTAATTTGAAAAAGAAAATCCCAGATCAATCACTTTAAGGGCGCAGTAAAAACCCAGCACTACAAACCCATAAGACCCAAGCGGGTAGAACAGGCCCACCGCGTCATACGGCTGCCCCATGGCCCTGCACAGGATAATGTAATGCACCGTCCAGACACTGGTCGCCATAAATAGCGGGACAAACGCCTTTATGCTTTTACGCCCGAAGGAAAAGGCCACATCATCACGCTTATACAGTGCCCCAAGCAGGGCAAGGCAGGCGGATACAAGGGAAATACCTTCCATAAGGCCGACAAAATGCGATTTTAATAAAAAATACATATTTATTGTCAGCCCTGTATCTGCGCAAAAGCCTGTAATTCTTGACATATACAATGCACGGCTAGCAGCCGAACACTATAATCCGTTTAACATTTAGAAAAATGTCTGACATCACTGGGGCAATCTCTCACCTCCGGCATCTCTTACACGCCTTCCCCTTACTGAGCCAGACACCATAACGGACTACTGACTCGCTTCAGCGCATTTGTACGGTTATCGTTCCTCCCAATTTGAAAGATTATATTAAGGAGACCACTTATGGGCAGAAAAAGCTCAAAGCCTTTCTGGGCCAGAGATTACAGAAAAGCTGCATATAACCGACGTTATTATTTAAAGAAAAAAATGCAGGATAAACTGGCATCCATCGGCATTATGGCTGTCGGTGGCACTATGTTTCTAGGGTGGTTACTGCCAACTCACAATCCTGCATACAAGCCGGATATACACGTTATTTCTACCAAAACAGTACAAGCTGCCGCCGCTTCTCCCACGTATGCCTCTTTTACCCGGAATGTCTATCTTCCCGATTTTTCCTGCACAGTCGATCACTCAAAAGACAGTATTGCCACATTACTATGCGAAAATAGTGACGCAGCCAGACATGAGCTCATTTTTGACCAAACTTATTACGCCCTGCGTCAAATCGTAGGAAAAGATGGCTGGAAAGCACTCAGGCAGGAGGTGCTGAACGATGAAAACACATTAGCAGAATGTATCGCTTCGCCCGAAGTTGGGAATACCCTTAACATCCCTAAGGCCGATCCTGCATGCTACATAACACATATGGACAACCTGACCGACAAGTACAAGGCCAGATTAAGCGGTTCTTCTCTGGAAGAGGCTAACAGACCCATAGATGAGCACATCACACTTCAGCAGAATTTAATTGATCTGGGGTTTCTTAAACAAAATCAGGGAGCGGATGGAGTTTATGGCGAGGGAACGCGCTCTGCCATCCTCAAATGGCAACAATCAAACGCTACCCTAATTGCAGATGGCTTTATCTCCGATGCAGATGCCGAGAAAATTGCAGCCATGGCAGAAAATCTGCCATCTCTCGCCGCACAACAACCGCCCCGCATAAATGATGCCAATAGAGCAGTCTTCAACCCTTTTTCCATACCTTATAAGCAAAACAACAACTCCATATGGCCCGTATTGTTGCTGATTTCCTTGATTTGTGGAGGAATTTTTTCTACAGAAAAATACAGAGAAAGAAGACATTTGATGCAACAAAATCTCTTGTTTCAACAGAAATATTTCGGCAAAAACTGAATCTTCAAATATCAAGAAATCAGAAAATAACAAAGGATATATATGGCACGCTAAAAACAAATTTGTGGGTTAAAGAAGTCGGATATTTTCTAGAAACACGAATAGATGGCATTATAGCTCGAATGTCATCAACCAAAAAGATCGCCAGACGCTCCGTCTATTCGCAATAAATCTTGTAGAACAGGTCTCCTCTGACCCACTTCCTGTTCATACCCAATTTGATGCCTATGTTAGCAATCCTACTGTTTTTGACATACGCATGAACCCTTTTGATTATGAGCAGCACTGTGCTCTTATTCTTAAAAATGCAGGATGGGATGCGCACGCGACGCACAAAAGCGGAGATCAGGGCGCGGATGTCATTGCCCAAAAAGGTAACATACGCATTGTTGTCCAATGCAAACTCTATACAGGAACTGTTGGGAATGATGCTGTACAGCAGGTTTTTGCAGCTCAGAAGTTCCAAGGAGCTCAAGGAGCAATAGTCGCCACGAACTCAACATTTTCTCAATCTGCACGGCAGGCTGCATCCGCAACAGGTGTTATTCTGACACACCATGCGCAACTCTCCAATGCTGCTGAGGAGCTATATTATAACGCGCTCCAGACGCCACATGCCACCGACGGAGCAACAGATCATCCCTCATGGTCCTGAGCAAGAAGGAGAAGACAAATCCCAAAACCTGCGCACAACTTATCGCAGTCGAGTAAAAAATTTTCAATATTTTAATTGTATCGGAAAGAATGGTGAGCCGGGAGGGACTCGAACCCTCGACCATTCGATTAAAAGTCGAATGCTCTACCGACTGAGCTACCGGCTCACACATATATGCACACAAAGCCAATGACCCTGCGTGATGGGGCTTTTCCTAACCGGATTAGGCCCCTACGTCAAGCACGCAAAGGCATTTTTGCGCGCCTTTATGCCGCATATGGTCCCAAGCAGCCCACCACCACGGCAGGCTGCCCGCAGGACCATACAAAAACGGCCCGCCGGGTTAGGGCGGGCCGTTTGCGTGGGATCAGGCTTCTGCCTTGTCCGCGGGGACCATCTTGCAATCCGGTCTGGTTCGTTCACCACGCCCGACATGCCAGAGCCACGTTTGATCTTGTCCACGTTCTCCATGCCTTCAACCACTTCACCCACAATGGTGTACTGGCCATCCAGATGGGGGGAGGGTTCGAACATGATAAAGAACTGGCTGTTCGCGCTGTTCGGGTCAGATGTACGGGCCATGCCAATGGTGCCACGTTCAAACTTGGCCTTGTTGGTGAACTCGGCAGGCAGGTCCGGCAGGTCGGAGCCATGCATGCCCGTACCCGTGGGGTCACCACCCTGAGCCATAAAGCCGGGGATCACGCGGTGGAAGGCCACGTTGTCATAAAAACCCTGCTCGGCCAGCGTACGCAGGCGCTCGGCGGCCTTGGGGGCCAGGTCAGGGCGCAGGCGAATAACCACGCGGCCTGCGGGCACATCCATGTAAATCAGGTCTTTTTTATCTTCTGTGGACATCAGAAACTCTCCTGTTAAGGCAACACCCGGTATGCGGTTCAGCCCGCACGTTCAGCCAGACGGGCCAGCAGGCGCGCCTGAGTATAGGGTGTTACAAACTCCGAAATATCGCCATGGTAGCTGGCGATTTCCTTCACCATCCGTGAGGAAATAAACTGCGTGCGCTCCGAGGCCATGAGAAAGACGGTCTCTATCGCGCTATCCAGACGGCGGTTTACGCCCGTCATCTGCACCTCGTAGTCAAAGTCGGACAGAACGCGCAGACCACGGAAGATAAGCGTAGCCCCATTGGCCCGCACCGCCTCCACCAACAGCGAGTGGAAGGAGACCACCGTCATGTCCCCCCCCGTGCGCGCCTTGATGGCGGGCAGGGCCTCGCGCACACATTCCATCCGCTCATCCAGCGGCATAAGCGGCTTTTGCCGGGGTTGTGGGCCACGCCAATAATCAGCCGGTCCACAAGCCTGCTCGCCCGCTCGATCACGTCCAGATGCCCGACGGTAACCGGGTCAAACGTGCCTGCGTACAGCCCCACACGCCGTGGTGCGGCGGTGGGCGTGCTGGCAGGGGTGCTCATGGGGCCGAACCGGCACCATCATCTGGGGTCTGCGGGGCGGCATCTTCTGCCTCGCCTGCTTCATCCTCCCCATCATCCATAACCGGGAACACACTGGTAATGCGCTCCGCATCATTAAGGCGCAAAAGTGTCACCCCGCTGGCCTGACGCGCCATAATACGGACCTGATCAACCGGCACACGGATCAGGCGGCCTGCATCGGTCACCAGCATGACATCCGTACCCGGCAGCACCGGCAGGGTTGCCGCCACTTCCGTCCCGCGCTTGTTGGCAGAGAAGGTCATGTTGGTAATGCCCTGACCGCCACGCCCGCTTACGCGGTAATCATAGGCGGAGGAGCGGCGGCCAAACCCGCCATCGCTCACAATCAGCAACACTTCTTCCGCCGCCTGCAACTGGGCAAAGCGCTCGGGGGTCAGGGCCTCGGTGCCACCGGCAGCTTCGTCCTCATCCGCATCAACCACGGTGATGTCGGCATCATCCTCGGTATCGGCGGCATTTTCGGCCCGGCGTTTGGCGTTGGCCATACGCAGGTAGGCTGCGCGCTCCTCTACCGTGGCCTCAACATGGTTGAGCACGGCAAGGCTGATAACCCGGTCGCCCTCGGCCAGACGGATACCACGCACACCCGACGACCCGCGCCCGGCAAACACACGCACCGTGTCATCCGTAATCTGGAAGCGGATGCAGCGCGCTTGCGGGTGGCAAGGAACACGTCCTGCCCGTCGCGGCAGGTGGCAACGCCGATCAGGCTATCGCCCTCATCGAGCTTCATGGCGATCATGCCCGAGACGCGGATATTGCGGAAGTCGCTCAGCCGGTTGCGCCGTACACCGCCGCTGGCGGTGCCAAACACAAGGTGCAGGCTTTCCCACAGTTCCTCATCCTGCGGCAGGGGCAGAACGGCGGTAATGGTGTCCGAGCCAAGGTCGGGCAGCAGGTTGACCAGCGCGCGGCCTTTGGCGGCGGGGCCTGCCTCTGGCAGACGCCACACCTTCTGGCGGTACACCTTGCCACCGGAGGAGAAGAACATGACCCACTGGTGCGTGTGCGCATTAAACGAGCGCACCACAATATCATCCCCACGCGTACCAGCCCCGGTGCGGCCACGGCCACCACGGTTCTGCGCACGGAACACATCCAGCGGGGTGCGTTTGATAAAGCCATCACGCGTGATGGTCACCACCATCTGGCCGGGTTCGATCAGGCTTTCATCATCCTGATCGCCGTCATAATCGGTAATGTCGGTCACGCGCGGAGTTACCAGCTCGGCGCGGGCGCGGTTCAGTTCCTCGCACAGCACTTCCAAGCGGCGGGGACGGCTGCTGATGATCTCAAGCAGTTCATTAATCCGCACCGCCACTTCGGACAGTTCATTCTGGATTTTGTCGCGCTCAAGCCCGGTCAGGCGTTGCAGGCGCAACTCCAGAATACCGCGTGCCTGTGCCTCGGTCAGGCGGACCTTGCCGTCCACCACCACGTTGCCCTCATCGTGGATCAGGGCCAGCAGGGGTTCCACATCCGCCGCGTTCCACTGTGCCGCCATAAGCGATTCGCGCGCGGTGGCCGCATCGGGGGCGGCGCGGATCAGGGCGATGACCGCATCAATATTGGCAACCGCAATCACCAGCCCGACCAGAATATGGGCACGGTCACGCGCCTTGTTCAGGTCATGGCGCGAGCGGCGCAGAATAACTTCCTCGCGGAAGGCAATAAAGGCCTCCAGCACGTCCTTCAGCCCCATCAGGCGGGGTTTGCCGCCATCCAGAGCCAGCATGTTCACGCCAAAGGAGGTCTGGAGCTGGGTAAAGCGGTAAAGCTGGTTCAGCACCACTTCGGGCGTTGCATCGCGCTTGATCTCAATAACCACGCGCATGCCAGAGCGGTCGGATTCGTCACGGATGTCGGCAATGCCTTCCACCTGTTTGGAGCGTACCAGCTCGGCAATGCGCTCCTGCAAGGTGGCCTTGTTGACCTGATAAGGGATCTCGCTCACCACAATGGCTTTGCGGTCCTTACGAATTTCCTCAATATCGGCCTTGGCGCGGATAATAACCGACCCACGCCCCGTGGCATAGGCGCTGCGAATGCCAGAGCGGCCCAGAATGGTGCCCCCGGTGGGGAAGTCCGGCCCCGGGACAATCTCCATCAGCTCTTCAATCGTCATGGCCGGGTTGGCAATCAGGGCCAGCGTTGCGTCCACCACCTCGCCGGGGTTGTGGGTGGGGATGTTGGTGGCCATGCCCACGGCAATACCCGTGGCACCGTTGATGAGCAGGTTGGGGAAGGCCGCAGGCAGAACCGTAGGTTCGCTCTCGCTCTCATCATAGTTGGGCTGAAAATCGACCGTATCGCGGTCAATATCACCCAGCAGAAAGGTGGAGGACTTGGCCAGACGCGCTTCGGTATAACGCATGGCGGCGGGGCTGTCCCCGTCCACAGAGCCAAAGTTACCCTGACCGTCAATCAGCTTGACGCGCATGGACCACGACTGGGCCATACGCACCATGGCCTCGTAAATGGAGCTGTCACCATGGGGGTGGTATTTACCCATGACCTCACCCACCGCACGGGCAGACTTGCGGTAAGGCTTGTCATGCGTAAAGCCGCTCTCGTGCATGGCGTAGAGAATACGCCTGTGCACGGGTTTGAGCCCATCGCGCACATCGGGCAACGCACGGCTGACAATGACCGACATCGCATACGCAAGGTAGGAGGAGCGCATCTCCTCCTCAAGGGTCACGGGCACAAGGTCTGAAGGCTGCGGTGATCCGGTCTGGTCAGAAATCTCGGTCAAGGTTCATCCGTTCTGTCATGCTGCGCGGGGGCTGGGCTGCTGCCCGCACTCCGCGCCAAATCCACCTGCGCACCAGTTGCCGTGGTGCTTGGTGTTTTCTAGCACACAACCCCCCCAATCTCCTAGCGCTGGCCCGCTTTTTGCCTTGTATAAAACCACCTGCCCCCTGCGCACCCTTGCTCCTTGCGCGTGGCTGTGGCCATCATGGCCCATAACATGGAGTTTACGCCCGATGCGCCTTATCCTTGCCCTGCTTTTACCGTGGTTGCAGTTCTTTACCATTGGCCGCCCCTTTGCGGGGCTGACCTGCCTTGTGTTGCAGGTCACGCTTATCGGGTGGATCCCCGCGACCATCTGGTCGGTTTACGCCCTGAGCCAGTACACAACGGACCAGAAAATTGCCCGCATGAGCCGCGCATCACGCAGCTAGGCCTGCCAGCGGGCCAGCTCGGCCCCTAAAATAAAAAAGGCGGCCCCCATATGGGAGGGCCGCCTTTTTTTGGAACTTATCCCCCGCACCGGCTACACAGGCCGCCTTGGAGGCAAAAGCGCTTACCTGCCGGTCATAATCTGTTCGACAAGCTGCTTGGTCGTGGGCACAAAGCCGTTGGCATAGAACGGGTCCGTGCCAAAGCGCCATGCGTTGGTACCGCCAAACATCAGGTTTTCGTCCATCACTTTGTCCGCATCCGGGCCGGAGGCATGGGCTGCGGCCTGAAGGGTCTTCTGGATACAGAAGGAGCGCGGGTCCGCACGGTGGCCATTGCTGTAGCTTGGGCCACGCTGGCTCCAGTTGGAGAACTTGCACTCGGACAGGCAGCCCATGCAGTCCGTCTGGTCAGCCACAATCAGGCGGGCACGGTCGGGGGTGACAAAAACAAGCGTGGAATCAGGGGTACGCAACGGCTCCACAAAGCCTTCGCTTTCCCACTGCTGCACGCGCGCCACGTCTTCTGGCTTAAGGAACACCTCGCGCTTGCGCGGGCCTACGCCATAGGCCACGCTCAGCTCTTCCGTTGCTTCCGTACCGTAAGGGACCTGATGCTCGGTGCGCTGGCGCAGCTCGTGCAAAAAGCCATTGTTCACGGCGGAGGAATAGAAGCCGGTGGGGGAGAAACGGTTGAGGTACACATCGCCCTTTTTGAGGGTGAGCAACCGGCGCTTCCACGCATCGGGGATCGGGCTTTCGGTCGTCAGCAGCGGACGGGTGCCAAACTGGAAGGCAATCGGCCCCAGTTCCTCACTGTCAATCCAGTCCTGCCATTCTTCCAGCCACCAGACGCCACCGGCCATGATAATGGGGGTATTGTCCAGCCCAAAGCCACGCATGGCCTGGCGCAGGGCCAGCACGCGCGGTAGGGGTCTTCCGGCGCAAAGGGGTTTTCCGTGTTGGACAGGCCGTTATGCCCGCCTGCACGCCACGGGTCTTCGTACACCACGCCGCCCAGAAGGTCGGACGCCTTGCTGTACGAACGCTTCCACAGTGCATTGAACGCACGGGCGGAGGAGACGATAGGGTAGTAATGCACGCCAAAACGCGCCGCAATGTCGGCCAGACGGTAGGGCATGCCTGCGCCACAGGTCAGCCCGTGGATCAGGCCCTTGGCCCCTTCCAGCACCCCGGTAATAACCCGCTCGGACGCGGCCATTTCCCACAGGATGTTGGCGTGGATACGGCCCTTGCCGCCCGAGACCTCGTGCGCAATGCGGGCCTGCGCAATGCCGCCACGAATGGCGTAGTCCACAAGCTCCTCATGCCGTTCCCGGCGGGTGCGGCCGTGGTAGACCTGCGGAACCGGGCGACCCTGCTCGTCATAGCTGTCCGCATTGACAATGGAGATCGTGCCCGCACCCCCTGCAGCAGCCCATGCCCCGGCCGATGCACCCGTGGAAACAGAAACGCCCTTGCCGCCTTCTACCAGCGGCAGGACATCCGTGCCCCCCATGCGAAGCGTGTTAATCGCCTTCATGACTATCCTGTCGTTTTTCTAAAAGACCCGTGTCTGCCCCGGCCACACGGGGGAGGAGTGACCCCTCCCCCGTGTGAGGAATGCCTTATTCGGCATCCCGGCGCGGTGCGCGGGCGGGTTTTTCGCCCACGGTTTCCGTAATGTCGGCACCCGTAGCCTGATCCACAACGCGCATGGACAGCTTGACCTTGCCGCGATCATCAAACCCGATGACCTTGACCTTAACGGCGTCCCCGTCCTTGACCACATCGGACGTGCGGCCAACGCGGCCCTGCGCCAGCTCGGAAATGTGGACCAGACCGTCACGCGCACCAAGGAAGTTGACGAACGCGCCAAAGTCGGCGGTTTTGACAACCTTACCATCGTAGATGCGGCCCAGTTCGGGCTCGGCCACAATGCCGTTAATGCGTTCCAGCGCCTTTTTGGTCTGGTCTTCGGCTGTGGCGGCAATGGTGATTGTACCGTCGTCGCCAATATCCACCTTCGCACCCGAGTATTCCACGATTTCGCGGATGACCTTGCCGCCAGAACCGATGACGTCACGGATTTTTTCACGCGGCACCTTGATGGTGGTGATGCGCGGCGCCGTGGTGGCAACGGTGGTGCGGTTTTCGGTCAGCGCACGGCTCATTTCGCCCAGAATGTGCAGACGACCATCGCGCGCCTGACCCAGAGCGATCTTCATGATTTCGGGCGTGATGGAGGTGATCTTGATGTCCATCTGCAACGCGGTCACACCGGCTTCTGTCCCGGCGACCTTGAAGTCCATGTCACCCAGATGATCTTCATCACCCAAAATATCGGACAGGACGGCAAACTTGTCGCCTTCCTTGATCAGGCCCATGGCAATACCGGCCACAGGCGCTTGAGGGGCACACCGGCATCCATCAGGGCCAGCGAGCTACCGCAAACGGTCGCCATGGAGGAGGAGCCGTTGCTTTCCGTAATTTCGGAGACAACACGCACCGTGTAGGGGAATTCCTTGCGGTTGGGCATCAGCGGGTGCAGGGCGCGCCATGCCAGCTTGCCGTGCCCGATTTCGCGACGGCCGGGGGAGCCTACGCGGCCGCACTCACCCACCGAGTAGGGAGGGAAGTTGTAGTGCAGCAGGAAGTTGGTGCGGTATTCGCCTTCCAGCGCGTCAATCACCTGCTCGTCCTGCCCGGTGCCCAGCGTGGTCACAACCAGTGCCTGTGTTTCACCACGGGTGAACAGGGCGGAGCCATGCACGCGGGGCAGCACGCCCACTTCCGGCACAATCGGGCGCACGGTTACAAGGTCACGCCCGTCAATACGCTTGCTAGTCTTGAGCACGGAGGTGCGGACCACATCGGCTTCAAGGTCTTTGATCATGGGCTTGGCAGCAGCCACGTCCAGCTCGGCGGCGGTCAGCTTTTCCACAATCGCGTCGCGCGCGGTCTTGAGCTTTTCGTAGCGGGTCTGCTTCTGCTTTTCCTTGTAAGCGTCAGCAATCAGCTTGCGGCCCAGCTTGTCCACCTGTTTGCGCAGGGCGGCTTCTTCCTTGCTTTCGCTCGGCAGGTCCCACGGTTCCTTGGCGGCGTGTTCGGCCAGCGCAATAATGGCGTCCAGCACGGGCTGGAAAGCGGTGTGGCCAAAGGTCACGGCATCGAGCATCACGTCTTCGGACAGTTCGGATGCTTCGGATTCCACCATCAGCACGCCTTCGGCGGTGCCGGCCACAACCAGATCAAGGTCGGTTTCCTTGAGCTGTTCAAGCGTGGGGTTGAGGATGAACGCGCCGTCCTTGAAGCCAACGCGGGCAGCGCCCACGGGGCCAAAGAACGGAATACCGGACAGGGTCAGCGCGGCCGAGCAGCCGATCAGGGCGGGAATGCTCGGGTCGTTTTCCATGTCGTGGGTCAGCACCGTGGCGATGACCTGCACCTCATTACGGAACCCTTCGGGGAAGAGGGGGCGAATGGGGCGGTCGATCAGGCGGGAGACCAGCGTTTCGTTCTCGGAAGGGCGGCCTTCACGCTTGAAGAACCCACCGGGGATCTTGCCTGCTGCGTAGGCTTTTTCCTGATAGTTGACGGTCAGGGGGAAGAAGTCCTGACCAGCCTTGACGTCACGCGCGCCAACGGCGGTACACAGGACCACGGTTTCGCCGTAGGTGACCAGCACGGCGCCATCAGCCTGACGGGCGACCTTGCCGGTTTCGAGCACCAGCGGGCGACCGGCCCATTCAATTTCTTTACGGAAATAATTAAACATTCTGTCGTCTCTTCTTCTGTTTACAGTGTCTTTGTTCAAAACCACACAAAACAGCGGGACAGAACCGAATGGCAGACAGCGCCTCGGACGGCATGGAGACTGGCGGCTGCACCGCCCAGGCGCCATGTGGTCGGAAACGCCGTGGCCTTACCCGGAACGTAGTGCCCGCGTGCCAAGCCTGTGGCGTACAAACGGTTATATGGGGGTTTGGCGGCCATAAGGCCAGCACAAAAACCCCCAACAAACCCATCCAGCCACCCGCAGGCCCGGCGCAACGCCTGACCTGCGGACGAAAACGGCTGGATTAGCGGCGCAGACCCAGACGGGCGATCAGCGCTTCGTAGCGGCTCTGGCTCTTACCACGCAGGTAGTCCAGCAGGCTGCGACGACGACCAACCATGATCAGCAGGCCACGGCGGGAGTGGAAGTCCTTGGCGTGGGTCTTGAGGTGGTCGGTCAGGTTGTTGATCCGCACGGTCAGGATTGCAACCTGCACTTCGGGCGAACCCGTGTCGCCCGGTGCGGTCTGGTATTCTGCAATAACTTCGGTACGGCGTTCAGCGGTAATCGACATCACATGTCTCCATCAGAAAAATGTCATAGAATCCGTACTGGCTTCAACTGCCCGTCTTCAAGGCGGCCAAGGCCGAGTACACGCTCTGCGTCCATGACACGCACAGTCCCCGAGGCGTCGGTCTGGGGGATACGTCCCATCAGATCCAACAGGCTCAGCGCCCGTCCGTGGCGTAGAAGAACGGCTTCCTCCTCAGTCAGGGCCAGCGCCGGGATGTCGGCCAGCGCGGTCTCGACCGGAAGAAGCAGTTCCGCAGAAGCATGGGCGTTGTCGTCGTTTGGCGTCAGTTTGTCCAGCACAATTGCATCGGCCTCGGTAAATGGCCCCACGCGCAGGCGGCGCAGCACCGCAATGTGGCCAACAGTGCCGCATGCAAGGGCCACATCACGTGCGAGTGCGCGCATGTACACGCCCTTGCCGGATTCGACCTCGAACACTGCCGTGTCCGCATCGGGGCGGGCGATCAGCTCGCCATGTCATACGCCCGCTCGCCCGCAACCTTGAGGGCGGAATATACAGGTGGCACCTGCATAATGTCCCCGGTCAGGGCTGGCAGGGCCGCACGCAGTTGCTCATCACTGGGGCGCACGTCGGATGTGGCGGTCACTGCGCCGTCCGCATCATCACTGTCACGCGCTTCCCCCAGACGCAGGGTGAACTGGTAGACCTTGGTGCCGTCCATAACATAAGGCACCGTTTTGGTGGCCGTACCAAAAGCCAGCGGCAAAAGCCCCGTGGCCAGCGGGTCCAGTGTACCGCCATGGCCGACCTTTTGCGCGTCAAACAGCCGCTTGGCCCGCCCTACCACCTGAGTGGAGGTCATGCCCGAGGGCTTGTCCACTATAAGCCAGCCATTAAGCGGCCGCCCACGTCTGCGTCGCATGTCAACTCCCGTATGCGGGGGCACGCGTGCACGGTTACTGGCCAGCACACCCCCGGTTGCCGCCCCGGACCCACCCGGCGCGCACCAAAGCGCTGCATCTAGCCGAGCGCGCGCCCCCCTGCAATGCGCGCCTGCAATGCTGGGGTGAGGAAATTGCCAGTCCATGGAAATTAT
>NZ_BAJU01000050.1 GCF_000613865.1 Acetobacter okinawensis JCM 25146
CATGGTCGGACTGTACCTCGGAGCCTTTGCTGGTAATGCTTGCTACTTATCTCTCTGAATCTGCTAGCATACACTGTGAGTTTATACTTCGGTCTAGAATAAACCGGTCATTCTCAGTCAGCAAAGACCATTATGGTGGCGACAGAGGGCCTCAACCTGTTTATCGTTAAAAACGTGGGTATTGTTATCCGTCACACTTAAGCTGGCTACCGTAGAGACCCGTATCGCAAGCAATTTGTCTCATTGTTCAGCGCATATGTATCAGAGGAGAGGCAAAATGACCGATATTTTCCAATTTATCAAAGGTTTACCCAAGGCGGAACTGCACCTGCATATTGAAGGCAGCCTTGAACCGGAGATGATGTTTGATATGGCGCACAGGAACAAAGTAGATATTCCTTTTCGCACAGTTGATGACGTTCGTTCTGCCTACAATTTTAATAATCTTCAGGATTTTCTCGATATTTATTATGCAGGTGCAAATGTTCTGATTGAAGAGGAAGATTTTCGGGACCTTGCCATTGCCTATTTTGACCGTGCTGCTCAAGATGGTGTCACGCATGCCGAGATATTTTTTGATCCGCAAACGCATACCGATCGTGGCATACCTTTTGATGTGGTCATCAATGGTTTACTTGCCGGTATGGCGGAGGCAAAAACCAAACATCATATCAGCTCAAAACTTATTCTGTGCTTTCTCCGGCATCTCGATGAAAATGCGGCATTCAAAACATTCAAGACGGCGGAACCTTGGTTTGACCGTATTGCAGGTGTTGGGCTTGATTCTTCTGAAATGGGACACCCGCCCGCCAAGTTTGCACGTGTTTTTTCTGCCGCAGGTGATGCCGGGCTCAAACGTGTTGCACATGCAGGGGAGGAAGGACCGCCTGACTATGTTCATCAGGCACTTGATTTGTTGCATATTGACCGGCTCGACCATGGCAACCGTGCACTCGAAGATGCCCATTTGATGACCCGTCTGGCTCGTGAGGCAATGACGCTTACAGTCTGTCCTCTCTCCAATCATAAGTTACGTGTTGTGGATGATCTGTCAGACCACCCACTGGATCGTATGTTGGCTAACGGGTTGCGGGCAACGATCAATTCAGATGATCCAGCATATTTTGGAGGGTATATCGGCGAAAATTATCGGGCAGTGGCTGCTGCACGGGGGTTATCTCGTACAGCATTGGCGGCTCTGGCTCGTAATAGCTTTCTAGGCTCTTTTCTTGATGATGAGGAAATTACAGAGAATCTTAAAAAACTGGATTCATTCTTGAAAAACCAATAATTTTTATATTGAGTTCACCTAAATAATGGTGATCCTTTATTCAAAGGGCTCATAGTATGAAGCGTTGTGGGAGGAGCCGCTCCTCCCACATAATGCCATATCCAGATTTCAATTTCTGGAAATATGGTGCCAGTTGAGAAAATGCCGATATAACTCTTGTCTGACATTTTTATAAAGTTTCAGGCATTACCGGGCGGATTATTTCACTGAAATTTTCCCACCTTATGCTGACTATCAGGGCGTGAATATCCGGAAGTCGGCAGCTTTATTCTCAATGTCATTCAGCCGGGTATTAAGGCGCTGCACAAGAGCCGTCAGGGGCAGGCGCACGGTGTGCCTGCCCATCTTGTTACCCTAACCAGTGCACGCGGCATGAATCTGACGATTAGTGATGCCAAAACCTTTGTCTGTGCTGTGTGCGATTTTGTGCAGGATGGAAATAGCGCAGGTCTTGCTGCCTATTCTGATACCTGTCTGGAGCGGATCTGGAATTATCAGGATATGCAATCTGGGTGATTGAAATGCTGCATGATGCCGGTGATGCCACCCTCGTCGGTTCTTTCCGTCGTGGGACAGCACGGAGTAGGCCACATCGTCTTCTGGCACTCTCTACAACCAATAAACTCTTTAGTGACTTTATGGCAGGTAAGGTTTGAAGTGGGATTTTTGTGAAATTGTCTGTTGTTTTAATCTGCTTTTGTGGAGTCATTCTAACAGGTTGCAGAAAGCTGCATGTAATATTAAGTTGCGCGGATGTTGGGCGCCGAATTCCTTATATGTCGTAGGTTGTCGGTAGGCTACAAAGTCTGTGGCCGTTCTGTTTTTAGGCGTGCTCCACCAATATAAATGCAGGCGCAGACAAAAGTGATCATGCTTCCTGCTTCCATGGCGAGTGTGAATGAGCCGGTATGCTGGATGATAAAACCGGTCAGTAAAGGTGACAGCGCTCCTCCGAGTGATCCGCCTACATTCTGGATGGCTTCCATGGTGGCAATTGATTCTTCGGCAACAACGATTGTGCCGAGTGTCCAGCTTCCCGTCATGGCAATGCCGGTGGCGAACAGGGCTATTGCCATACTGACCAAAGACAGAAATGTGGTGGGGCACAATGGTACGGCGGCTGTTGCTACGGCGGCAATAAGAAGACCTATAATGAGCGGCTGATAGCAGGCGCGCGAGGGCGTATAACCACTTTTTCCAAGGAGTTTGATAATAACACCGCCACTGAGGCTGCCAAAAAATCCCGCTAACTGCGGAATGGAAGAAAGAAAGCCAGCCTGTGCGGCATTCAGGTGCCGGACAGTCTGGAAGTATGTCGGCAACCATGCGGAATAGAGCCATTGCAGATAAATAATACTGGCACAACCGATAGCCAGCACCCAACTAACACGCTGAGCAAGGAGAAAAGTCAGTTCCTGTCTGGCGGTTTGTTGGGGTTTGGCGACGGGCTCATGTTCTGGCGTGGGGGACTTTTGGTAAAACATACCCCACGCAAGACCAAGAAGGATGCAAAGCCCGCCCAAGGTACAAAACATGGAGCGCCAGCCAAACTGGTGCGCAATAAGGCCCAGCAGCGCTGGCGCCAGCACTTGCCCCAGAGAAGAAGAGGCGTTGAACAGGCCGATCGGCACAGCGCGTTCTGCACTATTGTACCAAGCGGTTATGATTTTGGTCCCAACCAGAAACAGTGGTGCCTCACCTAACGCCAGAAGGCAGCGCGCCCCGACCAGAGTGCCAGCATTGCTCGCCCAAGCTGTAAGAAGTTGGGCCAAGCCCCAAACTACCAGACAGCCAGTCAGCAGAGGACGGGCCTTTATGCGGTCAGCAGCCAGTCCTGCAGGGATCTGACAGACCATGTAAATGGTCGCAAAGGATGATAGGACAAGCCCCAAGGATGTGTAGGAAAGCCCGAATTCTCTTGCTATGTCAGTATTGACTATGGCCAGAGCTGTCCTGTCCATGTAACTGACACATCCCGCTATAATCAGAAAAAACAGGACAATGTGCCGTGTCCATACTTGTTTTTTTGTGCGGTTTTACCTGTTGTCATGGACATGCGCACCTAACGAATTACAAGAGTTTAAAGACGATGATTATGTGTACAAATCAGCCTGAACGGGAGGTTGATGCGGGTTTATAAGCTGGGCATGGTGGAGAGTATTTGTTGCAGCCAGTTGGATATTTCATGCGGTTGAACGGAAGATTTACGGATCAACCCATCAAAATGGGTCTGCATTTGCAAAACAGTGTCCTGATCATTGAAAACAATATACTGGCTGCCTGCATAAATTGCAGCGCGTAGGCTGCCAAAGATTGTGTACGGGACAGAATGGTAGAGGCGCTCGTCAAACAGAAATATGCGTAGTGAGGGATAGAGTTCTGCCACGCGTGTGATCATATGTTCGATCTGGGCCCGCCGCATGGCCAGTGATAATCCATTCCACGGAAATGTACCTTCGCTTAGGCTGATAATGGCCTGAGTTGGCAGGCATATCTCCATATCGGAGCTTGTTCTACGGTTATAACCAAGGTTGCTGGTAATGCTCTGGATTGTCGTCTGATCGTAATGGCGCGCTCCCAGTTCCCACGCAACGACATCCTGAAGGCAAAGAATGTCAGGTAAATGGTGTGGTATATAACGTATTTTTAGCTCACGCGCTTCATCATGCCATTGTGTCAGCAGTGGAATATTATAATATTCTGAATTCTCGGCCATTTCTGTACGGCTGGAGTGGCTTGGAGCGGCTGTCTGTGCAATTCCGAGCAACCAGTCAACCGAAACGCCATACTGCAACGCAATGCGTGCAAGCGTATCGGCGCGTGGCAGGCGTACTGCGTCTGCTGTAAGTAACTGGCTCAGTGCTGAGCGGTCAATGCCAATACCTTCTGCAAATGCCGAGCGACTTTTGCCAGACGCCTGAATAAGGGAAAGCACGCGCTGCTGGAAGGTGACGGATATCAGACGTTTATCCATGCCTATTTAACCATTTTAAATCGTGTATAACGTGACATTTGTAAACATATTTTACATAACACTCATTGAAAAGATATTTTTTGCGTAAGAATATGTATTTTATGGAACGCGCAACAAATACACATAAAAATATGTTTAATTCGGGTTGGCAGGCTTTTATCCGGGCATCCTTGCCAGAATGGCCCACATGGCTTGCCATTGTGTTCTGTTACGGCAGTTGGTGGTCCTTGGGGTATTGGCTTTATCCTGTAGCCCCATGGGCTGCATTGGTCGGGTTGGCGATTGTTGTCGCATTCCATTCTTCTTTGCAGCATGAGGCCATTCATACGCATCCAACGCCATCTGCTCTATGCAATGAGGTGCTGCTCGGGTTGCCGCTGGGGCTGGCTTACCCTTACCGGCGCTACCGCGAAACCCATTTGCAACATCATGATGATGAACGCCTGACAGACCCTCATGCTGACCCTGAAAGTTATTATTGGGACGGAAATGACTGGGCAAAGCTGGGACGTGTCTATCGGTTTTTGCTCAGTATAAACCAGACTCTTCTGGGACGTTTGTTGCTGGGGCCGTTGTTGGGGAGTGTACGATTTTTTATTACGGATATGCGCCGTATTGCTGCGGGTAACCGGGGGGTGGCGCTGGCATGGGTTATTCACGCTATGTCCATTCTGATCGTTGCGATCATTGTGACGCGTGGCTTCCATATGTCATTCTGGCTTTACGCTCTTGGCCCTGCATACATTGGGACATCTCTTATTGGCATGCGCTCCTTTTGTGAGCATCGCTGGCATGACGCAACGGGAGGCAGAACCATTATTGTAGAGGGTTCACTGCTTTCTTTTCTATTCCTCTTTAATAACCTGCATAGTGTTCATCATCGTTACCCTGGCCAGCCGTGGTTTAGGATGCGCAAGCTATACTATGCAGACCGGACTGCGTGGCTGACTTTGAACCATGGGTATGTTTTTAAGGGGTATCGCGCAATTCTTTGGCAGTATTTACTGCGCGCCAAGGAACCGCTGCTGCACCCTGCGCAACAAACGTCTGGGGAAAAACACCAGTCATGAAATTTGTTGCCAGCATGACAATGTATGACCAACTGCAGGAGCGTGGTGCGCTGGATGCAACATGGCTTCAGTTGCGCGATGCTTTGCGCCAAAACGGCGTGCCCGCACCAGATGCACTTGTCCGTCGCAATGCCGATCTTCTGCCCGTGCCGGGAGGGATACGGGATGCCGCAGGGCGCCTGATTGCGCCAGATCCTGCATCTTTACCCCCGGATGAATTGGACCTTTCGGTTTTGTGGCGGCACCCGGCCTTGTTGTTTGGGGAAACATGCTGGGGACCATTACAGCATGGTTTGGACGAATTTGTGCATGTTGTTGCGCAGAACAGCTACGATGGACTGACGGGCGGGCAGGGGTATTTTTATCGCAGTGCACTTGTGGTGCTACGTGGGCACCATAACGCATGGGATGCCTTGCCAACCTCTTCTTTCAATAGTGTTCAGGCCATGACTGGGCAGCACTTTGTGTTTAACGACCGCGTGTCGCAGTCCGGTTATCTGTCTGTTGTCCGTGATTTGCAGGGAGTGGGAGCCTCTCTGGATGTCTGCTCCAGAACAACCGTAACGGGGAGCCACCTTGCCTCCATCATGCATGTTGCTAACGGCAGTGCGGACATTGCCGCAATTGATTGCCGGACATGGGCCTTGTTCCGCCGGGCAGACCCCATAACGGCTGATCGCCTACAGGTTATAGGCTGGACAAGGCCATCTATGGGGTTGCCATTTGTTTGTTCGCGCCACGTGCACAGTGCGCTTCGCCGAACGGTTGCTGCGGTGGCGCGGACTATTATGCTCCCCATTCGGTATGATTATTATGTGTAACCTTTGCGTGCCCCGTGCTGCAGCACGCCGGTCATGCTTTATCGGGCATGCGGTATGCTTTCCTTGATTTTTTATTATCAAAGAAAAACGTAATTTGCTTTAATAAACGAAACGTAAGTGTTGTTAAATAAATAACACTTAAAATGATGATATTGCGCGTGTATGGCGGCGTTCCGCCGCAACCGCCATCTCTCATACGTAAGTACGTCGCTGGAACCGAGGCAGGCATGGAAGTATCGACCCTGATCTATTTTGTAAGCCTCGTTCGCAATCATTCCGTGCATGATGCGGCTATGGAGTTGAGCGTTAGCCCAACAACCATAAACCATGCCGTCTATGCGCTTGAGCAGAGCGCGGGGGTTCCCTTGTTGCTGCGGAATGCCCATGGCCGGGAGGCTGTGCCCACAACAACAGCATATGGCGAAAGTTTTCATCGCACGTCAGTGTTTTTTCTTCAGTCCTGCCTGAGTCTTATATCTTCTGCGGATAGAGAGGGAAGCGCAGAGTTAAGCCAGCAGGACCTGCAGACAATAAGGCAGTCGGGCATAACGTTTAGAATGATCTCTTACTTCCTGCGTGTGTGTGATGCGGGCAGTATTTCCGCCGCGGCAAAAGGGCTTGCGGTTACACAGCCAGCACTCTCACGCCAGATTGGCAAGTTTGAGTCTGTTATGGGCTTTCAGCTTTTTGAGAGAACGCATACAGGCATGCAGCTGACTGCTGCTGCGCGGCCACTCAAGGACATATGCCAGACTACGGCGCTTTTTTTTGATCGTCTGAGACGGAACCTTAGCCTTGGATATTCCCGCGCGGTAAAGGACCTTAAGTTTGCAGCAATGATTCCATCGAGCAGTAAAAGTGCTTTGGCCTCCCTGCTGGCCGGTCTTATTCCGCTTTGGCACAACCGTGCTTATCAACCGTCCCTGAGCATCACAACAATTGTGGTGCCAGCCATTGTTGCGGGCCTGCTTGATAAAACCTACGATGTTGGCTTGGCAGATGTTATTGATGTGCCTGCAACATTGGATTTTCTTGATTTTGAAACATCGCCGATTTTTCTGGTTTTTGGAAAAACGGATCAGAAAATTTCCTTAAATGATGATCCGGCGCGCATTATAGCTGCGAGCACCATGGCGCTGCCAAGCTTTGGCACCGGAATGCGCTCTCTTACAGATGCGTATCTGGAGAGTGCAGCCGTGAGACCACGCGCTGTGCTGGAAACACAATCCATGTCTCTTATGCTTCGGCTTGTGGAAGACAACATTTGCTGTGCCATTCTGCCAGCCGGGTCGTTTGAATACCACAATGTTTTTTCCAAACAGTTGCCTAGGCGATTTTCGCGCACAACCCGCCTGCTATGGCGGCGCGATTATCGCAATATGGATGTCATTAGCCGTCTGACATCGGCATTGCAGGAAGTCCGCTCGGGTTCGCGATGTTGTTAAGAGCGCATGCCTTCCATTGAACTCTAGAACCCATCTATGCCCACGAAAGAAAAACACTATGGTCAAGACACGTATTTTTTTAACGGTATCAACCCTCCTGAGCGGTATCGGGTCTCCGTTGTTTGTTTATGCACAAAGCAATACGGCACCAGCGGTTATTAAAAGTGATCCGGAAAAACACGCAGAAAAAAATGATGGAAAAAAGAAAAATGCTGCAGACAATGTAGAATCTATTGCCGTTTTTGGGCATGGGTCTACCCGCCAGACAATGTCCATTGGTCGTGCCAGCATGCAGCAGAGTGTTCCCGGAACGTCTGCGCTCAAGGTGCTGAACGAACTGCCGGGCGTTTTATACCAGTCTGCTGATCCCTTTGGTGTGTATGAATATTCCAGTCAGATATTCATGCGTGGCTTCAGCCAGTCCCAGCTTGGGTTTACACTGGATGATGTGCCTCTGGGCGATCAGCAGTTCAATAACTACAATGGACTTGGCGTTACACGCGCTATTATTTCCGATAATATTGGCAGTGTGAATGTCTCTCAGGGAGCAGGGGGGATTGATGTTGCTTCAACGAGCAATCTGGGGGGAGCGGTGGAAATCCATTCCATGGACCCGTCACACAAGCGCGGCGGTGCTGTATCCCAGACATTCGGGAGTAATGCGACGTTTCGGACATTCGCACGGCTGGATAGTGGAGACCTTAATGAATCTGGCACGCGTTTTTCCGTTTCCTATGCCCGTCTGAACGGGGATTTGTGGAAAGGGCAAGGTTACGATCATTCCGATCAGGTCAATGCCAAACTCGTTCAGCCTTTGGCGCGGGAGTCATCGCTCAAGGTCTTTTTTGACTGGAGCTCGACCCAGCAGTTTGACTATCAGGACATGACCAAAAACTGGCTTTCTACCGCAGGGTCAAACCTGTCCAATTATTATCCTGATTATACTGCGGCCTATCAGGCAGCGCAGGGAACTTATCCTGCGCAGATCAGCAAGACCAACGATCCCAAGGATGCCGCTTATTATGCAGGGACAGCCAATAGGGTGGATTACCTAGGCGGGATTACGCTGGATGAAAACCTGACGTCAAACCTGAATTGGAAAACCACCCTTTATGGGCATGCGGATACAGGGTACAGCACATGGACAACACCCTATAAAGCCTCGCCCAATGGAGCGCCCCTGTCGCAGCGGGTGCAGCAGCCACAGGTTGCGCGTGGCGGGTTTGAAAGTGCTGTAACATGGAAAGTCGCACGGCACACGCTGAATGCCGGCGTCTGGTATGAATACGGAAACTTTGAAACAGGTCGTTATTTTTCGCAAGCGCCCCTTCTGGGGCAGGGCACGCTTGGTAACCCCACAAACGGTTTTCCGGGGGACAAGATATTCGCAACTGCATGGCATGAAGCGTTTTCGTCCAACACATTTGTTTTTCACATGCAAGATACCTACCGTGTGACAGATACGCTCAAAATCAATGCTGGTTTTAAATCCATGATTGTCAATGCTGGTAACAGCGTTCTGGCGCAGGATCAGGCAATTAACGGCAAACCTATTGCCCAAGGGCATCTTGAAGCCTCCAATGCCTTTTTGCCCCAGATTTCGGCCAACTGGCGTTTTCTGCCACATCATGAACTATTTTTTGATGTGTCACATAATATGCGCTCTTTCCCGGAAGATGGGTTTGCTACCAATATTTCGGCAAGCCCGTGGACAGCCTCTCAGGCCTCGTTTCAGGAAACCAAGAAAAACCTGCGACCGGAGACAGACTGGGTTTATGAAGGTGGATACCGTTTTAGTTCACAGTATATCAGTGCGTTGGCTTCACTTTACCGGATCAATTTTTCTAATCGTTTGCAGTTGATTACAAACTCGGCGGGCATCAATCCGATTACCGCAGTGCAGAATGTTGGCGGTGTTACAACCAACGGGGCAGAGGCCAGCATTACGCTGCGGCCCGTGCATGGGTTATCAATCTATAATTCGTTTTCGTACGCCCATTCGACTTATGACCAGAACGTTGTTACCTCCAATGGCCTGCAGGCGACCCGTGGCAAGCTGGTCCCCAATTATCCGCAGTTCATGTATAAAGCCAATATTGCCTATCAACTGGGCGACCTTAACTTGCATGTAGACGGATCCTATATTTCGCGGCGGGAACTGACGTACACAAATGACCTGCATGTGCCGGGCTATTTTTTAATGAATTTTGGCGCGCGGTATAATTTTGGCGATGCGGGGCCGTTTAAAGGCATTAATGCCAGCTTCAACATCTATAACCTAGCCAACAAGACGTATATTGCCACTACCAACGAACTGGGGAATAATTTTGTTAACACAGGTTACAATTATTTCCTCATGGGTGCGCCCAGACAGTTCTTTGGCACAATTAGCACGGCGTTCTAATGGCAGACTATTCTAATAGCCCGAGTGTTCTTCTGGTGCCCGGTCAAACTGCTATTGCTGATATCGAACGTATTGCGCTGGCCGGGGATCGGGTTCTGCTATCAACGCAGGCACTGGCGGCTATAGAGGCAGGTCATGCCTGCCTGTTGCAGCATATTGCTGCGGGTACAACGATTTATGGCGTCAGTACCGGGCTTGGAGCCAACGTGGACATACCGCGCCAGCCAGGAGCGGCGCATGCACAGCAGCACGATGTGCTCTGGGCACGTGCGAGTGGCACAGGGCCAACTGCGACTGACGCACAGGTCCGTGCCATGGTGGCTGTAAGGCTGGCACGGCTGGCACTGGGACGTTCGGGTATTTCTCCTGCCGTAGCAACGGCGCTGGTTGATATGCTTAATAACCATATTACGCCGGTCGTCCCGTGTGTTGGTGCCTTGAGTGAGGGAGATCTGGCACCAATGGCCCATATTGCCAGTCTTCTTACTGGCAAGGGCCATGCCAGCGTAGCAGGGAGGGGCAGGGTCTCTGGGGCTGAGGCGTTTGCCCAGGTGGGGCTGTCGTTGCCTGTTCTGGGCCCCAAAGACGGGCTTGCCCTTATCTCCTCTAATTCTGCATCCATTGGGCTGGCCTGCCTTAATCTTGGCAGTATCCGCAGACTTATGCGTGCGCATATTGCTGCGTTTGCTATGTCATGCGAGGGGTTTTGCGCAAACCTCTCCCCTTTTCAGCCGCAGAGTGTGCAGTTGCGCCCCGCTGCAGGGCAGGCGGAGGTCAGTCATGCTCTCCTTGGTTTGCTGGATGGGGGGGGCTTGCAGCAGGAGGGATCTGCGCGCCGGTTGCAGGACCCGATCAGCTTCCGCAGTGCTGCATCCATCGCAGGGGCTGCGCTGGAAAGTCTGCGACAGGCGCAGCGTGCCGTTAACCTTGAATTGTCTTCCAGCGATGACAACCCGGCCGTTGTGGCGGAAACAGGCAGCATTATCCCGAACGGGAACTTTGACCCAACGTATGTGGCGGTTGCGGTGGATGCCCTGCATCAGGCCCTTGCCAGAGTTGCTGCGGCAACCGGGGAGCGGGTCATGAAGATGATGTCTCCCTCAGTGTCTGGTCTGCCACGCTTTCTGGCTGAATCGGGCGGAGATGGCA
This sequence comes from Acetobacter okinawensis JCM 25146, assembly GCF_000613865.1. Taxonomy (GTDB): domain Bacteria; phylum Pseudomonadota; class Alphaproteobacteria; order Acetobacterales; family Acetobacteraceae; genus Acetobacter; species Acetobacter okinawensis. The sequence goes on from NZ_BAJU01000050.1 coordinate 11,155, forward strand.
CAGGTTTTGCACCCGTACAAAAAACGGTTGCGGCACTGGTGGCGGAGATTGTGCATGATGCAACGCCTCTGTCCCCCGTGGTTATACCCGTTGCTGAGCGGGTCGAGGATTATGCTTCTCTGCTCTTTCCTGCCCTATGTCGTGGGCAGCGTCTGATTGCGCGTATGTATGAACTGACTGCCATAGAAATCATGGTAGCAGCGCGGGCCATTGCCCTGCGCCCCCCTGTACGTCTGGGGTGTGGCACTCAGGCGTTGATGGACAGGCTGGCGCCCTTATGCCCCCGCTTGCCGCTGGAACAGCCAGTGGCGGATAACATTGCCCTTCTTGTGCAGGCCATAGAACGCTCGGATTTTTTGGCAGACTTCAGCATTCTGGCTGATAACCTCTAGGTAATTCTGCTTCCTGTTGGTGCAGGATGGCAAAGAGTTTTTCAGGAAAAGTAAAAACATGACTGATGTCCAAATCAACTATCTTAATGGTGCAGATGTCGCCCGTCTTTCCCTCACGGACCACGAGATCATGGAGGCTGTGTCTGGCGCTCTTGCCGCGCAGTCCCATGGGCAGACAGTGGTTGAACCACGCGTGCATCTTGTGCCCGAGAGTTCTGACAAAGGTCATTTTAATGTCCTGCGTGGTGTTATTCAGCCCCTTGGTCTGGCGGGTGTTAAAATTGTTGGTGACTTTGTAGACAATTACAAACAGAATCTGCCGTCCGAAATGGCGGTGCTCAATCTGTTTGACCCCGTGACTGGCATGCCCAAAGCTATTATTGACGCAACACGGATTACAGACATGCGCACAGGCGCGATGACCGCACTGGGCGCGCGTTTTCTGGCTCCCAGAAATAGCCGTATACTTGGCCATATTGGTACACGCGGAACGGCATATTGGAATATCAGACTCCTTGATCATCTCTTTGATTTTGAGGAAATCCGTGTGCATTCCCGCAGGGCAGAAAGCCGGGAGGCCTTTGCACAGCGGCTGGAGCAGGATCTGGGTAAAAAGGTGACTGTCACAACAACGTGGGAGCCTGTCTGGACGGGGCGGATATTCTGGTAGAGGCCAGTCGGCTGCCAGAGCCAGCACCACTCCTGAAAACCGAGTGGGTTCGCAAGGGCGCATTGATTATTCCATACGGTACCATGAGCGCACTCGAACTCAGCTTGACTGACGTGATCGATAAAGTGGTGGTGGATGACTGGGGGCAGTGCGGTCCGGGCCGTCCATACGGTGCTCTGCGCCAGCACGTGGATCAGGGGAAGATCACGCGTGAAACTCTATATGCAGAGTTGTGTGATATTGTCGGGGGAAAATTACCTGGGCGGGAAAATGATAGTGAGACAATCCTGTTCTGGCACCGTGGGTTGAGCATTACCGATATTGCACTGGGTGCCGCTCTGCTGAACAAGGCAACCAGACTTGGTGTTGGCCAGAAGCTGCAGTTCTAAAAAATACGCTGCGTGCCCAAAAAACAGTGCGACCACATGATGGGCATAAAAAAGTAAGTGTGGCTGGTCCTTGTTTGTTGATTGGGCGGGCGGTGTGGGGCCATGCTTTTGTAGGGAGCAGAGGGTTCGCGCAACCAATGATTGAAAAATTCGTTTTACAATCATTCAAGTCAACTACGGGAATATCCAATGCCTCTACTTCATTTTCATGTCATCAAAGGTCGTAAGCCAGAAGCACTCCGCAAGCTGCTGGATACGGCGCATGACGCCATGCTTGAGGCCTTCAAGGTGCCTGCGCGTGATCGTTACCAGATTGTCTCGGAACATGACCCCGCACACATGGTAATAGAAGATACAGGGCTTGGTATTCCCCGGACCGATCAGGTCGTGCTGTTACAGATCACCTCCCGCCCACGCTCCAAGGAGCAGATAACCGCATTTTACAAGCTGCTGGCAGAACGCTTGCAGGAGCATTGCGGTCTGGCACCATCCGATCTTGTCGTGTCTATTGTGCAGAATTCGGATGAACACTGGAGTTTTGGGCTTGGCCGCGCCCAGTTTGTAACGGGCGAGTTGTAAAGTCTTCCTGTCTGGTGCAGTCAGAGCCGTTTTGATGCATCTGGCTGCACCAGTCCAGTCAGGGATTATCCCACCCGGCACGGAAGGCGGGGCTTATGGCAAGCTGTGTCTCAATGCTGCTCATGTGGCGGTGGGCATCAAAACAGCCAAGAGCGAACTCCACCGTGCCATCGCATTGTTTTGCATGCTGGCCTGCCACAGCGTTAAGCCAGTAAAGAGCCCCTTTACGCCGCTCGGCATGCTGCCCGCTTAGCCAACGGTTCCATTGCGTGCGTGCAAGTTGGCCTGCCTTGTAGGGAGCGCTGCCTTCGTCTGCAGTGGGGGAGGAGGTTAGCTGCGGCAGGTCAGGTGTCTCCGGTGGCGGTGGAGCCCCTGCAAGAATGCGCAGGCTCAGCGTGAGCGCTATAAAGGCCACAAGGCTTACAAGTGTGCCACGGATAATCCGTGTTTCGCGCTGTACGGCGGTTTGTGGTGTGCTGATTGCCGCCAGCGCTTTACTGGCTTTTTTTTCGCAACGTGCGGAGCAGTAGGGGGCATGGGCCTTGTCGTGTATGTCCCGTTCGCACCATGCGCAGTGTATGTTCATCCATGTCCCCGGCAGTATGCGCCGCTTGTCTGCAGGAATTGCTCGCGTGTCCGCTATAGAGCAGGGGGCAGCCCGTTGGCTAGCCCTTTAAAAGGCCCTGCAAACCCTGCCATGGCGGCAGGGCATAAAGGGCAGCATGCTGCGGGTTTGGGCGTTTGTGGATTTTAGTCTTGCAGGCGGTCCAGAACATTCTGGCGCAGGGTCTGCTGGCGTTGAACTTCTTCTTCACGCAGCTTGCGTTTGCGGGCGCGTTCTTGCGCCATATTCATGCCCAGATGGGCTTCTCCCTTTTGTGCTGCCAGTTGTGTCTGGCGTTCACGCTCGGCATGGCGTGCGCGGTTGACCGCACTTTGCGTGCCGTGGCAGTGGGGGCAGCTTACACCTGCCTCGTATTGGGGGGAGGTCTTGTCCTGTGGGGACAGGGGGGCACGGCAGGCGTGGCATAGTTCCAGATTGCCGGGCTTGAGCCCATGGCCCACTGTAACGCGCTGGTCGAAGACAAAGCATTCCCCACGCCACAGGCTTTCCTCCTGTGGAATGGTTTCCAGATATTTCAGAATACCTCCCTCAAGGTGGTAAACGTCCTCCAGTCCTTCGGCCTTGGCAAACGCTGTTGATTTTTCACAACGGATGCCACCGGTGCAGAACATGGCCACACGGGGTGTGCGCCCCTGTGCAAGTAATTGGTCCCGTTTTTGGCGGAACCAATCGGGAATTCACGAAAGGTTTTTATTTTCGGGTCCACAGCCCCTTCAAACGTGCCAACGGCCACTTCGTAATCATTGCGGGTGTCGATCAGAATGGTGTCAGGGTGTTCGAGCAGGGCGTTCCAGTCCTTGGGGGCAACGTAGGTGCCCACAATGTGGTTGGGGTCTGTGCCTTCCACCCCCATGGTGACAATTTCTTTTTTCAGGCGGACCTTCATGCGCAGGAACGGCATGGAAGGTGCGCGGGAAAACTTGACAACAATGTCCGCACAGCCGGGGAGCTGGCGTATGTGGGTCAGCACGGCCTCTATACCTGCATCCGTGCCTGCAATAGTGCCGTTAATGCCTTCCCCCGCCAGCAGCAGAATGCCTTTTACGCCGTTTTCTTCACAGGTAGCCAGCAATGGAGCACGTATGGCCGGGGGATTTTCAAAACCGGTAAAGCGGTAAAGGGCCGCCACACAGATAGGCATATCGGCGGGGTTGTCAGCAGTATGCGGGGCAGCAGAACGGGCAGTCACGGTATGTTCCTTGCAAAGGATGAAGGCGGTCCGGGCTCTGCCAGTGCACTGTGCTGATAAAATGCAGCAAACCGCCTGACAGGCAGGCCTCTGCTTTAGCTGGCGAACTCCCCTTCCGACAAGTATTTTCAAGTATTTTTTGCTACGTTTTTTATTGCTTTGGTGCGGGCAGATTGGCGGTAGAAAGCGGTTTTTTTCCTATTTTCAGGTAAATAAAGTGTAATCTTTCATAATATGGCATGACTCAATATATAACGGATGCGGAATGATGTTGACAGGCTTCAAACCCTGTCCTTATTCTGAAAATGGAACGAGTGATTCAATCCATTCAATATGCACCGCTTTTAACGGCAACAGTCAGGTTTGTAAGGAAAGGGCAGGAACACAGAGTAGTCTGTTGTTTTTTTATTTCACGTTTGGAATGGGAAAATACAGGCTTTGGTGTTTTGCAAACATTGGTTGATCCGGGTTTTGTAAGGTTCTGGAAGGATACGTGTTTATGAAAAAGATACCCTGTTTTCCTGCTTTTTTGTTTTTTGAACGTAATCCTGCTCGGGCAAGCTCCCTGTTTCCTGCGGGTTTTTAAGATAGCTGAAGAGGCAGAAGATGCTTGTGGCTGGTTATGATAAAGAAGAACTGACATGACAAATGAGCCTGAACAGCAAGGGAAGAAAGCTCAGCGGTATGATCTGGAGGTCGGTACGGCTGTTGTAGCTGGCGCTTTTATTGTTGTTCTTTTACTGCACGTGCTGGGCATATGGGGTCTGATTTCT
>NZ_BAJU01000049.1 GCF_000613865.1 Acetobacter okinawensis JCM 25146
GCCGTGGGCAGGCCCCGTGGCCACCCCACGGCCTACAGGGGGCAGGCGGGCTAGGGGGAGCGGGGTGCTTGCCGTTTGGGCGCACCATGAATAACCTGATGCGCGTTGTTTATGCTTTGGTCTTGTTCCGGCAGAAGTTGTGTTGTTCATGCGTGTGTCCCTCCGCCTGCTCTGCTCTGTTTCCCTCTCCTCCCTGCTGGTGGCGGGGCTTGGCGTCTGTGCACCTGCGCATGCGGCGCAGGAACCTGCTCCCATACCTGCTCCGGCGGTAGTGGTCGCAGGAGGGCACGCCCCCGACAGCTTTGCGGACCTTGCGGCCCGCCTGCTGCCTGCGGTGGTGAACGTGTCCACCACCCAGACCGTGCGCGAGGCGGATTCGGAGGAGGATGACGAGGACGACCAGCTCCCCCAGATGCCCAACTTCCCTCAGGGCTCCCCGTTCGAGAAGTTCTTCCATGACTTCATGAATCGCCAGACAGACCCCAACGCCCCACCCCGGCGGATGCAGGCTCTGGGGTCGGGCTTTATTATTGACCCCACGGGCTACATCGTCACCAACAACCATGTGATCCGTAAGGCCGACCGCATTACCGTGACCTTGCAGGACAATACGGTGCTCAGTGCCCACGCTGTCGGGCATGATGACCGCACGGATCTGGCCCTGCTCAAGGTGGACAGCAAAAAGCCGCTTCCCTTTGTCAGCTTTGGTGACAGCGAACACCACCGGGTGGGGGACTGGGTTTTGGCCATTGGCAACCCGTTTGGCCTGTCTGGTACGGTGACGGCGGGCATTATCTCTTCCCGCGGGCGCAATATCGACCAAGGCCCGTATGATGACTTTATCCAGACCGATGCCCCCATCAACAAAGGCAATTCCGGCGGCCCGCTGTTTGATATGGATGGCAACGTCATTGGGGTGAACACCGCCATTTACTCCCCCTCCGGCGGGTCGGTGGGGATTGGCTTTTCCATCCCCTCGAACGAGGCGCGCAATGTGGTGGAACAGTTGCGCAAGAACGGCAAGGTCTCCCGCGGGTGGCTGGGTGTGCGTATCCAGAATGTCACGCAGGAGATTGCAGACGGGCTGGGCCTGAGCACGCCCACCGGCGCCCTTGTGGCCGGGGTGGAAAAAGGCGGCCCCGCCGACAAGGCCGGGCTTAAAACGGGCGATGTCATCCAGAGCCTTAACGGTCAGCCGGTGGAGGGCAAGGCCCTGCCGCGCCTGTCCGCCCAGCTCCCCGTTGGCACACAGGCCAAGCTGGGTCTGTGGCGGCATGGCAAGGTGATGGAGGTGCCCATTACCATAGGAGCCCTGCCCGAAGTGCAGGAGGAGGCCCCGGCCAAACCTGCAAGCCCCCCCAAATCCCCCGCATCGGTCAGCTTTGCGGACTTTGGCTTTACCGTTGGCCCGCTTGATGGGGCAGGACGGAGCAAATACAACCTGCCCACCAGCCTGAAAGGGGTTCTGGTCACCAGTGTCAAACCCGATGGCACGGCGGCTGACCGGGGGCTGAAGGAAGGGGATGTGATTACCGAGGTACAGCAGGCCGAAGTGGCCACCCCCGCAGCACTGCGGCAGCGGATAGATGCGGCACGCAAGGCCAAAAAGCGCTCGGTCCTTTTGCTGGTGCATGATGCGGACGGCCTGCGCTGGATTCCCTTCCCCCTGAGCGCGGAGGACGCGCCCTGATTGCACTGCTAACGGGCAGACGCACGCCTGTGCTGGATGTGGGGCGGTATTGCCCATGGCTTGCACGGTGCTGAGCAACGCCACCGTGTGCCAGACCGTGCGCCTGCTCAGCGCCGTGGGGCTTGCGGGGTTTGTCGCATGGCTGACCAACCTGCAAGAACCCGGCTGGGCGCTGATAACGTCGGTCATTGTGACCCAGAACAGTATTACGGACACAATCTCCAAGGGGCGTGACCAGCTTGTGGGTACGCTCATCGGGGCTACGGTCAGTATTGTCCCCATTACGTTGCTCATGTTCGCGCACTGGCCGGTGTGGATGGCGTTCACTATTGCGTTTGTGCCGCTGGCCATTCTGGTGTCCTGGAAGCCGGAGGCCCGCATGGGCGTGGTCACACTTATGGTGGCCATTCTCTTCCCCACCGACAACGACCCCTACCTGCGCCCGATCGAGCGCGTACTCGCTATTTTAATCGGGGTTGGCTCGGGTACGCTGGTCACTTACGCGTGCTGCATGAACAGGCCCGGCGGGATGCATTCCGTAACGCGGCCCTGACGGTGCGCCAGATTGTGGCCATGCTGCAAAAGGCCCGCACGGGGCATGTGGAATGGTCGGTCATTCAGGACATGAATGACGAGTGTGCGGCCTCCTTGCGCAAGGTGCAGGCTGCACTGGAGGAAGCACGGCGTGAACACTGGCGTCCGCTGGATGAGCGCGACCCCATGCTGGCCCGCCTGCCAGCGCGGATACGGCAGTTGCAGATGGATGCACTGGTCGTGGCCCGCGCCATTCTGGTGCTGCCCCAGAGTGCCACGGTGGAGGAGTTGGAACACGCTGCCAGCGTGCGCGCGGGTATGCTGCGTGGTTTCCAGTGGATTATCCAGCGGTGCGAGAGCGAGGCCGTGGCCCGCACGGGGGATGAATACCGCATAGCGGCCGAGGTTATGGCGGCCCTGCCGGTGGAAAACGACACAACAGACCCGATCATCCGCTTTGTGGTGGGTATTCTGCTGACCGATCTGCGCCAGCTTATCCAGCTTCTGGGTGAGGATGACGCGGAGCGTACGTCCCCCGTCACGCGCTAGGCTCTGGTGGGTCCATCAGTATTTTGCGCGGCAGGCATGAGGTGGGGCGGCAGTTATGGGTGCCAGATGGCATGACGTGGCCCACCAATTACGCTACAACAGATACGAAACGCCCGACCCGTGTTGGGTGGAACCCCATATTGAGGATGCTCAAGACATGGCAAAATGCCCCAAGTCCCCCTGTGCACGTGGTATTCTGGCTCTGGGCCTGATTGCAGCGGTTGTATACTTCATCCGCAAAAAGAAGTGCTGCGGCTAAACCCGCCTCGGGCCTGTTCCTGAACACCCGAGACACGGCAAAAACCCGTCTGGCTCCCCAGACGGGTTTTTTTTGTGGCGGAGGGGGCTCCCATGCCGGAGCAGACGCAAATACGCCACGCAAGACCGTGGGTTGTGTTATGGTGTGGGCGTTGTATCACTGCCGGTAACACATCTGGCCTGGCGCAGTCCGCCTCAGGCTTCTGACGGAAAGGATTGAGAGTGTTGCATCCTCTTGTTTCCCGCTTTTCCTCCAAGGCTGCGGCGTCTGTTGCGGCCTGTGCCCTCGGTTTTGCCGGGCTGGCCACACTGGCCGCCCCAACGGCTGCCCACGCGCAGGCTTCTGTTCTGCTCAAGAGCCAGGAAGCCACTGCAGTGGTGGAAAGCGTTGACCGCGATGCGCGTGAACTGCTGCTGCGTGAAGGCAATGGCCACCTGCTGACCATTGAATATGGTACGGCGGTCAAGGACGTGCCCCACCTGCATGAAGGTGACGAGCTGAAAATCCAGTTCGTGGAAACGCTGGGTGCCCAGCTTGCTCCCCCGGGCAGCCCGCTGCCCGAATCCACACTGACCACGGCCCGTGGCTTTGTGCATGGTCACCCGCGCGGCATTATTGCGGCCTTTAACCGCGAGCGCGCTACAATCAAGACCATTGATCTGGCATCGAGCACCATTTCCTTCACCACGGAGGGGGATGACTCCCTGCATGTGGCCGCACTCAAGACCAAGGCCATGCAGGACTTCCTCAAAACCCTTAAGGTTGGGGATGTGGTGGATATTACCCGTGCCGAATCCATTACCTACATTGTGACCAACAAGGTTGTGCCCCAGCCTGTACCCGCAACACCCCAACTCGCTGCTCCGGCGGGGGATGTGGTGGCTCCGGCACCCGCAGCCGGGCAGTAAACCGGCGGGGCCTGTCTGGGCCTGCGGGTAAGCCGCTTTTTATAAAAAACCCCGCAAGGCCTATGCCCTGCGGGGTTTTTTATTGGTGGGCGCTGCCTTGCCTTACCGTGGGGTGCGGCGGGTGAGCTGGCTTACGTCACGTACTGCGCCGCGTGCTGCGCTGGTGGTCAGGGCCGCATAGGCCTTGAGCGCGTTGGAGACCACGCGCTCGCGCTTGGGCTGCCATGCCTGATCGCCCAGATCATCCATGCGCGCACGGCGGTCGGAGAGCACGCTGTCTGCCACAGCCACGGACAGGCGGCGGTTGGGGATGTCGATCTCGATCGTGTCCCCTTCTTCCACCAGCCCGATAACCCCACCTTCACCCGCTTCTGGCGAGATGTGACCAATGGACAGGCCCGAGCTGCCGCCAGAAAAACGGCCATCGGTAATGAGCGCGCATTTTTCCGCCAGTCCCTTGGATTTAAGGTAGCTGGTGGGGTACAGCATTTCCTGCATGCCGGGGCCACCCTTGGGGCCTTCGTAGCGGATCAGCACCACATCGCCGGGGTTGATTCTGTTGCCCAGAATGGCGGAAACCGCGTCATCCTGACTTTCAAAAATCCGGGCCGGACCGGAGAATGTCTCAAGCCCTGCGGCAACGCCTGCGGTTTTAACAATCGCACCATCCTCGGCCAGATTGCCGTAGAGCACGCACAGCCCGCCGTCCTGATTATAGGCATGGGCACCATCGCGGATGGCGCCGTTGCTCTGGTCCGTGTCCGGCGTTTTATAGGTGCTGGACTGCGAGAACGCGACCGTTGTGCGCACGCCGCCGGGGGCTGCGCTAAAGAATTCACGCGCCGCTGTGCGGTTCTCGGCTCCGGGGGCGCGGATGTCCCATTTATCCAGTGCTTCGGGCAGGCTGGCGGCGTGGACCATGCCCACATCACGGTGCAGCAGACCCAGCCGGTCCAGCTCGCCCATAATCGCGGGAATACCGCCTGCGCGGTGTACGTCCTCCATGTGCACATCCGCGCGGGAGGGCGAGACCTTGCACAGATGCGGCACCTTGCGGGACAGGCGGTCAATGTCCTGCATGGTAAAGGGTACGGCCCCCTCGTGGGCTGCGGCCAGCAGGTGCAGCACCGTGTTGGTGGAGCCACCCATGGCAATATCCACCGACATGGCGTTCTCAAACGCGGCCATGCTGGCAATGCTGCGGGGCAGGACGGAGGTATCGTCCTGCTCGTAGTAGCGGCGGGCAAGGTCCACAATGCGGTGGCCTGCCTCTACAAACAGGTTGCGGCGGGCGGCGTGGGTGGCCACAAGGCTGCCGTTGCCGGGCAGGGACAGGCCAAGGGCCTCGGTCAGGCAGTTCATGGAATTGGCGGTGAACATGCCCGAACAGGAGCCACAGGTGGGGCAGGCCGAGCGCTCGATGGCAAGGGAGTCGGACTCGCTCACGCCCGGGCTTGCTGCTGCGACCATGGAGGTCACAAGGTCTGCGCGCTGTTCAATGTCATTCAGCGTTACGCGGCCTGCTTCCATCGGGCCACCGGAGACAAAAATGACCGGAATGTTCAGCCGCATGGAGGCCATGAGCATGCCCGGCGTGATCTTGTCGCAGTTGCTGATGCACACAATGGCGTCCGCGCAGTGGGCGTTGACCATGTATTCCACCGCATCGGCAATCAGCTCGCGCGAGGGCAGGCTGTACAGCATGCCGCCGTGGCCCATGGCAATGCCGTCATCCACGGCAATGGTGTTGAACTCGCGGCCAATGCCACCGGCCTCGGCTATGGCCTCGCACACAAGCTGGCCCATGTCCTTGAGGTGTACATGGCCGGGTACGAACTGGGTAAAGGAGTTGGCGACGGCAATAATGGGCTTGCCAAAGTCGGAGTCTTTTACACCGGTTGCACGCCACAGGCTGCGGGCGCCTGCCATGTTGCGCCCGTGGGTGGTGGTGCGTGATCGGTAGCCGGCCATTATGGGGTCTCTCTGCTGTAATGCTTGGGTCAAGCAGTATATCATGGGGCATGTGCGGTGGTTCAACCGCCATGGAGCGTGGGCACATTACGCCACATTGTGCTGGCTGTCAGGGCTGGATTATGCAGAAATGCGCAGGCAGGTACCCGCTTGCCGGGGGGCAAACATGCGCAGCGTCGATCCGTTATTGGTCAATGTCCCTGATAACACTACAGTTTTGTGACAAAACTCTGTTTAAGGGGACTTTCATGGGGTCTTCGTGTTGCAGGAGCGGACGGCGTTCAGTATTTCTCGCCCCATCCGGCTGATAGTTCGGAACGGAGAGCAGATGGAAATTCCCGCACGGCAGTCCCTGCCCGCGATGAAAAAGGCCCCTTCCCATCAGGGAGGGCAAAAGGGCGACCCCGCCTTCAGGCTTCTGGTTACGGCAACAGGTGTTGGCGTGCTGGTTGTGCTGGGTGCCATTATCGCCGTTATGGTGAGTGGTGGCTGGAAGGCGTTTTCAACCTTTGGTCCGGGCTTTCTGGTTTCCGCAGTATGGAATCCGGTCACGCAACATTTTGGGGCGGCAGCCCCGGTTTTTGGCACCGTTATCAGCAGTGCGCTTGCGCTGCTTGTTGCCGTGCCGCTGGCTTTTGGCACCGCCTTCTGGCTGACTGCCCTTGCGCCACCTTCGGCTGCGGCAGTCATTGGCATGGCCGTGCAGCTTCTGGCGGCCGTGCCGTCCATTATTTTTGGCATGTGGGGCTTTTTTGTGGTGGTGCCTGTGGTGGCGCATTATGTGCAGCCCGCTGCCCGCCAGCTACTGGGCCATGTGCCCGGCCTGTCCGCCCTTGTGGCGGGGGCACCCTTTGGTACGGGGCTGTTTACGGCCGCCCTTATTCTGGCGGTCATGATTACCCCCTCCATTACCGCCGTCATGCGCGACGTGTTCCTGTCCATGCCCACGGTGCTGCGTGAGAGCGGGTACGGCCTTGGCGCTACCCGGTGGGAGGTCATGCGCCATGTGGTGCTCCCATGGTCGCGTCAGGGGGTTGTGGGTGGCATTGTGCTGGGCATGGGCCGCGCCATGGGTGAGACCATGGCCGTGACCTTTGTGATCGGGGATAGCAACCACATTGGCTGGTCCTTGTTTGCACCGGCCAACACCATTGCCTCGCTGATCGCCCTTGAATTCCCCGAAAGCCCGGCAGGGAGCCTCAAACTGGCGGCCCTTATGGCTCTGGGGGCCATTCTTATGGCCATATCCTTTGTAACACTCTGGTTCTCCCGCTGGCTGCTGGCCCGTGGCGAACAGGCAGCAGGACGTTAAGGATGAAGGCGAACAATACCCTCATGCGCGCGGATCGCTCCGCATCGCTCCTGTGGCGGCGGCATATCTGCGACAAACTGGCAACCGGCCTGAGCTGGCTGGGTATGCTGATCGTGGTGTTCATGCTCGGCTCCATCCTGTGGACCCTGTTCAAAAACGGTCTGGCAGGCATGAGCGTGCACCTGTTCACCATGTCCATGGCAGCACCGGGGCAACCCGGTGGTCTGGCCAACGCCATTGTGGGCAGCCTGATCCAGACCGGGCTTGCCATTCTCATTGGTGCGCCAGCCGGGCTGATGACCGGCATCTATCTGGCTGAATACGGCACAACCAGCCGCATGGCACGCATTGTGCGTTTTGTGTCGGACATGCTGCTCTCGGCCCCGTCCATCCTGATCGGCCTGTTCATTTACATGATGCTGGTTGTCCCGTTCGGGCATTTTTCCGGTCTGTCTGGTGCTGTGGCGCTGGCCATTCTGGCCATGCCCATTGTGGTCCGCACGACCGAGGACATGCTGCGTCTGGTGCCGGTTGCCATGCGCGAGGCAGGTATTGCACTGGGTGCGCCCAAATGGCGGGTTATCCTGTTTATCTGCGTACGTGCAGTGCGGGCCGGTATTATGACCGGTGTGCTGCTGGCCGTGGCCCGCGTTGCGGGTGAGACCGCACCGCTGCTGTTTACCTCGCTCGGCAACTCCGAATGGTCACTGGACCTTGGCCGCCCCATGGCCAGCCTGCCCGTAGCCATCTACCAGTACGCAGGATCTGCTTATCAGGACTGGATGCAGCAGGCATGGACCGGCGCGCTGCTGGTCACACTGGGTGTGCTTATCATTAATATTGTAGTGCGGGTCGGAACCCGCGGAGGACGGTCATGAGCATAGAGGTTCCCGTAAAGACGGCAGGCATGACCCAACCGGATACAGCAGCCCCCGCAAAGGAGGCTCCACACCCCGTAGCCATGCAGGTCAAGGGGCTGAACTTCTATTACGGCACGTCCCATGCGCTGCATGACATCTCGCTCGATTTCCCCGAGCGCAGTGTTACGGGCATGATCGGCCCGTCAGGCTGTGGCAAATCCACGCTGCTGCGCGTGCTCAACCGGATGTATGACCTGTACCCCGGCCAGCGCGCCACGGGCGAGGTGATTTTTGACAAACAGAACATCCTCAACTCCGGGGTGGACCTGAACGTCCTGCGTTCGCGCATTGGCATGGTGTTCCAAAAGCCAACGCCTTTCCCCATGTCCATTTACGACAACATCGCCTTTGGCATCCGTTTGCATGAGCGTGTCTCCCGCTCCGAAATGGACGGACGGGTGGAGGATGCCCTGCGCCGCGTGGCCCTGTGGCCAGAGGTACAGGACCGGCTGAGTGCTTCGGCTACCGCCCTGTCGGGTGGTCAGCAGCAGCGCCTGTGCATTGCCCGTACCATTGCCGTGCGCCCGGAAGTGATTTTGCTCGACGAGCCGACAAGTGCGCTCGACCCGGTCTCCACCGCCCGGATCGAGGAACTGCTGGACGAGCTTAAAACCGAGTTCACCATCGCCATTGTCACGCACAATATGCAGCAGGCTGCGCGTTGTGCGGATCAGGTGGCGTTTTTCTACATGGGGCGGCTGATCGAGGTGGACAGCACCGCACGCATGTTTACCACCCCGCGTGAGCAGCAGACGCAGGATTACATCACAGGCCGGTTTGGCTGAGGCCATCAGGGTAAGGCACGGAGGAAAGCGTTATGGGCAACGAACCCGCACATACCATTACCCGCTACGATCAGGAGCTTGATCGGCTGCGTGGCATTGTGGCGCGCATGGGTGGTCTGGTGGAGCGGCAGACCGCTCAGGCCATTACCGCCGTGGTGAACCAGAATGAAGAAGCCGCTCTGGAACCCCCAGAGCTGGACCCGGAAGTGGATGCGCTTGAGCGCGAGGCCGAAATGCTGGCCATCCGCATTCTGGCCCTGCGCGCACCCATGGCTGTGGACCTACGCGTGATTGTGGCCGTGCTCAAGATGAGCGGCGACCTTGAGCGGATCGGGGATTACGCCTCCTCCATCGCACGGCGTGCAGGCAAGGTAGAGGTGCTCGATGGGGCCATCTCCTTCAGCGCACTGCGGGCCATGGCCCGTCTGGTGCAGGAAAACCTGCACATGGCCGTGGAATCCATGGTCGAGAACGACGCCGAGCGCGCGCAGGAAGTGTGGAAGGCCGACACCGCGGTGGACGAACTCTACACCACCATGTTCCGCGAACTGGTTACATACATGATGGAAGACCCCCGCAAGATCGGGCCGTGCATCCATCTGCTGTTCGTGGCCAAGAACCTTGAGCGGATCGGGGACCACGCAACCAACATTGCCGAGCGCGTATATTACGCGGTTACGGGGGAAATGCTGCCATCCGTGCGTCCGCGCGGTGGGGCTGCACGCACCAATATCGAACAGCCCGAATAAGCGTTTGCTGTCAGGCTGGTCCGTGCGCCTTTTTGGGGGCACGGGCAAGAATAGGCGGGCATTCTGGCGTAACAACGCCGGGGTGCCCGTTTTTTATTGGCCCGGGTGTGGGGCTGCGCCATCTCTGCCCGGTTGTGTGAGCGCCTCGGTGATGAGCCCGGTGATTGGTTGCGGGAGCGCGGGTGAGGTGATCTGGTGGAGGGTCGTCAGGTCGCGGGGCGCACAGCCGTAGTTTACGCGCTGTATGTGGGGTGGCCTGCGGCAAAAAACGTGTGGTGCAGCCCTTCTGCCAGCCCAATGGGCGCAACCCCCAGCATTGTGCGCATGGGGGTAATATCAAAATTCTTGTTTTCCAGCAGACGGCGTATTTCGTCCGGGCCAATGCGGGGCAGGCCCGGTATGTGTGCTGCCACGCGGGCTGCCAGCATCAGCAGCGCTGCGGGTACGGGCAGGGCCGGGCGTGGTGCAAGCCCCGCCGCCTGCGCCACCATGGCAACAAACTGCCGGTAGGGTACGGCATCGGCTCCGGCAATAACCATGCTGTGCGGCCCGTCCCACGCACGGTTGAGTGCTGCCAGAATACTGGCTGTTACGTCGCCCTGCCAGACCGGCTGGACCAGTGCGCGCCCACCGCCGGGGAGGGGTGTAAAGGGGAGGTAACGCAGCAGGACGGCCAGCCGCTGCACGTTGTTTTCGCCCTGTGCGCCATAAATCATGGTGGGGTGCAGAATAACGCCAGAACGCCCCGAGGCCAGCAGAGCCCGCTCCCCGAGCAGCACACCATTGCCGTGGGCATCTGGCCAGCGGGTAAACTTGCGGGTGCTGCCAAGGCAGACAAGCCGCGCCGTAGGGGGGGCTGCGGCCAGCAGGGCAGGAATGGTGCGGGCATGGGCTGTGCAGACAATCCGCGTGGCGTCGGCCAGTGCCGCGCGCAGGGGGGCTGCCGGGCCGTTCAGGTCCGCCACACGCAGGTTTTTCAGGCCCTTGGCTTTGGCAGGGTTGCGGGCAATGGGCACGACCGGTGTGCCCAGCATGGCCAGTGCGCGGCACACAGCCTGCCCTGACCGGCCCGTAGCCCCAATAACATGCACAGGGTGTGCGTTGGTGGAGGAAGAACGCATGGTGCCTGCCTGCTGCCAGAGTGTCTGGTGCAAAAACTCAGTGCGCCTGCACTGAAAGCCCGATTTGTTTTGCCAGTTCCGGCATGGAGGCAAGGTTGCCCAGTGTGGCCACCACCTGCATGAGCGGCATGGGCTGGTCGGGCTTTATGCCGATGCTCAGCGTCTGTTTGCCCGGATTGCCCAGCCAGCGGAAGAATCCGGCATAGGCGGGGTTCTGCGCCGTAGCGGACTGGGACTGGACAAAGGCCACAAAAGCCTGTGGCGGCAGGCCACGGGCGGCGGCTATAGCCCCCAGCGCTCTGGGTACAAGACCGTGGTCAATATAGTTCATGGTCATGGAGATGACCTGCATATCCGCGTTATTGCCGTTCAGCATGGAGCAGAGGCCGCCTGCGTGAACTCCCCGTTGATGTGCAGCCGCCCCATGTTGGCGGAGTCGATGCTAAAGGTCTCCACGTGCAATGTGCCGGTTTTGGGGGTGTAGGTGTCATTGAGCACCACATTGCCCACAAAATGGTCATACCCGAGCGAGGGCAGCCAGCCCATGTTGGGCACGTCTGGCCGTAGTTCCAGCTCCTGTATGCTGGAGACTTCCTGCTCCGTGGCATCGGTGTGGGTGGCGTGGGAGAGCACACGCTTGGCCCGCATGAGCGGTGTGGTGCCGTCCATGCTCAGCCGGTCGATGGTAATGTCACGCGTGCTGCTGGGGTGGGCGGTGTAGGGCGCACCCGTGGTCAGGCTTGTATAAAGGTCGGCCAGTGCCACGCCATCCACCACAATGGAGTCGGCATGGGCATGCCGGGGGGGCGCTACATCGGTGGAGAGGCTCACGTTGCGGGCCTGAAGGTGCGAGGCCTCGTTGGCGCCAAAATTGTCCATGACGGCGGTATCGGCCGCAATGTCCGATTGCAGGGCGCTGGCAAACCCGTGCAGCCCGGTGGCCTGCACGTGGCCAATGCTCAGGCTCTGCATGGTGGGGGCGGCGGGGTCCTCCGTGCGGGTGGGCAGCGCCAGATCGTCCATTTCGACCGTGGCAAGGTGCAGGCTGCCCGCAGGGTCGGCAAGCTGGAAGTTGCGGAAGCTCAGGTGGTGGATCCGCGTTACGTCGGAATCCTGCGTGTCAGGCTTGCTCAGTTCCGCCTCGTCCGCGGTCATCGTTTCCGGCCCCTGGCGGAAGACCAGCCCGTAAAAGCGCACGCTGCGGCCCAGCAGGCCGGGTTTTGCCCGCGTATAGGTAAAGGAGACATCCGGTCCGAGCGCCTGCTTGAAGCGCTCGATCCCTTTATCCACCATGACACGCTCCGCGTGGTGGGCACCAAACCATGCGATCCCGCCAAGAATGGCAATGCCCGAGACCGTGACAAGAACGTTCTTCTTCACGCGTTGGAAATCCTGCTGTTTGCACCACAGCCTTCTGCTTTAGTGCATGCGGGGGAGGCGGGCAAGCGGTGTCACGGTAACATGTTACCTAGAGAAAACTGCCTGAAAATACGGTCATTAAGTGCAAAAGCACTTGACGGTTGGATGCGCGCACATCATAAGGCGCCATCAATACGTAACTGTTCTCATATGGAATCAGTGTCATGAAGACCACCCTCTCGCTGAAGCCCGCGGAGGTGACGAAGAACTGGATCCTGATCGATGCCGAAGGTCTCGCTCTTGGTCGTCTCGCCGTCATCATCGCCACGCGCCTGCGCGGCAAGCACAAGCCTCAGTTCACCCCGCATGTAGATTGCGGCGACCACGTTGTTGTCATCAACGCCGAAAAAGTGGCGCTGACCGGCAACAAGGCGAGCCAGAAGCTTTTCCACTACCACACCGGCTATGCTGGCGGCATCAAGACCCGTACGGTCACGCAGCGCCTGACCGGCAAGCACCCCGGCCACCTGGTTGAAAAAGCCGTTGAACGCATGATTACGCGTGGTCCGCTCCAGCGTGAGCAGATGCGCAACCTGCATGTGTATGCTGGCGCTGAACACCCCCACGGTGGTCAGACCCCCCAGGTGCTTGACGTTGCGGGCATGAACCGCAAGAACGTCGTTAACGCTCAGAAGGGCTGAGACAATGTCTGAAACTCAGGAACGCACAGGCACGCTGGCCGATCTGAAGACCGTTGCACCGGTTCTGGCCGATTCCGCTCCGGTTTACGAAGCAAAGCGTGACGCACAGGGCCGCTCCTATGCCACTGGCCGTCGTAAGGACGCCGTGGCCCGCGTATGGATCAAGCCGGGTAAAGGTGAAGTCACCGTTAACGGCCGTCCGGTTGTTCAGTATTTCGCACGCCCCGTGCTGCGTATGCTGCTCAGCCAGCCCTTCCTCGTATCCGACCGTTACAACCAGTTTGACGTGGTCTGCACCGTAACCGGTGGTGGTCTGTCCGGTCAGGCTGGTGCGGTCCGTCACGGCATCAGCCGTGCGCTGACCCACTACGAACCCGAACTGCGCAGCATCCTCAAGGCTGCTGGCTTCCTGACCCGCGATTCGCGTCAGGTTGAACGTAAAAAGTACGGTCGCGCCAAAGCCCGTCGTTCCTTCCAGTTCAGCAAGCGCTGATCCGGTACGGACTTCGGTTTTTCGTTCGGCAGGCGGGCGGGGGGATTTTGGTCCCCCCGCCCGTTTTGCGTTTGGGGCGCGCCGCCTGAGCGGCGCATGTGGCGCTCAGGGGGCGAGAAAGGTGCGGACATCACGCGCAAGGGCTGCGCGGCTGTCCGGGCGGGTGTAGAGCATGTGCCCACCGGGGTACACATGCAGCCCAATCCGCCCATGCCCTACGGGAATATGCTCCGCCACCCAGCGGGATGAGGCATAGGGGCAAACAAGGTCATACGCCCCGTTGGCAATGAACACCCGCAAGGTGGGGTTAATGGCCAGCAGGCGGCGCAGGGTGGGGATGGGCCGCACAATGGGGGCGTTGGTATCGCGGTAGTCCCATGCCTGACTGATGGCGTAGTTAAGCAGGTTGTAGCTTAGCTCTGTCTGGTAGCGCAGTTCGGTTGCGGCATACTGCTCAAAGGCGGTGCCATAGGCGTGGCCAAACCCGTCCAGCGTGGGTTCGGGGCTTTGGGCATTGTCCACCCCTTCAGGGAAGGGGTCGGCAATGGAGAGTGTGGCATCATACAGCGAGTACAGCCGCCCATCGCGGCTGCGAATGTCGTGTGCTTCGGGCCGGGGCATGCCGCGCTGTTTGGCAATAATGTCCTGCTCAATGCCGGTGTGGTTGGCTACGGCCTCGTAAAAATCATCGGCGGCATCGCCCGTAGGGGGTGTGCCTGCCAGCGTGCTCAGGTACGGCCCCACGGCGTACTGGTAGGCCTTGTCCAGATGCTGGCTCAGGTTCTCGGGGGTCAGCTTGTGCTGGAGTGCCAGATTGGCGGCTTCGAGCGAGGGCAGGACAAAGGCTTCGGCCAGAATGTCATTTTCCGTATCCAGCAGGGTCATATCCAGTGCCGGAGAGATCATGACAAGGCCGTTGAGCAGAAAGTTCTGGTCCTCGGCCAGTGCGTTGGCCACCTCTATGGCGCGCAGGCCGCCATAGCTTTCCCCCGCAAGGTAGCGGGGGGAGGTCAGGCGTTTGTTGGTGCTGGCCCAGAGCTGAATGGCCTTGGCAAAGGTTTTGGCATCCTGACGTACGCCATAAAACTGCTTGTCTGCCTGTTTGGGGTCGGTGGGGACTGACCAGCCTGTGCCCGGTGCATCCAAAAAGACCAGATCAGCAGCACCCAGCCAGCTTTCGGGGTTGGGTTTGATCTGGGCATTGGCCCCGTCGGCAGGGTTGCCGGTGGGGAAGTCGAGCATGACCGGCCCTGCCGCACCAAGGTGCAGGTAAGCGGTTGCCGCCCCCGGTCCCCCGTTAAAAAAATAGACGACCGGCCTGTGCGCAGGGTCTGCCCCGTCCCGCGTATAGGCGGTGTAGAACATGCGCGCCGTGGGCTTGCCCGCATCATCACGCAGGGTCAGCGTGCCTGCGGTTGCGGTGTAGGTCATTTTTTGCCCACCAAAGGTGCCGTTGTGGTGGGTGATGGAATCCTTGGGCAGCAGGGCGGCGGCATCGTGGAACGTGTCTGCGCCATCGGGCGTCTGGCTGGCCTGTGTGGCCTCGGCTTTGGCGGGTGTGGTTGGGGGCGCGGCAAGGGCGGAGGTGGACAGGCACAAAGCCATGCAAAGGGGCAGACCTGTCCACAGGCCAGCGCGTATGGGGGTGCGGTGGTGCGGTCTTGGGTGTGTGGTCAAGATTGGGTCTTCCTTTGTGGGCTTCCGGTCTGTAGCCATGCTGCGTGTGCAAACGTGTTCCTGCAAGGGTGGGGTGGACTATTTTTTGCCTCAATCGCATGTCTTACACATAACCGAATGTTCGCGCTGTGAGGGCGTGGAACACAGGAAAGGAATATTGATGTTCTCTATTCGGAAAATTGCGCTTCTGGGCCTGCCTCTGGTCGCCTTTACGGGTGCAGCATCTGTAGCGCATGCCGATCCGTGCCTGTCGCTGAGCGGGTGCATCCAGCAGGATGTTTCCAATCAGGTGAGTTCTGCCAAGGATTCCGCCAAGAACTCAGGCAACCAGCTGGTGAATGGCGTACGCGATCAGGCCAAGCAGCGCTGGAACAATGCGACCGAAGCCGAGCGTGAAAAACTGCTCGCCAAAGGTGGCGCACTGACCAGCACGGGCGCAAACGCGACAGAAAAGCTGAACAATGCGGAAAAAACCGTAAAGGAACGCTGGAACAACGCGAGCACGGCTGAACGCCAGAAGATTCTGGCTCAGGGCAAAAAGCTGACCAACACGAGCGACAGCATCCATAACGCAGAAAAAAATGCGCAGGACCGCGTGAAAAAAGCAACGACCCTGCCGTCGCTGCCTTCTCTCTAAAATTGGGTAGGGCTGCGGGCTTAGGTCCGGAGCATAAAAAAAGGCTGCTTCCCTAACCGGGAGCAGCCTTTTTTGTATCCCCACCCTTGGTGGGTGGGGAGCGGTATTACTTGCGCTTGCGTGAGGATGCGCCAGTCTTGCCTGCAGGCGGGCCTTTGCGGTCAAAATTGGCGCGGCCTTTGG
>NZ_BAJU01000048.1 GCF_000613865.1 Acetobacter okinawensis JCM 25146
CGCCGTGCGGAGGCCACAGGCCGCCACCGCCCGGCCCCCGTGGCCCGCACGGCTGTGTGGGTGCCCTCGGTCGCCAGCCTGTATTCACAGGTGCCATTGCGGCAGGAAAACGCGTATTTTTCCATTGGCGAGCGCTGCAACGCCAACGGCTCCAAAAAATGGCGCGAACTGCAGGAAGCACACGACTGGGACGGCTGCGTCACCGTAGGGCGCGACCAGTTGCGTGAAGGCTCAAACGCGCTGGACGTCTGCACCGCCTTTGTCGGCCGCAACGAGCGGGCGGAAATGGACGAGGTCATCCGGCGCTTTACCTCCTCGGTCAATGCGCCGCTGGTCATTGACTCGACCGAAACACCGGTCATTGAGGCCGCCCTCAAGCTGCATGGCGGCAAGCCGATCATCAACTCCATCAACTTTGAAGATGGAGAAGGCCCGGCATCCGACCGCATGGTGCTGGCGCGCAAGTTTGGCGCCGCCGTTGTCGCCCTGACCATTGATGAAGTGGGCATGGCCCGCAAGCCCGAGGACAAGCTGCGTATTGCCGCCCGTCTGGTGGAGTTTGCGTGCAACAAATACGGCCTGCCCCAGTCGGACCTGATGATCGACGCTGACGTTCACCATCGCCACCGGGGCGGAGGACGACCGCAAGCTGGGCCAGTGGACGCTGGAGGGTATTCGCATGATCCGCGATGCCTTCCCCGATATCCAGATCGTGCTTGGCCTGTCCAACATCTCCTTCGGGCTGAACCCCGCCGCCCGCGCGGTGCTGAACTCAGTCTACCTTGACCTTGCGGTCAAGGCGGGCATGACGGCGGCCATTGTCCACGTCTCCAAAATCCGCCCGCTGCACCTGATCGCTCCGGAGGAGGTGAAGGTCGCCGAAGACCTGATCTTTGACCGCAGGACAGAGGACTACGACCCCCTGCAGGCCCTGCTCGCCCTGTTTGCAGACCGCAAGGCGTCCGAGGCCGTCAAGCGCAAGCAGGCCGAAACAGCGGAAGAACGCCTGAAGGACCGCATTGTCGATGGTGACCGCAAGGGGCTGGAAGCCGACCTTGCCGAAGCCATGCAGACCATGGCCCCGCTGGACATCATCAACACCGTGCTGCTTGACGGCATGAAGGTGGTGGGCGAGCTGTTTGGCGCAGGCAAAATGCAGCTCCCCTTCGTTTTGCAGTCGGCTGAGACCATGAAGGCCGCCGTGGCATGGCTGGAGCCGCACATGGAGCGGGCCGAGGGCCAGCAGCGCGGCACAATCGTGCTCGCCACCGTCAAGGGCGATGTGCACGACATCGGCAAAAACCTTGTGGACATTATCCTGACCAACAACGGCTACCGCGTGGTCAACCTTGGCATCAAGGTCCCCGTGGCCGACATGATCGAGGCCGCCCGTAAGGAAAAAGCCGACGCCATTGGCATGTCGGGCCTACTGGTCAAATCCACCGTGATCATGCGCGAAAACCTTGAGGAAATCGCCCGCGCGGGGCTGGATACCCCCGTCCTGCTCGGTGGTGCCGCCCTGACCCGCAACTACGTGGAAGAAGACTGCGTGGCCGCCTACGGGGATGCCGGGCGCGTGGCCTATGCGCGGGATGCGTTTGATGGCCTGACCTTAATGGACCAGATCGCCCAGAAAGGCTTTGACGGTTATCTGGCCGCAATACAGAAGCGGCGTGAGGGCAAGGCCACCCGCAAGAACGCCCGCACCCCCGAAAGTGCGGAAACACGCGGCTACGCCCCCGTAGACAAGGCCGAAGCCGCCGCCCGCCGTGCACGGATAAACGCGGATGAACCCCGCCTTACCCCCCCGTTCTGGGGTGCGCGGGTGCTTGAAGCCACGCCAGAGGCGGTTCTGCCGTTCCTTAACGAGCGTGCACTCTACCAGTTCCAGTGGGGCTTCCGTAAGCAGGGCCGCTCTTTGGACGAGTTTCTGGTCTGGGCGCGGCAGGAGCTGCGGCCCATTCTGCACCGCATGCTCAAACTTGCCGCAGACGAGCAGATTCTCAAGCCACAGGCCTGCTACGGCTACTGGAAAGCCGCAGGCGATGGCAACGATCTGGTGCTGTTTGAACCCGATGGCATAACCGAGGCCGCCCGCTTTGCCCTGCCCCGCCAGCCCCGCGCGGATGGCGAGTGCATTGCCGACTTTGTGCGCGACATCAACGACCCCGAGCGTGACGTTGTGGGCCTTCAGGTTGTGACCGTGGGGCAGAAAGCCTCCGACATTGCCCGCGACTGGTTTGAGGAAAACCGCTATCAGGACTACCTCTACCTGCATGGTCTGTCGGTAGAAATGGCCGAGGCCATGGCCGAATACACCCACAAGCGCATCCGCGCGGAGCTGGGCTTTGCAGCCGAGGACCCACGCAACATGGAGGACCTGCTCCAGCAGGGTTACCGTGGGTCGCGCTATTCGTTCGGCTACCCCGCCTGCCCCCGGCTGGAGGAGCAGAGCAGCATCCTCTCCCTGCTGGATGCAGGGCGTATTGGCGTCTCCCTGACCGATGGGGACCAGCTCCACCCCGAGCAGTCCACCTCCGCCCTTGTGGTGCTGAACAGACACGCCAAATATTTCACAATCTAGAGCGGGCAGGCATTGACCTGTTGGGATGGTGCGGCGCATCATCCATAATGGTCTATTCCCGCCCGCAACCGGTTCCGCCCCTTACCCTGCAGCGCAGGGAACTGTACGTGCAGGTGGGCCAGCATGCGACCAGTTGCACAACGGCCTTTATTGCCGGCAGGCGTGACGAGCTGGTGCTCCAGAGCGCACTGTTCCTGCAAAGCCTGTACGGCATGTGGCGACAGGACGGTGTGGAGGAAGCAGACGTGTGGACCGAGCTTTTGCGCCGGGTGGAGGTCTCTGACCTGCTACACAAGCTCAACCAGCCACCCCACCGGAACAAAAAAAATGGCAGGCCCGACCGGCCATGGCGCGTTACCACCAGCAAACTGCCCTAGGGCGCGCAAGCTGGTGCCCCTTATGTATTTTTCCCTCTTTTCCGCACCCCCTCGGGGCCTGTAAACCTGCGCCCATGGCAGCCATAGACGCAATTTCCCTGACCATTCTGGCCCTGTCCACCCTGCATGGGCTGTGGCGGGGGTTTACGCAGCTTGCGCTGGGCCTGCTGAGCTGGGTTGTGGCGTTTGTGCTCGCTTTTCGCTTCCATGCGGTGCCTGTGCCGTGGCTGGCGCGCTTCATCCACTCCCCCACGGTGCTGCAACTGGCAAGCTTTGCCGTGGTTCTGCTGTTTTTTCTGGTCGCAGGGTATCTGCTGGCCGCACTGGTGGTGCGGCTGGTGCGCGCCACCCCGCTGGACGGGCTGGACCGCACGCTGGGCGGGCTGTTCGGGCTGGTGCGCGGGGGCTGTGTGGTTGTGCTGCTGTTTATGGCCGGGCAATGGCTGCTGGAGCCTTCGGACATGGAGGCCATAGAGGCGAATGGACGATTGACCCCTTATATTCGGGCTGCCGCAACCTATATCCACCCTTATCTGGCGGAATTTGATGCAAAAGGGGTTGCGCCAAAGCGTCCAACAGGTCATGACGCCACCTTGTAATCCCCATACGGCCAGTATCAGCCATTTGCGGAGGCCCTGCGCGCTTATGCACCCCCATTCCACGTTGCCCGTTTCCCTCCCCGATCCTGTCCGTGCGGACGAGGACCACCTGCAAGAGGAATGTGCCGTCTTTGGCATATGGAACGCCAAGGACGCGGCAACGCTGACAACCCTTGGCCTGCACGCCCTCCAGCACCGTGGGCAGGAGGCAGCGGGTATTGTCTCCTTTGACCCGCAGGACAGCCGCTTCCACTCCCACCGTGGGCTGGGGCTTGTGGGCGACGTGTTCAGTGACTCGCGCGTGATGGCCACATTGCAGGGCACCCGCGCCATTGGCCACAACCGCTACGCCACAACCGGGGCTACGCTGCTGCGCAACGTGCAACCCCTGTTTGCCGAGTTCGCCTTTGGCGGTCTGGCCGTGGCCCATAACGGCAACCTGACCAACGCAGACACGCTGCGCCGCGAGCTGATCCGCCGTGGCTGCCTGTTCCAGTCCACCACGGACACCGAAGTGTTCGTGCACCTGATTGCCATATCGCTCTACGCCACGGTGGAAGACCGGCTGATTGATGCGCTCAAGCGGGTTACGGGGGCGTATTCGCTTGTCGTGCTCTCGCAAGATGCGCTGATCGGCGTGCGTGATCCCATGGGCGTGCGCCCGCTGGTGCTGGGCAGGCTGCCCGGTGAAGGTGGCAAGGACGGGTCCTGGTTCTGGCGTCCGAAACATGCGGGCTGGACATTATTGGCGCGGAATTCGTGCGTGATGTGGAGCCGGGCGAGCTTGTTGTCATCAACGACAGCGGTGTGCGTTCCCTGCGCCGTTCGGGGACACGCAGCCCCACTTCTGTGTGTTTGAATACATCTACTTCGCCCGCCCGGATTCGGTGCTCGAAGGGCTGCCGGTCTATAACGTGCGCAAGGAAATCGGGCGCGAACTCGCAAACGAAAGCGGGGTCGAGGCCGATGTGGTCGTGCCCGTACCCGACTCGGGCGTACCCTCGGCCATTGGCTATGCGGAGGCTAGCGGCATTCCGTTTGAGCTGGGCATTATCCGCAACCACTACGTGGGCCGCACCTTTATTGAACCCACCGACCAGATCCGCCACCTGGGCGTGAAGATGAAGCACTCGCCCAACCGCCCCATTCTGGACGGCAAGCGGGTTGTGCTGGTGGACGACTCCATTGTGCGTGGCACCACCTCGCGCAAGATCGTGGACATGGTGCGTGCGGCCGGGGCGCGGGAGGTGCATATGCGCATCTCCTCCCCCCCCACCAAGCATTCATGCTTCTACGGGATCGACACGCCAGAACGCAGCAAGCTGCTGGCCGCCCAGAACGACCTGAAAAAAATGGCCGAACTGATTGGTGTGGACAGTCTGGCCTTTATCTCGCTCGACGGGCTGTACCGCGCCATGGGGCATGAGAGCCGCAGCGCCAGCCGCTCCACCTATTGCGATGCCTGCTTTACCGGCGAGTACCCCATAGCTCTTGTGGACCACGATGCCGAATACGGCCCCGGCGCCGC
This sequence comes from Acetobacter okinawensis JCM 25146, assembly GCF_000613865.1. GTDB lineage: Bacteria > Pseudomonadota > Alphaproteobacteria > Acetobacterales > Acetobacteraceae > Acetobacter > Acetobacter okinawensis. Next base: position 5,089 of record NZ_BAJU01000048.1, read on the forward strand.
CTAAGCCATAGCGCCCCTAAGGGCCATGAACAGAAAAACCCCGCCAGAGGCACACTCTGGCGGGGTTTTTTATACGCATGGTCGTATGGGCCGCCCTTAGCGGTACACCATGCCGCCATCAATCAGGATCGACTGGCCAGTTACGTAGTCGGAATCGGGGCCAGCAAACCACGAGACAAGGTTGGCCACGTCATCCGGCGTTTCCGCACGGCCAAGGGCAATGCCGTCCACAAACTTCTTGTAGGTCTCACCCACGGGAGCGCCCGTCAGCTTGGCAAATTCCTTGTCAATTTCCACCCACATATCCGTCCCCACAACACCGGGGCAGTAGGCGTTTACGGTAATGCCGTGGCAGGCGTATTCCTTGGCTGCGGCCTGCGTCAGCCCGCGTACTGCAAACTTGGTGGAGGAATAAACCCCCAGCATGGCGTAGCCCTCGTGCCCGGCAATGGAGCAGGCGTTAATGATCTTGCCCCGGCCTTTGCGCGCAATAAACTTGGCAGCGGCAAGCTGGATGCCCCACAGGGTGCCTTCCACGTTAATGCGGTAAATGCGCTGGACTTCCTCCGGCGTCACATCCGCCAGTGGCTTGATCTGGGCAATGCCTGCGTTGTTGACCATAATGTCAAAACTGCCCAGCGTGGATTCCGCATGGTCAATGGCGGCGGCCACCTGCGCGCGGTCGCCAATGTCGGCTATAAAACTGGTGGCCCTGCGGCCCAGTGCTTCCACTTCCTTGACAACACCGGCCAGACGATCCTCACGGATGTCCACCAGAGCTATGTCCGCGCCATCCTTGGCCAGACGCAGGGCAATGCCACGGCCAATACCCTGACCACCACCCGTAACCAGCGCCACCTTACCTGTAATATCCGCCATGGGACCTCTCCCGTGTGATGAGAAACGGGGCGAGCGTAGTGCAATAACAAAAAAAAGCCATCACCAAAAAAAAGCCCCCGCACGTATGTGCAGGGGCTGGTGCAAAGGAACGCGCTACAGGCGCAAGGTCTGGCCTGTTACGGCCTCCGTGCCGGGGTTGCCCCACCCTGCGGCACTGCTGGGGGTGTGGCGGCACTGGGGGCATCAGGCGGGAGCAGGCGGAGTTGCGCCGCCGCCACATCTGCCAGCTGGCCAAGCAACTGGCTCAGCCCCTGCACCATGGCCATGGTGCTTCCACCGGGGCCACCACTCAGGCTGACACGCTGGAGCGTGCCCTGCCCGTAAGGTGCGCCTGCTGCAGCAGGCTGGACAGAGAGCATGGCATCCAGCTCCACATGGCCCGAAGGTCCGGTGGAAAAGCGACTGACCGAAAGCTCCACATACGCCTGCGGGTCGGCGGCGGCGGCGTCATTTTCCACAAACACGCCTGTGCCGGGCAGGCGCTGGGCCAGATCACCCGCCAGCGCGTGGCCAATCTGGGCGGCAAGGGAATCGCTCCACGCATCCGCGCTGGACACACTCAGCCGGTAACCGCTGTCGGCGGTCACAATCCGGTCGCGGTCAAGGCCGGAGGCAATGCTGGGCAGGCGCACCTCCACATAACGTGGCCCCCCTGCCAGCGGCTGCCCCGGCACAACGGCCAGCGTGTACAGCCGCAGCCCCCGCATTGGCGCAGCCGCAAGCGTGACCGCCAGAAGCCCCAGCGAGGCCCCACCAGCCAGAACATTGCGGCGGGAAAGACCAGCCCCAGCCAGTCCGTAAGGTTTAACGCGAGCCATGATCTTATCGTCCCGAGATGAGCGCAGAGGGGTGGTTGGTCAGGAAGTCGGACAAAAAGCGCAGCGAGCGCGCGGTCTGCCCAAGCTGGATGACCATGGCCTGCAAATTGCGCTTGAAGTCGCTGTTGCCACCATAGCTGGCCAGCAGGCGGTTGGCGTTGTGGAGCATCTGGTCCAGTTGCTCCGCCATGGCGGGCAGGCGCTGGCTGAGTGGGCCAAGCCCCTTCTGCAGGTCCTGCGTGAGTGCCTGAACATGCTGCATGGACACGCGCAGGCTGACCAGCGCCTGTTTGACATCGGGGCTGGTCAGTGTCTCGTCCGCATGGGCGAGCAGGCTGTTGGCGTTGGTGCCAATCTGCTCGAACGGCATGGCCGCCAGACGGTCGGTCAGGGTGGAAACGGACTCCATAATCCCCGACATCCCCCCCGGCTGACCGGGGATGACAAGGGTGGAGCCTTCCATGCTGATGGTCGCCTTGCCCGCGTTCTTGACAAAGTTGAGCGAGATCAGGCCCTCGCCTGTCAGCAGGCTTGCGCTGTCGGTGGAGGCACGCAGGCCGTTGGCCACCAGCGTGCGCAGCATGTCCGTGACCTCCTCATGCGACAGTTCCTTGGAGGTTATGACGCGCTCTGGCTGGATTTCCATGCCAATGCGCACACGCGGATGACCGGGGGTGGAGGTCATATCCAGCTTCACACTCGTCACGTTCCCGACCTGAATGCCAAACATGCTGACAACAGCACCCGGCGCCAGCCCCTTGACGGAGGAGGTCATGTACGTGGCCACCGGTACACGCTCATGATAACCCGCGTTCTGGGCGTCTTCCTCACTGTCATAGAGTTTGAACACCGTGTTGGCGGCGGCCATGGGGGGCTCACGTTGGGCTTTGCCTTCCTCCAGCGGGGGCAGGCCAAACGCCACCCCGCCAGAGAACAGGGCCTGCAACGACTGCAACTGCACCTTAAGCCCGCCTGCGCCAAAACCCACCTTAACGCCGGAAACATTCCAGAACCGTGTGCTGCCGCTCAGGTAATGGTCATAGGGTTCCTTGACAAAAATCTGGATCAGCACCGGCCCACGCCCGCCCGGCGGCATGGTGTAACCCAGCACTTCCCCCACATCCACATCGCGGAAAAACACGGGAGCCCCCTGCCCGATGGAGCCAATGTTGTTAGCCACCAGCGTGTAGGTCTGCCCCGGCTGGTCCGAGCGCATGCCCGGCGGGGCTTCCAGCCCCTCGAACCGGTCCACATGCTGGCCGGATGTCTGGCCACTGGCGTCCAGTCCCGGATCAAAGGCGATATACGCACCCGACATGAGCGTTTCCAGCCCGGTAATGCTGGCCCCGTTAATGCGCGGACGCACCACCCAGAACCGGGCCTTCTCGGTCAGCATGTCGTTGGTGCCCTTGTTCATGCGGATCAGCACGCGCACATGCCGCAGGTCGGGGGTGAGGGAGATGTTCTCCACCGTCCCCAGCACCACGGATTTGTTCTTGACCTGCGTCTGCCCACTGGTCAGGCCATCGGCGGTATCAAAAATAACGGTAATTTCCGGCCCGTTATCCAAAAAACTGCGCCAGACCAGAAAGCCCGCAATCAGTACCGAAACAATGGGAATAACCCATATAATGGAAAACCGGATCCTGCGCACCAGCGCATCCTGGTTGTCACGTTCACCATGCCCTGAAGACTTGTGCCTGTCGTTCACGCCCTGTCCGGCTCCATATTGTTCAAATACGCGGCGGTCTGCTGCGCGGGGGGGAGCACTCCCCCACCGGCAAGGCCGCAATCATCCTGTGTGTCATTATCCCCCACCCCATCCCACATGACGCGGGGGTCAAATGCATGCACGGCAAAAATGGTCAGCACCACAACGGCGGCAAAGCAGACCATGCCCCCGTTGGCCGTAATGCTGGCCATACTGTTAAAACGAACCATGGCCACCAGAATGGAGACCATGAACACATCAATCATGGACCACCGGCCGATCACATCGATCACGCGGTAGAGCTTGGTGCGCCCCACCAGCCAGCGTGCGGAGTGCCGCCATGTGGTGAACAGCATGAACAAAAGCCCGAAAATTTTGAGCACAGGCACCGTCACACTGGCAAACAGCACCAGCAGGGAGAGCGGGATCATACCGTCCTGCCACAGTTCTACAGCGCCCTCTATAATGGTGTGCCCCGAGCCACCCCCAAGCCGGATCACGGTCATGACCGGGTAGATATTGGCTGGCAGGTAAAACACCACGGCAGAAATAAGCAGAGCCAGTGCGCGCATACGGCCATTGGGCTTACGGCGGCGCACCACATGGCCACACCGGGGGCAGAACCCCAGCGCATCGGTTGCGGGCACGGCCTCCCCAAACGCCAGCACCACACCACAGGACAGGCAGGAGCCATGTGCGAGGGCGGGGGCAAGGTAGCGGTGCTCTCCACACTCTCGCACGTCAGGCGAACGCGCCTGTTATCCATGCGGCGCAAGCTGTGATCAGTCTGCCTGCGGTCCCAGATCAGCTCCGTATCCAGCGTGGCATCGGTGGCGGACATGGTGAGCATGAGCCCCGAGACCAGAAACACCGCAGCCCCGATCTGCACGTAAGCCAGATCGGACAATTTGGTGTAGGCCACAAACACGCCCAGAATATACACCTCCACCATGGACCACGGGCGCAGGCGCTCGTACCATTTGAGCAGATGCGGCACCCAGAAGGGCAGCCTGGGCTGCAAGGCCCCCACCAGAATGGACAGCATCATGCCGATGACCAGACCCGGCACAATAATGGTGGCAATGGCCACCAGCACACCCACCTCGCCCCAGCCCTCATGCAGCAGTTCGATCGGGCCGGTCAGGATATTGACCGTACGCTGGCGACCGTACAGGTCGAGCATCATAAGGGTAGAAGCCAGCATGGCCAGATAAAGGGCCGCCGAGCTGATGCAGAACGCCAGCGGTGTGGCAATGGGAGATGTACGGTTGCGCCGGTCCAGCAACTGGTTGCACCGGCAGCAGCGTGCCTGCGTACCCGGCGCAAGCTCGGGCAGAATCTGGTAATGCCCGCAGCACGGGCACTCCACCACCCCGCGCAAAAGCCGGACGTGTTGCTCCTCATCCACAGGCACATTCTGTCCGGGGAACAGGGCCTCCTGCAACAGGGCCATGACTTGCGTTGCGTTCATCACCTTATGTTCTTAATACCAACCGCCCTGACTGTAACTGAAAAAACAGTATGCCACCCCTGCCATACAGACCTGCGTGCAGCGCCTTTGCGGCCCGGCCCCCGCCACATACGCCCACACAGACCCGGCACAACACCCGGCACAGCCCAAACGCACACCACCCGGGCCAGTGCGGCCAGCGCCCTGCCTGCCCCCCACGGCTCCACAATTCTTGTGCAAAACCGTGCCAAAATGGCCTGTAAAATGCCTTACAACCGGCGTTAAGCGCCTTTTACCCCGCATTGGGTGTTGCATGCCCGCAGGCATCATGATAACCAGCCTTCCGCACACACTCTGTGCCCGCTTAGCTCAGTTGGTAGAGCACATCATTCGTAATGATGGGGCCGATGGTTCGAATCCGTCAGCGGGCACCACTCTTTTTCCCTAAATTGTCATGATCTTTACGGCACTGCATCGCCATAGGCGCATTGCGTAGTCCAGCCCGTTTGCCTGCGCGGCTACTCCCTGCCAGCCCGCTCATGTACACCCTGCTCCAACCGGTGGTACCGGGCCATACGGGTGTCACGTCAGGCAATAGGGGGCAGGATACGGCAGATTTTTTTGCAGCAAGGGCGCGGGGCGGATACGCTCCACAGCCTTAGTGTGCGGAATCCACCACCGGACTGTCGAGCGTATAAAGGCTGATCGCCATAGCATGGCCGTTGGAATAGTTCAGCCCGGCGACCGTGCCACGGCTGCGCGCCTTTGGCGCATCCGCCCCCAGCGCCTGCATGAACGCCCCGCGCTCACGCACATCCACCAAAGCGGCTGTGCAGGCTGGGTGTTCGCGCATGGCTTGGGCCGCCTGTGCCACCCCTTGCAGCACCACCTTGCCCCCGATCAGGAACACCAGACTAGGCTCGGAAAAAGAGACAGAATAAACCTGTGTCTGCGCACAAGGCTTGTGTGCCTGCACCAGCTCCACCAGCCGGGGGGCGAGCCATATGCTCTGCAAACGCGGCACCACAACCGTAAACAGCCCCACATATAACAATGCCGCCGCCACAGCGCTGCTCAGAGCGGCGTAACACAGTTCCGCCCGCCAGATCTGCCACATGGCAAGGCCAACCAGCGGCAGCACACCACCCGCCAGTACCACGGCAGGAATGCTGAACTGATGCTCCAACCGCCACAACAGCACCGGCCCCGCAACCGCGAGCGCACAACCCACAAGGCCCCACAGCACGACATACACACCCAGCAGCACACGCCCCCAGCGCACCCGGGGGCCATTGCGCCACAACACCCCACTCTGCGCGAGCAGGCCTGCGGTCAGCATGGCTATGGCCGGGTAGGTCGGCAGCACGTAATGGGGCAGCTTGGTGGCAATGCTTTCAAACACCACCCAGTGCGGCACAATCCAGCACAGCAGGTAGCGCACCGGCAGGGTGCGCCGCTCGCGCCAGACCTGTGGCAGCACGCTGGCGGCAAAGTAAGAGCCGGGCCAGAAGGCCAGCACAAACACCACCAGATGGTAACCCGGCGGCAGGCCGTGCGCCTCCTGCCCGGATGCTACCTTGCCCAGAAAATTCACCCCCACCGAGCGACGAAAAAACTCGCCGTGGCTGACCACGCCAATGGCAATGCACCACGGCAGCACCACAGCAGCAGCCACCAGCCAGCCCCAGGACGGTCGCAACCTGCGCCACAAGTCAAGGTTGCGCTCCACCCAGCCCAGCGCCAGCGGCGTGGCCAGCGAGGGAATGAGCACCACCGGACCTTTGAGCATAAGCCCGCAGCCCGCAGCCCCCCAGAACAGGAGCGCCGTGCTGACAGGCGTTATCCGCCCCGCCTCGCGATCAGTGAGCGCCCGCACGAGGGCAAACTGGGCTACCAGCACGCTCAGCAGCAGGCACGAATCTATGGTGGCCATACGGCTTTCCGCCGCCACCAGCACCGAGGCCATCAGCAGCACCGCCGCACCAATTCCCGCCATGGGGCCAAACAGGCTGGCCCCCATAAGGCTGTGAGCACTACTGCCGCTGTCATGGCCAGCAGGGAGGGAATACGGTACGGCCAGACGCTGCGGGCATGCTCCATGCCCACGGCCTTAACGGCCAGAGACTCCAGCCAGTAAATACCCGCAGGCTGAAGGTAGCGCGGCTTGTCCTGAAAACGCACGTCTATGTAATTATGCGTCTCCAGCATCTGGGCCGATGCTTCCATATAACGCGGTTCGTCCCGGTCAAACGGGGGGGTGCTCATACGGCCGGGCAGGAACAGCACAAAAGCCGCCAGAGCAATCAGCAGCAGCACACGCCATGGCAGCGTGCGGGTGCCGCGACTGGTCCCTAGCATTCATCAACCGCTCTGGGCAGGCGGGTGCGGTTGCGCAGCCACATGACCCCCAGCAGGTCCCGCACCCCAACTACGGCACGGTTAAAATTGGTGTATTTGGACTGCCCATGCAGCCGCGCACGGTGCGAAACCGGGTGGCACAGCAAGGGCACACCATAAGAGGCAAACAGGGCAGGCAGGAACCGGTGCAGCCCCTCAAACTGCGGCAGGCGCAAAAAATCCTCACGCCGGAAAATCTTGATCGGAGCACCCGTATCCGGGCAGTGGTCCTGCAGGAGCCGCTGGCGCAGGCCATTGGCAAAGCGCGTGGCAAAACGACGCGACCAGCCATCCTTGCGTCTGGCGCGCACCCCAACCACCAGCGGGGGCGTACCGTTGGCCGAGCGCGCCAGTGCAAGCAGGCCAACCAGTTCACGCGGGTCATCCTGCCCATCGCCATCTATGGTGGCGACCCACTGGCCTCTGGCGGCTGTAATGCCGGTCCGCAGTCCTGCGGATTTACCCAGACACCGATCATGGGAGAGAATGCGCAGGTTGGGCAGGCAGTCCTGCCTAAGCTGGCGCAGCACGGCCACCGTGTTGTCCCGGCTGCCATCATTGACAAACACCACCTCGGAAGGAGGGAGGTTTGCGCAGGCTTCTGCCAGTTCGCGGCAGACCTGTGGCAGGTTATCCTGCTCGTCCAGAACAGCAATAACGATGCTCAGCACGGGCTGAACATCGTTTGCCTGCGACACAGAGGTTTGCACCGTGTGTGTCATACATATGATCCCTGAAGGGAGATGAGACTAGGCTGCCTGACGGGAGAACGCGGCAGGCAGGTCAACCAGAGCCTGATCAACCAGAGCAGAGGCTTTTTGTGCATCAATGGTCTGGGGGATAATGCTGTGCGCAGCGTTGACAGCCACATCAATGGCAAGCTGGCGCACTTCCTTGACCGCAGCGCGCTCAACAGCGGCAATCCGGTCACGCGCCATCTGCTCGTGGCGGCGCACGGCGGCCTCTGCTTCGGCACGGGCCTGTTTGGCCATCTCATCCGCCTTAACGCGGGACTGCTCGATAAGGGACTTGGCTTCCGCCAGAGCCTGTTCGCGCTCACGCGTTGCGTCCTCAAGCATCTGCTCGGCTTCGCGGCGCAGGCGGGCTGCCTCGTCCAGTTCCTCACGGATCAGGTTGGCGCGGTTGTCCAGAACGGTCGCAATAGGGGCCCACAGCTTTTGCCCGCCAGGACAAAGAACAGGACAAACGAGACAGCGACCCAAAAACCCGCCACATGAAAAATGTCAGTCATGACTAAAATTCCCCTGAGAACGGATCAGATAATGCTGCGGTGCGCAGATGCGCTTTCAACATTCCGGGCAACAAGCTGGGCGTCTGGCACAACACCCGTCAGCCGGTGGACCAGCGCCTGCGTGGTATCGGCCGCAATTTCTTTAAGCGCGCTCAAGGCCCGCGCTTTTTCTGCCGCAACGTTCTTTTCGGCATCCGCAATTTCGGAGGCCAGACGTGCGTTAATTTCCTGCATCTGCTGGTCAGCCGCACGATGTTCCTCGTCCAGAACCTTCTGAAGATGCGCCTGGGCTTCTGCCATGGCATCTTTGCGGGCCTGCTGGAGTTCGGCTACGGCCTTGTCAGCATCCTGTTTAGCGGACCGGGCGACCTCAAGGTCACCTGTAATACGCTGGCTACGGTCATGCAGAACGCGGGCAACACCCGGCAGCATGGCCTTGCTGAGAACAAGATAAAAGACGAAGAAAATAATTGCCCCCCACATGACCTGACCGGTCACTAGCGGGTTGGCAAAGTCAAGCTGAGGCATTCCCGTGGCGTATGCACCAGGTGCCGAAACGGCCAGCAAAGAAACGCCGCAGACCGTTGCAAGCAGTCCGGCACGAACTGTCTTCGTAATCACACCCACAGGAATGTCTCCTCTTGTTTTCCCGATCTCAGACGAAGAGGATCAGGAATGCGATCAGCAGCGCGAACAGGGCGATAGCTTCTGTCAGTGCGAAGCCGAGCATGCCCAGACCGAACACGTGCGGGCGAGCCGCCGGGTTACGGGCAATGCTGCTGACCAGCGTGGAGAAGATGTTGCCGAGGCCGATACCAACGCCGGCGAGGGCGATAACGGCGATACCTGCACCGATTTCCCGGGCTGCAGCGATGTCCATATCAGTCACTTCCTTGTTTCAAGACAGTTTCAAACGAAACGGGCAAAGCAGCTCAGTGAGCCACGGCCTCCCGCAGGTAGATGCACGTCAGGATGGCAAACACATAGGCCTGCAATACCCCAACAAGCAACTCAAGAGCCATAAGCGCCACGTTAATGGCGATGGGCCCGATCGCAAACACGTCACCCACCACGCCAAAACCGGCGAGCATGATAACGAAGCTTGCGAAAATATCGAACATGACGTGCCCGGCCACCATGTTGGCGAACAGTCGGATAGACAGGCTCACGGGGCGGGAGAGGAACGAGAGAATCTCGATCGGGATCAGCAGCGGTGCCAGAAAGGGGCTGGCGCCATCTGGCATGAAGTGTGCGAAAAACCGCAGACCCTGCACCTTGAGCGAGACCACAACCGTCAGCAGGAACACCATGAACGCCATGGCGAAGGTGACAGCAATATGGCTGGTGAAGGTGAAGGAGAACGGCAGAAGCCCGATGTAGTTCCCCGCCAGAATGAAGAAGAACAGGGTAAAAATGAACGGGAAGAAGGCTGCACCTTCCGGCCCGATCGTATCCACGGCCATGTTGTGAATGAATTCGTAGCAGACCTCGGCTGCGGCCTGAAGCCGACCGGGCACAACCGCTGCGGGGCGCATGCCAAAGTACAGGAACGCAAGAACAAGGCAGACAGCCGCGATCATGTACAGCGGTGACTGGCTGAAGCGCAGAGCCTCGCCCAGCCCGCCAAGAACGGGGTGGAGCTCAAACTGTTCAAGTACGTTAATGCTGGAACCGCCCGCCACAACCGCTCTCCTAGACCTGCCCGAATCGCGTGTCGGGCCTCAGCTTCTTACTTTACGTCCATCGTCCTGACCAGACGCCAAACATTCAGCATTCCGGCGCTACCACCCAAAAGTGCAAAGATGACAAGGAACAACGCCCGTGTATGGAGCCAGTGATCCAGCCCCCACCCGATGGCAACTCCCACAATCAGCCCCGCGAGCATTTCTGTCCCGGCTCTGAACGCTATCGCCGCAAGCGACCTGTCGGCCTCCACACTGGCGTCTAGCGGTGGTTTTTCCTCCTTGACCAGACCGTAGCGGCGCTCTGCCGACTGCAATCTGGCGTTAAAGGAATCGTCTTTTCCCTCGCCCATACTTCGCACCTCCACAGGGGGTGCAGGCGCTTGCTAACGGGGCTACCATATCCTGTCAAGAAACCTTAGCAGGCTTGTGGTCCAAAATATTGCCCCGCGGCATATGCGCCACCCCGCCAGTTACTCCGTTGCGGGCAGGCCAACCAGCCCGCGCGCGTAGTCTACAGCCGAAAAAGGCCGCAGATCCTCTACCTGTTCGCCCACGCCCACAGCATGCACCGGCAGGCCGAACCCATCGGCCAGCGCCACCACAATGCCGCCACGAGCCGAGCCGTCCAGCTTGGTCACCACCAGCCCGCTCACATTCACAAGTTCGCGAAAAACACGGACCTGCTCCACCGCATTCTGCCCCGTGGTCGCATCCAGCACCAGCAGGACCGAATGGGGCGCGCTCTCGTCAAACTTGCGCATGACGCGAATAATTTTTGCCAGCTCCTCCATCAGGGCCGACTTGTTGTGCAGCCGCCCTGCGGTATCCACAAACAGCAGATCGGCCCCTTCGGCCTTGCCGCGCTTGAGCGCTTCGTACGCAAGGCCCGCTGCATCTGCCCCCGGCGGGCCTGCAATAACCGGGCAGCCCGTGCGCTCGCCCCATATCTGGAGCTGCTCCACGGCGGCGGCGCGGAACGTGTCGCCCGCCACCATCATGACCTTGCTGCCCTGTGCGGAAAAAAAGCGGGCCATTTTGCCAATGGTCGTGGTCTTGCCCACGCCGTTGACCCCGACCACCAGCACCACATGCGGGCTGTGCGTGGGGTCGGGCGCAAACGGTACGGCAACCGGCTCCAGAATACTGGCAATTTCCTCCGCCAAAGCCTGCCGGATCTCCTCATCCGTGACCTCGGTGCCAAAGCGGGAGGAGCGGAAGGACTCGATCACCTTCTGGGCCACGCCGGGGCCGAGGTCTGCGGTAATCAGCAGGTCTTCCAGCTCTTCGAGCGCCTCGTCATCAAGCTTGCGGCGGGTGAAAATACCCGTCAGGCCCCCACCCAGCTTCTGGGTGGAGCGCGACAGCCCCTCCTTGAGACGGGAGAAAAAACCAAGCGCCATTCTAGATCCTTTCCGCCACCAGACCGCCCTCTTCCACCGCGACCGGCAGGAGGGAGAGAATATCCCCCACCGCAGCCTCGGCGCCACTCAGGCGGACTGGTGCAAACTGCTCGCTATGTCCTGTTGTGGGGGTTTCCATCAGCACGCGCTGGGGCTGGCCCAGCAGGCTTGCGTAATAGCGCGCGGCAGATGCGGCCCCCACTGCCCGCAGGCTGGCCGCACGC
>NZ_BAJU01000047.1 GCF_000613865.1 Acetobacter okinawensis JCM 25146
CATGGGGCCTGCGTGCTGCAAAGGGGTGGGGGTACCATTTTTCCAGCGCTGGCGGGTTTGCGCAATATCGCGCCTTCACGATACAGACAGCACATCCCCCGTGCTGTTGGGGATAAATACGTTTTTGACGGATTGCTCGTTCATGGCCTCTTCTGCTTCCGGTGCGGCATCTGCCGTGCGGAAAACTTCCCTGTTTGTGGATGTTCTGGGTTTTGTCATCCGCCTGTGGCTGGCTTTTCCCCGACCTCTGGCGGTGACTGTGGGGTCGGTCCTGCTGGCAACTCTGGCGGATGTGCTCATGCCCCTTGCCGCCGGGCGTCTGGTGTCCGACGTGGCCGAGCCTGCCAGCCAGTCTGCTCAGCTGCATGATGCCGTGTGGATGGTGGCAGCCCTTGCGGCCTGCGGGTTTGGCAGTGTTGCGGCCAAACGCTACGCTTATCTGGGTATTACACGGCTGACCACGCGGATTATGCAAAAGATCGGCACGGAGTCGTTTGCTCATGTGCAGCGCCTGAGCACGGACTGGCACGCCAACACCTTTGCAGGCTCCACGGTCCGGCGGCTTACGCGCGGGATGTGGGCGGTGGATATGCTCAACGACACGCTTTTGCTCATGCTGCTGCCCGAGCTGTGCCTGCTGGTGCTGACCACCCTTGTGCTGGGCTGGCACTGGCCCGCCATGGGGGCCATGCTTGGGGTTTTGTCCGCTCTGTTTGTGGCATTGTCCTGCGCGTTAACGCTGCGTTACGTGGCCCCGTCCGCACAGGCTGCCAATGCGGGGGACAGCAGGGTAGGGGCTGCACTGGCGGATGCAATAACCTGCAATGCCGTGGTCAAGGCGTTCGGGGCGGAAGAGCGCGAGGAGGTGCGGCTGGCCCACACACTGGACCAGTGGCGCACCGCCACCGCACGGATGTGGGTGCGCGGGACGGACAGCGCCAATATTCAGGCCGCAGCGTGGTGGTCATGCGTCTGTCGCTGGCGGCGGCTGCGGTGTGGCTGTGGTGCAACGGGCGCGCGGGGCCGGGGGATGTTGCCTATGTGTTGACCATGACCTTTCTGGTTCAGGGGTACCTGCGCGAGATCGGGCAGCAGGTCTCGGTTGTGCAGCGTTCGGTCAACGAGATGGAGGAACTGCTTCTGCTGTGGCGGACGCCCGCAGGGGTGCCGGACCCGGTGCAGCCTGCAAGCCTGCATGTGCGCCACGGGGCCATTGCGTTTGAGCATGTGACGTTTACCTACCCCGGGCAGCCGGACCCTCTTTTTAACGACCTGTCGGTGCAGATTGCCGCGGGTAGCCGTGTGGGGCTGGTTGGGCCATCGGGGTCAGGTAAATCCTCCTTTACCAAGCTGTTGTTGCGGTTATACGCGCAGAACAGTGGGCGGATTCTGGTCGATGGGGTGGACACCGCCACCGTGCGCCAGTCGGACCTGCGGAGCCAGATTGCCCTTGTGCCGCAGGAGCCGCTGCTGTTCCATCGCTCTTTGGCCGAGAACATTGCCTATGGCAGGCCAGATGCCACGCCCGAACAGATTGAGCATGCCGCCCGCCTTGCCAATGCGGCTGACTTTATAGAACGCCTGCCCGAGGGATATGCCACTCTGGTGGGTGAGCGGGGCATCAAGCTCTCGGGCGGGGAGCGCCAGCGTGTGGCCATAGCCCGCGCCTTTTTGGCTGATGCCCGTATTCTGGTGCTTGATGAGGCCACAGCCAGTCTGGATTCCCAGTCCGAGGCACTGGTGCAGGAGGCTATGGAGCGGCTGATGGAAGGCCGCACGGTGCTGATTGTGGCGCACCGGCTGGCAACCGTGGTGGGGCTGGACCGTATTCTGGTGTTCCAACACGGCCAGATTGTGGAGGACGCCCCGCATGCCCAGCTTGTCCAGCGTACGGGCGGGCTTTACCAGCAGCTCTATGCCTTGCAGAGCCTGTAAGCTGCGCGCTGGCACCGTGTGTTCACGGGATTTTAGGCTCTCTGGTGCTGTTTTCTTTTTTCTATCATGGATATTCTTTCCAGAGCTTTACTCTAGCACCCTGCTCGCTGTGATTCAGGCAGTGGGGTGTCCTTTTTGCTGCGCTGCTCTCCGTTTTGCCCGAATGCCCGGCAGGGCGATCTGGGGGAGCGGGGTTGTAAGGACGTTGTACTGAAAATAGGGTCTCTGGTGGGTTTTTAATGGCCTGCCCCATGTGGTTCGGGTTGAGCATTGTTGCGATAGGCGCTTGTTTTGTTTCACGAAAGTAGGGAATCTCGCCGCAAGGTAGCTGTTGTAAGCGGTGCTTCAGGCGGTATTGGGCGTGCGTTGTGTGATCTGCTGCGCCAGCGTGGCTATTGGGTCATTGGGCTTGCGCGTGCGCAGGGCCGTGCGCTGGATGCAGCCCATGTGGACCATAGTGTAACCTGCGACCTGACGGACGCCGCATCCTTGGCGGAGGCGGCACGCGCCATCCGCAATGCCAGCGAGCATATTGACCTGTTTGTGTTCTGTGCCGGCGCCATTGCACCCCAGCCCGTGGCGGCCCTGCAGGCCGATCTGGCGCAGGAGCAGGTCCAGATCAATCTGGTTGGTGTGATGCAACTGACCCATGCCATTCTGCCAGCCATGGCGGAGGGGTCGCATATTATCTATACCAATTCCATGGCGGGTGTTTTTCCGCTAGCGGGTAGCAGCGTTTATACCGCATCCAAATTCGGACTGCGCGGGTTTGCGCTGGCGCTGGAGCAGGAGCTGCGGCCACGCAAGATCCGCGTTTCTTCCGTCTTCCCCGGCAGTGTGAACACCAGCATGTTGATGAAGGAGATGGAGCAGGGTGGCTCGGTCCTGAACTTCATGTCCGCCCCGCAGGAGCCTGAGGCCATAGCAGAATGGATTCTGGCGACCAGCAATAAAAAGCGTGTGGAGAATTTTCCATCCAGCTTTGACAGTTTTTTCTGCAATCTCTTTTTGTCGTCGCCCCGTTTCCTGCGGCTGTGCATGCCAATGATGACCGCATGGGCCAAAGCAAGCCGGGCGCGTTACCGCCGCAACTGCCTTAAAAAGACATCCGACTGACCCGGTGATCTGGCCAGACCAAGGCCAGATCATGGGGGAGTATTCGGGGAAGCAGCACCTGCCAGCGGCGGCTTTTCATTTTTCTTTTGACTTCATGCAGTCTGCCGCCATTCTATGTATCGCATCAGGCGGCAATGGTGCTGTCATCATGGCATGATACTTATGACACGCTGCCGTCTCGTCCAACAATGCATGCGGGCGAGCAGAGCATCCTGTTAGAAAAATCACGGAAAACAGCGAGGCTACGCTTAGCTGAAAAGCGTTCATGCCCAAGGACTCCCTTTATCCCGCAATCAGACCATAATCCAGCAAAACACTGACTAGCTCGGGGGATAACAACACTTTCCCGTCAGGAGGAATTTTTGAAAGGCCAGTAAGAATAATGTCCTGAATTTGCAGCAGCATGATGTAAGAAGAAATCATTTCTGATGTCTTATTATGAACCACTTTTGTATCGTATTGTGAGTTTATAATATGATCTGTGTATTCTTCTATTTTTATTTTTACGAGAAACTGCGTTCTCTGGACGTTTCTGAGAAGTTGCCGAACTTTCTCTCTTTTTTTGAAAACGTCAATTTGCATACCGTATCACACGCTGCTGTTTTATTTATGGAGTATCGTTACAGGCTTCATGCGGTATCATTCGCTGTTTCGAATACCAAATATATAAGATTTTAGTATAAATTCTTTTTAAAATATCCTTAGCGGGAATAATAAGAGGGGCGACCTCTCAACTGTCTACCAGTCACGTTAAGTGCCTTCCTATTTTTTGCCTCCAGATTCATAGCAGTGGGCCGCAATCCTCGCGCGTGTACGTGCCCGTGCGCGTTGTGCAGAAAAGGCATGCTGGCAGGGCCCATGAGAGGCCAAGCGCTCGTTTTAAGATGGGGAGTAAGGGAGAGGGTAACGATTACAAGGGAATCGTTAAATTATTGTTCTTACTGTAATTTTTGGAAGGCTTTGGCGGAGGGGAAGGGATTCGAACCCTCGATACGACTTGACATCGTATAACGGTTTAGCAAACCGCCGCCTTCAGCCTCTCGGCCACCCCTCCGCCGAAGAGTGCAGACACGACGTTTGCATTGCTGCTTTTAGGGGTTTGACGTGTTCCGTCAAACCCCCAGATGCGGAAATTGCAGTTATTTTTTATCCGCCCGCTTTTATGCGTCCAGTTGGGCTTTCAGGGCATCGTTCACCATGGCCGGGTTGGCCTTGCCTTTGGTTTCCTTCATGACCTGCCCAACAAAAAAGCCGAACAGCTTGTCCTTGCCAGAGCGGTATTCCTCCAGCTTGTCGGGGTGTTTGGCCAGTACGGCGGCAATGGCGGCGTCAATGGCCCCGGTGTCGGTCACCTGGCGCAGGCCCTTCTTTTCCACAATGGCCTCGGGGCTTTCGCCCGTTTCCACCATGTCTTCAAAGACTTCCTTGGCAATTTTGCGTTAATGGTCTTATCCGCAATCAGGTCCAGCATCTTGCCCAATGCTGCTGCGCTGACGGGGCTGGTCTCTATGGTGTTGCTGGTGCGGTTGAGGGCGGCAAACAGCTCACCCATCACCCATGTTGCGGCCAGCTTGCCATCACGCCCACGGGCCACGGCCTCGTAATAGTCTGCTACGGCCTGTTCGGCCACCAGCACCCCGGCGTCATAGAAGGCAATGCCGTATTCCGCCTGAAAGCGCGCGCGCTTGTCATCAGGCAGTTCGGGCAGGTTGGCGGCCAGTTCGTCCACCCATGCTTGTTCCAGCACCAGTGGCAGCAGGTCGGGGTCGGGGAAGTAGCGGTAGTCATGCGCATCTTCCTTGGAGCGCATGGTCCGGGTTTCACCCCGGCCGGGGTCGAATAGGCGGGTTTCCTGATCCACCTCGCCACCATTTTCCCAGATTTCCACCTGACGTGCGGCTTCCACTTCAATGGCCTGCATGACAAAGCGGATGGAGTTGACGTTCTTGATCTCGCAACGGGTGCGGAAGTCTTCCCCCGCCTTGCGGACAGAGACGTTGACGTCGGCCCGCATGGAGCCTTCTTCCATGTTGCCATCGCAGGTGCCAAGGTAGCGCAGGATCTGGCGCAGCTTGCGCAGGTAGGCCCCTGCTTCTTCGGGCTCGCGGATGTCAGGCTCGCTGACAATTTCCATCAGCGCAACGCCGGAGCGGTTCAGGTCCACAAAGGATTTGGTGGGGTCCTGGTCGTGCAGCAGCTTGCCTGCGTCCTGCTCAATATGCAGGCGGGTAATGCCGATCTCGCGCACATCGCCATTTTGCAGTTCAATGCTGATGGCGCCCTTGCCCACAATCGGGTGCTCGAACTGGCTGATCTGGTAGCCCTGCGGCAGATCGGCGTAAAAATAGTTCTTGCGGTCAAAGCGGCTGTGCAGGTTGATCTGCGCCTTCAGCCCCAGCCCTGTGCGAATGGCCTGCGCCACGCACTCGTGGTTGAGCACGGGCAGCATGCCGGGGAAGGCTGCGTCCACAAGGCTGACCTGTGTGTTGGGGTCGCTGCCAAAGGTTGTGGCAGCACCCGAGAACAGCTTGGAGTGGCTGATGATCTGGGCATGGACTTCCAGCCCGACCACAATTTCCCACGTGCCGGTGCGGCCTTCAATCGTGTAGCTCATGCGCCTGCTCCCGCATGGACGGACGGGATGTGCGTAAAGCCCGCCGCCGCTTCCAGCGCGCCGCCAATGGACAGCACGGTTTCTTCATCAAAATGCCTGCCAATGACCTGTAGCCCCAGCGGCAGCCCGGCTTCGTTCAGCCCCACAGGGACGGAGAGCGCAGGCACACCGGCCATGCTGGCGGGTACGGTAAAGATGTCGTTGAGGTACATCTGCACCGGGTCGTCCATGTTCTCGCCCTGCGCAAAGGCGGCGGACGGGGCGGTGGGGGTCAGCAGCACGTCCACAGTCTCAAACGCCTGTTCAAAGTCACGCTTGATCAGGGTGCGGACCTTCTGGGCCTTCAGGTAATAGGCATCGTAATACCCGGCGGACAGTACATAGGTGCCCATGAGAATACGGTTGCGCACTTCCTGCCCGAAGCCTGCTGCGCGCGTGGCCTCGTACACACCATCGAGCGAGGGGGCGTCCTTACGCATGCCAAAGCGGATGCCATCGTAGCGTGCAAGGTTGGAGGAGCACTCGGCCGGGGCAATAATGTAGTAGGTGGTCAGCCCGTAACGGGTGTGGGGGAGGGAGACATCCACCACCTCGCACCCTGCGGCCTTGAGCCACGCAATACCCTGCTCCCACATGGCCAGCACATCGGCTGGCAGGCCGGGGGCGCGGTATTCGGCAGGAATGCCAACGCGCAGGCCCTTGACACTTTTGCCCACCGCCTTGTGGAACGCGGGCACCGCACGGTTGGAGCTTGTGCTGTCCTTGGCGTCAAAGCCTGCCATGGCTTCGAGCATCAGCCCTGCATCAGCCACGCTGCGGGTCATGGGGCCAGCCTGATCGAGCGAGCTGGCAAAGGCAATGGTGCCCCAGCGGCTGCACCGGCCGTAGGTGGGTTTAAGCCCGACAATGCCGCAATAAGCGGCAGGCTGGCGGATGGAGCCGCCTGTGTCTGTCCCGGTTGCGGCCAGCGCCAGACCTGCGGCCACAGCGGCGGAGGAGCCACCGGAGGAGCCACCGGGCACAAGGGCTGTGGTGTCATCCCCCTTGCGCTTCCATGGGTTGGTGGTCGGGCCAAAGGCGGAGCTCATATTGGCCGAGCCCATGGCAAACTCGTCCAGATTGGTTTTGCCAAGGAACACAGCCCCCGCACCCAGCAGGTTGGCGGTGACCGTGCTCTCATACGGGGGCACAAAGTCTGCCAGCATCTTGCTGGCGGCCGTGGTGCGCACGCCCTTGGTGCAGAACAGGTCTTTTACGCCAATGGGCAGGCCGTCCATAATACCGGCCGTGCCTGCTGCGTAGCGGGCATCGGCGGCATCGGCGCTGGCCAGCACGTCGGCTTCGGGCAGGACGGTAATATAGGCGTTAAGCCCCGGGTTCAGGCGGGTAATGGCGTCCAGATGTGCCTGTGCCAGCTCCCGTGCGGAAAATTTGCGTGCGGCAAGCCCGGCGCGGGCTTGGGTCAGGGTCAAACCGGTCAGCATTATTCCACCACCTTGGGTACGGTATAAAAGGGGCCAGATGTTTCTGGCGCGCAGGCCAGCAGGGCGTCGCGGCAGTTGCCGTCGGTCACCTTGTCTTCACGCTGGCGCAGGGTTTCGGTCTCCGTCCCCACCATGGGCGGCACACCCGTGACATCCACTTCGGCAAGCTGGTCAATCCAGCCCAGAATGCCATTCAGCTTCTGGCGCGTGGCCTCCAGCTCGTTTTCCTCAAGCCCTATGCGGGCCAGTTTTGCGATGCGTCGGGTGGTCGCAAGGTCAAGCGACATGAGAGTGGGCCCCTCTTTCTTCAGTCTGAACAGAGAATTGCACCTAGCATAATCGCGCGGAAGGCAACATACCATTGGGCATGACTCTTCTCACTCTTCCCCAATTGGCTGCCACCCTGCCCAGACATGCCCGCCTGCTTGGCATAGACCCCGGGCGCAAACAGGTGGGGCTGGCACTGTCCGATGTGTCGCGCATGGTGGCCTCGCCCTTCCAGACCGTAAAGCGCGGCAAGCTGGGCAGATGGTCACCTTTATCCGCGCTGTGGCGCAGGAGCACGAGGTTGCGGGGCTGGTCGTGGGGGTGCCTCTCTCGCTCGATGGTTCGTTTGGTCCGGCAGCGCAGGCCAGCCGGGACTGGACACTGGAGCTGTCGGCACAGACCGGCCTGCCCGCCTGTTTGTGGGACGAGCGCCTGTCCTCCTCCGCCGTGAACAGAATGCTCATACAGGAGGCGGATCTGTCACGCGCAAGGCGGGCCGAGGCGGTGGACAAGCTGGCGGCGGCCTACATTCTACAGGCCGCACTGGATAGCCTGCCCGGTGATCTCACGCCTTTCTGATTACAGATTGGGGGCTTATATTTGCCACAAAGACCCTTCAGACCAGTTATCACAGAAGACGTTACAGATTATTTGAGAAGGATTGCCCCAATGACCAAACAGTCGTTTGCGACCGCTCTGATGACCATGGTAGGTGCTGCCGTATTTGCTGTAAGCCTGCCAGCCGCCCCCGCTCATGCGGAGGAGCAGGGTGCTTTGACCAAAGCATGGGATTCCACACGTCAGGGCACAGAAAAGGCGTGGGACAAAACCAAGACCGGTACAACCGAAGCTTGGGACAAGACAAAAGCAGGCACCGAAAAAGCGTGGGATAAAACTGCCGCCGGTGCGGACAAGACATGGGATAAAACCAAGTCTGGTAGCGCCAAGGTCTGGGACAAAACCAAATCCGGCACGACCGAAGCGTGGGACAAGACCAAGACAGGCACCACCGATGCTGCCCATGACGTGGGCAAGTGGGGCGAACGCACCGGCCAGAAAATCGGCAACACGAGCACAGCCATCGGGCATGACATCCACAATGGCTTTAGTGACGACAAAAAATAACAAAAGCCGGTAAGGGGCGGGGCCACGGCTGTGGCCACCCCATAAAAAACCCGCCATCCATGACTGGAGGCGGGTTTTTTTATGGGACAGGCCCGTAGGGCTTGGTCCGGCGGTTTTACACCAATTGGATCAGGCGAAGGTGTCCAGCACGTTGGTGTCGTTCTCTGCCGAGTTGGAGCCCGAAGACCCACCCGTTGTTGTTTTGGAGAGAATGTCCCCGCTTGCGTCCTTGACGATGGTGGTGATGGACCCATCGGCATTGAAGACCTGAGTGGTGGTCGTGGAGGAAGAAGAGGAACTGCTGCCCGAGGAAGAAGAACCCGAGGACGTGCTGGAGGAAGATGAGGAGGAGGAAGATGTGCCCAGCAGGCTGGTGGCGGCGCTGCTGTTCAGGCTGGAAATGGAGGAAGACATTGAGGATGCCTCATCAATAAAATGGTTTAAAAAAGACGAGGGAATTTCATGCCCATAAGGTCAGGCTGTCAATCAGAATCGACACTTCTGTGCTGCTGGGCTCATATGCTCTGGCTGGTCTGGTGGTCAGGTGCTGGTGTTGCGTACCCGCCAGAATGGGCGACGGGTGCTGTAAAGCGCGGCTAGTCTGGCGTGCAGGGTCTGCCAGTAGGCTTCAAAAGCGGTCATGCGGCTCTCCCGGCAGGTTTTAAATTCTTTTTTAACCTAATGGGTAATCATGACCTGACTATGACGACTCCCCACATCGTATGCGGGTTTGCAGCAGATGAAAGGCTGATAGTTGCTTGGCGAGAGTGACGAAGGTGCGGGCATAGGCGTTGGCGTTTTATTAGGGTCATTTTCATAGTGCCGATCGAGAGATGTGCGCTGGGAGCTTTTCGACCCTCTCCTCGTCATTTTCTGGTGCTGCATGATCTCTGATGCGGTAAAAGAAAATCCAGTATGTCCATCATCAGATAATGTGAACTATTTTTCCAGGGATTTTCATTCATGCCACGGGTTAGCGTCTGTATTCCAAGTTATCAACATAAATCTTTTGTAAAAGATTCTATTTACAGCGTTATAGCACAAACATATCAGGATTTTGAGATGGTTGTTACAGACGATGGATCAACAGATGGAACGGTTGATATTATTGAATCAATCAATGATCCACGTTTAAAGCTCAAGCGTTTTCCAGAAAACCGTGGAGCTTGTTGTGCTCTTAATGACACGTTGCAACGTGCTGAGGGTGAATATGTCTGCTTTCTGCCCTCGGATGATATTTTTCTTCCTAATAAACTCGAACAGCAAGTCGCCTATCTTGATGCACATCCTGAAATTGGAGCAGTATTTTCTTACCCTGTTTTTATAGATGAGGGTAATAACGTTATCCCGGATCAATCATCGACCTTCAATGGGAATGTTTTTCTTATGCAGAACCGCAGCCAGTCTGAATGGTTGCGCCATTTTTTCTTTGTAGGGAACTGTTTATGCCATCCGTCACTCATGATCCGCAAAAATTGCTATGCACAATTGGGTGCTTATGATGAAAGGCTAGCTCAACTACCTGATTTTGAAATGTGGATTCGCTTACTGACTGCTTATCCAATTCATATTATGCCTGAACCTTTGGTTGGCTTTCGTATATTGAACAATGGGTTAAATGCTAGTGCACCCAAGCCAACAAGCATTGTCCGTATCAATTGGGAAGATGTCTGCATTCGTCGGCAATATGCCAATTTTCCTGATAAGCTCTTTGCAGAAATATTTGAACCAGAAATCAAAGCTCTCAATATTGATCAGTCGATTGATCGTTCTATCGCTCTTGGCCGGATTTGCATGGCTACAAATATAGATTTCCTTCATCGTCTTGGGTTGGAATTGCTGCATGATGCCATTCCCGCATATTCTCATGGGAGTAATCTCAAAGGAATAACGTATGCGGAATACATTCAGAATACAGGGAATGCTGATATTTATAATGTTTTGCCGGCTAGAAAAATGAAAATGATAGAAAATATCCTGAAGGCTTAATTTTTTAAATTTCTTCCTAATATTATGATTTTTTCAATGGTGCTGAGTATCTGGCTCATGTAGATGAGCCAGATACTCAGGCTGAAGGTTTTTTCGTAAAGTGGGGCAGAGTATCATCATGATTTATAAAAATTGGCTCATCGGTGCGGATTGCGCTTAAATAAGATGATTTAAAAAGAAAGTGTTTCAGTTTAAGTGTTCTGGTTTCTATTTCTCGTCAAGAATCATTAACATCAATATGCTTCACTGGATTTATGGGAAATAAAATGAAAAATTAGTTTTTTTGGCGCCAATGATCTATTGTCATTTCATAACGATCGAGGTCATTTGTAGTCGATATGTATGAGAAGCCAAGATTTTTGTATAAATTGATGGCGCGTGTATTATTGGAAAAAACTTCTAGAAAAATATTTTTTAGGCCTATTTTGTTAAAGGCCATATCAAGTAATATTTGGCATGCATTTTTCATGTAGCCATTGCCTGCGTAGTTCGGCGCAGAAATAAATCGGCCAACTTCTGCCGTTTTGGTCAGGGGGTCTATATTATATAAAGATACCTGCCCAACACTCTGGGAGTCTGAAACGCGTTTGGCAATAAAAATGAGATCATTGGGGTCGTCACGGCGCATTGAAAACCATGTATGATGCTGCGCCAGAGAAAAAGTGTCAGATGTTTTAAACCATTTTCTTATAGAATCGTCATTTCTCCATTCAAGTGTTAAATGCAGATCATTTTCAGTAAGTGGCTGTAGATAGATCATGATCTTATGATTCAAAATTTTAAGCGTGGCTGTTTACGGCTTGAATAACTGAATCAACATCACTCTTGCTCAACCCGATATGAAGAGGGAGAGAAATAACATGTTCAGAAGCATAACGCGCCCGAGGCGCTGTTTCTACTGTCTGAGCGAACATACGGTAATCCCGGTTGTCACGGTAATGGACGCCGGGATAGATTTCCTCCCGATTAAGGGCCAGCATTAACTCATCGCGCTTGTTTACAAGAATTTGGAACAGGTGGCATGATGATTCACACCCCGGCCCAATGGGAACAAGCTTGATGCGTGGGTTATTGGCAAACCCCGCGCGATACCACGCAGCAATTTGACGGCGATATGCGTTATGTTTGTCCAATTGTTTAAGCTGGACAAGCCCGATCGCTGCCATGATCGAATTACCATTATATTTAAAGCCGGTATATTCTACATCATACATCCATTTATACGCTCCTTTATCATTGGTGCGTGAAAATGTGTCTTTGTTGATGCCGAGCCAGGCTTTTTTGCGGGCCTCTTCATCCAGAGATTTATCGGCAAAACAAATCATGCCTGAATCGCCGGTAGGTAAGTTCTTGACTGCCTGAAAAGAAAAAACAGTTACGTCTGCTTCTGGGAATTCGCCATGTAACCTCGTGCCCGCCATATGTGCGGCGTCGAGAATAAGGGCCAGACCGCGCTCAGCACACAAGGCTTTAACAGCCTCCAGACGACCAGTATTGCCACCCAGGCCCACAAACATAACAGCACGCGTGCGGTCTGTAATTTTCTTCTCAATGTCCAAAGGGTCTAGGCACAGATGCTCATCAACATCCGCAAAAACGGGTGTCATGTTTTCATATAAAATGGCATGATTGGTCGATACAAATGTTAACGGTGTTGAAATGATTTCATCACCATCTTGCCAATTATGTGCATGTTTTAAAATATTGACAGCGAGGTGCAGGCCGCTTGTGGCCGAATTGAGAAAATGAGCATTTGGCAGGCCAGTATATTTTTTCCAGGCTTCTTCTATTTCAACTGTTTTGAAGCCTAGTCCCGTCCATCCTTTTTCCAAGCAGGTACGAATTTCCTCAAGGCACTCATCAACTTCAAAATGCGGCACAAAAAGTTGAATCGCCACCAGTCATTCCTCCAGGTAATTCTCGACCCACTATGATGATAAGATAGAGCTTTTATATGCTTTAGAAACTTACATATCCTTGCTGTGCCGTCAATTGAAAGGGCGAGCGCTGCAGGCGCGTTATTGGCTACGATCAGGGACTGCGAAATTTAGTGTGTTAATAGGTTTTTGAGTTCGTCCAGTCTGGTGCCTCGTGTCTTGTAAGCGGGTCACGAATTGTCGGTATAAGCCGGTCAGTCATCAAAGCTGCGCAATAGGACGGATAAAAATAAAGCGCCTCCCGGTTGGGGAGGCGCTTTTTTGACATGACACCTAACGCTACGTAGCGTTGCAGGATCAGGCTTTGGCTTCTTCAAGTAGGATCTGCTCGATAATATCCAGTCCTTCATCCAGCAGCGCGTCAGAGGCGGTCAGCGGGGTCAGGATGCGGATGGTGGCACCCTGTACGCCGCAGGCCAGCAGGATCAGCCCTTTTTCGCAGGCTTTGGCACAGACTTTGGAGGCAAAGCCTGCGCGCTGTTCTACCCCTGCATGGCGTTCGAGAATGTCAAAGGCAATCATGGCACCAAGACCGCGCGGTGTGCTTATGGGCAGCAGGTCCGTCCGCTTGTGCCAGCCGCTAATGCGGGCCTTCAGGCGCTCGCCCATGGCGTTGGCGCGGTCAAGCAGGTGTTCCTCGTCAATCACGTCCAGCACGGCAAGGGCTGCGGCGCAGGCAAGGGGAGCACCCGCGTAGGTGCCGCCCAGCCCGCCGGGGGGGACGCTGTCCATCACGTCCGCGCGGCCGATAACGCCCGAGAGCGGCATGCCGCCAGCAAGGGACTTGGCAATGCAGATCAGGTCCGGTTCCACGCCGGAGTGCTCAATGCCAAACAGCTTGCCGGTCCGGCCAAAGCCGCTTTGCACTTCGTCTGCAATCAGCTTGATGCCATGCTGGTCACACAGTGCGCGCAGGTGCTTGAGCAGGGCGGGAGGGGCCACGCGGAACCCGCCTTCGCCCTGTACGGGTTCAATAATAATGGCCGCCACGTTTGCCGGGGCAATGTCTGCCGCAAAGATGAAGTGCAGCATCTTCAGGCTGTCTTCGACCGTAATGTCATGGTCGGGGAAGGGAACGTGATACACTTCGCCCGGCAGCGTGCCAAACGGGGCCTTGTACGGCAGGACCTTGCCGGTCATGGCAGAGGCCAGCAGCGTGCGGCCATGGAAGCCACCACAGAATGCGATAACGCCGTTACGGCCGGTGGCGGCACGGGCGATCTTGACCGCGTTTTCGGTCGCTTCCCCACCTGTGGTGAAGAAAATGGTCTTGGCCGGGCCGGAGAAGGGCGCGCGGGCGTTCAGCTTTTCGGCCAGCTCAATGTAGGAGTCGTAAGCACAGACCTGAAAAGCCGTGTGCGTGAAGCGCTCAAGCTGCTTCTGCACCGCAGCCATGACCTTGGGGTGGCGGTGGCCCACGTTGAGCACGGCAATACCGCCTGCAAAGTCAACATAACGGCGGCCTTCCACGTCCCACAGTTCCGCGTTTTCTGCGCGGTCGGCAAAAACGGGGGTGGAGGTGGCAACGCCGCGCGGCACGGCATTGTTGCGGCGGGCCAGAAGGTCTTTGTTGGTGGTGCTCATCGTCAGGTTTGGCTCCGGTTGGCGGTCATATGGTCCGGTCTGTGGTTGGGGCCGGACAAACATATTTGTTCCGTAAGTGTTTTTATTGGCGGATGGGAGGCGATTTTTGGTGCGCAGGTGGTGATGAAAAAACACCACCCCCGCACCGGGGCATAAGAGAGCGCTCCCGGCGGTTCAGGCGGGTGGATGCAGGGTGTTGTCCACCTCCTGCGCCACCTGTTCCATCAACCAGTCGCGGAAGGTGCGCAGGGTCGGTTTTTCCCACATCTGCTCGGAGGCGCGCAGCACGTAAGCACCAGAGGTGTTTCCTTGAGCGGGGTCTGGGTGGGTTGTACGCGCAGCAGCCGCCCGCTGAGCAGGTCATCGCCCAGCAAAAACGGGTTGCCAAGGGCTATGCCCTCGCCCGCACGGGCGGCAGCCAGCGTAATATGGGCCTGCCACAGCCTGCCTGCGGTGGGAATGGTCGAGGCGTTGACCCCCTGCGCTGCAAACCAGCGTTGCCACTCGGTATCGTCCTCCTCATGCAGCAGGGGGGCGTTCAGCAGGTCTGCCGTTGTGCGGGGCTGCCCGCCAAGGGCTTGAATGCACTGGGGCGATGCCACGGGAAAAACCGGAGGCCGGGCAATGGCCATGTGGCGGATGGTGCGTGGCTCAGGCGTTGTGCTGCCCTCGCGCACATAGCCGATCTGGGCATGGTTGGCGGACTCCACACCGCTGACATGGAAGGCCGCACTGGCGTCCACCGAGCGGAGCAGCACCTCCATATGCGGGTGGGATTTGCGAAAAGCATAAAGCCGGGGCAGCAGCCAGTGGTAGGCAAAGCCGTGTGCGCAGGTCACGGTCAGTGGTGGGGTACGGTTGCGCATGTCCGCTGTGGCGGTGGCCAGCCCGTCCAGCAGGGGGGCTATGCGGTCATAATAGGTGTGGCCTGCCTGCGTCAGGTTACCGGTTGCCCGGTCGCGTAGCGTTATGCCGAGTGAGAGCTCAAGGTCGCGGATATGGCGGCTGATGGCCGCGTGGTCCACGCGCAGTTCCGTGGCCGCCCGCCGTATGCCACCCGTGCGGGCAAAAGCGACAAAGGCGTTCAGGGCGGACAGGGGAGGAATGCGGTAGCGGGGGTCCATTATGGGGCGGCTGCGTCGGGCTGTCTGGTGTGGTGGGTCCGCCATTGGGGGCCAAATGGGCCAAAAAGCAAGTTCTGGCCCCAATGCGGTGCCCGCCAGAAGGGGAGGTGGCGGGGTGGAGGTGGGTTTTTGCGTTGCAAACCGTGTCTTCCATGCGGTATTGCCCAGAGCATCATAGCCAACGGTCCCGCGCAAGCGGAATAAAAGGGAATGTCGTATTCTTCCACCCGGTGGAAGATCAGTCGGCAACTGCCCCCGCAACTGTAGGCGGAGAGTGTCTGCCCCGACGTGGCGTTACGCGCCACGGCCACTGGTTGTACCGGGAAGGTGGGGGCCGATGCGTTGATCCGCAAGTCAGGAGACCTGCCGTGGCTGCTCATGCCCTGATCGCCGGACGGGGGTGCCGGAGGTGGATGCTCGATTATGCAATTCTGTACCTGACAGCCTTTTTTCCCAGATGCGTTTTTGATTTCAACAGCACACCTTTTCAACAGGTGGGGAAAACGGGTTTATTTTCATGATATTTTTATTCAGGACATCGGGCAGGCGGTGGCGTATGGCCCTGTTGTGCCAGTCCATTGGCCTTGCGGGCGCGCTTGTGCCGACAGCATCCTTTGCACAGAATGCGGAGACGCAGCTGGAGCAGGACGCCGGCGGCTTGGCAATTCCGGCCCACTGGTTTCCGAGATTGATCCGGCCACGGTGCGGGATTCCATGCGTGCGGCAGAAGCCGCCAAATCCCCCGATGCAGACCACCCGGACCTGAGTGATCACCTGCTGGGCAGCGTCTGGGGCGCACGCGACTGGATGGCACGCCACGGCATTACACTCGATATTCAGGAAGTGGACGAGCTGTGGGGCAACACCACAGGCGGCAACCCATCTGGCAATGACGGACCCAACGGTTCAGGCTCGGGCACCGGCCCTGCCTATGACGCATGACCATGCCAACCCTGACCGTCGATCTGGAAAAGCTGATCGGCCTTAAGGGCGGTCTGTTCAACATCAGCGCGCTCCAGCTGCGCGGGCGCTCCATCTCGCAGGACCATCTGAGCGTTTACAACCCTGTTTCCGGGTTTGAGGCAGACCGCTCCACCCGCCTGTTCGAGCTGTGGTACCAGCAGTCCTTTCTGGGCGGCAAGCTCGACATCAAGATCGGGCAGCAGGATCTGGATACCGAATTCCTGATCAGCGATTACGGCAGCCTTTACCTTAACTCCAACTTCGGCTGGCCCATGGCGCCATCGGTCAACCTGTATGCCGGTGGACCGTCCTGGCCGCTGGCGTCCCCCGCCGTGCGGATCCGCTACCGGCCAACCGACCAGTTTACCGTCATGTTTGCCGCAGCCGATGACAACCCACCGGGCAATACCTCCAACTCCTTTGGTATTCAGGGGGGCAACCCCGTGGACCCCACCAACCAGAACGCCAACGGCAATGCCTCGGGCACCAAGTTCAACATGGGCACGGGTGCGCTGCTCATGACCGAACTGCAATACGCCATCAACCCCCAGCCCGATGACATGTCCAAGGTCACCAAGGACCCCGGCCTGCCCGGTGTGTACAAGCTGGGTGGTTTTTACGACACGGGGCGCTTCCCCGACTACCGCTACAACCAGTCCGGTCAGGCGCTGGGTGGGCCGGATGACACCACGGGTATTCCGCGCTGGGACCGTGGCAACTGGATGGTTTACGGCATTGTGGACCAGATGCTGTGGCGGCCCTCGCTCCAGTCCGCGCAGTCCGTGGGCGTGTTTGCA
>NZ_BAJU01000046.1 GCF_000613865.1 Acetobacter okinawensis JCM 25146
AATGTCTAAAATATCCTCTGTGCTCAGACTTTTATGCGTGTTTTGGCTGCGCCAGCGGGAAGGTTGTCTCCCACCCACCACCCAGTGCGTTATACAGGCGCACCAGATCGTCCGAAATTGTCGCCGTGCTTTCAGCCAGACTGGTCTGGGAGGACAGAAGCCTGCGCTGGGCGTCCAGCACCTGTAGGTAGCTCTGCAACCCATGTGTGTACTGGCTCTGTGCCAGCGCCATGGAGCGCTGGTCTGCTACGACCTGAGCACTGAGCCGCTGGTTTTTCTTCTGCTCTGCCTGGTAGGCCGTGAGCGCATTGTCCACCTCGCGCCATGCATTCAGCACCGTTTTGCGGTAGCGCAGGGCGGCGGCCTTCTGGGAGGCTTTTTTCATCTGCAACTGACCTGTCAGTCGTCCCCCCTGAAAAATGGGAATGGTGATGGACGGCCCGACATTCCACATCCGCGAGCTCCACATCCCCATGTCACGGAAGGAGAAGGACTGAAGGCCAAAGCCTGCATCAATCGTGACCTTGGGGTAAAAGTCGGCCATAGCCTGCCCCACTTCGGCCGTAGCCGCATGCAGTTCGGCTTCTGCCTCACGGATATCCGGGCGGCGGTGCGCCAGCTCGGATGGCAGGCCAATGGGCACAGCGGGTGGCACCAGCGGAATACCCGCAGTTTGCACCAGTTCGGTATTCAACCCTCCCGGCGGTGCCCCCATCAGCAGATTGATGGCGTTGATCTGCATGGCAATGCGCTGCTCATACTGCGGCACCAGCGCGCTGGTGCGTTGCAGTTCGGACTGTGCGCTATCCACATCCAGTTCGCTCACCAGTCCACTTTTGTACCGCGACTGGCTGAGCTGGAGCAGTTTTTCCGCTGCGTCGCGGTTGGCAAGGGTAATGCGCAACTGTTCCTGCAGACTACGCAACTGCATATAATCCGATGCCAGCTCGGACTGGCGGGCGATCAGGATTCCGCGACGTTCCTCCATGGAGGCATCCGTGTAGGACTTGGCGGCCTCGTACTGCCTGCGCACACGCCCCCACAGATCGACCTCCCAACTGGCCTGCACGCCGTCCTGCCAGTTGTTCAGCAACGGAATGGTTGCCTCGGAGGACTGGCTGGTCAGCATTTCTCTCAAACCGGCGTCTGAGGAATTCTGGCCAATGCGCTCCACAATCCGCTGCAACTGCTTGCTGCTATGCTGCACACGGCTATACGAGCCGGAGGCTGAAAGATCGGGAAAACGCTCAGCCCCCGCCAGCAGCAACTGGCCACGGCTGACAGCAAGCTGCTCGGATGCTTGCAACACATCCAGGTTCTGCGCAGCCAGACGCTGCTCAAGCGATGTGAGCTCCGGGTCATGGAACACAGACCACCACTGGACATCTGGCGCCAGCTCCGTGGGAACGCTTAGTGCGTTGGTACGCTGCTGCGTTGCGGCCTGCTGCCATTGGGCGGGGGACCACGTCTGGGGCTTTTTGTAATCTGGCCCCACAGCGCACCCTGCCAGAATAAAACCGGCCGCCAATGCGCCTGCCCGCCGTGCATTCCTTCTTGCCACCCGCTTACCCTCGTCGAAATTATGCGCCTGCTTTAATATGCGTTATAACCGCTACGCTGACCGACCAGTTCGGTCAGGGCATACCCTATCGTCTTTCCCTACCGCGTCAATCACAAGTCTCCAAAGCCCGAAGATCCATGCCTGCATCCTCCCCAGTTCCCGTCCTCTCCAGTTCCTCCTGCATGGGGGAGTCCGAGACTAAACGACAACAGATTCTAACAGGTGCCAGCGCGGTTTTTGCCGAGCATGGCTACGAGGGCGCGAGCATGTCCGCCATTGCGCGGCAGGCCGCTGTCTCCAAGGGGACGCTGTATAACTACTTTGCCAACAAGGCAGACCTGTTTGCCGCCTTTGTGGAACAGCGCTGCCGGGAAAAACTACCCGTAGCCCTTGCCCCCGTACGTGAGGATTCGCCCCCGCGGGAGACACTGACCGCCGTGGCCCGCGCCATGGTCCGCCTGATTACCCAGCCCGAGAGCCTGATGCTGTACCGGATCATTGTCTCCGAAGCACCGCGCTTTCCCCAGCTTGGGGCCATATTCTGGGAGAACGGCCCCCGAGTCGGCATTGCCACACTGGCCAACTGGATACGCG
Organism: Acetobacter okinawensis JCM 25146; assembly: GCF_000613865.1. Taxonomy (GTDB): domain Bacteria; phylum Pseudomonadota; class Alphaproteobacteria; order Acetobacterales; family Acetobacteraceae; genus Acetobacter; species Acetobacter okinawensis. Next base: position 2,156 of record NZ_BAJU01000046.1, read on the forward strand.
AGCAGGAGGCACGGGGCACACTGGCAACGGAAGACCCGGTCTTTGCCGCCGAGCAGTTTTTTGCCCTCTGCCAGACGCGCATAGCCCATCTCCGGCGCTTTAACCTAAGCCCCGAGAACAGTGAGGCAGATGAGGAAAAGGTCATTCATGCCGCGGTCAAGGTATTCATGGCGGCTTACGGCACACCAAGCGCGCCATAAAAAAAAGCCCGTGTGCCACAGGGGCATACGGGCTTTTTGAAGCGCGGGAGGTGGAGAACGCTTACTTTTTAAGCTCTTCCACCAACTGCGGCACAACCTCGAACAGGTCGCCCACAATCCCGTAATCCGCAACCTGAAAAATCGGGGCTTCGGGGTCCTTGTTGACCGCCACGATCACGCGGCTGTCCTTCATGCCCGCCAGATGCTGGATTGCGCCGGAAATACCAAACGCCATGTACAGCTCTGGTGCCACGATCTTGCCAGTCTGGCCGACCTGCAACTCGTTCGGCACAAAACCGGAATCCACAGCTGCTCGGGATGCGCCAACAGCAGCACCCAGAGCATCGGCCAAGGGGTCCAGAGCGTGGAATTTTTCCTCGCTGCCCATGCCACGACCGCCAGAAACCACCACGCGGGCCGATTCCAGATCGGGGCGTGCGGAGTCCGAAAGCTGAACGGCCTCAAACCGTGACACATCGGGGCTGTCCACGACCGCCACAACTTCAACCGGAGCGCTACCGCCCTCAGCCGGTGCCGCATCAAAGGACGCGCTGCGCACGGTCAGGACTTTTTTGCTGTCCGCAGACCGCACGGTCGCCAGCGCATTCCCTGCGTAAATCGGGCGGACAAAGGTCTGCGCGTCCACAATGCTCACCACATCGGGGATCGGCTGCACGTCCAGCAGGGCGGCAGCGCGGGGCAGCACGTTTTTGCCCGTGGCACCAGCAGCAGCCACAATGTGGTCGTACCCACCTGCGAGCGAGACAAGAAGGGCAGCCAGAGGCTCGGCCAGTTCGTGCGCATAGCGTGCATCCGCCGCGTGCAGCACCTTGGACACACCCGCAATACGGCTTGCAGCCTGCGCCAGAGCGGCATCACCCGTAACCAGCACATGCACATCACCCAGACGGGCGGCGGCGGTTACAGCAGAAAGGGCTGCCTTTCTGATCTGACCACCTTCATGATCCAGAAGAACAAGAGCGGTCATGTTCAGATCACCTTTGCTTCGTTACGCAGTTTTTCCACCAGCTCCGTTGCGGAGCCAAGCTTGATGCCCGCCTTGCGTTCGGCAGGTTCAGCAACACTGACAATGCTCAGGCGCGGTGCCATGTCCACGCCCAGATCGGCAGCGGCGATGGTTTCAAGCGGCTTTTTCTTGGCCTTCATGATGTTGGGCAAGGAGGCATAGCGCGGCTCGTTCAGGCGCAGGTCCGCCGTAACAATGGCTGGCAGGGCGAGTGAGACCTGCTCCGTGCCGCCATCAATCTCACGGCTGACAACCACGCGCCCATCGGCCACATCCACCTTGCTGGCAAACGTGCCCTGACCCCAGCCCAGCAGACCAGCCAGCATCTGGCCGGTTGCGTTCATGTCATCATCAATGGCCTGCTTGCCCAGCACAACCAGTGAGGGGCCTTCTTTTTCGACCAGTGTTTTCAGCACTTTGGCAACGGCAAGGGGTTCGGGGCTTTCATCGCTCAGCACCAGAATGGCCCGGTCAGCGCCCATGGCCATAGCGGTACGCAGGGTATCCTGCGCCTGCTGCACACCAATGGACACGACAACGACTTCCGAAGCAGCGCCTTTTTCACGCAGGCGCACGGCTTCTTCAACCGCAATTTCGTCAAACGGGTTCATGGACATCTTGACGCCAGCGGTTTCCACTCCGCTGCCATCCGCCTTGACGCGCGGTTTGATGTTGTAATCAACAACCCGCTTTACAGGTACGAGTATCTTCATGACTTCTTTCGCTTGCAGACGCAGGATGGTTCGGACGGTTCTTTATCGTACTTTGACCAAAATTCACATACCAGCCGGATAATTGGGCCCACCACCCCCTTCGGGCGTGGTCCAGTCTATATTCTGGGTGGGGTCTTTTATATCGCATGTTTTGCAATGCACGCAGTTCTGGGCATTGATTTGCAGATGTGGGTCTGTCTGTTCATCCGCCACTTCGTACACACCTGCGGGGCAATACCGCGCCTCTGGTGCGTGGAACACATCCCAGTTGACCGTTTTCCACAAGGATGGGTTTTTCAGCCGCAGGTGGACCGGCTGGTCCTCCTCATGATTGGTGGCGGACAGGAACACCGAGGACAGGCGGTCAAACGTCAGCTTGCCATCGGGTTTGGGATAGAACGGCTTTGCACACAGCCCGGCTGCACGCAGGGTCTCGTTATCCTGATGTTTGAAGTGCAGCGTCCACGGGGCGCGGCCGCGCAGCACCATGGCGTCCAGCCCTGCGTACACGGCCCCGCCCATGGCGCCAAAGCGTGCAAAAGCCGGGCGGATATTCCGTGCCGCGCGCAGTTCCTCCCACAGCCAGGACTGGCGGACCTTCTGGGTAAAGGAGCCCGGCTCCACGCGGTCGGTCTTTATGGCATCCACCACGGCTTCGGCTGCCAGCATGCCCGACTTCATGGCTGTGTGTGTGCCCTTGATCTTGGGCACGTTCAAAAATCCTGCCGAATCCCCGATCAACGCACCACCGGGGAAGGTCAGGCGCGGCACGGACTGCAAGCCACCCTCGGACAGGGCACGCGCGCCGTAGGAAATACGCCGCCCCCCCTCCAGATGCTGACGGAAAGCCGGGTGCAGCTTGACGCGCTGCATTTCCTCAAACGGGGAGAGCCATGTGTTGGCATAGTCCAGCCCGACCACAAACCCGTAAGACACAAGGTTGTCGCCAAAATGGTACAGCCATGCACCACCATAGGTGCCATTATCCAGCGGCCAGCCAAAGCTGTGCTGCACCAGACCGGGGCGATGGTTCTCGGCCGGGATTTCCCACACTTCCTTAATGCCAAGGCCGTAGGTCTGCGGGTCCACGTCCTTGCGCAGGTCATAATGCGCCATGACCTGCTTGGTCAGGGAGCCACGGCACCCTTCGGCAAACAGGGTATAGCGCCCGCGCAGTTCCATGCCCGGCTGGTAGTTGGGGCCGGGTTTGCCATCACGGCCAACGCCCATGTCGCCCGTTGCCACACCCACGACGCGGTTGCGTTCGATCAGCACCTCGGCTCCGGCAAAACCGGGGTAGATTTCCACCCCCAGTTCCTCGGCCTGCGTGGCCAGCCAGCGGCAGACCTCACCCAGACTGACAATATAGTTCCCGTGGTTGGCCATGTGCGGCATGACCTTGTCGAGCATGGGAATGCGAATGCTGCCTGTTTCGGTCAGGTACAGCATATCTTCGGCTGTCACTGGCGTTTCCAGCGGAGCGCCACGCTCGCGCCAGTCGGGGAGCAGCTCGGCCAGAGCGCGCGGCTCAATAACCGCACCAGAGACGATGTGCGCCCCGATCTCGCTCCCTTTTTCAATCAGGCAGACACTGGTCTGGGGCGAAAGCTGGCGCAGGCGGATGGCAGCAGCCAGTCCGGCGGGACCACCGCCAACAATGACAACATCGAACTCCATCGACTCACGCACAGGTTCACTCATTCCCGTTTTATCCCCGTTGAAATTTCTGTAGCTTTCCTAAACCCGATTTGTCACAGAATTGCAAAAAACGGGCTCCCCGGCCCGTTTTGCTCTATTTCTGCCGAACAGGAAAGGTCAGGACTGGGTCGTACGTGGCCCAAAGGCCAGTTCGTGCACGGCACGCCAGTTTTTATCGACAAAATTTACAATCAGCGTGCGCCGCGTTCCCCGGATCGGCCGGGCGACAAAACCGTGCCACGTCTGATCGGATGGAATGAACAGGACAGCTGAATTGAATACGCCGGATGCGCGGGCGACAGACTCGCCCTGCGGGGTCATCAGGTCCGTACCCCATTGCTCCGCCTCCTCTCCGGTGGAAAGAGAGATCAGCAACGTCAGCTTTTTGGCGCCAATGTCAGTATGGGGTTCAAGCCAGAATCCGTCCGTATCCAAGCATAACTCCAGACGCAGAGCCGCCTCGTCCAGCGGGGTCTGACAGACATGCTCGAACATGGCCCGCATGGGTTCCCCGTCCAGCAGTTCCGCCATGCGGTTGAGCCGCGCATCCTTGGCCCGGACTGCGGGGTCCACAAACACACGGTAGGCATTGCGCGTCTCACGCCGCCCACCAACATCGCCTGCGATGGCGCTCTCGCCCGGATTCCACTCCAGCAGCGCGTCACACGCATCAGGCTCCAGAACGTCCTCCAGCATCCAGTGCGGGAACGGGTACGTGGCGGCGGGCGTCTGGGCCAGCCTGTCCGACAGGGCGAGGTGTCCCGCCCGTTCGGGCAAAGGAGCATCAGCACGCATGGTGTCCGATCCTTCCGCTGAAACAGAAAATACGTGTGAAAACCAGAGAAGCCGGGCTCTTACGGCATAGGTTTAGTCAACAATAAGCTGTTCTTCCATGCGCCAAAACAGCGCGCCGATCAAGTTGCATGGCAGAAATGCCAATTTGACCGGCCTGTTTTACAACACGCTTACAGCGCGCCAGAAAACCGTGGAGCCGGGGCTTTGCCTGCACTGGCCGCAGCCAGTTCTTTTTGTCTGGTATCAAAAACCGCAGCAACATTACGCAGGAACGGACGCCCTTTTTCCGTAACCTCTATGCGGCTATCCGTGCGTGTGACCAGCCCATCATGCTCAAAGGGAAGCAGGCTGGCCAGCTCCGCCTCAAACCCGTTCAGGCCCGGATTATCGGGAATATCGCCCGCACTCAGGTCCACCGCCAGATCACACATAATCCGTTCAATAATGGCCCCACGGCAGCGGTCTTCCGCCGTGCAGGCCACCCCGCGCAAAATCGGCAGGTCTGCCGAATCGGCCAGTGCGCGCGCATAGGTGGCAACGGTGGGAATATTCTGTGCAAACCCTGCGGGAGTCATGGAAATGGCAGAGGCCCCCATACCCAGCAGAACCGGGCAGGAATCTGTTGTATAACCCTGAAAATTGCGGTGCAGGGTGCCTGCCCGCGCGGCCATTGCCATGGCGTCATCCGGCAAGGCGTAATGGTCCAGCCCGATGGCCTGATACCCCGCCGCCTTGAGCACCGTATCAATCTGCGCGCGCTGGGCCAGCCGCTCGGGAGACGACGGGAGCGACTCCTCGGGGATGAGCTTCTGGCGCTTCTGCTTCCACGGAATATGGGCATAGCCGAACACGGCCAGACGGTCAGGGCGTAGCAGGGCAATCCGGCGCGCCGTCTCCCCCACACTGTCCACGGTCTGGTAGGGCAGGCCGTAAATCAGGTCGATATTCACACCCGTTATCCCGGCTGCGCGCACCTGATCAATACAGCTCTGTGTCTGCTCAAAGGACTGAAGCCGCCCGCAGGCCTGCTGGACCTTTTCGTCCAGATCCTGCACCCCAAGGCTGATCCGGTTGAACCCCAGATCGCCCAACAGCGCGGGATAACCCTGCGGCACATGGCGCGGGTCCATCTCCATCGCCAGTTCGGCATGGTCTGCAAAACGGAAAAAAGTGCGTACCGCCCGCATAAGCTGGCGCAGGGACGCAGGGGGCAATGTGGTGGGTGTGCCACCACCAAACTGGAGATGATGCACAATGCGCTGCTCGCCCGTAAGGGCTACAACCCGGCGCATTTCCTCGCGTAGCAGGTCGCCATAGGCTACGCGCCCGTCCTCATGCCGCATGACGGAGGTATTGCACCCGCAAAACCGGCAGAGCTCATCACAGAATGGAACATGAAAATAAAGCGAGACAGGCAGGTCTGCTGGCAGCGTACGCAGCCAGCTTTCCACATCCTGCGCCCCGACTGCATCCGAAAAACTCGCAGCAGTCGGGTAACTGGTGTAGCGCGGCAGATTCCCGCCGTAGCGGGAAATCAGGTCAGAGACGGAGTCCGCGCTCATCAGCTTGGATCAGAAGCGGTATGCAATACCGGCGGACACCACGGTGGGGTCCAGGGATTCGTGGGCTCTCAGCTTCACGTTTTCATCGCTGCTTTCGGCCCATGCATGCATACGCACGAACATCTGCTTGACATCAGCATTGAAGAACCAGTTGCCAACCAGCTGGTAATCGAAGCCAACGTTAACAGCCGGACCACCGGTGAACCCAGCGTTCAGCTTGTTGGTGATACCATTGTTCGCAGCGTGGATATTGTGGAACCACATGGCGGTTGCACCCACACCCACATACGGGTTGAAACGCTTGTGGGGACGGAAATGCCAAGCGACGGTCAGCGTGGGGGGTAGAACCCAGGCAGAACCCAGATCAAGCTTGCTGTTACCAAGGAGCGAACCACCGGTTGCGGACACTTCATGGCGTGTGCTGGTTGCGATCAGGTCGACAGACAGGTTGTCGGTGATGAAGTATTCAACCGTCAGTTCAGGCATCGCCTGATTGGTCGTGGAGGTGTGCGCACCGTTCAACACGCCGTTGATGGAAGAACCACCAATGCTGCCAGTGATCTTGCTGTCACGGTCCTGCGGCAGAACACCAACGCCGGACAGACGGATCATGATGTCGCCTTTGCCCGTACCAATTTTGGTGCTGGCGCAGGTTTCAAAGATACCGCAATGGCTGGCAGGCTTCTGCGCATCAGGGATGCGGTTCATGACCGGAGCATTAACAAAAGCAGCGTTGGGCTGCGCTGTCTGCGCCTGAGCGGCACCCGTCAGGGCGGCTACACCAGCCACTGTGGCTGTCAGAAAGGAACGGAACTTGACCATTGTGTTTTGTCTCTTCCACTGCACTGTAATTCTGTGCCGGAAAGACCACGCTCACGCCAATGCAACCTTGATTTAGATCAAGTCCGTGTCATACTGCAAAAAGATGCGTTAAAGCTGTGTCATTTTCACCACAGCCCCTGCTTTCGACTTTCTTGCAGTTCTGGCCTGCAATTAAAATGATCCCACTGCATGATTGATTTATGTCAACAACAGCCTAAAGCTTAGTGGCCTGTAATCCCACACGTGCCCCAACCGTTATAACAAACAGTAACAGGTTCAAACCAAACGGTTTTCTGGATTTCATGTATGACCTCTTCCTCCCCCCCTCCTGCCCTTGCGCACTCTGCTGGAGTGGCTCACGCACATAAAGGGGATGGAGATGTCCTGCGCTGCCTTGTGTGTGACATCCGAAACAGGAGCCTGTGCAGCAGTATGGATGAGGAGGGGCTTGCGGCCCTTGCCCATTCCTCCCGCCAGCTACAGCTGCCACCGGGCACCACGATTGTTGAAGAAGGCGAGCCGGCTCTTGCGTTTTTCAACGTTACGGGGGGTACGGTCAAACTGTTCAAGTCCCTCCCCGACGGGCGCAGACAGATTACCGGCTTTGCCGATGCGGGCCAGTTTCTGGGCCTGAGCACGGCGCAGACGTACTCCTTTGGGGCGGAAACGGTGGATAACGTTCGCCTGTGCCGCTTCCTGCGCCCACAGCTGGAAACGCTGCTGAGCGACTACCCCACCTTTGAGCGCCGCCTGCTGGCTGCCGTGACCGACAAGCTGGCCGAAGCGCAGGAACAGATGCTGCTGCTGGGCCGCAAAACCGCGCGGGAGAAGGTGGCAACCTTCCTGCTTGACCGGATGCGCGCCTACCACCTGACCATGGGACACACACGGCAGGAGGTGGAAAATCTGGCCTCTGTTCCCATGACGCGGGTAGATATTGCTGATTATCTGGGCCTGACCATTGAGACCGTAAGCCGGACCATAAGCGCCTTCCGCCGCAGCCATCTGATTGCCAGCACGGAAAACCACCGGATTCGGATTCTATCTGTGGCCACCCTGCTCAACATCGCCTCCGGGCAGAAGCCGGATTAACCTGCCCGGCCCAGATGGGACCCCCCTTGAGGCAGTAACCCACCATTAAAAAAGGGCCGGCTCCAATGGAGTCGGCCCTTTATGTTCCAATACTCAGGAACGAGAACTCTTAATTCTCATCATCATCCCCGCCAGCGGTATTGTCCGTTGGTGCACCTGCACTGCTCCCATCGGACGAAATGGCAATAAACAGGGACTGTCCATCACGCAGAATCCGCAGCAGCAGCGGTTTTTGGCCGCCATGGCGGTTTTAACAAGGGCGACCGCAGCCTTGGGGGTATCCACCTGCTGGCTCCCCACGGCCTGAATAACATCCCCCGGACGAATACCGGCCTGATCTGCGGGGGAACCCGCCTCCACATCACTCACCACAACGCCGTGTGCATCCTGTGGCAGACCAAGCTGCTGGCGCATGTCGCGGTTGAGCGGCGCAAGGGCCACGCCCAGATGCTGCCCGCCAACGGCACTGCTCGCCTTGCCCGTATCACTCGTAGCCGTGGCAAGGTTGCCAATTTTCAGGTTGACCGTCTGCGCCTTGCCTGCACGCACATACCCGATGGTCACCTGTGTACCCGGTGCCACGGCGGCCACACGCACAGCCAGATCATGCGGGGTGGTAATTTTCTGGCCATTGAAGTCGGTAATCACGTCTTCCGCCTTCAGACCTGCTTTTTCTGCCGGGCTGTCCGGGCTGACGCTGGCTACGAGCGCACCTGCAGGCGGCGCTCCGGCTACGGCAGGAGCAGGCAGGTTGAGCGCACTGGCCATAACGGGGGAGATGACCTGCGCGTTCACTCCAAGGTAGCCCCGCACGACATGGCCGGTCTTGCGCAGCTGGTCCACCACACTGCGCACCGTATCGGAGGGAATGGCAAAGCCAATACCAATGGAGCCACCACCGGAGGGGGAGAGAATGGCGGTGTTCACACCCACCACCTTGCCGTCCTGCGTAAACAGCGGGCCACCGGAGTTGCCGCGGTTGATGGGAGCGTCCACCTGAATGAAGTTGTCGTAAGGCCCTTCGTTAATGTCACGCCCGCGGGCGGAGACAATACCTGCCGTAACCGTGCCGCCCAACCCATAAGGGTTGCCAACAGCAATAACCCATTCACCCGGCTGCACGTCATCAGATTCGCCCAGTTCGATAAAGGGCAGCTTCTGCGTGGGGGTTACCTTGAGCAGGGCAAGGTCTGTTTTGCCATCGCGGCCGACCACCTTGGCGGGCAGGGTTGTGCCGTCATCGAGTGTGACACTCACCTTGGTCGCGCCTTTGACCACGTGGTTATTGGTCACCACATAACCATCGGCGGAAATAACAAAGCCCGACCCGCGCGCTTCCACCAACTGCTTGGAGGACTGGGGCATCATCTGGAACGGGAATGGAAAGGGGAAAGGCCCGCCATTGCCGCCCATACCACCACCCTCACCTTCCAACGAGTCGGAACGGATCATGGAGGTAATGGAGACCACGGCGGGTTTGACCTGTTTGACCAGCTCCACAAAATCAGGAATGCGCTGGGCGGGGCCGCTGGGCTTGATTACACTGGACGTGTCCGCCCAGGACGGAACGCCAGCCCATGGCCCGGCGGCAAAAACCAGCATGCTGCCAGCAAGCAGAGCACGGCTCCACATGCGGCGGCTGCCACGTGTGCAAACATTTGTCACAGATTTTTCCGTCATCACGATCTTGACTGTTCCTTGTTTAACCCAAGCAGGACTGTTTCGGGTGATCCCGGTCTGATGTGGCAGCCACCTGTGCCAGATAGCCACCAAGCCCCTGTTCCACCTTACGTCCTGTAAGCTAACATGGTTTCTTTTGAGGGAAAAAAAAGCCTTCACCCATGCCAGATTACAGACTTTTTTCAGCCCGCTGGGCCGCCCCCATCGCCCCGCAGAGTCTGAAAACTTTTGAGCAGCCCTGCCGCCTCCCGCTCGCACACACCGCCCACAATTTCGGGCCGGTGCAGGGTCTCTGCCCGGTAAGGCAGGCGGGCACCGTGCTCCACAGCCCCTCCCTTGGGGTCATATGCGCCAAAAACCAGACGCCCTACCCGAAAGTGGGCCATGGCCGCAGCACACATGGGGCACGGCTCAAGGGACACAACCAGCGTACAATCCGCCAGCCTGCGGCCCTGCCGCTGGCGTACGGCCTCGCGCATGACCAGCATTTCCGCATGGGCGGAGGGGTCTTGCAGTTCCTCCACCCTGTTCCCCGCCTGCGCCAGCACGGTGCCCTGCGCATCCAGCAGCACGGCACCAACCGGCACTTCGCCCCGTGCTGCGGCCAGGCGCGCCTGTAACAGGGCCATACCCATGCCGCTCCCCGCCCCCTTACCGTGCAGGGGGCCGGTCATACCCGCATCACAAAACATTTCAGTGTCATTTATGGCCCTCACCGCGCTGCGGAAGAATGTGATGCCGCAAACGTCACATTCTTCTTGCAATCCAAACTGTAATTTTGCCATCCTGCCTTAAAGCTGCCACGATCGGGTTTGCAACAAAGTGTGATTGTAATCTGGTCATGGCCTGCTGGTCCCTCACTCTTGGCTGGAAAGGTCGGAACCATGCATTCTCTCTCTTTCATTCTGGCCGCGGCTGCAATGGGATTTGGTCTTGCCGTTGCAGACAGGCTTCCTGGCGAATCCGCAACGCCTGTGGCGGCACAGGTCGCCAACAGCCGCATGATACCCCTGAGTATTCCATCTTTCCTGACCCGCTAGGACTGGCCGGGGACCTGCACCGGCACCGGCAGAGATCAGGATAAAGATGCAAAACGCCGCCACCTGTGGCACCTGACATGGAACCGTCGCGGTTTTTTCATGGCTTTTCGTGCAGGATCACAGGCTTATGGCAGCACAACGCCCCGTTATAGGCATAACCCTAGACTTGGAAGAGGGCGGGGTAGACCAGTATTCGCGCTTTGCGTGGTGCGCCCTGCGCGAGAATTATTTAAGCGCCGTGGCAACGGCAGGGGGACTGCCTGTGGCACTCCCCCTGTTTCCACAACTGGCAATAGAATATGTGGCCAAGCTGGACGGGCTGCTCATAACCGGTGGTGCGTTTGATATTGACCCCCTGCTTTATGGCGCAACCGAGCGCCACCCCAGTGTAACCCTGCGCCCACGCCGCACACGGGCGGAAAATGCCCTGCTGGCGGCCGCATTGCAGCGCAATATTCCCGTCCTTGGCATATGCGGGGGCATGCAGCTGATTGCGGTATCGCTTGGGGCAACACTTATCCAGCACATCCCCCACACATACCCTACCGCCCTCCCACACGAGCAGCCAAACCCGCGGGACGAGGCAAGCCACGGCGTGGACATTCTGCCCGACACCCTTCTGGCCGGCATAACCGGTGGGGCCAGACGCATTGGCGTAAATTCGGCCCACCATCAGGCTGTGGCAACGTGTGGGCGAGGGCGGGTGAATGCCATTGCAGAGGATGGCGTGGTAGAGGGGATTGAAGACCCGGACCATCGTTTTTGCCTTGGGGTGCAATGGCACCCGGAATTTGGCATAGACCCGGCAGACAGAACTCTTTTCAAGGCCTTCATACAGGCATCAGGAGAACAGGCGTGACGCAGGAAGCGCGGGGAGAACGCATTGCAAAGTGGCTGGCACGCTCAGGAGTAGCCAGCCGGCGCGATGCAGAGCGCATGATTGAGGAAGGGCGCGTACGCCTGAACAGCCAGAGTGTTACGCACCCGGCAACCTTTGTCACCGATGGCGATATTGTTCTGGTGGACAACCAGCCGGTGTCCGCCCCCGAGCGCACAAGGCTGTGGCGCTACCACAAGCCCGACGGGCTGGTGACAACCCACAAGGACCCGGAAGGACGTCCAACCGTTTTTTCCTCCCTGCCAGAGGGCATGCCCCGCGTGATCAGCGTGGGACGGCTTGACCTGAACAGCGAGGGACTGTTGCTGCTGACCAATGATGGCGAACTGGCCCGCAGGCTGGAACTGCCCTCCAACGGCTGGCTGCGCCGCTACCGTGTGCGCGTGTTTGGTGTGGTGGACGAAGCCCGGCTGGCCTCTCTCGCCCACGGGGTTGTGCTTGATGGCGTGCGCTACGGACCCATTGTGGCCGCCCTCGATTCGCGCAAGGGCGATAACGCGTGGCTCACGGTCTCTCTCAAGGAAGGCAAGAACCGCGAGATCCGTAAGGTCATGGCGGGGCTTAACCTGCACGTCAGCCGCCTGATCCGCACCAGCTACGGCCCGTTCCCCCTTGGTACGCTGCAAAAGGGCGAGTTGGAGGAAATTCCCCCCCGTGTACTGCGCGACCAGTTGCCCAAAGCGCCGGAAAAAACCGCAGCACCACACAATGCTCCGCGCAACGCCGCCCGCAGCAAGGCCCGCTGATGGTCCGCATTATTGCCGGGGCGCGCAAAGGCCGGGTGCTGGCAGCACCCGGCGGTGGCACCACCCGCCCCACGGCCGACCGGGTACGTCAGGCACTGTTTGACGTGCTGGCCCACGCTCCATGGGGTGGAGCAGTCCTGTTAGAGGGCGCGCATGTGCTGGACGCCTTTGCAGGCACGGGGGCACTTGGGCTGGAGGCCATGTCCCGCGGGGCGGCTCACGCCATTTTTTTTGAGACAGACCGCAATGCCCTTGCCGCACTGCGCACCAATGTGCACGCCTGTGGATGGGCCGGGGACTGCCAGATTTACCCGCGCGACGTCACCAACCCGCCTGCTGCCCGCACAGCACCGGCAACCTTGCTGTTTCTGGACCCACCCTACCACAAGGGGTTGCCCGGCAAGGCACTGGCAGCCCTGAGCGCCAAAGGCTGGGTTGCCCCCAACGCCATAGCCGTAATTGAAACAGGGCGGGATGAACCCCTGCCTTTTGCCGATGACAACGCAGAGGCCCCTCCCTGCCCGCACGACCTGCTGGCCGAGCGCCAGCATGGGGCTGCACGGCTGTCCATCTGGCGGCTGGCATAAGACGCCACATCACAAACTCCCGACATCTACGGTAGCGCAGCGGCCACCTGCTGCGCTACACAGACCAGAACAAAACGGTTTTACAGGTTACAGAAGGCGAAAAGAAACATGGCTGGAAGCGTTAACAAGGTCATTCTGGTCGGCAATCTGGGCAAAGACCCAGAAGTCCGCTCCAGCCAGAGCGGGCAGAAAATTGTCTCCTTCTCCCTCGCCACCAGCGACACGTGGAATGACCGTGCATCGGGCGAAAAGCGCGAACGCACCGAGTGGCACCGCGTTGTCATTTTTAACGACCGGCTGGCCGATGTGGCCGAACGGTTCCTGCGCAAGGGCCGCAAGGTTTACCTTGAAGGCGCACTGCAGACCCGCAAATGGACCGATCAGGGCGGGCAGGAACGATACACGACCGAAGTGATCGTGGACCGCTTCCGTGGCGAACTGGTTCTGCTCGACAGCCGCAACGGCGGTGAGGGCGAAGGCGGTGGCTTTGGCAGCAGCTACGGCGGCTACAGCACTGGCGGCGGTAACTCGGACTACGGCAACTCTGGCGGCAATGGTGGCGGCTCGCGCCTGCCTGCCCCGCAGCGCGGCGGCGGTGGTGGTGGTGGTGGCGCATCTTCTGGCGGATGGGATGCCTCGGGCAGTGGCGATCTGGATGATGAAATTCCGTTCTGAGCTTTTCTCCCTCTCCGCTGCATATCAAGGGGGCCGCAACCGCGCGCCCCCTTTTTTCATGCCGGTTTCTGGCCTTTGCCCCTACGCCAGCACGTGGAACAGCCCCCCAAACGCACAGATGGCGCAGGGAACATGCCCTCAGATTTTATTGAAATTTTAATAATCCCATTATTTCTATTTATTACTTTTTCCAAATATCAGTTTTTCTTTATCTTACTGAACGATAATTTCTGCTTTTCTTGGCACAGACTGCGCATAAATTTCTTGGCGCATGAGCATGATGCCGGTATAAGCCGCGTCATTCTTTCAAGGCAGGCTTCCTGTCATTGCAAAGGCTGACGATAGACATGATTACTTTACCGCCAGATTATCGCCCGTCAGAAGATGAAGAGTTCATGAACCCTCTTCAGACGGAATACTTCCGGCAGAAACTGCTCAAATGGCGCGCTGACCTTTTGAAAGAGGCGGGGGATACCCTTGCCAGCCTTTCCGAAGGGGGCATTCATGAAGCCGACATTACCGACCGCGCCAGTGTGGAGACGGATCGTGCGCTGGAACTGCGCACCCGCGACCGCGCCCGCAAGCTGATCGGCAAGATCAACCTTGCGCTCCAGCGGGTGGAAAACGGCAGTTATGGCTACTGCGAGGAAACCGGTGAACCCATTGGCCTGAAACGGCTGGAGGCCCGCCCGATCGCGACCCTGTCCATTGAGGCGCAGGAACAGCACGAGCGTATGGAAAAAACACACCGGGACGATTAATTTTCGTCTTTTTTTGTTCTCCCCACTCTTGCGGTGGTGCGCCCAAAAGGCTAGAACCCCGCAAGCAGTGCTGCTGTAGCTCAGTGGTAGAGCACTCCCTTGGTAAGGGAGAGGTCGACAGTTCAATCCTGTCCAGCAGCACCAGCACTCCCCCTCTACATTATTATTCTCCACCCATGCCTTAGCGGCGGGGAATATGGGCCTACAAGCCACGCCTCCAGGTGTACATGCCAGCATGCGCTGCGGCTTCTACCCTGTAGGGCCACACATATAGCCAAAACAAAAAAAGACCCCGCACCATGGCAGGGTCTTTTGCATATACTCTACACGCGCCCACTAACGCAGGCAGGGCACTCAGCCACGTGGCGGCCCCTTGGGACCACCACCACCCGAACCACCGCCGGGTCGCCCACCACCGCCAGACGCGCCTGAATCGGATGGACCTGCGCCGGGGCGTTTGCCACCACCAAAACCGCCGGGACCACCACCGCCAGAGCCACCGGGGCGTATGCCG
>NZ_BAJU01000045.1 GCF_000613865.1 Acetobacter okinawensis JCM 25146
GGCCTGTGGCCTCCGCACGGCGGCGCAGCATGGCGTCGAGTGCCGCAATATGGGGGGTGGAGGTGCCACAGCACCCGCCGGTCATGTTAATGCCGTCTTCTTGCACAAAGCGCTCGACCCATGTGGCCATGTCTGCGGGGCTGAGCGGGTAGTGCGTCTTGCCGTCCACCAGCTCGGGCAGGCCCGCGTTGGGCAGGACGGAAATCAGGCGCGGCCAGTTTTCGGCCAGCCAGCGCACATGCTCTGCCATTTCCTGCGGGCCGGTGGCGCAGTTCAGGCCGATCAGGTCCACATCCAGCGCGTTAATGACTGTGGCGGCCGCCGCAATGTCCGGCCCGACCAGCAGTGTGCCGGTGGTTTCCACCGTGACCTGTACAAAAATGGGGAGTGTGACGCCAGCCTCGGCCCGGGCCAGTTTGACGCCGTTGACGGCGGCCTTGATCTGGAGCGTGTCCTGGCAGGTCTCAATCAGCACCGCGTCCACGCCGCCTTCAATCAGGCCGCGGGTCTGCTCGGCAAGGGCTGCCTCCAGACTGTCGTAGTCAATATTGCCCAGAGATGGCAGCTTGGTGCCCGGCCCCATGGAGCCCAGCACGTAGCGGTGGCGGCCATCGGCAAAGCTGTCTGCGGCCTCACGCGCCAGTATGGCAGAGGCCCGGTTGATCTCACGCGTGCGGTCGGTCAGCCCAAATTCGCCCAGTGTAATGGGGGAGGCGCCAAAGGTGTTGGTCTCCACCATGTCGGCCCCGGCCTCAAAATACCCGCGATGGATCTCGCGGATCAGTTCGGGGCGTGACAGGGTCAGCACTTCGGTGCAGTTTTCCTGTCCCCAGTAATCGCGCTGGACATCAAGGTCGAGCATCTGGATGCGGGACCCCATTCCTCCATCGCAGAGCAGAACCTGTTCACGCAGAGCATCAAGAAGCGGCAGACGAGAAGACATGACAGCACAGAACCGAAGTGGTGGGGAGGAGGGGTCTCAGCCGCGTGAGCGGGCCGAAACCACATCCTTATTCCAGACCGAGGCAGCACTGTCCACCTGCATGCGTGCTCCACCGCGCATGCAGGGGGGGCGTGTGCCACTTTTTGTGCGCTCCCACCCGCCGCAGGGGCAGGTCTGGCGGAGCCATGGTGGCGTGGTGTTTGCGGGTGTTCCCCCTACCCCGGAACAGGCTCAGGGCTGGGCCTGTGTGCTGGAATGGAGCGCAAATGGAGGGGAGGTCAGCCACGGCGGGCATTGCCTGTGCTGCGTGGGCCGTGGGGGACTGGACCAGTTTTTGCTGGCGCAGGCCCAGAGCCGGGTGCGCGGTGTGGGTACCCCACTGGAGGTGATGGTGGTGGTCTGCCCCGCTGAACTGGTGAAGGCCTATGCCACGCAGCTTAAAACCTCGATCTTCCTGTCGTCCTTTTACGCGCTGTATCCATAACAGAACAGCCTGCTGGCCATGCCAGCAGGCTGTTCGGGTACGCAGTAAATAAGGTGGCGGAATGGCCTTAGAGATAGTTGGCCAGTGTCATGTCCTTCATATCCGCGATCAGAATGAACGAGGCCTTGAGGCTTGCCTGCACGTTGCTGCTCTGGATAGCCACTTCGCTGATGTCGGTTGTGCGGGCATCTGAAAGCTGGGTGGTGAGCGCGGTCGTGGTGTTGGTCAGCAGGCTTGCGCGCGCGGTCAGCGCGTTCTGCTGCGCGCCCACGGTTGTTTCCATGTTGATCAGCTGGTTTGTCGTGTTGACCAGAGATGTATGGAGCTGGCTCACAAGGTCGGAGTAGCCTGTGCTGGTGGAGGACATGCCGCTCATGCCCGAAATCAGCATCATATCCCGCATCAGGTCCTTGATGGGAGAGCCGGTGGAGGTGCTGCTGACATCCGATGTGCTGCCCTGCGTGGCCACAATGCCATAGGTGCTGGACGTGCTGTCCCCCGTAATGGTGCTTGTCTGCTGGCTTTGGGCCGTGCTGAGGGAGGCTGTGCCATCCGTGGAGGACGCGGTGGAAATGGTGCTCGAAAAAATCGAGCTGTCCGCGTTCATCAGCGTGGTGGCCTGCTCCAGAATGCTGTCCACACTCGTGCCCGACGCAAGCTGGCTGAGTGTGCTGGCGATCTGTGTGCTTGTTGTGCCAGTGGCCACGTTGGATGGGTCGTTGACCGGGGCTTGGGTGGCGTTCTGCCCGGCAAACACATAGCCCGTGCCGTTGGAGGCGTTGAGGACCGTGGCAATCTGGCTCAGCGTGCTGGAGGCTTCGGTCGAGATCGAGCTGACGGTGGAGGTGCTGCTGGTGCCGGTAATGCTCAGCAGGTCCGTAGCCATGGTCTGCGCGAGCGAGACAATCTGCTTGAGGGACGTGGCGGTCACGCTCAGGCTGTTCTGGGCGTTGGTGATGTTGCTCTGCCACGCCGCGACCTGCGTGATCTTCGGCGTTAGCGAAAACACGGTGGAACGGGACGTGCCAAGACCAGCAAAGGTCTCGGAGATAATGCCGTTGTTGGACGTCTGCCACGAAAGGGTGGTCTGGGCATCACTGAGTTCTTTGACGCCAGCGGAAAGAACAAGGCTTGCGGCACTTGCGCCATACTGCCCGATAGAAGTGCTCATATTAAAGTATCTCCTTCTCTAGGCTTAGTTGATGGCGTCAAGAAGCGCGCTGAACATGGTCTGCACGGAAGAAATGATCTTGGCGTTGGCTGTATAGGCGTTTTGCAGCGCCACAATCTTGGACATTTCGGTATTCACATCCACGCCTGAGACACTGGTCACCTTTGCACTCAGGGTTGTCTGCACCGCTGTGGCGTAGGTCAGGTTGGTGCTGGCCGTGCTGATGGTGGCACCCTGATTGGATGTCAGGGAGGTCGCCAGTGCCACAAGCCCCTGCGTTGCACTGTACCCGGTGCTCAGGCTGCCGCTTGGACCAAGGTTGGAGGTCGGGGCATCCAGACTGACCACCGTGCCGTCTGACAGGGTGGTTGAGCCACTCACATCGCTGCTGGAGGTACCAAAGGTGGTGCTCAGCACATTGGTAATGGTTGTGGTGCTGCCGCTGGGTGACAGGTCGGAGGGGGTGTCCGAGTACGTGGAGTTAACGGTAATCCCGCTTGCCAGATTGGTCTGCTCGCTGCTCGACCCGGTGGCGGTGGTGGAGATCACGCTGCTGCCCGAGGAACTGGTGAACAGGGACATACCCGCAGCCGTAAAGCGGTTGATCAGCGTGGTGGAGAACGCGTTCAACTGTGCCTGCATGGTGGGGTAGGTTGTGTCACGCAGGGTAATGTTGGCCCCAAGCGTGCCACTGGTCAGGTGGGAGGTAATGTCCGTGGTGGAGGTGCTGGTTGTACCATCCGCGACCGTAATACCCGCGATGGCGGAGTTCGTGGGGTCGCTCGAATCGTAGTACATGTTGTCGGTAATGGTGGTGCTGGCCGTGCTGCCATTTGTGGCGGAGAGTGGCCACGTGTTGCTGGGCAGGGTCTGGGTGTTGTCGTTCAGGCCGATCTGGTCCGGACGGGTCGGCAGCTTGGTGCCATCTTCGGTCGTGACAACCATGTCGCCCTTGGACGTTTCGGTAAACTTGACGCCTATTTCGGAGGAGAGGTCGTTCATCACCTCAAGGCGGCTGTTTTCAAGGTCGGCGGTGTCGGAGCCAACGGCCTTGAGCGCCATGATCTGCTTGGACAGCTGGCCGATCTGCGTCAGGTTCTGGTTGATGGTGGAGACCGTGGACACAATGGTGTCTTCCGCCGTCTGCCGCTGCGCGGTGTAAGTGCTGGCCAGTGTGTGGATGGTGTCGGTCAGGGAGGTGGCAGCGGTAATGACGGCTGTCTGGGCCGAGCTTTCCAGCGGGGTGGAGGTCAGCGACGTGAGCGCGGTCTGCACATTGCCCAGTGCATCAGACAGGGTATTGGTCGAGCCCGAATCCGCAGAGGTGGACCCCTGAACGGAGGAAACTGCCGACAGCGAATTGGAGGAGGCGGTCAGGGCCGAGACCTTGGCATTCTGCGTATATAGCGAAGATTGCAGGTAGGGGCTGACATTGAGCACCGTCTGCCCGATCCGCACACCGGTTCCCTGATTGTTTGCAACAGCCGAGGTCACGCTGGCCGATTCGGAAACATAGCCCGTGGTGGAGGAGTTCGCGACGTTCTGGGAGACAACGGAGTACTGGTATTCGATCCCGTTCAGCCCGCTCGAGGCTATTGATAGAGCTGATCCTAGGTCCATTGTCGTCCTCGTCCGTTGGTCACGGCGTGTTATGGAAATCTGGCAACAAATAGCAGCCAACTGGCAGCAGTTAAAGAAGTCTTACGGCGCATTGGTTTGCAGAAGGTTAACGCAATGCGCAAAATGGCCCGTGCAGGGGCGCGTCAGCTGCTCGAATCCTGCGTGATCTTGTCGATCGCGTTGGTGCGGCGGGTGGATTCGGTCTGCACGAGCTGGAAGTTCAGGTCATAGTCGCGCTGGATTTCCACCATGCGTGTGGTTTCGGAAATGGCGTTGACGTTGCTGCTCTCCAGCATGCCCTGCCGGATTTCCTTGCGGGGCAGGACCCGTGTCTGGGTCGTGGGTTTGAGCAGGTCGTTGCCCTCGGGCTGGAGGGTGTTCAGGTTGTCCACCGTCATCAGGTCAATGGTGCCAACCGCGCCATCCTGCGTGGAAATGGTGCCATCGGAGGAGACGGACAGCACATCGTCCTCACGGGGGATGATGATGGGGCGCTGGAAGCGGTTGAGAACGGGGTTGCCGTTAATATCCACAATGGTGCCGTCGGAGCGGCGCTGGAACTGGCCGTTGCGCGTCAGCCGCACGCCCTGCGTGGTCTGTACGGCAAAAAACCCTTCGCCGTTAATGGCAAAGTCGGTCGGGTTGCCGGTCTGGCGGAGCTGGCCCTGCCCATGGTTCTGGTAGGTGGCGCGGTCCTGCGTATAGGCTTCCGTGCGGGCACCGGGAATGCCGTGGATGTCTTTTTGCTTGACGATATAGTCGGAAAATAGCTCGCGGGAGGCCTTGAAGCCGGTCGTATTGGCGTTGGCCAGATTGTTGCTGGTGACTTCAAGGTCATGCGTCAGGGCATTGATGCGGGACAAGGCGATATAGGTCGTGTTGTCCATGGGTGTCTCACTCCGGCAGGTGGGGCGGGTGCGGCGCGCTGGTGCGGACCTGCCCCGAATCTTGCAGCCCGATCATGGTTTTATCTGCGCCAAATCTATTGGATTGCCCATAATACAGCAACAGTGGATGTGTGCCATATATAACAAAAGCGCACTTGATGTAGAAGTGGTAAGGAATTGGCCAGACAAAACCTCTTGCAATGGCCATGCTGTCGTCTTACCTCTTGCGGGCAATACATGGTGTGGCAGTTTTTCCAAGCTGTGCGTACGGCCATGTAAGTTCCCACCCATGCCCCCGCCACCGCACCGTTGTTGGGGAGAGCATGGCGCAAGGCACACCCGGAGGCTTGTCATCCTATGATGCGTTCCCTTGATATCGCCGCTACGGGCATGCAGGCCCAGTCGACGAACGTCGAGACAATTTCCCACAACATCGCCAACATGACGACCACGGGCTACAAGCGGCGTCGGGCGGAGTTCCAGGATCTGATCTACCAGGACATGCGCCGTGCGGGGACCATGAGCTCGGACACGGGCGACCTTGTGCCGTCTGGCGCGCAGGTGGGTCTTGGTGTGCGCACCGCCGGTATTTACCGTATTAACGAACAGGGTACGCTGGAGCAGACCGGCAACGCGCTGGATCTGGCGATTGAGGGGCGCGGCTACTTCCGTGTGACCCTGCCATCGGGCGAATATGCCTACACGCGTGACGGCACGTTCTCCCTCTCCAATGACGGGACCATTGTTACGGCGGACGGCTACCCGCTCAGCCCCGATATTTCGCTGCCCAACAACGCTGAAAACATTACTGTCGATCAGAGCGGGCAGGTCCAGTACACCCTGTCCGGGCAGACCACGGCGCAGGTTGCCGGGCAGATCCAGCTTGTGACCTTCCAGAACGAAAACGGTCTGGCCGCCATGGGGCAGAACCTGTTCACCTCCACCACCTCCTCGGGCGACCCCATTACGGGCACACCGCAGAGCACGGGGTTTGGGGATATCCGGCAGGGCTTTTTGGAAGAATCCGCAGTTAACGTGGTGACCGAAATTACGGACCTGATTACCGCCCAGCGCGCGTATGAAATGAACAGTAAGGTTATTACGGCTTCTGATGAAATGCTTCAGACGCTTACGAACCTGAAATAATCATGTCCCTGCGGGCGGCCATACTGCCGGTTCTGGCTGCGGTTGTTGTGGCGTTGCAGCCTGTGGCCAGTTTTGCGGCAACCCTGCGCACGGCCACCACGGTGACATCGGATACGGTGCGTCTGTCAGACCTGTTCATGGACCTGGAGCCGGGGCAGGACCGTGTTCTGGGGCCAGCGCCGCTGCCGGGCAGCAGCTTTGTGGTCGGGGGGCGGCAGTTGCTGGCCATTGCCGACCAGTATGGCGTGGACTGGCTGGACCAGTCGGCCACGGCGCAGGTGACCGTAACGCGCGCAGGCCGTGTGCTGGACCGCGACTTTTTTATCCATCTGGTCAAGCAGAGCCTGCCTGATCTGGGCGAAGGCCCGGTTACAATCGAACTGGGGGATTTTCACCCCATGACCGTTGCGGCCGATGATCCCAAACCCGTTGTCCTGTCCGATGTGGACTGGGACCAGAAGAGTGGCCGCTTTACCGCCACGGTGTACCGCAGCCACCCGCTGGGTGATATTACGCAGGACTCGTTCCTGCTGACTGGCACGGTCCATGCGGCGCAGCGTGTGCTTGTGTACACGCATGCCCTTGCTGCGGGGGCGATCATCGGGGCGGGGGATGTGCGGGTGGACGAATCCTATACCGGCCATACCGGCGCGCGGGCTTACACGGGGGATACGGATGTTGCGGGCATGACTCTGCTGCACAGTGTTGTGGTGGATGAGCCGGTGCTGGAGCGGGACCTGCGGCGCACGATTGTCATGCATAAGGGGGACCCCATTATGCTCTCCTACACATCGCCCGGCCTGCACCTGTCCGCCACGGGACGTGCGCTGGAGGACGGTGGGACGGGCCAGTACGTGCATGCGCTCAATCTGGCTAGCAAAATGATTTTGACAGGCCGTGTCGTCAACGGGTCCGAAATGGAGGTGGACACCACTTCGGGTGCCGTGCCATCGGATGGTAATGCCCTGCGCCGCATCAGCGCGTCCTCCCGCTCCGGTGGGCAGGGCGGCGCTTACCCCCGGTAGTAGCCTATGACTTGGAGAGACTTATTGACCCAACACCGTCTGTCTGGCGCCCTTATGGTCGGATTGCTGGGCCTTGCCTCCTGCACGGGGCTGGCGGACCTCAGCGAGCTGGGGCACCCCCCGCGCATGACCCGCACGTCTGATCCGACGCAGACACCCGACTACCGGCCTGTGACCATGCCCATGCCCCCGCTGCAGGCACCGCCAACGGAGGTAGGCAGCCTGTGGCGGCCGGGGAGCCGGGCCTTCTTCAAGGACCAGCGCGCCTCTCAGGTCGGGGACCTGCTGACCATTAAGGTCGAGATCGCAGATAATGCGAACGTGGTGGACGATACCTCAGCCTCGTCCAGCGGGTCGGAAGATTTTGGTATTCCTAGCCTGTTTGGGCTCAAGGCGGGCGCGCTGACCAAGGCCGATGCGCTCAACACGAGCAGTGCAAGTGCCAACGCGGGTACGGGGACCATCCGCCGGACAGAAGCGGTGACGCTTACGCTTGCGGGGACCATTACGCAGGTACTGCCCAACGGCAACTTTGTGGTGGTGGCCCGGCAGGAAGTGCGGGTTAACGGGGAGCTGCGCCAGCTTATGGTCAGCGGTGTGGTCAGGCCGCAGGATATTCTGGAAGACAATACCGTCACCCACGACCGTATTGCGGAGGCCCGCATTTCCTACGGTGGGCGTGGTCAGCTGACCAAGCAGCAGACTCCACGCTACGGCCAGCAGATTATGGACAGTGTTCTGCCATTTTAGGCGGTATTGCTCTGGGTTTGTGCTGCGTGGTGGGGGTGCGGCCAAAAAGGTTGGATCATCACTAACGCATAACTTGACATAACGGTTCAGTTTCCCCCATTCAACAAGTTGTGCAATGCCTGTTTTCTGTGTGTTGCATGGCCATTGGCGCCGGTGCGGGGGTGAGTAGTCAGCAGGCTGGCGCTTACGCGGGCGCCCAGATCATGGCGATGCTGGCGCAATTGGCAGGTAACACCACGGGAGATAAGCATGACGAACGGTGACAACGCATTCGGCACCCTGGCCGAGCCTAACCAGACCATACTTGTACAGGGGCTGAATGTTGCCAGCCTGAAGTGCGAAACAGATGCCCCTATCGCCATTGGCGGCACAGTGCGCAGCGCGCAGTTGCAGGCCCCGATTGTGGATGTGCTGGAAAGTGGTGTGGTCTCGGGCGAACTGGTGGCCGATGAAGTGGTCATTCGTGGTACAGCGGAAAATGTGACGGTTCGCGCCAAACGCTTTTTTGCGACCAGCACGGCCAAGATCCAGAACTGCACCCTTGTCCTTGAAGGGATGAGCGGGTGCAGCATCAACCCCGGTGCAGAACTGACGGGCGACTTCAAGATCAGCACCGCCACTTTTGCTGCTGCGGCAACGCCTGCTCCCGTGGCGGCTGTAGCACCTGTTGCAGCACCTGCGGCGACCCCTGCTGCTGCATCGGCCTCGTCCGCCTCTGCGGCCAAGCCGGTCAAGGTTGAGATCAAACCCGCCCCGACTCCTGCGGCTGGTGCGTCCTCTTCCGCCTCCACGGCGTCCTCGTCATCCTCCACCACGTCCAAATCCACCACGGCGGATGCGGGCAAGTCCTCCGGTACAGGTGGCAGTTCGGTCTGGGGTAGTGTTGATCAGGCGCTCCGCTCCTCGGCGGAAACGGAAGATGGTCATGCCTCCCTTGTGGGAACCTCCAATACGCAGTCGTAAGGCTGTGTCTGGTCCGTGGCATGGTGTGGGGGATGTGGCTGGCGCACTCCCCGGTGTGTGCAGTGTTGCCGCCATGCCCGTCCGCCAGAGTGTTTTTGTGAAGAGATGTCGTAGGTTGTGATGCTGATACCCCGTTTGTCGTTCGGGAAACTTGTGCATATTTCATCAAGCCTGATGACTCTTCTTCTGGCCATGAATATCCACACCATTGCCGGACACATGAAGGACGATAGTGCGGATACGGCTGGGCAGCCTCTTGTCTCCGTTGCCAGTGCGGCTGCGGCCGAGAACACGCCTGCCGCCGTGAATGAATCCAGCAGCAAGACCAAAAGCGACAAGGATGCGCTGGAGGGCTGGGTGTCCGTGCTTGATGCCAACGAGGCGGCGGAAATGTCTCCCGATGTGGGAGATACCTCGGGTGGTGCCAAAAAGAAGACCGGCGTTGCAGCGGATGACTGCTCCAAGGGTATTTCCTGCGCGCAGGTCAAGACCGGTCTTGGCCCGGACCCGGACCCGGAGGTCAGCAAGGCTGAGGCCGATCTGGTCAAGGACATTCTGGCCCGCCAGTCCAGCATTGAGGGCGAGCAGCAGCAGCTTGACCAGCAAAAGCATGTGCTCAATGCCGCGCGCGCTGTGCTGGACCAGAAAATGAACACGCTTGATGCCTCCATGGCTACGCTGGAGCAGAAGCAGGCCGCCCACCGCGAGGTCATGGATGCCGAGACGGACCGGCTGGTCAGGATTTATGAGGACATGCCCCCCAAGGAGGCAGCGGCGGTCTTCAACATCATGGACATTCATGTGCTGATTGCCGTGGCCAGCAAAATGAACACCCGCAAGGTTTCTGCCATTATGGGGAACATGTCGCCCGAGCGGGTGAACCTGATCTCCCAGTTCATGGCGGGGGTCCGCAGCTTCCATGCCACGGGTGATGGAACCGATAGCGGGGACCGGGTCGCACAGAATGTGGGTACAGCCACATGGTGGGCCAAACCGGCAACCTCGGTTACCCCCGCAGGAGGTACGCATGGTGCCGGATCGTCTGCACAGTAGCAGGCGCTAACCGGGCGGGTATGCGCGCTTTTTTGGAGTAAGGTGGGCTCTTGGCTCGCATTTACATGGGAACTGGCTTAAAATAACACGTCATCTGGCACAAATGGCCCCTCTGGCGGGCTTGGCGGCATCAGGCACCACGTCATAGCCAGTTCGGGCGCAGGGTGCATGTGGGCTTGAAGGACGGGAACAACAGGGCATGATAATCAGGCGCGCAGTGATGGTAAGCCTGCTTCTGGCAGTTGCGGGGTGTTCGGCCGACACGGTTGCCAGCAAGATAACCGGGCGTGAGTGCAATGCCGGCTACATTCAGGAAGGGGAGGACTGGTGCGCCCCCCCCGAGCGCCCGCCTGCGCCCCAGCCATACTGCACGCAGAGCTGGAATGGCGTGGATTGCTGGGCCAGACCTGACCTGATGCCCAACGTGGCGCGCGAGGTGGCGGAAGGTCCAACAGGGCTGACGCAGGACCAGAATGCGCAGCGGCTGAATATGTCGATCAAAAAGGCGCCGCCAACAAACGCCTATTATCCATAAATCGGGGTGCGTCTGGCGCACCGGACCGGGGTACAATACAAGCTGGAGTGGGTCTGGTGGTGCAAGGCTGTTCTTTTACTGTGGCACAGGGTGCGCAACGTGTATTTATGGCCAACAGGCATGCTGTTGTGCTTGACGGGCAGGACAGGGCAATGGCAAGGCCATGCTCTGGTGGCGCTGCGGAGTGTTTGGATGCTGAAACGTCTGGAGAGTTGTGTGGTTCCCCATTTTTCCTTCGTGACAGCGTAGCCCTTCCCGCATGAAAAATTTTCTTACAAGTCTCAAGGCTCTTGGCCGTACGCAGCAGATTGCGCTGGGCATTGCAGGGGCAGCCCTGCTGGGTGCTCTGGCCTATTTTGCCTTTTATGCCGGAGTGGGTGCGAGCACGCTGCTCTATGGTGATCTGGACCTGACCGAGGCGGCCGAAATGGCCGATGACCTGGCCAAGGCCCATATCTCCTTTACCACCAGCCCCGATGGTACCCGCATTTTTGTGGCTAAGGACAAGGTTGCCAGTGCGCGCCTGCTGCTGGCCAAAAACGGCCTGCCAAGCGGCGGGGCTGTCGGGTATGAGCTGTTTGACAAGAGCGGCACCCTGACCAGCACGCAGTTTGAACAGTCGATTAACGAGACCCGGGCCATGGAGGGGGAACTGGAACGTTCCATCCGCCTGCTCAACGGGGTGCGCAACGTGCGTGTGCATCTGGTTCTGCCACACCGTGACCTGTTTTCGACCGAGACCAATCCCTCGCAGGCCAGTGTGGTGCTGGATATCGGCCGCGCGGGCCGCATGGCGCCCGATGGCATTCAGGCGATCCAGAACCTTGTTGCCGCTGCCGTGCCGGGCCTGCGTCCGCAGAATATCTCCATCGTGGATACGCGCGGCGATGTGCTGGTCAAGCCGGGTGATCCGGACAGCCTTGCCGGGCAGGAAACGCAGATGGAAAAAATCCGTCATGCGGAAGAGCAGCGCCTTGCACAGGCTGTGGAGGACATGCTGATCCCCACACTGGGTGCAGGCCATGTGCGTGCCCGTGCCGCAGTGACCATGGCCACTGAGGAAGTGCACGAAACGGACGAGAGCTACGATCCCAACCAGCAGGTCCTGCGCTCGCAGCAGACAAGCTCGGACAAGAGCGTCAACACCGAATCCAGCCCGAGCACAACGGTGGGGAACAACCTGCCCAACGCCAATGCCAATCAGGACAACAAGACAGGCTCGACCAACGACCGTGAGGAAGAGACCAATAATTACGAAATTGGCAAGCGTGTCCGGGTTGTAAACCAGTCGCGCCCGCGCATTGCCCGCGTGAGCATGGCGGTGCTGGTAGATGGCACCATGGCCAAGGACAAGAGCGGCAAGGAAGTCTGGACTCCGCTGGATGATTCCGAGCTGCAGCGGATTACCACGCTGGCGCAGACCGCCGTAGGCTTTGACAAGGCCCGCGGGGATGAGGTGCGCGTTGTATCCATGCGGTTCATGCCCGATGGTGGGTTTGACTTTGCAGGTTCCCGCACCGACTACTTCAGCCGCGAAATGCTCATTTACGTGGCGGAATGGGTTATCCCCATCCTGCTGGTTCTGGGTGCCTGTTTATTGGCCTGCGTCCCATGCTGCGCCGCACCGGTCTGGTTACTCTTGTATCCAAGGAACGGCACGGGCAGGAAGCGCTGCTCGCCGGGGCCGAAGGTGGCACGCTGGTCATGGGTGCCAATGGGCAGATGCTTCCTCCGGTGCTGCTGGCGAAGGGAGCCATGGGGTGGATCTGGATGGTGTTCAGGGCAAGCTGCGGCAGGAAGCGCTTGATAGGGTTGCCGATCGCTTTGAAAACAATCTTGATGAAACCGTGCTGATTATCCGGAGCTGGCTGAACGCTCCGGAACCGAAGAAGGGGCCCTAGGCCATGTCCGAGACCGCAGCAGCAGCCCCCACCGAGGCGCGGCAGGAAGTGCCTTCTTCCGTTGTGCATGATGAAACCCGGCACCTGAGCGGCAAGCAGCGTGTTGCCATTCTGCTCCTTGCCGCCGGGCGTGAGCGCGCGGCCAAGGTGCTCAAGCAGTTGCAGGAGGACGAGGTCCGCGATGTGTCCGTGGCCATGGCGGGACTGGGGCTTATCAGCGCGTCCGTGGTGGAGGAGGTGTGTGCGCAGTTCAGCAAGAACTTCGAATCGTCCGAAGGGCTTGTGGGCACGTACGAAACCACCGAGGAACTGCTACGCAAGGCCCTGTCGGGCGAGCAGGTCGACAAGATCATGGAAGAAATCCGTGGTCCGGCCGGGCGCACCATGTGGGACAAGCTGGGCAACGTGCAGGAGCTGGTTCTGGCCAACTACCTGCGCAACGAATACCCGCAGACTGCTGCCGTCATTCTCAGCCGCCTCCAGCCTGCCCATGCCGCGCGGGTGCTGACCCTGCTGCCAGAGGATTACGCAACCGAGGTGATGATGCGCGTGCTGCACATGGAAACGGTGCAGCGCGAAGTGCTCGACAGCGTGGAGGCCACCTTGCGCTCGGAATTCATTTCCTCCCTTGGTCGTTCGGCCAAGCGCGACAGCTACGAACTGCTGGCCGAAGTGTTCAACAACTTCGACCGCAAGACAGAAACGCGCCTTATGGCGTCCATGGACAAGCGCAACCACGACGATATGGAAAAGGTGAAAGCGCTTATGTTCACCTTCGAAGATATCAAACGTCTGCCGCACGAGGCCCTTATGCGCATTGTGGCGCAGGTGGACCGCGAAAAGCTGCCCCTCGCGCTCAAAGGCGCGTCCGAGACGGTGCGCAAGATGTTCTTGCAATGTATGTCCAAGCGTGCGGGCAGCATTCTGCTCGAGGAAATTTCCGCCCTTGGCCCCGTGCGCGTGAAGGATGCAGACGCCGCGCAGGTCGATATTGTGACCATTATCAAGAATATGGCCAATGCGGGTGAGATCGACCTGACCGAAAACGGTGGCAACGACGAGATCATTCCATAATGCTGCCAAAGGGGTTCTTCCGCTCCGGTGCTTGCGTTTTTGCCGCGGATGGCACGTCCTCTGCGGCGGATGCGCCTGTGCGTGCCTATCCACGCATGATCGATCTGGAAGACTTTGGCGTACCACTCGAAGAGACCCCCGCCGAGGATTCCAAGGAGGAGGAAGAGCATCCGCCCGAGCCGCCTCCACCCGACCCCAACCTGCTCAGTATTACGCGTGACGAGCTGGCCGCCCTGCAGGAGCAGGCACATAGGGAAGGGCAGGCCGTAGGGGCCGCGCAGAAAGATGCGGAGCTACAGGCATTCTACACCGGGTGCATGGCCGAACTGACCGCAGCATTTGCCGCTGAAAACGCACGGCGTGACCAGGAAGTCGCCCGTGCCGCGCAGGTGTTTGTGGCAACGGTGGTCGAGATCGTGCGCAGCCTGACCGCCCTTGACGGCGCGGTGTTGCAGGGCATGCAGCGCGACCTGCTGGCCGATGCCGCAAGTTTTGCGCGTGAGTGCGAAGGGGATGTGACGGTGCAGTGCAGCCCCACCGACCTGCCGCGCCTTCAGGCCGCTTTGCAAAGTAACGGCGGCGTGCAGGTCATGCCCGTGTCGGATATGGAGCAGGGCATCATACGGATTTCCACAGCAGCCAACACCATTGTCATTGACCCAGTGCAGTGGCGCAAAAGCATGGCTGAGAAAATAGTTGCCAGTGTAACAGCCCTTGCGCGCCAGCGCATGCAGCAGAATACTGAGCAGGCATAAGCAGGCGGAGACGACCATGACAGAAGAAAACACCGATATCGGGCTTGAGGATTTCGCCACCAGTGTGCCAGCGCCGGATGCCTCCGCCACGCCAGCCCCCGGCACGGCCCCCGATGGCAAGGACGTGGACGACGCCAGAAAGAGGCGGTCTATGACATTCCGGTCAAGATTACGGCGGTTATCGGCACGGCGACCATGCCGGTTAACCAGTTGCTGCGCCTTGGGCGCGGGGCCGTGGTCGAGCTGGACCGCAAGCTGGGCGAAGCCGTGGATATTTACGCCAACAACCGCCTGATCGCCCGTGGCGAAGTGGTGGTGGTGGATGACAACCATATTGGCGTCACCATGACCGAAATCCTGTCCTCCTCCGCAACCAACAACGGTTAAGGGCCTTGGCCGGAGCAGCAGCTGTTGTGGCCACCCCACCCGTTGCCACGGGGCTGGGGGCTGGCTCGTTTGTTGCGCCGGTCATAACCTGCATTGTCGCCTTTGCGGTGGTGATCGGGCTTATTTTTCTGTCCCGCTATGGTCTCAAGTTTGTCGAGCCGTATCTGCTCAAGGGGCGGCAGACCCGTGATCTGGCGGTTATGGAGAGTGTGGCCGTGGACCAGCGCAGGCGGGTCAGCGTGATCCGTTACGGGCAGAAAAAAGGGCTGATCCTGACCGGCGGCGGCAACGATGTGTTTATGGGCTGGGTGGACGAGGGGCAAACCCCCACCCACCCCGATGCGCCACAGACGGACCCGCTGGCGCCCCCCTTGCCGGGCCTGCCCAAGCGGAGTCCCCAGCCATGAGAGTTCCTGCCGTGACAAGACGTGGCCTGTGGTTTGCAAGTCTGGGGTTATGTGCTCTGGCAGTTGGTGTGCTGGCGGGTCTGCCGGTTGTGGCGCATGCCCAGTCCATTGCCCTTGATCTGGGCAAAGGGGGCGATGCAGGTACCACCAGCCGCCTGATCCAGCTGACAGCCCTGATAACCATACTCTCGCTTGCGCCCAGCCTGCTGGTTATGGTGACGGCGTTTACGCGGATTATTGTTGTGCTCTCGCTCCTGCGCGGGGCCATTGGCGCGCAGGGCACGCCCCCCAATACGGTGCTGATCGGGCTTGGCCTGTTCCTGACCTTTTTTGTCATGCAGCCGACCTTCCAGCAGTCATGGGATCAGGGCATCTCCCCCATGATTGAGGGGCAGGTGGAGGAAATGGAAGGGCTCAAGGCCGCAGCCGAGCCTTTCCGCACGTTCATGCTCTCGCATGTCCGTTCGGCCGATCTGGCGACGTTTGAGCGTCTGGCCAATGTGCCCGCAGCCGCCACCCCGGCCGAAACACCATGGCGCGTGCTTATGCCCGCTTTTATGGTGGGCGAACTCAGCCGTGGGTTCGAGATGGGGTTCCTGCTCTACCTGCCGTTTCTGGTAATTGATATTGTCACATCCAGCGTGCTGATGAGCCTTGGGATGATGATGTTGCCCCCTGCGACCATCTCCTTGCCATTCAAGCTGATCTTCTTTGTGCTGGTGGATGGGTGGCAGATGGTGGCTGGCGGGCTTGTCCGCAGTTTTGGCGGGTAAGCACCCCCTCCTGTTCCCAACCCGCATAAATCTGGGCCATTGATTGCAAAACGGCAATAAATGGCCGCCTGATGCGTCTGCCCTCTTGTATATTGCAAGGTTTTTAGAAAATGCAGCAGGGGGGCAGGCTTGCCCATTGCCGCAAAAGAGCTATCATTTACGGCAAGCTGCCCCTCAAACAGGACCCGGCCAGTGGGTTGGCGGGTGTGTTTCTGGTTTTACTGTATTGTTTTAACAGAATTTTATTTATTGGGGGAAAAAGCGGACCGCCAATGGTCCGGACAATCTTCTGTAAAGACATCCAGTCACGAACGCGGTATGAAGGCCTAGCTTGTCTGGTCCTGTGTCTGGATGAGAACAGATTATCTGCTTTTTATCTCAAGGGGCGTCATCGGGCGTTTCCTGCTTTTTGTAATGTGCAAGGGGGCCCATTAGGCCGCATGACTGGCTGGTGTTTGTTCCGCGCTATAGTGGAGCGGCCAGTGGTTGCCACGTAAGGCGCCCCGACAATATGAAGGAAGTTGCACGGATATGCTGCA
The DNA here is from genome assembly GCF_000613865.1 of Acetobacter okinawensis JCM 25146. Classification (GTDB taxonomy): domain Bacteria; phylum Pseudomonadota; class Alphaproteobacteria; order Acetobacterales; family Acetobacteraceae; genus Acetobacter; species Acetobacter okinawensis. The sequence goes on from NZ_BAJU01000045.1 coordinate 16,414, forward strand.
ATGGCTGAACAAAGACGCTCCGTTCCGCGATAAAATCCGGGTTGTGATGCTCTGTCTGGAAGCATATTTTCTCTTACAGATTGTTGTGGAGACGGTTGGCTTTTTTTGGCATGCGCCAGTCCATTACACGTATATCATCAACATGGCTGCTCTGGTGTTCGGCCAGCTTGTTGTTCTCCAGATCTGGAGATGGTTTACAAGCCTGATTACCGAGCCGGTGGAAAAACTTGCCACCATGGGCGAGGAACTGGGCAGCGGCGTCAGCCACAGCAACATTCCCTTCCTTAAAAACAAAGACTGCGTTGGCCGTCTTGCCCGGATCATGGCGCGCTTCTCGCGCATGGTGGAAGAGCAGGCAACAGCCCGCCAGCGGCAGGAAAACATGGCGTCCGAAATTCAGGACGCACTGACGGGCAGCCAGGAACGTGACAAGCATACCCATCTGGTAATCGAGCGCCTGGGGCAGGCTCTGGCCGACATGGCGCAGGGCGACCTGCGCGCACGGATTGAAGACCCGATTTTTGATGGCGAGTTCGCTCCCCTGCGTGATGCGTTCAACCACTCCGCCTCCCGCCTGAACGAGGCGCTGACGGCTGTTGCCTCCAACTCGGACCTGATCTCCACAGGTGCTGCCGAAATTTCCACCGCGTCGGACGATCTGGCCAAACGGACAGAAAAGCAGGCCGCAAACCTTGGGCAGGCCGCCTCCTCCGTGCGGACCATTACCGAAGGTGTGCAGAGCAACGCCAAAGCCTGCGCCGATGCCAACGCGGAAAGCCAGCAGGCGCTGGAAAAGGTGAAGGCGGCAACTTCCGTCATGACCGAAACCACCAAAGCCATGGACGGGATCAAGACCTCCTCCGATGCGATTGGCGAAATTATTTCGGTCATCGACGGCATTGCCTTCCAGACCAATGTGCTGGCCCTGAACGCAGGGGTGGAAGCCGCCCGTGCGGGCGAGGCCGGGCGCGGGTTTGCCGTGGTCGCGCAGGAAGTGCGCTCGCTCGCCGAGCAGTCCGCCACTTCTGCAAGCGAGATCAAACGCCTGATTTCCGTTGCTGCCGAGCAGGTGGCCAAGGGTGTGGATCTGGTGCAGCAGACAGGCCGCTACCTGAACGATTTTGCAGGCAGCACCCAGAACATTGCGACCCGCGTGGAAGAAATTTCCTCCTCCACGCAGGATCAGGCCCAGCGCCTGTCCGAGGTCACAGCCTCCATTGGTGGCATGGATCAGGTGACGCAGCAGAACGCAGCCATGGTGGAAGAAACCACAGCCGCCAGCCATAACCTGACCGCCGAAACACGCACTCTGGCCGCAACCCTGAGCCGCTTTAAAATGGATAGCTCGGGTGCACGCAGCAGCCGTGCGGCACGCCCCGCACTGGCGGCTCCACGTGCTGCG
>NZ_BAJU01000044.1 GCF_000613865.1 Acetobacter okinawensis JCM 25146
GCCGGAGCGGGAGCCGCGGGCTCGGCGACTACAGCCGGACGGGCAGGCTCTTTGGCTGCGGGGGCAGGGGCGGCTTGGCCTGCGCACTGTTTCCAGCAGTTCAAAAATATCCGGTCCGTCTCCAAACGGGTTGGCGGGGGTTGGCCCGGTCCATACCGCACGCTGCGGACGAGGGGCTGGCCCTTCGGCAATGGCGACGCGCTGCTCCTGTGCCGAGTCGGAAGGCTGGCGCTGTACGCGTGAGTGGCGTGTACGGCGGCGGCCCGGCACAAGGTGCCCGTCTGCACCCGGTGGGGCGGCAGGTGTAGCCTCTTCCGCCGAGTGGGCGTTTTCGGATTCATCCGCGTCTTCGTCACGAGTGTCGGTTACAGCAGGGGTCCCGTTCTGGGCCTGTGCGTTGCCATTACCACCCCCACGGCGGCGACGACGACGACGGCGGCGGCGCGGTTCCTCATCCCCTGTAGCGGTTTCCGCCGTTTCGGGCAGAGCAGCCGGTGCGGCGTTGGCAGGGGCTGGCAGAGCGGCAACCGGAGTGGGGTCCGCATCCACGTTTTCGACCGGCGGCAACTGCTGCTGCTGCGCCGTATGCGCCGGACGGGCATGGGCATGAGCGCGCCGTTCGATGCGGATTTCCGGCGCGGGCAGTGTGTTGTCGGGGGAGAACAGCACTTCCATCTGGTGGCGCTGTTCGATGTTGGCCAGCCAGTCACGCTTGTTGTTGAGGATGTAGAACGCAATCTCTGCTGCAACATGCACGGTAATGGCGGAGGCCCGGCGGCGTGCGCCTTCCTCTTCCACCGAGCGCAGGACGTGCAGGGCCGAGCTTTCCACACTGCGGGTCATGCCGGTGCCATTGCAGTGCGGGCAGACCGTAAAGGCTGCTTCCGCTACCGAGGGGCGGAGCCGCTGGCGTGACATTTCCAGCAGGCCGAAATGCGAGATGGAGCCGATCTGAATACGGGCGCGGTCATGGCGCAGCGCATCCTTGAGGCGGCGTTCGATTGTGGCGTTGTGGCGGCGGGATTCCATGTCAATAAAGTCAATGACAATCAACCCGGCCAGATCGCGCAGGCGCAACTGGCGTGCCACTTCGTCCGCAGCTTCCTGATTGGTGCGGAAGGCGGTTTCTTCAATATTACGCTGGCTGGTGGCCTTGCCGGAGTTCACGTCAATGGCGACCAGTGCTTCGGTCTGGTTGATGACCAGATACCCACCCGAGCGCAGGGACACCACGGGGGAGAACATGGCGTCCAGATGTCCTTCCACGTTGTAGTGGGTAAAGAGCGGCTGGTGCTCCTTGCTCCACAGGCGCACTTTTTCGGCATGCTGGGGCATGAGCATGCGCATGAAGTCGCGCGCGGCTTTCCACCCGCTCTCACCATCCACTACGATCTCGCTTACATCACGTGTGTACACATCGCGGATGGCGCGTTTGACCAGACTGGCTTCCTCGTAAATCAGGGCCGGGGCCATGGACTGGAGCGTATGTTCGCGAATGTCGTCCCACAGATGGAGCAGGTATTCGCAGTCACGCGTAATTTCGGGGCCGGGGCGCTGGGCACCCGCGGTGCGCACGATCATGGCCATGCCGCGCGGCAGGTTCAGGCTGCTGACAATATCACGCAGGCGGCGGCGGTCGGCAACGGAGGTAATCTTGCGGGACACGCCACCACCACGCAGTGCGTTGGGCATGAGCACGCAGTAACGGCCAGCCAGCGAGACGTAGGTGGTCAGCGCCGCACCCTTGTTGCCGCGTTCTTCCTTGACCACCTGCACCAGCAGAACCTGACGGCGGCGGATAACTTCCTGAATACGGTAATTGCGCAAGAAGCGGGCAATGCGCTTTTGTATCAGCGCTTCTTCACCCGTGTCGGTCTCACCACTGACGTATTCCGGTGCGTCCTGCCGTTCTTCACCGTCTTCACGCGTGTCGGCATCGGCGGCGCCGCGTGTGTCTTCCGCTTCGCTGTCCGTATCGTGCTCGGCTGCATCGTCCTCATCGGAGTCAGCGGCGGCATCGTCCATCAGGGTTTCTTCTTCGGCCTGAAGGGCGAGCAGTTTTTCGCGGTCGGCAACCGGAATCTGGTAATAATCCGGATGAATTTCGCTAAAGGCAAGAAAGCCGTGCCGGTTGCGCCGTATTCAACAAAGGCGGCCTGCAGGCTGGGTTCTACGCGAATAACGCGGGCGAGGTAGATATTGCCTTTGAGCTGCTTTTTTGCAGCAGATTCAACATCATAATCTTCGAGTCTATTTCCGTCCATCACAACAACACGCGTTTCTTCTGCGTGTGTTGCGTCGATCAGCATCCGCTTTGACATAAAAAGAAAAACTCCGGTGCGTTGGTGGCCAGCCTGCGCGGTGCTTTTGCCAACATGGCGCAGCACGGAGCAGGGGCGCTTCCAGCGGGTATAAACAGGCGTGAACTGGAAAACCGAAGGTGCCTGCAAAGCCCGCTGGCAGCCGCGCGCCAGTACCCCGCAGGCATGCCTGTGCCTGTGGTCTGGCGGAGATACTCAGGGCGATGGGGCGAGCTATGGTCGTTTATCCTTCGGTCGTCGCTTTGCGCGGTCCCCGGTCGCATGGTGCTGGCGGATAATGCCGCGCAGACACAACGCCCGGAAGACAGCAGGCAGAGTGCACGGCAGGTACACTAATGCCCAGATGCCATGCACATTAAGCATGACCCAAATGCCGCCAGACTGCAAGCTCTTCGTAATAAAGGCTTGAGGCGGCAAAAGGGTGGTTATTTTTTTGCCATTTTTCGGGCACATTGTCGGGCTTGCAACCTCAAGGATGAAGGCGCGCTTCAATGGCACCGCACAGGCCGCACCACGGGTGGTCAGGCACGCACCTGCTGCTCTCTCCCTCTTCCAGCCTGTCTGTGCCGCGCAGAACTTTTCTCGGTCATGTTGCGGGGGGTGTTGCTGGCTGTGCGGTTCTGGCCGGGGCGGCGCTGCCTGCTCTGGCACGGGCAGGGCATGGGGGTGTGCTGCATGCCCCTGCCGTAGTCGGGCGTGCTGCACCATCCAAGCCGCTGGTCATGCTGGACCCGGGGCACGGGGGCAAAGACCCCGGTGCCATCGGTTTTTCCGGTACATATGAAAAGCATGTGGCGGAGGCGGCGGCGCAGGAACTTTCGCGCCAGTTGCTGGCCACGGGGCGTTACCGTGTGGCGCTGACGCGGGCGAGCGATCATTTTATCCCCCTTGATAGCCGGGTGGATATGGCCCAGCAGCATGGGGCGGCACTCTTTATTTCCATGCATGCGGATGCGTTGCACAATGCAAGTGTGCGTGGGGCCAGTGTGTACACCCATGCGCACGGTGCATCCGATAGCCAGACAGCCGATTTGGCGCGTACGGAAAACAGCGCGGACCGTTTTGGCGGGCCTATGGTGCATGGCGCATCGCCCGAGGTGCAGCAGATTTTGGCCAGTCTGGTTACGGAGGAAACCCGCAAGGGGTCCTCCCATATGGCGCAGGCCGTGGTCTCGGCCTTTCAGTCCCGTGTGCAGCTTTTGACCCACCCGCACCGCCATGCCGCGTTTGCGGTTCTCAAATCCGCGCAGATTCCCTCTGTTCTGGTGGAGATGGGGTTCATGTCCAACAGGCTGGATGAGGCCGCACTGCGGCAGGCGGGGCACAGGGCCATGGTGGCGGGGGCTATGTGCAATGCCGTAAACCGCTATTTTGCCTCTGCCGGGGCTGGTCTGGCGGGGTAAGCTTGTGCTCGCGTGGCATTGGTCTGTAACGTCGTGTGGCGCAGCATTAAGGCGCACCGCCTGAGGCGTTGTGCTGAGCGTGGGATTTACATGAAAGCAGGGGGTAGAAAAGCAGAAGCCCCCTTGCGGGGGCTACTATGCTTACCAATTCTCAAAGAGAATTTGGTGCCCAGAAGAAGACTCGAACTTCCACAACCTTTCGGTCACAGGTACCTGAAACCTGCGCGTCTACCAATTCCGCCATCTGGGCTCAAATGGCAACCCGGAGTGTTCCGGGCTGGTGAAGAGGCATTTACCCCGCACACATGTTAGCGTCAACAGGTAAAATGATTTTTTTTGACGAATTTGTGTCAGCCCCCGCTCTGGCGTGCTGGGGGCGAATGCCACACAGTGGGGTATTGGTATTAAGTGCCAGGCGTTAAAGCAGAGGGAATACGGGCATGAATGGGAACAGAACTGCGGCGGTGCTGGGCGGTAACGGTTTTGTCGGCCAGTATGTTGTGCAGTGTCTGGCGCGGGCCGGGTACACAGTCCGTGTGGCCAGCAGGCGGCCCGACCGGGGGGCTTTGCTCCGCCCCATGGGGCGTGTGGGGCAGGTGGCTCCCTTTTACGCATCCGTGCTTGATGAGAGTACGGTGGCCTGCGTGGTGCGCGGTGCCGATGTGGTGGTTAATCTTGCGGCTGTTCTGTCTTCCTCCTCTGCGCAGAGCCTGCATGCGGTCAATGTGGATGGGGCAGGGCGTGTGGCGCGGCTGGCGGCGGAGGCGGGGGTGGCACGTTACGTGCATATGTCCGCCCTTGGTGTGTCGGAACATGCGCCATCCGCCTATGGACGCAGCCGGGCGGCGGGCGAGGCGCTGGTGCGGCAGTACCGCCCCGATGCCTCCATTGTGCGTCCCTCGGTTATTTTTGGGCCGGAGGACAAGTTTTTTTAACCTGTTCGGTATGCTGGCGCGCTATCTGCCGTTTATGCCGGTTTACGGGGCAACCACGCGCGTGCAGCCTGTTTATGTGGGGGATGTGGCACAGGTTGTGGCGCAGGTGGCGGATGCGCCCGAACTCTCGGGGCGTGTATGGCAGCTTGGTGGGCCTGACGTTATGACCATGCAGGATATTGCGACTTTTGTCTTGCGCCAGACGCAGCGTGACAAGCCGGTGGTGCGTGTACCCATGGCGCTGGCCCGTTTGCAGGCGGCGGTGCTGGAGCGTTTGCCGGGTAAGGTTCTTACGCGGGACCAGTTGCTTATGCTTGCGCAGGATAATGTTGTGCCCCCCACGGAATCGGGGTTCGAGGTGCTGGGTCTTGTGCCGCGCAGCGTGCAGGCCTGTGTGCCGTTTTATCTGGAGCGTTACAGGGCTGGCGGTGGCCGCTCTGGGGTTTTTGTTCCACAACGGTAGGTTGGAGCGAAAAGGGTCCGGAATGAGACGTTTTAAATTGTAAAAAATGCGTATTTTGAGGTCATTCCGGGCTTAAATTTAAAATAGGTAAGTAATGCTGTCTTTTTATCCTGAACGATAACAGGCACGTTCCCTCCTGCTTGATTTTAGGGGGGCGAGGTTTGTCTGCCGCGCCCTTTGTAGCCGGGGATGGCGTATGACAACCAAGATGCTGAAATTTGTCTCCGTTCCGCAAAAGCAGCCACAAAAACGCACGGCGGCTGAGCGGCGGACGGATTTTGACGAAATTTACAATGACTTCAAACCCGAGCAGGCGACCGAGCAGGCCAGCCGCTGCTCGCAGTGTGGTGTGCCGTTCTGTTCCGTGCACTGCCCGTTGGGGAACAACATCCCCGACTGGCTGATGCTCACGGCGCAGGGGCGGCTGGAGGAAGCCTATGGCGTGTCCTCCGCCACAAACACCTTCCCCGAAATCTGTGGCCGCATCTGCCCGCAGGACCGTCTGTGTGAAGGGAGCTGCGTGATCGAGCCGGGGTTTGAGAGCGTCACCATTGGTGCGGTTGAACGCTTTGTAACCGATACGGCGTTCGAGAACGGCTGGGTCAAGCCGGTCACCCCGGTGCGTGAGCGCTCCGAATCCGTGGGTATTGTGGGGGCTGGCCCCGCCGGGCTTGCGGCTGCCGACCAGCTGCGTGCGCAGGGCTATCAGGTCCATGTGTATGACCGGTACGACCGCGTGGGCGGGCTACTGGTTTATGGTATTCCCGGCTTCAAGCTTGAAAAGCATATTGTCGCACGCAGGCACGAACTGCTGGCGGAAGGTGGGGTTGTGTTCCACCTTGGCCAAGGCATTGGCTCTGGCGCGGGCGAGTTGTCCTTTGCCGAGCTGCGCGGGCGGCATAATGCGGTGCTGATTGCAACCGGCGTGTACAAATCCCGCGCAATTGGCGGTCCCGGTGCAGGCCTTGCAGGGATTGAGAAGGCGCTGGACTACCTGACGGCCTCCAACCGCCGCTCTTTGGGCGATGTACTGCCTGAAGACGCACAGGCGCTGGATGCAGCAGGTAAAAATGTGGTGGTGCTCGGCGGTGGCGATACGGCCATGGACTGCGTGCGCACGGCCATTCGTCAGGGTGCCAAATCCGTACGCTGCCTCTACCGCCGTGACCGCGCGAACATGCCCGGCTCCACGCGGGAGGTAAAGAATGCGGAGGAGGAAGGCGTGCAGTTTGAATGGCTGGCCGCCCCCGAGGCATTCCTTGGTGACACACACGTCACAGGCGTGCGCGCATCCCGCATGAAGCTGGGCCTGCCCGATGCCTCGGGCCGCCAGTCGGTCGAACCGCTGGAAGGGTCTTCCTTTACGCTGGACGCCGATCTGGTGATTGCAGCCCTCGGCTTTGACCCCGAACCCCTGCCGCAGTTGTGGGATGAACCCGCGCTGGCGGCCTCGCGTTGGGGTACGCTCAAGGTGGACCAGAAGAGCTTCATGACCTCGCTGCCCGGTGTGTTTGCGGCAGGGGATATTGTACGTGGGGCCAGTCTGGTCGTGTGGGCGATCAAGGACGGGCGGGAAGCTGCCCAGAGCATCCATGAGTGGATCAGGGCCGATGCAACGGCTCGTACGGCGGAGCAGGGATAATGGATATGGAACAGTTTTCGCACACTGTTTCCGCTGAAAGCGGTGAAGAGTTTCTCAAGGCGTGGGACGCCAACGTGCAAGCCCTCGACGGGCTGTATGACCCGGCGGATGAGCGCGATTCCTGCGGTGTGGGCCTTGTGGCGGCCCTCGATGGCAAGCGCCGCCGCGAGGTGGTGGAGGCCGGCATTGCAGCCTGAAGGCCATCTGGCACCGTGGCGCGGTTGATGCTGATGGCAAAACAGGCGATGGCGCGGGTATTCATGTGGAAATTCCGCAGGAATTTTTTGCCGACGCCATTACCAGCACAGGTGACCGCCCCAGCGATGGCCCCATTGCTGTGGGGCAGGTGTTCCTGCCCAAGACCGATTTTGTGGCGCAGGAACAGTGCCGCCAGATTATCGAAACCCAGATTCTGGCCTTTGGCTATGGCATTTACGGCTGGCGGCAGGTGCCGATCGACACCTCCTGCATTGGGGAAAAAGCCAATGCCACCCGCCCCGAAATCGAGCAGATTCTCATCCGCAACCTGCCGGGTAAAACGGAGGAGGCATTTGAGCGCGATCTGTACGTTATCCGCCGCCGGATAGAAAAAGCCGCCATTGCAGCGCAGGTGGACCTGTATATCTGCTCGCTGTCATGCCGCTCGCTTATCTATAAGGGCATGTTCCTTGCCGAACATCTGACCGAGTTCTACCCAGACCTGCTGGACGAGCGCTTTGTCAGCCGCTTTGCCATCTACCACCAGCGTTATTCAACCAACACCTTCCCCACATGGAAGCTGGCGCAGCCGTTCCGTCGCCTTGCCCATAATGGTGAGATCAACACCATCTCGGGCAACATCAACTGGATGAAAAGCCACGAAACGCGCCTGTCCCACCCCGACCTTGACCCGTGGATGGCCGATATCAAACCGTTGGTGCAGGCTGGTGGGTCGGATACGGCTACGCTGGACAACGTGTTTGAACTGCTGACCTTTGCCGGGCGCGATGCCCCGTCGGCCAAGGCGCTGATGATCCCGGCCAGTGTCGGCGGCAATGCGGCCATGAAGCCCGCCCACCGCGACATGTTCACCTACTGCAATGCGGTTATGGAACCGTGGGATGGCCCCGCAGCCCTGTGTGCGACCGATGGCCGCTGGGTTGTGGCTGGTCTGGACCGCTCCGGTCTGCGCCCGCTGCGCTATACTGTGACCACCGACAACCTGCTGATTGTCGGGTCGGAGACCGGCATGGTCCGTGTGCCTGAAAACGCCATTGTCAGCCGTGGCCGCCTTGGCCCGGGCGAGATGATCGGCGTGGATCTGGACGAAGCCAGACTGTACGGCAACAGCGCGCTGCTGGATGTGCTGTCCTCCCGTCAGGATTTTTCGGACTGGATCAAGCGGACCCAGAAGATCGGCACCTTGTCCGCTCGGATGTGACCGAGCCGGTCTATTACAAGGGGGATGAACTGCGCCGCCGCCAGCTGGCTGTTGGCACTACGCTCGAAGAGCTGGAAACCCTGCTCCACCCGATGGTGGAAGACGCGAGCGAAGCCATTGGCTCCATGGGGGATGACACGCCTCTGGCTGTGCTGTCTCCGCGTTACCGTGGCCTGTCGCACTACTTCCGCCAGATGTTCAGCCAGGTGACCAACCCGCCCATCGACAGCCTGCGTGAAGCCGGGGTGATGAGCCTTGCCACACGGCTTGGCAACCTTGGCAACATTCTGGACCAGTCGGCCGAGCAGTGCGACATGCTGCAACTGCCCAGCCTGTGCTGACATCGGGCGAGTATGAGGCTCTGCGTGGCTTCTGCGGTGCATCGGCCAGTGTCATCGACTGCACCTTCCCCGCGTGCGATGGAGAGGCTGGCCTGCGTGAGGCCATTGCCCGCATCCGCCGCGAGGCGGAGGAAAGTGTGCGTGGCGGCTGTACCCATGTGTTCCTCACGGATGAGGCCCAGTCCCCCGACCGGGCTTCCATCCCCATGATTCTGGCTACGGGGGCTGTGCATACCCATCTGGTCCGCACGTCCCTGCGTACGTTCACCTCGCTTAACGTGCGCACGTCCACGGCACTGGATGTGCATGCCATTGCCGTAACCATTGGTGTGGGCGCCACAACGGTTAACCCGTATCTGGCGCAGGAAAGCATTGCAGACCGCCACCGCCGTGGCCTGTTTGGCAGCCGCAGCCTGCGTGAGTGCATGGAGCGTTACCGCAAGGCGGTGGACAAGGGGCTGCTCAAGATCATGTCCAAAATGGGCATTTCCATTGTGGCGTCTTACCGTGGTGGCTGCAATTTTGAGGCAGTGGGCCTGTCGCGCGCCCTGACGGCGGAATTCTTCCCCGGTATGCCCTCGCGCATTTCTGGTATTGGTCTGTCGGGCATTGCACGCAATGCGCTGAGCTTCCACGAGCAGGCATGGGGTTCGGCCTCGGCCCTGACCCTGCCTGTGGGCGGGCTGTACAAGCTGCGCCGCAGTGGGGAGCAGCACGCATTTGATGGCGGGCTGATCCATATGCTCCAGACCGCCGTGGCCACAGACAGCTTTACCATCTACCAGCGCTACGCCGATGCAGTGCGCGCCCAGCCCCCCGTGGCGCTGCGCGACCTGCTCGACTTCCGTGATGGGCGTACGCCTATTCCGGTGGAAGAGGTGGAAAGCATTACGCAGCTGCGCAAACGCCTGATCTCGCCCGCTATCTCTCTCGGCGCACTCAGCCCCGAAGCGCATGAAACACTCTCCATCGCCATGAACCGGATTGGCGCCAAGTCCGATTCCGGTGAGGGGGGGGAAGACCCGGCACGCGCAAAGCCGCGCCCCAATGGGGATAACGCGTCCTCGGCCATCAAGCAGGTGGCATCGGGTCGCTTTGGGGTGACCGCGCAGTATCTCAATGACTGCCGAGAGCTGGAAATCAAGGTGGCTCAGGGTGCCAAGCCGGGTGAGGGCGGGCAGTTGCCCGGCTTCAAGGTGACCGAGCTAATTGCCAAGCTGCGCCATGCCACACCGGGGGTCACGCTGATCTCGCCCCCGCCGCACCACGATATTTACTCGATCGAGGATCTGGCACAGCTTATTTATGACCTCAAGCAGATCAACCGGATGCCAGCGTAACCGTTAAACTGGTCGCACGTTCGGGCATTGGCACCATTGCCGCAGGTGTGGCCAAGGCCAAGGCTGATGCCATTCTCATTTCCGGCCATTCGGGTGGCACGGGGGCAAGTCCGGTCAGCTCCATTAAATACGCGGGTCTGCCGTGGGAGCTGGGGCTGGCGGAAACGCATCAGGTGCTCATGCTCAACCGTCTGCGCCACCGTGTGCGCCTGCGCGCCGATGGCGGGATCAAAACCGGGCGTGACGTGGTGATTGCCGCTATGCTGGGGGCGGAAGAGTTTGGCATTGGTACGGCCAGCCTTGTGGCCATGGGCTGCATTATGGTGCGCCAGTGCCACTCCAACACCTGCCCGGTTGGCGTGTGCTCGCAGGACCCGGCCATGCGCGCCAAGTTTGAAGGCACGCCAGAGAAGGTCATCAACCTGTTCTCGTTCATTGCGGAGGATGTGCGTAACATTCTGGCCTCCCTTGGCTTCCGCACACTTAACGAGATTATTGGCCGCACCGACCTGCTGCGTCAGGTCTCACGCGGGGCAGATTATCTGGACGATCTGGACCTGAACTCCCTGCTCTCGCAGGCAGACCCGGGGCCATACGCGCGCTATTGCACGCTGGAGGGCCGGAACGAGGTCCCCGACACGCTGGACGCGCAGATGATCAACGATGCCCGCCCGCTGTTCGAGCATGGGGAGAAAATGCAGCTGCACTACAATGTGCAGAACACCCAGCGCGCCATTGGCACGCGCATTTCCTCGCTGATTGTGCGCCAGTTCGGCATGAAAACGCTGGCACCGGGCCACCTGACCGTGCGTCTGCGCGGTTCTGCCGGGCAGTCCCTTGGTGCGTTTGCCGTGCAGGGGCTCAAGCTGGAAGTGCTGGGTGACGCCAACGACTACGTGGGTAAGGGTCTGTCGGGGGCGACCATTACGGTCCGTCCTTCACCATCCTCCACGCTGGCGTCCAACCAGAACGCCATTATTGGCAACACCGTGCTGTATGGCGCAACCGCAGGTGAACTGTATGCGGCAGGGCAGGCGGGCGAGCGCTTTGCGGTGCGTAACTCGGGTGCCATAGCGGTGATCGAGGGCTGCGGTTCCAACTGTTGCGAATACATGACCGGTGGCACCGTTGTGGTGCTGGGGGAAGTGGGCGACAACTTTGGCGCGGGCTTTACCGGCGGTATGGCCTTTGTGCTGGACAGCACTGGGGGCTTTACCAAGCGCATCAACCCCGAAGCTCTTTTGTGGTCGCGTGTGAGTGATCCCGAATGGGCAGAAAAACTGCGCGCTCTGGTCGAACGGCACGTGGAGGAAACGGGCTCGGCCTATGCCTCCATGCTGCTGCATAAGTGGGACGAGGTTCTGCCCCAGTTCTGGCAGATTGTGCCCAAGGATTATGCCAAAATCATCGGCTTTAGCGTGGACGGTGCGGAGCAGGCCAGATCGGCCTGAGCCAGCCTTTAGCAGATGTGAACAGACAGAACGGGCGGGGGCTTATGGCTCCCGCCCGTTTTGCCGTTCTGGTGCTTTGTCTTTGCATGCAAGGGCTCTCGCCTCTGGTGGATTTGCGCGGTAGAGTGGGGGCATGGAACATACCGCGCATTTTTCCCGTTCGCTGTCACTTCCGCTCATGGCGGCGGAAGCCGGACCTGCCTCCTCCTCCGCCCAAGGGACCAGCACCCTGCCGCGCTGGGACCTCTCGGCCCTGTACGCGGGCATGGATGACCCGGCACTGGAGGCCGATCTGGCGGCTGCCACCGCTGCGGCCAAGAGCTTTGCCCGCCTCTACCAAGGTAAGCTGGGCAGCCTGAGTGGCGCGCAACTGGCGCAGGCCCTGAGCGAATTTGAAGAGATAGAGGAAAAACTGGGCCGCGCTGGCTCCTATGCCTCTTTGCTGTTTGCTGCGGATTCGTCCGATGCGGCCATCAGCCGCTTCAGCCAGTCCATTAACGAACGACTGACCGATATTTCCACCGACCTTCTGTTCTTCGGGCTGGAACTCAATCGGCTGGAGGAGGCCGACCTTCAGGCCAAGGTGCAGGACCCGGCTCTTGCCCGCTGGCAGCCGTACCTGCGTGACGTACGCATGTACCGCCCGCACCAGCTTGGCGATGACGTGGAAAAGGTGCTGCTGGAAAAATCGGTCACCGGCGCGCAGGCGTGGTGCCGCCTGTTTGATGAGACCATAGCCGCTCTGCGGGTCACGGTGGATGGGCAGACCATGCCGGTGGGCGATGCGCTCAACCGTCTGTCCGATACGGACCGCGCCGTGCGTGAGCGGGCAGGCAAGGCGGTAGGGGCGGTGTTTGAGGGCAACGTTCGCCTGTTTGCACTCATTACCAACACGCTGGCCAAGGATAAATCCATCTCCGATGGGCTGCGGCATTTTGCCCGCCCGACCTCCTCGCGCAATCTGTCCAATATGGTGGAGGACGAGGTGGTGGATGCTCTGGTCTCCGCCGTGCGTACCGACTACCCGCGCCTGTCCCACCGCTATTACAGCCTCAAGGCCAAATGGATGGGGCTGGACAAGCTGGAACACTGGGACCGTAATGCCCCCCTGCCAGGGTGTGAGGACCGCCAGATTCCGTGGACCGAGGCCAAATCCATTGTGCAAAAGGCGTATGACGGGTTTGACCCGCGCATGGGCAAGGTCATCAACACCTTCCTGACCAGCCCGTGGATTGATGTGCCGCCTGCACCGGGCAAATCCCCCGGTGCGTTTGCTCATCCCACCGTGCCATCGGCCCACCCCTATATCCTGCTCAACTACCACGGCCGCATCCGCGATGTGATGACGCTGGCGCACGAGCTTGGTCACGGCGTGCATCAGGTGCTGGCGGCAAAGCAGGGTTATCTTATGTCCGATACGCCCCTCACACTGGCCGAGACCGCCAGTGTGTTTGGCGAGATGCTGACCTTCCAGTCCCTGCTGGACGGGGAAAAAGACCCCACCCGCCGCCGTCTGCTGCTGGCTGGCAAGGTGGAGGACATGCTCAACACCGTGGTGCGCCAGATTGCGTTCTATGAGTTTGAGACCCGCGTGCATGACGAGCGCAAAAAAGGCGAGCTCCTGCCCGAGCAGATTGGCGCAATCTGGCGCGCGGTCCAGACCGAGAGCCTTGGCCCGGCCTTTAACTTTACACCCGAATACGATGTGTTCTGGGCGTATATTCCCCACTTTATCCATTCACCTTTCTATGTATACGCCTATGCATTCGGGGATTGTCTGGTCAACGCGCTGTACAAAGTGTTCAGCGAAGGGGCTCCGGGTTTTCAGGATAAATACATCACCATGCTTCAGGCTGGGGGGACGCTGCGGCATAAGGAACTGCTGGCCCCGTTCGGGCTGGATGCATCGGACCCCGGTTTCTGGCGCAAGGGGCTGGACGTGATTTCCGGCTTTATTGACCAACTGGAGCAGGACTGAGCATGGCGCGCGATCTGGATAACTCCGGCATGTTCGGGGAGTTGCGGCGTATGGTGCAGACCACCGGCACGGTGGGGGGCATTGCCGCACGTCTGGCTGGGCATAAAATGGGCATCCGCTCCGGTGGTGCAACCCATGCGGAGGACCTTAAGTCCGTTCTGGGCGGGCTTAAAGGCCCGTTGATGAAGGCAGCCCAGCTTCTGGCCACCATTCCCGGTGCCTTGCCCGAAGAATATGCGGAGGAACTGGCCCAGCTCCAGTCCAACGCGCCACCCATGGGCTGGAACTTTGTGCGCCGCCGTATGACAGCGGAACTGGGAGCAGGGTGGGAGAAGAACTTCCGCGCCTTTGGCAAGGAGGCTGCTGCTGCGGCAAGCCTTGCAGGTGCATCAGGCTATTCTGGCAGATGGCCGCAAGGTGGCCTGCAAGCTCCAGTACCCGGACATGAACTCGGCAGTGGAGGCGGATCTCAAGCAGTTCCGCATGGCCATTGGGGTGTACCACAAGCTCGACAACGCCATCCGTCAGGATGATGTGGTGGAGGAGCTGGCCGAACGCCTGCGTGAGGAACTGGACTACCGGCGCGAGGCCGCGAATATGCGGCTCTACCACAACATTGTGCAGGGCTGCCCGGATGTAACTGTGCCACTCCCCGTGGACGCGCTGAGCACGCGCCGCCTGCTGACCATGGAATGGGTGGCGGGCCAGAACCTGAATGCCGCCATCAAGGCCGGGTTAAGCGAAGAGCAGAAAAAAAAGATCGCCCGCGCCCTGTTCCGCGGCTGGTATGTGCCGCTCTACCAGTACGGTGTGGTGCATGGCGACCCGCATATGGGCAACTTTACCCTGCGTGAGGATGGCGGGCTGAACCTGCTGGACTTTGGGGCAATCCGTATTTTTCGGCCCTCGTTCATTCAGGGGAATATCGACCTGTACAACGCCCTGCGCACAAAGGACGAGGATCTGGCCGCCCATGCGTACGAGGCATGGGGCTTCCGCGACCTGTCGCGCGAGAAGGTGCGTGTGCTGAACGAATGGGCCAGCCTGCTCTACGCCCCGCTGATGGACGACCGCGAGCGCTATATTCAGGAAGAGAACACCCCTGAACATGGGCGCGAGGTGCTCAGCCGCGTGCATGAAGGGCTGCAAAAAACGGGGGGGGTGCGCCTGCCGCGCGAATTTGTGCTGGTGGACCGTTCCGCCATTGGCCTTGGCTCGGTCTTTATGCGGCTCAAGGTCAAGATGAACTGGAGCGAACTGTTCCACGAGATTGTGGAAGGGTTTGACGAGCAGGCCCTGACCGAGCGGCAGAATGCCGCCATCAGGGAAGCCCGCTTCCCGCCGGATGCCCCTCCGGCCACCTGAGCGGGTGAGCTGCGCCTTTTGGCGCAGCCCCTACGCCCCGTGTAGGCGGCGCTCAGTACGCCTGATAGGTCGCGTGTTTGAGGTGGAGCTGGTTATACTCAAGCTGGTGTGGGCTGAGTTGGAAGCCCACCTCAAACCGGTAATCGGAATCAACATTGCGGGGAGGGATCGGCAGGTCGATCGTAATGATCTTGCTGATCGTATCAAAGGTCGCAAGGTTGGCGGGGAATGTGACCGTGTGGCGGAAGATGTGCTTGTTCACTATCCGGTCCCCGTGCAGCACGGCAATAAACCACGGTATGTTCAGTGTTTCCGTGGTGGAGGCAGGGCCACGCTCCACTGTAATATGGAGTGCGACTCGGGTTTTCAGGTCCTTGGGGCCACCGGCCGAGCATTCGCCCTCCAGCTTGACAATGCTGGCCCGCGCTATCAGATCACCAAAACTGGTGCCTTTTCCGTTGTAAAGGTAATAGTCCGCCGCTTCGGACGGAATATGTGTCACGGGGCAGGCTGGCGCAAATTCGGTTGAGGTGGTTTCCCCCCCTCCGCACCCTGTCAGCGCCGTCATCAGGCCCATGGCCAGTGCGCCAGAAGCGGTTACGCGGGGGAGCAGGCTGCGCAGGCGGGTAAAAACATAAGGCATGGAGGAATCCGGCATTGATGGGGTGGAGGAACAAAAATGGGTGACGCACCAACCCGTTACACCCCTGCGGGCGTGTGTTTCACGTCTTGAATGCTGCAAAACGGGTTGCATCACATGCGTCCTTTGCGTAGGCCACAACTGCCACGGCCTTTACCGGGTTTCGGGCGTAGCCTGTTTTCAATATGCTTCTTCATAGCCAGTTTTCTTCTATACAGCCCGCTGCAACTTTGGGGAACACCATGCCCGATCAAACTGACACCCACACGACCACTCAGAGCACGGATGCCCGGCATGGCCGCTCGCTCAAGGTCCTTCTGGCTGGCCCGCGCGGCTTTTGCGCCGGGGTGGACCGTGCCATCCGCGTTGTGGAGGAGGCCATCCGCCGCTATGGCGCGCCGGTTTACGTCCGGCACGAGATTGTTCACAACCGCACCGTCGTAGAGGAACTGGAGGCACAGGGTGCCATTTTTGTGGAGGAACTCGATGAGGTCCCCGCAGATGGTCATGTGGTTTTTTCCGCCCACGGTGTGCCTAAAACCGTGCCAGCCGAGCTGAACGCCGCAACCTGCTGTACCTGGATGCCACATGCCCGCTGGTCTCCAAGGTCCACCGCGAGGCCGAGCGCCATTATGCCGCTGGTGGCCCGGACAGCCGCCATATTCTGATGATCGGCCATGCCGGTCACCCTGAGGTCGTCGGAACCATGGGCCAGCTCCCCGCCGGAGCCGTAACCCTGATTAACGATGCGGACGAAGCCCGCAGCGTGCAGCCCGCTGACCCCTCCATGCTGGCGTTTATCACCCAGACCACGCTCTCTGTTGATGATACGGCAGAAATTGTGGACATCCTGCGTGAGCGCTTCCCCCTGATTGAAGGGCCCAAGCGGGAGGATATCTGCTACGCCACCACCAACCGGCAGGAAGCGGTCAAGACCATAGCCCCCGAGTGCGATCTGGTGATTGTTATTGGCTCGCCCAACTCCTCCAACTCCCAGCGCCTGCGCGAAGTGGCCGAGCGCTCCGGTGCGGCCCGTGCCCTGCTGGTCCCCCGGCTGGACGCGCTGGACTGGTCGGTGCTGGACGGTGTGGGCACGCTGGGCATTACAGCCGGTGCCTCTGCTCCGGAAGCGCTGGTGCAGGAAATGCTGGCCGAAATGGCCAAGCGTTACACCCTGTGCATTGAAGAACGGATCGTGAAGGAAGAAAACGTCACATTCCGCCTTCCTGCACCGTTGGGCTAAAGGTGGTTCATGGCCGTTTATACGGACGTTAGCGACGAGGCGCTGCAGGAGTTTCTGGCAGATTTTGCCATTGGCTCCCTTGTAGCGTTCCGTGGCATTGCCGAAGGGGTTGAGAACAGCAACTTCCAGCTTCGTACAACGGAGGGGGACTATATCCTCACCCTGTACGAAAAGCGGGTGAATGCGCGTGAACTCCCTTGGTTTTTGGGCCTTATGCAGCACCTCGCGCGTGAGGGGGTGACCTGCCCGCAGCCTGTGGCTGACAGGCAGGGCATTACGCTCAAAACCCTTGCAGGCCGTCCTGCGGCCATTACCACCTTTTTGCCCGGTGTGTGGCCCCGTACCGTGCGGCTTGAGCATTGCCGCCCCCTTGGGCGCGCTCTGGCCCAGCTACATGCGGCAGGCCGCTCCTACGCGCCAGAACGCCCCAATGCGCTGGGGCCACAGGCATGGGCGCCGTTGCTGCAAAGTTGCGCCAATGGGGCAGATGCGGTGCAGCCGGGTTTACAGGCGGAGCTGGAACAGGCTCTTGCCCATATTGTGCCCGCATGGCCGGGCCATGGGCAGAACGCCCCCCTGCCGCGCGGCAGATCCATGCTGACCTGTTCCCCGATAACGTGTTTTTTCTCCACAACACCCTGTCGGGTCTGATCGACTTTTACTTTGCCTGCACGGATTATCTGGCCTTTGACGTGGCCATCTGCCTGAATGCATGGTGCTTCCAGCCCGATGGTGCGTTCAACGTCACCTTCGCCCGGCAGATGTTGCTGGGGTATGAGGACGTGCGCGTGCTTGAGGATGTGGAGCGTGCGGCCATGCCTGTTCTGGCGCAGGGGGCGGCCATGCGCTTTTTGCTCACCCGGCTGTATGACTGGATCAACACCCCGGCCGATGCGCTGGTAACACCTAAAAACCCGTTGGATTACCTCCGCCGGTTACGGTTCCATCTGGCAACGCAAAGTGTGGGTGGTTATGGACTCTGAGACGTCATCCGCAGGGGCGGAAAACCGGATGCAGGTTGAAATCTGGACCGATGGGGGGTGCAAGCCCAACCCCGGTCCGGGTGGCTGGGGTGTGCTGCTGCGCTGCAAAGGCGTTGAGCGTGAACTCTCCGGTGGGGAGCTTGCCACGACCAACAACCGCATGGAACTGACTGCCGCCGCCGAGGCGCTGGAAGCGCTGAAAAAACCCTGCACCGTAAACCTGCATACCGATAGCGAATATGTGCGTAACGGCATTACGCGCTGGCATACAGGCTGGGTGCGCCGCAACTGGCGCAATGCAGCGGGTGACCCGGTGGCCAATATGGATTTGTGGCGGCGTCTGTTGGATGCTGCCAAGCCGCATGATGTCTCTTGGCATTGGGTTAAAGGGCATTCCGGTGTGCCGGAGAACGAGCAGGTAGATCAGTTGGCAACTGAAGCGCGTATTCGCATGGAAGAGCAGACAGGCGCGTAACAGCGCCTGTCTGCTCATCTCCACATTTTTTAATCCCTGTTTTGTAAACCGTGCGGGGCATGTTCCCCCCACGCGCAGCCGCCTGTGGACGCCGTACCACAGGAATTAGGCGTATGACGCCCCCCGGTGATGCGGTCCTTATTGCTCCATGTCTGACTGGTAGAGGTCGATGTAGTCCTGCGGGTCGCCGGGTTTGGCATTTTTGGGCTGGCCGATGACCCGCACATAAATTCTGGTGGACGGTGTGCCCCCGTTCATGAGCACGCTGCGGGCTGCAAGCCCACGGGCCAGTGCCATGCGGCGGGGAAGGGAGATGTCATCCGCTGCACCCGAGCTATAGGCGTTTACCAGCACGCGCACATGCGGCTTGTAGGCAAGATTTTGGCCAAATGCCAGAATGGCTGATGTGTCTCGGGGTTCAGGTCGGCTGAGCCGGGGGCAAATGTCAGGCGGATGCCGCTGGGAATGGGGGTGACAACACCCTTTGCCTGCGCCTGCACCGTGGGCTGCGGCGGAATGGGGAAGGGGTGAATCTCCACATCTGATGGTGCGGGGGTCAGTTGCGGCAGGGGTGGTGGCGCATTGGGTATGGTGGCTTCCGGTGGTGGCCGGGTTGGCGTGGTGGCAGGGTGCGCGCCCGGAGTTGCACTGGCCCCTTGCCCCAGTGCGGGAGCGGCTCCACCCGCAGGAGCAGGAGCAGGAGCAGGAGCAGGAGCAGGAGCAGGA
>NZ_BAJU01000043.1 GCF_000613865.1 Acetobacter okinawensis JCM 25146
CAGTGGCGCGGTGAGGGTGCGGCAGGTGCTCCGCACCGGTGTGTGCCGGGTGGGCAACAGTGTGCCCTGCTGGCGGGGCCGGGTGTGCGGGCATGTCCATGCCCTCACTCATATCCATGCCCGGCATGTCGTCCATGCCTTCCATACCGGGGGCGGCATGGGCGGGGTGAGGAAGGGTGAGTGCGGCCAGCAGGCCCAGCATAACGGCCGTGTGGGGGAGGGGGATCGTGCTCATGACACCACCACAGTGCGGAACATGCCAAGGTCCATATGGTAGAGCAGGTGGCAGTGATAGGCCCAGAGTCCGGGGGTGTCGGCCGAGACAAGGTAGCTCAGCTTGCTGCCGGGCTGCACAATCAGGGTATGTTTGACCGGGTTGTAAGCACCCTGTCCGTTTTCCAGTTCGCTCCACAGCCCATGTAGATGGATGGGGTGTTCCATCATGGTGTCATTGATAAGGGTAAAGCGGACCCGCTCGCCCAGCCGCAGGGGAATTGGCTCGGCTTCGGAGAATTTTTGCCGTCAAAACCCCATATGTAGCGCTCCATGTTGCCGGTCAGGTGGAGCGTGATTTCGCGCGAGGGGGGGCGGGTGTCTGCCACCGGGTGTCTAGCGCGCAGGTCGGCGTAGGTCAGTACCCGGCGGCCGTTGTTGCGCAACCCGTCGCCCGGGTCCGCCAGACGGTCCGTGGGCATACGGGCGATGTTCTGGTTCTCAACATTCAGCGGCGGGGTATGGGCGGGGGTGGCTCCACCATGTTCATGCCCTTCATGTCCATCCCTTTCATGCTCATGGACTCGGGCATGCCCATGTCCAGCATGGTGCGTACAGGGCGCGGGTCCATGGGGGGGATGGCGGCCTGCATGCCCGGCTGGGGGGCCAGTGTGCCGCGCGCAAAGCCCGTGCGGTCCTCCGTCTGGGCAAAAATGGTGTAAGCTTTGTTGTCCTTTGGCTGCACAATGCAGTCATAGGTTTCGGCCACGCCAATGCGGAACTCATCCACCCGCACGGGGTCAATGTCATTTCCATCAGCCTGCACCACGTCCATTTGCAGGCCGGGAATGCGGATGTCGTAAAAGGTCATGGAGGAAGCGTTGATAAAGCGCAGCCGGACACGCTCGTTGGGGCGGAACAGCCCGGTCCAGTTGGTGTCGGGCGTGCAGCCGTTCATCAGATAGGTGTAGATAATGCCGGTCACGTCCGAAATGTCTGTGGCAGACATGTTCATTCCCGCCCATTGCAGGCGGTTTTTATGGCAGCACCCAGCCCCTGCTTTTTGGCATCATGCACAAGAGAGACGGCGGTACGCTGGCGAAAATTATAGTAGTCGTCCTGAAACTTCAGATTGCTGACAATATCCTCCGGAGCCACATCCGACCAGTCGGAGAGGAGGATGACGTAATCACGCTCCCACGTCTGCTCGGCCGTTGTGCGTGGGTCGATGATAATGGCCCCGTACAGCCCGCGTGCCTCCTGCATGTTGGAGTGGCTGTGGTACCAGTAGGTGCCGCTTTGTTTGACGGGAAAGTGGTAGGTAAAGCTCCGCCCCGGTGCAATGCCACCAAAGCTCAGGCCGGGTACGCCATCCATATCCGCTGGGCAGCGTATGCCATGCCAGTGGATGGATGTGTCCTCGGTCAGATGGTTATGGACATTCAGGGTTACGGCATCCCCTTCGCGCCAGCGCAGGGTGGGGCCGGGCATGCTGCCATTCATGGCGGGAATGGTCTGGGTCTTGCCCGCAATGGTGCAGGCAAGGGGGCTGATGGTCAGGTCAAAAACTGATTGGGGGCCGGTCGGCACTGTGGGTGTAAAAACCGTGTCAGCCTGCGCGCGGGAGGCATGGGTAAGGCTGCTCAGGGCGGCAAGCGCACTGGCGCCAGTTATGAACTGGCGGCGCGCAAGGTCTCGCCCGCTACGGGGGGGGAGTATGGGCATGGTATGGTCCAGTCTGCACACCCTGCATGGGCAGGGCATAGGTCGCTCAGGTGGAGCTGTATGGCTCCGGCTGGTTTGTCAGGCCGTGTGCAGTTTGGGGGGGCGCAGCAGGGGAGCAGCCCTGCGGTCAGGTAGCGCTGTTGTGTTGACAGCAACAGGGCGTGCGCGGCTGTGCCACAAAAAACCAATAGGCAGCATGCCCACCGATGTATCCACAACCGATAGGGCGTTCCCCGTCATGCAGCATGCCGCGTGGTGGTGCATCAGGTGGTGTGTGGCTGCTGTGGGGGATGGGCAGGCCACGGCTGCCGGGTCATGGTGGTGGCTGTGCGTTGCTGCGACCATGGCG
The DNA here is from genome assembly GCF_000613865.1 of Acetobacter okinawensis JCM 25146. Lineage (GTDB taxonomy): Bacteria > Pseudomonadota > Alphaproteobacteria > Acetobacterales > Acetobacteraceae > Acetobacter > Acetobacter okinawensis. Next base: position 2,288 of record NZ_BAJU01000043.1, read on the forward strand.
TGTGTTGCAGGCATGTGCATGCTTGCGTGGGCTGAGGGCTGTGCTGCCAGTGCAGGATTATGCCGCGCCAGAACGCCCGTGGTGATGGCCAGCATAAGCAGGCAACCCACAATCATTTGACAGAGGCGAGAAAAGCAGCGCATTTTTCGTATATACCCCCCGGGGCATATATGGCAAGAAGAATGGGCACAGCCAGTACCCGTTTATCCCCCCCTGTGCGGGAGCCTGTTTTGCCCGGTGTGTTTGAACACAGGCATGGAGCACCAGAAGCATGAGCCAGATTGTCAGTTTTCCGGTCATGGGCATGACCTGCGCCAGTTGCGCCACCCGGCTGGAAAAAGTGCTCAATCGCCAGCAGGGTGTTCAGGCATCGGTCAATTTTGCCACCTCCCGTGCGCAGGTTACGCTGGAGGAGGGGGCAGGGCAGATACCCGCTGTGCTGGAGGCCATACGCAAGGCGGGCTTTGTGCCGCAGAGCACCGAGGCTGATCTGAGCCTGAGCGGGCTGACCTGCGCATCCTGTGTCAGCCGGGTAGAAAAAGTGCTGAACGCCCTGCCATCTGTGCAGGCCACGGTCAATCTGGCGAGTGAGCGCGCACATGCCAGTTTTGTACCCGGTATTGTGGATGTCCCGACCCTGATCGCCGCTGTGGAAAAAGCGGGTTATGGCGCAAGCCTGTACAGCCAGCAGGACTCCGCGGAGCAGGACAGGCGCCACGGCGAGCAATGGCGTGCGGAGCGGAACAATTTTGTGCTCGCGGCCCTGTTGAGCCTGCCATTTGGTGTGCAGATGGCGGGTATGATGATTGGCCAGCATAGTCTTATGCTGCCGCTGTGGGGGCAAGCCCTGCTGGCAGGTATTGTGCAGCTCTGGTGTGGCAGGGCCATGTACGGTGCCGCGGCGCATGCGCTGCGGAGTGGGGCCGCCAATATGGATGTGCTGGTGGTGCTGGGTACGGGTATTGCCTTCGTGTTCAGCGCTGTGGTGGTGGTTCTGGGCCTTGACCAGCCTGTGTATTTTGAGAGTAGCGCGCTGGTCATAACCCTTGTTCTGCTCGGGCGGATGCTCGAATCCCGCGCCAAGGCCCGTGCCAGCGCAGGCATGCAGGGGCTGTTGCACCTGCAACCACGCACAGCCCATGTGGAGCGCAATGGCCAGTGGGTGGAGCAGCCTGTTGAGCAGCTTGTCCCCGGAGATGTGTTTATGGTGCGCCCGGGCGAGAGTGTTGCCGTGGACGGGGAGGTGCTGCAAGGCCAGTCCGATTTAAACGAGGCGATGCTGACGGGCGAGAGCGCGCCTGTTGCCAAAACAGTGGGCGCGCGGGTGTTTGCGGGTACGCTTAACCAGACCGGAGCTTTGCAGGTGCGTGCAACCCGTGTGGGTGCGCAAACTGTGCTGGCAGGTATTGTGCATATGGTGGAGCAGGCGCAGGGCAGCAAGGCCAGCGTGCAGCGGCTGGCTGACCGGGTGTCGGCGGTGTTTGTGCCTGCCGTGCTGGTGCTGGCTGTGCTGACGCTGGGCGTGGGCTGGGCCGTTACGGGGAATTTTGGGAGCAGTCTGGTTAATGCCGTGTCTGTTCTGGTCATTGCCTGCCCCTGCTCACTTGGGCTGGCCACGCCAACGGCCATTATGGTGGGTACAGGGCTTGGAGCGCAGGCTGGTATTCTGTTCCGCAATGCCAACGCGCTGGAACAGGCACGGCGGATGGATATTCTGGTCACGGACAAGACCGGCACACTCACACTGGGCCAGCCCAGTGTTGTGCAGGCACAGTTTGCCTCGGGCGTGGCGGAGGCAGAGGTTCTGGGGCTTGCGCGGGCGCTGGAGCAGAACTCCGAGCACCTCTGGCCCGGGCCGTTGTGGCTTATGCCACGCTTAAGGGGAGTGCCCCTGCGGATATTACGGCATTCCGGGCCATACCGGGGCAGGGGGTTGCGGCCAGCATGGGCGGGCAGGATGTGCGGCTTGGCTCTCTGGCCTTTATGGAGGAAAGCGGCTGCCCGGTTGACCAGAGCCTGACAGACGCATGGCAGGCGCAGGGGCAGAGCATTATTGCCGTGGCGCGGGGGAAGAAGTCCTTGCTTATTTTGGTCTGGCCGATCAGGTCCGCCCGGAGGCGCATACTGCCATAGCGGCTTTGCGTGCGGGGGGGCTGCGTGTGGTTATGCTCACTGGCGATAACGAGCGCGCCGCACAGGCGGTGGCCCGTCAGGTGGGTATTGATGAGGTCGTGGCGGGTGTTCTGCCACAGGGCAAAGCTGCAGAGATTACCCGCCTGCGTGATGGCGGGCAACATTGCGTAGGCATGGTGGGGGACGGCATAAACGACGCCCCCGCCCTTGCTCTGGCCGATGTCAGCTTTGCTATTGGAGCGGGGGCGGATATCGCACTGGAAACAGCAGATGTGGTGCTTGTGCGCAGCCAGCTTATGGCGCTGGTGGATACGCTCTCCCTCTCCCGCGCAACGGTTTCAAAAATCTGGCAGAACCTGTTTTTTGCGTTTGTCTATAACGTGCTGGGCCTGCCGCTGGCGGCCTTTGGCCTGCTCAACCGGTGCTGGCAGGGGCTGCCATGGCCATGAGCTCGGTTTCGGTCGTCAGCAATTCCCTGCTGTTAAATCTGTGGAAGCCACACCGGTCAACAGACCAGACCTGAGCTGGCGCCTGTCAGCCGGGCATTGTGGGGGTGGTGCTGCCCAGTGGCAGGCTGCTGGCGTGGGGTCTCCATTCGCCGGTATTTTCATCCCGCCCCTGAAGGTAGAATTTGCGGGGACTGCCTACTTTGGGTGGGGCTGCGGCCTCCTTTAAAAAACCGGCCATCTCCTCAGGCTGGGTGCGGTTGATAAGGCAGCACAGCGCAGTATCGGGAAAAGCTTTGAGCAGGTCAGCCGAACTGGCCTCACCCGCAAAGATCATCAGAGGGGGCTGTTTGCGCCGTTCCTGAAAATGGGTGCGGATTAACGCGGTTTTTCCAGCCCCGGAGGGGAAGGGGTAATGGGGCGCTTCCGTGGCCTCCATAACGCCTTTGTGCATGGCCAGACGTGCGCCAAACACATGCTCGTGGCGCAGGTTGTAGCCATACTCGGCTGAGGTGGCAAAAAGGGCGACCACATCTTCCAGTGCGGAGGAACAGATAATCGGGTCTATGCCATGTTCTTGCAGGATCTGGAGCAGATTGCCAACTTCAGGCGTTAAGCGCAGCATCTGGGTAATGTTGGCCTGCACTGGTCCGGCCTTGCCTGCGCGCGCGCTCGGGCAGACCCAGCGCTGCGTGGTAATGCCCGCTCCCAGCCCCCACTCGTTGGCAGCGCGGCTCAGGGCGATCACATCGGTCTGGGTCTGCTCGGCCAGAAGCCGGATGATCCATTGTTGGGCCGCATCAGGGCCATGCAGTGCGCTGACCGCCTGATGGCAGAATGCCATTCTGGCCCGGAACGCCAGCAATGCCGGGTCGTCCTGTAGCTCCTCGCGGGGGATGGGGTGCGGAATATGCCCGTAGCCTGCTGCCAGTGCACGGTAATCCTCCACAAGATCCGCCACTAGATTGTTAAAGCTGACAGGTTGGCCCGCCATGTTGGTAAAAGGGGGAGGCAGCGGTGCGCTGGAGGTGTGGACATGAATAAGGGCGCGGAACTTCTGCGCGGGCATAAGAAAGCAGAAATGCTCCAGCATGTATAAAAAAAGCATCTGCTGTACATCGCCCACAACGGCCATGTTGCTCCAGTCCATCACCACATAAGGCCGGCTGGTGGGGTTATAATGCTCGGAGTAATGGCCGTGTGCATTGGCAAGAGCCTGAATGGCCTCCCGTATAGGGGGGTGCCACTTCAGCTCCTCCAGTTCAGGCATGGGAGGGTCCATCAGGTCTGGCGGCGGGGCTGCGTGCCCTATGGCTGGGCTTGCCAGCAGCGTGGCCAGCCCCAGACTGAATGTACGACGGTGCAGAGCAGGGGACATGCAGGATCCAGACAGGCATAACTGTTACCCAAACTGTCCATGGGCGGCACCGTTGGGTCAAGTTATGTTTTTGTAGGTCTGGATGTGCCTGATACCTGCCCTTGTATGGAACCCCGGTTATTGCCCGGGGTTAAGGCGTGCCAGTACCTGCGCGCGACCAATAAGGGGGAGCAGGTCACGTAGCTCAGGGCCGTTTTCCTCGCCAGTCAGGGCAAGGCGGAGGGGGTGGAACAGAGCCTTGCCACTACGGCCGGTTTTTTCCTTTACGGCGGTGGTCCATGCCTTCCACGTGGTCTGGTCCCATGGCTCGGGGGGGAGCAGGGTTGCTGCGTCCTTGAGGAACGTCTCCTCATCTTCCTGCACGGGGGGGACAATATGGCTTTGCGTGACCTGCAACCACAATTTGGCCTCGCTCAGCAGGTCGATATTGCTGCGAATGGCCAGCCAGAAGGCCTCGGTCGCACCCTGCGGCAGCCTGTTCACTACTGCCGAAAACGGGAGCTGGGCCAGATGGCGGTGGTTCATGGCCAGAAGCTGGCGTGTGTCAAACCGGGCGGCCGAGCGCGAGATATGGGAGAGGTCATAGCTCTGGGCCAGCGCATCAAACGGCATGAGTGCCGGGTCATCCGAGCTGCCAAGCCGCGCAAGGTAGGAGATCAGGGCCTCGGCCTCCACGCCATCCTGGCGCAGGGTGCGCAGGGAGCAGGCGTCAAAGCGTTTGGAGAGCTTACCCCCGTTTTCGTCCAGCAGCAGGGGCAGGTGGGCAAAGCGGAAGTGGTCGGGGCGCGCGCCCAGAGCTTCGGCAATGTCGATCTGCACACCCGTATTGGTTACGTGGTCTTCCCCACGAATAATATGGCTGATCCCTGTTTCGAGGTCATCCACGACGGAAGCGAGGGTGTAGAGCACCGTGCCATCGGTACGCACCAGCACCGGGTCGGAGACGGAGGGCAGCTTGACCTGACAGTCCCCCATAACCATGTCACGCCAGCGCACAATGCGGCCCGAGAGTTTGAAGCGCCAGTAAGGCACCTTGCCATTGGCTTCGGCCTGCGCGCGCTGCTGTTCGGTCATGCGGAGCATGGCGCGGTCATAGACCGGGGCGCGGCGCTGGCGGATCTGGGTTTCGCGCTTGGCGGCCAGTTCCTGCTCGCTTTCAAAGCAGGGGTACAGGTGACCGGAGGCCTTGAGCTTTTCAATGGCGGCGGCGTAGCGGTCCAGCCGTTCAGTCTGGCGGAAGGTCTCGTCCCACGCAATGCCCATCCACTCCAGGTCCTGCTGGATGGCGGTTACCAGTTCCTCGCGCGAGCGACCGGTATCCGTATCATCAATACGCAGTTGGAATTTGCCCCCGTTGCGGCGGGCAAACAGGGCATTGGCAAGGGCAAGACGGGCATTGCCAACGTGGAGAAGGCCGGTAGGGCTGGGCGCAAAGCGGAGTTTCATAACAGAGGCTTATGCCGTGAATGGGCTGGAAAGACCAGCAGGAAGGAAAGATAAAACAGGGCAGGGGGGCATGGCGCGAGCGGTTTGGCCTGCCCCAAAGCCTGAGCGGGCTAGTGCAGGTTGTGCAGGCCGGGGTCGAACGGTTCGTCCGTGCCGTATTCCCCCTCATCCTCGCCTTCACTGTCGTCATCTTCAAGGAGTATTTCCTCCCCGTCCACCAGACGACGTGGGTCGAGCGCGCGCCAGTCACGCTCCATGGGGGTTGCGGGGGTTGCGGTAAAGTCATCCAGCTCGTTGGCAGAGCGCCAGCCATCGGCCTGAGCGTCCAGTCCTGTATCGAGTACAACCGCGTCCTCGCCAAAGCTCATCCATGTGTCCAGCACATCCTTGGCAGAGGCACCGGGTGCCCGGCAGCGTTCCACGCTGTCGCGCACATAGGCGCGTGCAAATGCGTTGGCGTGGGCAAGGTCATGAAAAACACCAACGTCTTCCACAATGTTGTCTTCCGCACCGCCGGACAGGTCCAGAATACGGACTTTCCAGCCTTGCTCCTGTGGGGGGGCTGCTTCGCTCATGGATTTTCCTTGCTGTCTTGTCTGTTGCGGGCGGAAGCGAAAAGGAATTCGCGCCCGATTTTGACCCGCTCAACACCGTTGTACGAAATAATGTCGGCGGTGGCGTAAGTCTCGTTCCATATTTCAGGAATAAAGGAGCCAGTGCCAACAACATCAATAGGGGCGTGGGCATCGGCCATGCAGGCGCATTTGGTCACACCAAAGCCGGAGGAGGCAATAATGCGCACCCGGTCAAACCCCGCTTCGTCCAGTGCCTCGCGCATTTTCCAGATAGAGGCGGCAGACACGCCAGTGCCGATCAGGTAGCGCAGTTCCCGGTCAGAGCGGTAGCGGCGCAGGGCATCGGGGGCGTGGCGGTTGACGACTGCATAGGATTCCTGCGGGTTCAGCCCTTCCATGAACCGCCCGCCATGGGTGTCCAGCCTGACGGCTATGCGGCCTGCCTGAGCCAGCTCCGCAAAGCGGTGGCATACCGCCAGTGCATCCGTTATTTCCTGCCCAAAATAGTCAACCAGCACCACAAGGTCGGATTCGGGGAAGGTCTCGTGGAACATTTCCGCCGCCCGTACGGTGGAACCGGCGTAGCCAATCAGGGCATGGGGCATGGTGCCCGCCCCGTGTGTTGCACCAAAAAAGGCGGAAACGGCATCGTTTGCCGTGCCAACAAAGCCGACAGCTCCATCTTTCTGGGCGGCCCGCCCACCAATGGAGGCGGCGTAGGCCATGAGTTCCTGCATCTCGTACCCGGCACAGTGCCGGGCATCCATGGCCAGAAATCGGGTTTGCGGCAGGGAGAGCGCCATCTGGTAGGCCCGGAGTGCCGCAACGCAGGAACTGCCCAGCTTCTGGAGCAAAAGTGTTTCTAGGTCAGCCAGATGCAGGAATGACCCGCTCACATAAACCAGTGGCTCGCCTGCTCCTACCCATTCTCCCTCGGGGTGGAGCAGGTCCACGGTATAGTCGCTCCCGCGCTCTGCCATGACGTTCTTCAGCCATTCCAGCATAATACCGGGGGCGGAAATAACCGGACAGCGCAGGAAAAAAGTATAAGTGACCTGACAATCCCCGAAGTGGCTGACGATCTGGCGGGTCCGGTTGAAGTAGGAATCCGTGCGGGCGCGGATTTCGGCATCCGTCAGGGCGGTGGTGGCCTGTGCCGCGGCAATGCCGGGGGCCGGTACGCCAAATGGGAATTGCGTCATTGCTGAAATGCTCTTTTCTGCCAAATACACTGCACAGATGATGGGTGTGATGGAGGGTGGCGTAAAGACCATCCCCCGCTTCTGTGATCAGGCAAAGAGCGGCACGGCCTTAGTGACGGCCGGTCAGCTCCTCCGCGATCAGGAACGCCAGTTCCAAAGACTGTTCGGCGTTCAGGCGCGGGTCGCAGAAGGTTTCGTAACGATCACCAAGGTCTGCTTCGGTCAGGCGCTGCGCGCCGCCTACACATTCCGTTACGTTCTGGCCGGTCATTTCCAGGTGAACACCACCAGCAGGCACGCCTTCAGCCGCGCAGACGGCAAAAAAGCCTTTGACTTCCTGCATGACCGCATCGAACGAGCGGGTCTTGACCTTGCTGCCCGTGGAAATGGTGTTGCCGTGCATCGGATCGCTGATCCATGTGACAGGCTGCCCCGTTTCCTTGACTGCACGCATGAGCGGCGGCAGGAACTGCTCGATCTTTTGCGCCCCCATGCGGGAGATCAGGGTAATGCGCCCTGCCTCATTCTGGGGGTTGAGGATGCTCGTCAGGCGCTTGATGTCTTCCACACTGGTGGTGGGGCCGACCTTGATGCCAATGGGGTTGCGTACCCCACGCAGGAATTCCACATGCGCGCCATCGGGCTGGCGGGTGCGATCCCCGATCCAGACAAAATGGGCCGAGCAGTCATACCATTCGCCCGAGGTGGAATCCACGCGGGTCAGGGCCTGTTCGTACGGCAGCAGCAGGGCTTCGTGCGAGGTATAGAACTCGGTCTCGTCCACCTGTGCGGAGGAGGCAGCGTCAATCCCGCAGGCCTGCATGAAGGCGAGGGTCTCGCCAATGCGTTCGGCCATGGTGCGGTAACGGTTGGCCAGCGGGGAGCGCTCCACAAAGCCAAGGTTCCAGCGGTGTACCTCATGCAGGTTGGCGTACCCCCCGCGGGAGAAGGCGCGCAGGAGGTTCTGAATCCCGGCGGACTGGAAGTAGCCTGTCTCCATCCGTGCGGGGTCGGGAATGCGGGCTTCTGGTGTGAATTCCGGACCGTTGATGATGTCCCCCCGGTAGGAGGGCAGGCTCACGCCATCTACCGTTTCCATATCGGAGGAGCGCGGCTTGGCAAACTGCCCGGCCATGCGGCCAAGCTTGATAACCGGCACTTTGGCCCCAAAGGTCAGGACGACCGCCATTTGTAGCAGCACACGGAAGGTGTCGCGCACGATGTCGGCCTTGAACTCGCCAAAGCTTTCAGCACATGGGCCGCCCTGAAGCACAAAGGCCTTGCCTTGAGCGGCCTGTGCCAGATGGTTGCGCAGGCGGCGCACTTCCCCTGCAAAAACCAGCGGGGGGTAGGTGCCTAGCCGGTCTTCCACCACACCAAGGGCAGATGCATCAGGATACGTGGGAATCTGCTTGAACGGAAACGAACGCCAGCTATCCGGCATCCAGGTCTCAGACGTCGGGTTGGGCTGGGTGAGCGTGGCACTCATAACACGTTCCTGTTCAGTTGGGCTGATTACACACAGATGGTAAGCAGAATGATAAACACAATCTCTCTGGGCATGGAATTTGCCAAAGGCGGGAGCTTTATGTCTAAAATACAGGGATTACGCAAATGGCGTTTGCGGTTTCTGGCCATGTTCTGGCCAATGGTGTGGCATCCTCTCCACGCTTGGGCAGAGAATTTGGTTTTTTGTACTTTTGGTGTGATAAGGGTTGCCAGTATGGAGCTTGCAGGGCCGTTGGCTCGTGACCCATGTGGTATGTTTTTCTTTTTTTTCTTGCGGGGTAACGCGCAATGGCGCAGCTGCGTAGACCGTTTGTAAACGTGATGTCCGGCCTTCTGATGGGCGCAAGCCTGATGGGGGCAGCAAGTGTTGCCCATGCGGACCCCCTGATGACCCCGAATGACGATGTCTCCTTTTCCGAAGGCAGCGGGGCAATGGATACGGGGTCTGGCGCGGCCAAATCAACCGAGTCAAAAACCGTGCACGGGCACCGTAGCCTGCCACCGGGTTATCAGGATGCTCCGTCCATGGAGTTCCAGCACGGGGATGACCCGGACCATCTGGCCAAGGTACACCGGGATTCGGTAACCGGTACCGACCTGTCGCGCTATGGTTCGGCCTACCAGAGCTCCGGTCCGTTTGGCACCGGTCAGGTGGGTGACTCCACAGGTAACGGCTGGGTGACGCCCCGCTAGGCCTCGGGCGTTTCGTCCTCAATAAGGCGTATATCGGCCTGACCACTCGTCAGGTCGGTCAGCTTTGCGCTGATGTCATGTTGCAGGGCTTGGGGGAGCACAAGCTGGAACCACGCTCCGTTTGCATCAAATGCAGGAGCGGCGGCTTCCACCCCCCATTCCGGCAGGCGGGCCTGAATAAGCCCCAGTAATGAGAACGGGCAGTGGAACCCAAGCCGGACACGCTCGATCAATTCTTCCTTTTGGGCTTCGCGCAGGCATTCGGCAGCCGTTCCGGCATAGGCGCGGACCAGACCGCCCGCTCCAAGCTTGATCCCCCCAAACCAGCGCGAAACCACAATGGCGACGCGGTCCAGCTTCTGGGCCACAACCACCTGTAAAATGGGACGCCCCGCCGTGCCAGACGGCTCTCCCGCATCATGGCAGCGGCAATGGGGGCCAAACTGCCATGCCCAGCAGTGGTGTGTTGCGTCTGGTTCGGCGGCGGCAATGCCGGCAATAAACGCCTCGGCCTCTTCTATGTTGGCTATGGGCGTTGCGCGCGCAAGAAAGCGGCTTTTTTTGATATCGCGTTCGAGTGAAAAAGGGCCGACCAGCGTTTCTGTCATGCGGCTGTCTTACTCTTTTTGGGCCGTGGCGGGCAAGCAGGACGGCGGATACGCCTTTGTATAGGGCGGCCCATGCCAAAACTTGGGGCTGACAGCATTTTGTAACAGGAGTAACGCGGTAGCAGGTGCTAACCTGTGCTACGGTTGCCCTTAACCGGCAAATTTTGCCACCAGAGGCCTGAATAAAAGAGGAAGAGCCGACATGATGCCGGTATTTCGCAAAAAATGGACAATCATGTTCGGTCTGTGCGCTGTTGCATTGTCCCTTGCAGCCGGTGTGCCAGCGCGCGCTGATGGCGACCCGCTGAATGGCGGGGATGACGATGATTCGGATGCACACCGCGCGTCCAGTATGCATAATCTGGCGGGTAAACTACCTTTGCCGCGGGCTCATAAGGATTTTAGCAAATACCGCTTTACCCCGCCGGGGGACCGCGTTGTGGAACAACCGGATACGAACCGCCTGCTGTTCTGGACCAAGGATGGCCAGCCCGATGGTTATGCCCAGCGGCGCGGCAGCAGTGTGATTTACTATAACGCGCAGGGTCAGGCGGTACGGGTACAAAGACTGACAGCGCAGGAAATGGCTGATTGAGCAAGATACGGCTTAAAACCATACACGCCTGCATGCTCTGCCTGGCTGGATAAAACGCCTTTGCTCCTGTGTGCGCTGTTGCTCAAGCACAGGAGCAAAGGCCAAGTATTATGCCGATGTGGCGATCAACTCCAGTATGGAGGCTGATGATTCCTCAATAGAGCGGCGCGTCACATCAATGACAGGCCAGTTGTGGCGGCGGCACAGACGCCTTGCCCAGTGCAGTTCTTCCTGCACTTTTTCCAGATCAATATAGGCATAATCGGTTATGGCTTCCGGGCGGGACTTGCCCGGTATCATCTGGTTCAACCGGTTGCGGCGTATTTCAATCAGGCGTTCGGGGTCTATGGTCAGGCCAATAACCGGTTTGGTGGTGCTGAACAGCGCTTCTGGCGGTTCTATGCCCATGACCAATGGTACGTTGGCGGCCTTGATCCCCCGGTTAGCCAGATAAAAGCACGTAGGGGTTTTGGAAACGCGGGAAACGCCAACCAGAATCACATCAGCCTTGTTCAGGCCGCGTGTTTCCTGCCCATCATCATGCGCTAGCACGTAGTGCATGGCCTCAATGCGCTGGTAGTAGTTTTCATCCATGATGTACTGGCCGCCAGGGTGGCGTGTTGCCTCCTCCCCGGTTTCTTCAGCCAGAAAGTTCAGGGCGTTGTCCAGCACATCCAGCAGCCTGATCTGGAGGCTCGCGCAGCCTGCCTCCATGTCTGCCTGCAAAATGGGGTCAGTCAGGGTGGACATAACCGGGCCGCGATTATTGGCAATATGCCGCAAAACCCGCCTGAGCTGGATCTGGGTGCGGATCAGGTTCCAGTGCCGGAGCCTGACTTCCGTGTTGGGGAACTGCGCTATGCAGGCCCGTGCTACGGAATCGAGCGTCTGCCCCGTCGCCTCGGATACGAGGTGGAGAGTAAGGATTTTTTGCATGATATTCAGATTGAAAAATGGCCGCCTCAGGGGGAGGCGGCCACTTTTTCCTTAGGCTTTAACAGCCTTGTTATTGCGTGCAGCAAGGGCTGCCTGTGCGGCGGCCAGTCGGGCAACCGGCACACGGAAGGGCGAGCAGGATACGTAATCCAGACCAACTTCCTCAAAAAAGGCGATGGAGAGCGGGTCGCCGCCGTGCTCACCACAGATGCCCAGCTTGAGGTCAGGCTTGGAGGCGCGGCCTTTTTCCACACCCATGCGCACCAGCGCGCCCACGCCTTCGCGGTCGATGGAAACAAAGGGGTCCTGCGGCAGCAGGCCTTTGTCCACATACTCAGGCAGGAAGGAGCCTGCATCATCACGCGACAGGCCAAGGGCTGTCTGCGTCAGATCGTTGGTGCCGAAGGAGAAGAAGTCGGCACTCTGTGCAATCTGGTCGGCAGTCAGGGCTGCGCGGGGCAGCTCGATCATGGTGCCGATCTTGTAGGAGAGCTGTGTGCCGCGTTCGGCCAGCACGTCGGCAATGACCGCTTCGCAGGATTTGCGCACCAGATCCAGTTCAGCTTTGGTGCCGATCAGCGGGATCATGATTTCCGGCTCTACGGCCTTGCCCGTTTCCTTGGCAATGTCCAGTGCCGCCTCGGTAATGGCGCGCACCTGCATGGCGTAGATTTCCGGGTAGGTAATGCCCAGACGGCAGCCACGGTGGCCCAGCATGGGGTTGGATTCGGAAAGGGCAGAGCGGCGTGCACGCAGGCTTTCCACATCCTTGCCCAGAGCCTTGGCAACATCTGCCAGTTCGGCCTCGCCATGCGGCAGGAACTCATGCAGCGGCGGGTCCAGCAGGCGGATGGTTACAGGCAGGCCAGCCATAATACGGAACAGCTCCGTAAAGTCCCCACGCTGGAAGGGCAGCAGGGCCTCAATGGCGCGGGCGCGTGTTGCCACGTCGTCTGCCATAATCATCTGGCGCACATGGCCAATACGGTCTGGGCCGAAGAACATGTGTTCAGTCCGGCACAGGCCAATCCCTTCCGCCCCAAAGCGGCGGGCAGTCTGGGCGTCTTCCGGTGTTTCCGCATTGGCGCGAACACCAAGGCGGCGTACGCCATCGGCCCAGCCCATAAGGGTTGCAAAGTCACCCGACAGAGTGGGCGGAATGGTGGGAACGCGGCCATTGTAAACAGCCCCCGTACCACCATCCAGCGTGATCCAGTCCCCGGCCTTGAGCGTGTGGCCATCTACGGTCATGGTCTGGGCCTTGTAGTCCACGGCAATGCTGCCAGCACCAGCCACGCACACGCGGCCCATGCCACGGGCAACAACTGCTGCGTGGGAGGTCATGCCACCACGGGTGGTCAGCACGCCACGGGCAGCGTGCATGCCGTGCACGTCCTCGGGGGAGGTTTCGATACGGACCAGAATAACGTCCTCGCCTTTGGCGGCACGGTCTTCCACATCTTCAGCAGAGAAGGCGATGATGCCGGTGGCAGCGCCGGGGGAGGCAGGCAGGCCACGGGTCAGCAACTGGCGTTCAGCCTTGGGGTCCAGCACGGGGTGGAGCAACTGGTCGAGCGACGCGGGGGGGACGCGGGTCACCGCTTCTTCCTGCGTGATCAGGCCTTCCTTGGCCATGTCAATGGCCACGCGCAGGGCTGCTGCTGCCGTGCGTTTGCCCGAGCGGGTCTGGAGCAGGTAGAGCGTATTGGCCTGAACCGTAAATTCGATGTCCTGCATGTCGCGGTAATGGCGTTCAAGCAGGTCACGGACCCGGAGCAGTTCGTTATAGGCGTTGGGGAGCGCTTTTTCCATCGAGGTCTGGCCCTCGACCGAGCGACATTCCGCCATGGGCTGCGGGGTACGTATCCCGGCCACAACGTCCTCACCCTGCGCGTTAATCAGGTATTCGCCGTAGAAGATGTTCTCGCCCGTGGAGGGGTCGCGCGTAAAGCATACGCCTGTTGCACAGTCATCACCCATGTTGCCGAACACCATGGACTGAACGTTTACAGCCGTACCCCAGCTTGCTGGAATATCATGCAGTTTGCGGTAGGTGTTGGCGCGCGGGTTCATCCATGAGCCAAACACGGCCCCAATGGCGCCCCAGAGCTGGTCCTTCGGGCTTTCGGGGAAGGGGGTCCCCGTCTCGGACAGGACGATCTGCTTGTAGCTTTTTACAACGTCCTGCCATTCTTCGGCGGTCAGGGCGGTGTCGTCCAGCTTGTTGGCGGCGCGTTTGGCCTGCTCCAGCAGGTCTTCAAACTCGTGGTGCGGTACGCCCAGCACAACGGAGCCGTACATCTGAATGAAGCGGCGGTAGCTGTCCCATGCAAAGCGGGCATCGCCCGAGGAGCGGACAAGGCCTTCAACCGTCGTGTCGTTCAGACCGAGGTTGAGCACTGTGTCCATCATACCGGGCATGGAAACGCGCGCACCAGAGCGGACAGAAACCAGAAGCGGGTTTTCGGCATCGCCAAAGCGCAGGCCCATGGCCTTTTCTACCAGACCCATGGCGGCTTCAAGCTGGGCTTCCAGCTCGGCCGGATACTTCCGTCCGTTATCGTAAAAGGCGGTGCAGACTTCAGTGGTAATGGTAAATCCAGGGGGCACGGGCAGGCCGATATTTGCCATTTCTGCCAAATTGGCACCCTTGCCGCCGAGGAGATTGCGCATCCCGGCGTTGCCTTCGCTTTGGCCAGCACCGAAACTGTAGATCCACTTGGTCATTTTGCCGTTCACTTCATTCTTTTGTGCCAGATGAGCTGAAGTTCCGACCGAGGGGATGGGAACAGGGGATACCGGAACAGCAGCCGGACTGGGCACGGAATTTTTATTTTTGGTTTGGACGACGAACTCCACCCCTTCGTTGCCCGCCAGCATGGCGCAGATTTGGCCGCCGGGCAATCTCTCTTTTACACGCCAGAGCTAAAAAACAGCGCCGGAGGTGGTTCTATTCGTTTGCTGTGCAAAAGGCGTTCCATTCTTCCTCGTCCATGGTCTGGAGATTAAGCTCCGCAGCCTTTTTGGCCTTGGACCCGGCTTTTTCCCCCAGCACCACCAGATCGGTCTTTTTGGAAACGGAGTCGGAGACCTTGCCCCCCATGCGCTCGGCCTTGGCCTTGGCTTCCGGTCGGGTCATGGTGAGCAGCGTGCCGGTAAAAACAATGGTCTTGCCCGCCAGTGGACCATCGCTGGCTCCACTTTCCTCGGTAATGTCCAGTACGGCTTCCAGCTCGGCCAGAATGCTCCGGTTGTGGGGTTCGGCTACAAACGCCACAACATCGCTGGCTATGGCGTTGCCAATGCCGGTAATGGAGCCCAGCTCCAGCCGGGCGTCAGAGCCGATGATGGTGGCCGCCTCCATCTGCCGTAGCCAGTTGGCAAAACTGCCGTAATGGCGGGCCAGCAGGCGGGCGTTGCTCTCCCCGATCCGGCGGATACCCAGAGCGTAAATAAAGCGGGACAGGGCAATGGTGCGCCGCCCCTCAATGGCCTGAAGCAGATTACGCACGGACTGCTCGCCCCAGCCATCGCGCTGTTCCAGTGCGGGCAGGTGGTCCTTGAGCCGGAAAATATCGCTTGGGGTGCGGATTAACCCGGCGTCATAAAATTCGCGGATACTGCGCTCACCCAGCCCTTCAATGTCAAAGGCAAGGCGGGAGACAAAATGGATCAGCCGCTCTACCGCCTGTGCGGGGCATGTCAGCCCGCCCGTGCAGCGCCGTACGGCCTCACCTTCGGGGCGGATAGCAAGTGCGCCACAGGCCGGGCAATGATCGGGGAAGTGGAAAAGAGGGCCACGCTCCCCCCCCTGTGAGTCTGCGGGGGCCACGCCAAGGACCTGCGGAATAACATCCCCCGCACGCTGGACAAACACCGCGTCCCCCACACGCACGTCCTTGCGGGTGATCTCGTCCTCATTATGCAAGGTTGCCCGGGTCACCAGCACCCCGCCTACATTGACAGGTTCCAGATGGGCAACGGGGGTTAGTGCGCCAGTGCGTCCCACCTGAATTTCTATGGCGTTCAGGCGCGTTATGGCCTGCTCGGCGGGGAACTTCCACGCTATGGCCCAGCGTGGGGCGCGGCCGGCAAAGCCCAGACGGTTCTGTAGGGTCAGGTCGTCTATTTTGTAGACAACGCCGTCAATATCATAGGCAAGGCTGGCGCGTTCCTGATTGACCTGCTCAAAAAACGCTTCTGCCTCAGCCGCGCCGTCAATCTGGCGCGAGAGCGGGTTGACTACAAACCCCCAGGCCCGCAATTGCTCCAGATAGTCCCAGTGGCTACGGGTTGCTTTGTCGGAGCAGAACCCTTGAGCATAGGCAAAAAGGGAGAGCGGGCGTTGCGCGGTAATGCTTGAATCCAGCTGCCGCAGAGAGCCAGCCGCTGCGTTACGCGGGTTGGCGAACAGGCGTTTGCCAGCGGCTTCCTGCGCTGCGTTGAGCGCTAGAAAGTCGGCTTTGGAGAGAAAGACTTCCCCCCGAATTTCAATCAGGTCGGGGTATGGGGCGGGCAACGTGTGGGGGAGGTCGCGCAGTGTACGCAGGTTGGCGGTAACGTCCTCGCCCTCGGTGCCATCACCACGCGTGGTGCCGCGTGTAAAGACACCGTGTTCGTAAGTCAGGCTGATGGAAAGACCATCAATTTTCGGCTCGCCCACAAAGCGCAGGGGCGCTGCCCCCGCCTGCTCCAGACCCAAAAAGCGGGTGGCGCGGGTGATAAAGCTCTCAAACTCCTCGCGGTCGAACACATTGTCGAGCGAGAGCATGGGCACAAGGTGGATATGTTTGCCAAAGGCGGGGTCCGCAGTGGCGCCCACCGTGTTGGCTGCACTGTTCTGTGGCTCTGCATCGGGGTAAAGGGCCACCAGAGTGTTGTAGCGCCTGCGCAGGGCATCATAGTCCGCATCGCTGATTTCTGGCGCGTCGTGGTGGTGGTAGGCGGTGTTGTGGTAGGCGATTTTTTCAGCCAGATCAGCCAGTTCTGCGCGGGCCTGCTCAAGGTCCATGTCTGTAATCGGGGAGGGGGGCTGCGTCATTTCTCTGGTTCCAGCAGGCTGGCGGCCGCAGCGCGTGCGGCATCGGTAATTGTGTCCCCTGCCAGCATGCGTGCGATCTCTTCCTTGCGTTCGGTTTGGGCCAGCAAGGTGGCGTGGGTGGCTGTTTGCCCGTTGCGGGTCTGTTTGCCAATACGCAGGTGTGCATCTGCACTGGCAGCCACCTGTGGGCTGTGGGTTACGGCCAGTACCTGCACGTTCAGAGCCAGACGGTGCAGGCGCTCGCCAATAGCTGCGGCAGTTGCGCCGCCAACCCCTGCATCAATTTCGTCAAAAATGAGCGTGCCAATGCCGGACTGACCAGCCAGCACCAGCTTGAGCGCAAGCATAAGCCGCGAGAGTTCGCCACCAGAGGCCACTTTGGCAATGGGGCCGGGGGGCTGGCCGGGGTTGGCGGCAATAAGGAAGGTAACCTGCTCCATGCCGTGGCGGCTCCACTGCTCGGCGGGCAGGGTTTGTAACTCGGCCAGAAAGCGCGCTTTTTCCAGCTTTATGGGCTTGAGTTCTGCGGTGACAGCCTGCTCCATTTTTTGGCGGCATGGGTGCGTGCGGCGGTCAGCTCCCGTGCCGTGGCCTCGTAAGCAAGGCGTGCTTCCTGTGTTGCTGCACGCAGGCTTTCCAGCTCAGTCGCACCATTTTCCAGCGCATGCAGGCGTGCGCTTAATTGTGCAAGCAGGGCGGCCAGTTCATCCACCAGCACATTGTGCTTGCGCGCGACGGTGCGCAGGGTGAACAACCGCTCCTCGGTTTCCTCCAGTTCACGCGGATTGGCCTCTGTATCGGCCATAAGGCGGGAGAGAAGGCTCTCGGCCTCGGCCAGAGCGTTCTCTGCGTTCTCCAGCGCACTCAGGGCTTCTGTGGTGCGTGCGGCTAATACGTCGCTCTCGGGCGCGGTATTGTCGGCCGGCGTGGAGGGGACCAGTCGCAAAAGAGCGCGGCTGGCAGCACGCAGGGCTGCCGCAGGGCCGGTA
>NZ_BAJU01000042.1 GCF_000613865.1 Acetobacter okinawensis JCM 25146
AAACATGAACGACATCAAAGAGCGCCTGCACGCCCTGCCACCTCCCGGTAGTCTCGATGCCATCCTGATCGGCTGTGTCGAAATGGGGGCGTCGCGCATTCACCTGCAAACAGACACCGCCCTCAAAATTCGCGTGCATGGACGCAATTACACTGTTCCGGGCCTGCGCTGGACCAACCGAGAAGTCTCGGACGCGCTGGCAAAGATGTATAAATCCTCGACCGGGCCGTCGCGCCTGAGCCAGATGGAGGCCATTGATACCAGCTACGTCATCTGGCCAGATAGAAGCAAACCCCGCTATGGCTTCCGTGTGAACGCCGTGGCCACGACCATCGGCGCGAACGATGGGATCGGGATCGTGCTAAGGCCCCTCCCTGAAAAACCGACGCCACTCGAAGAGCAGTATGTCGAACCCCGTCTGGCTGAAGCACTCGATGGCGAGACCGGCGGCTATTTGATCTGTGGTGTTACCGGCAGTGGCAAGACGACGCTTATGGGGGGAGTTACGCGCAAGCGTCTCGAAGACCCCAATTGCCACTGCAACATTATTCAGGGGGCTGCACCACTGGAGCTGTTCTATGATCTCATCGAGCAAAACAACGCCAGTATCCAGCAGACTGAAATCCCCCGGCAGCTGAAAACCTTCCCCGACTTCATCCGCGCGGCCGTGCGTGAGGAACCCACCGATATCGAGATCGGCGAGTGCCGTGATGCCGAAACCATGGAGGCGACCATACAGGCCATCATCTCGGGTCACCGCACCACAACGTCCGTTCATACCCATGACCCGGCCTCGACGGTCCGCCGTGTCGTCTCACTCTGTCCGCCCAGCGACCGCGACAGTTACGCCATCGCTCTCATCGATAACCTCAAGCTCATCGTCAATCAGCGTCTCCTGCGCTCTACGGACGGCAAACGTACAGCCATCCGGTCCTTCCTGCCCTTCAACCGCAAGATCCGCGAAGCACTCCTCGATGCGCCACAGGCTCGCTGGCCCAATATGGTGCGTGGTTTCGTGGCAGAATACGGCCAGACCTTTGAGCAATCCATCAAGGATGTTCACGCTCAGGGCCGCATCAGCGACGCTGTCGCAGACTGCGCCATGAAGGAACTGGACTGATGTGGCGACACTCTGCAAAGCCTGTCTATTTTATCGTGCTCGACTGTCGCTGCCTGCTGGGAATGGTGTTCTGGCTGGCACACATGCGCATGTGGACGTTCATAACGGCCTTGGCGATCACAGTCGTGTTCGGGTTTTTCGCATGGATGGGGCTCACCCTGCCCGTCGCATTCCGCATGGCGCGCGTACTTCTGGTGGGCCCGCATCGACCGCGCCTGCCCCGCTGGAAACAAAGGGACTACGCATGATCTCCCTCGAACGTCTGATCGACGCCCTTGCCAGCCTGATCGAAACACGTGGCTACCACGTCACGCTGTCATCAACCGACACCACGGCACTGACACCCAGACGCCTTCTGGCTCCCGACTGTCTGCTACCCGTCCTCATGCGCGTGTCCGAAGAAATATGGAAACGACGGGCAGGCCAGATCAGTTTCGGGTTGGCCATTGAACCGGACGGAGACGCCCTGTGCGGGCAACGCCTACGCGCAATCCATCACGCGCCCCTCTCCCTGATAGTCCTGTGTACCGATCAGGCCTTTCAGGCCGTCGCTAACCCGCAAGGCACCATCACAGTCGAAGCTCTGGAGCGCCACGCAGAGGCCCTGTGTGGCGGCACAGCGTCACAACCAGCCACCGTATGATCACAGCCTGTCACAGCCGATCAAGGAACCTTTCCAATGGACATCTTTCTCTCGCCGGGCGACAGCCCCCTGACCATCACGGCGGGCGACACCACCCTCCATATCCGTGTGTCGCCCAACATGGACACCAGCCCCCAGCCCCCACGCCGGCACCGGCACCGGCACCGGCACTGCCTGTCATGCGGGACATCACTACTGCGCGGCAAAGCATCAGTGCCACCCGCCCACGCTGGAGACGGCCCGCCATAATTGGACTGGGTGTTCTGGTCATGCTCTGTGCTGGACTTTACTCACACATGAGCAACGCCCCCGCATCCTCACCCGCACCACATTCGCCCCATCTTGCCCTACTTGCCCCGCCAGAGTTCCCGTCCGAGCAGGTTATACGACCGCCCACGCGGCCACTCCCTGAGTCCAGCGCACCCCCAGCGCAACCCGCCCCCTTGCTTCTCAATCAGGCATTCGGGCTCCACTGAGATGTCAAAGTTCAAACGCCGGATCGACGGCCCGCAGGACCATCACGAGCAAAGAGACGGCATTGCCTATCGTGATACCCGCACCCTCGGCACCCGTGTCCTCGAAGCACTCAGCACCGAGTTGTCCGCCGTGCCGTTCATCGGGCTCGCGGGGCTGGCGGTCGCCTGCCCCGCCCTGACAACCCTGCTGGTGCCACCAGCGCTCGCCTACGCCGCGTTCGTACTGACCCGGCCGACCATCATGCCCCTGCGCCTGCCCGCCAGTTCAAAGCGCAAGGACTACGGTAATCCAGTGCCAGACCCCAAACGGGTTGGCGTGGACAAGCCCGACAAGGCTCGGGGCGACTGGCTGCTTGGCTGGGATGAAGTAAGTGGGCAACAGATGTGGGTCTCAGGCAGTGACATGACCATGCACGGTGTGCTGCCCGGTGCGACAGGGTCGGGCAAGACCCAGTTTATCTACAGCCTGCTCGCCAGCGCCATGGCGCAGGGAACCGGATTCACCATCGTGGACGGGAAAGGCTCAAACAATCTCGTCTTCTCGCTTCAGGCCCTGCAGGAACACTGGGGGGCAGCTGCGAACATGCGGGTCATTAACTTTCAGGTGGCGAGCGGGGATAGAAAATCCCACACATGGAACCCCTTCTCGACCGTCAACGCCGAGGGCATGGCCGAACTGCTCCGCACCCTGTTTCTGCCCGATAACAGCACATCTGGCGGCAATTCACAGCACTTCCGCAATCGTGCCGATGATCTGATCGGCGGCATGTCGCCGATCTTTGTCTGGATGCGCGACCATCTGGGCATCCCCTCAACAACTGCGACCATGCGCGTCAATCTCTCGAACATTCAGGTTCTGATCGAACTGGCCGGAAAGCAGGAAGACACCAACGCCAGCAGGAAATTTCAATATTACAGCATGAGCACGCGTAAAGTCGAAAGCGTGCCGCTGCCCGATGACTTCCCCGAAGAACTGCTCACGCCCATTCGCTTCTACGTCCAGGAAACGGGAGGTTACACGCCTGAAGCCGGAGACGTCAGTTCACAGGCCAAGGTTCTCGAACAACACAGCTACGTTGTCGGCGGCTTCGGCAAGACCTTCACCATGATGACGACCACCTACGGGCATATCTTCAATTGCGATGTGCCCGATGTCGAACTCACCGATGTCATCTTCAATCGTCGCAATCTGATTGTTCTTCTGCCGTCACTGGAAAACGATCCCGCCACCAACGCCGCCATTGGCAAGACCTTCATCACCGCCCAACGTTACGCCCTCTCCGCAGCCCTCGGGGCATCGATCGAGGGCAATTATATCGACCTCGTTAAACATAGGCCGTCGACCGCACGCACACCCTATTTGATGCTTTATGACGAGGGCAATTTCTTCATGACACGCGGCATCGACGTTATGATGGCGCAGGGGCGTGAACTGAACATGTCGATCTGGCTGTCGTTTCAGGAAGTGGGATCGCTCTATGCGACACTCGGCCGGGACTGGTCAGTCCCCCTGCTCGGCAACCCTAAACTCAAAATATTCGAACAGCTTGAAGACGCCGGCCCAACCCGCGAGTGGGTGGAGCAGGCTGGGGGAACCATGCAGGTCGGTGTCCTGTCAGGCTATGAAAACACCGAGATCATCGGCGACTACACGACACAGGCCCGTGCAGACATCCGCGAAGTGAAACGCATCTCATGGAACGACATTCAGGCACTCAGGCAAGGACAGGCAATCATCATGTTCCGGGGCAAGCGCCTTTACACCCGCCTGTTCTATGCCGGTATCGAGCCACAAGGCACGAACCGGCTCTATGCACCGCTGCCTGTCTCCCGCAGTGGTCAGAGTCTATCGCCCCTCACCTCACTGCCCAATCCTGAAGATCAAGCAGTAGTCGATGCCCTCATCAAAGGCACCGATCTGGTTAACCCTGAAAAGCTGCCTCCACTACCCGGCCCTCTGGGAGAAATTTACAACCGGATGGCGGTCGTTCTGCAGTATCCTGACAGCAAACAGGACATGGACCTGCTTTTCAACGAGCCTCTGCCTGCAGGCGAATATGTGCCCTTCCGCGCACTGTTCCGGGACATGCCAGAACCCTTTCCGGCACCCGCAGCAGGCGCTGGCGGGCTGGTCAATCCGAAGATCGACCGCTCTTTGTTCGAAACCATGGTCGCTTTTGAAATACGGGCGGGTGCGACAGAGGCAGACGCACGGAAAAGCGTTGCTTCAGCACTCAATCAGGCCGCCGCTTAGGCGGCCTGAAGACTGTCCGCTCCAGAAACTACACGTCCGCTCGAATGCCAGAAGCATGAATATTGACTCAGAGATACAGGCCCTCAAAAGCAACCTCGCGCGGAACAAATGTTGTCAGACCGGCCTTATGGCTGAACACAAAGTGTTTTTCAGAAACAACGAGCCTCACTGCTCACCAGAACTCCTGACGCTGATTTACGCCGACGATCCGTTTTTTGGTTACTGGCGCGGGCACATCGTACGACACAACAGCGACTAGGAGAGCGTATCACCAGCAACGTAAACTACCTCGTTCTGGATGGGCAACTTATGGGCAGGCTACTCGCTGTAAATCGCTCTATAGCGGAGTTATCGTCAATGTCAGCTCCTATGCCAGCTTTCAGACATTTCCACAGACCGCAGCTTATGCCTCATCAAAAAGGGGCTCTCACACAGTTCATCCGGACCCTTGCATTAGAAGCAATCGATCCTAGAGTCCGGATGAATGCGGTAGGCGCGGGAGATACCGTGAGCAATATTCTCACCCAAACGGGCTATGACCGAGGTGATGACGGGGGATGAGGCGACTGCCGCCTGCCTACTTCTGCATCACTTAGCTGACAGGCGGTTGAGAGGGGGGAACCTGTCTGTCTGCTTTCCGACACAAACACTCAGAAGCGGACGCCTCCGCCAACCTCAGCGCGGTTCAATGCGTCACAGCAGTTTGCCGCCTTTTATCCCCTGCTCTTTTTTCCGCAAGCGATCGAGAGAAGTCGTACTCGGTCGCTCGCTTTCTGATGTATGCCGTCTAACGCAGTCAGCCTCGGACTTGACGTCAATTGTAGGAAGCGGAAATTAGGCCCGGCGAATATATTGATCATGGCTCGATTTGCGATTGCAGGGCGGGCGCACCGACAGGAGAGACCATGCCCGTCAACACTCTGGCAGACTTGAAAGCAGCATGGGCGACCACCTTCAGTAAACGAGCGCATGGTGGATGGTGGGCCCTCAGTGGCTTTTCGTTACAAACCATGGCGGCGCTGGCACGCATGCTTAAAAACGAGCTGATCGAAAAAAAACCTCGCGGGGAGGTCGATATCGAAGCGGTCAGCGATGCCATCATTAACGAAGACAAGATATCTCTCGTCCAGATCAAGCGAACCCTCACCAAGTCGACACTCGAAGCCGCCTTCGCCGAAGCCTACGACATCGCCTCGCTCTGCTCGACTGCTCTACAGAACCAGCTACAATTCCAGATCGTTACGATGAAGCAGGAAGCAGGAGCGACGCTCAATCTCACTCTTGCGCTCCAAGCAATGCGGGAACGAACCGACATAGACAAGACACTACTGCAGCGCACCTTAGCGATGTTTGACAACAAGGTACCCATCAGCGTCACAGCTGATCCTGCGCAGGCACTTAGGATCGTGCTATGGAATGCGGGCGTAGAGAGCCCCGGTGCGACTATGGATGCCATGCTGGGCATTATCTTTGCTGCTTTTGATGGTCGAAACCGGACCGGAGTTCAGGGCGCGCTCATCCAAGCGCTCGACCGCGCCAAAGATGATATCCGAGTCGTCCGACCGCAAGGAGGGCATCTCTTCGTGCCAGGTGATCTCGCAAAGATCGCAGGCCAGTCAAGCGGTACAATCCTTGTCGACGCTAGCCCGCGCATACTCGACCTCAAGATGGGAAGGTTTCTCGAACGCGCACCACTGCTTGACGAAATCGTTACAGCGGCCTTGGGCTGGGATACCGGGCTAGAAGCCCAGGTTGCATCCCATCTCCAGAAGATTCCGATATTCTGTATCCGCGGGCGATCAGGTGACGGGAAATCCGTCCTGCTACTGCAGCTCGTTGCAGCATTGCTCGAGCGACGCGCCATATCCGCTATAACAGGTCTCGCCTCGCTCGAGGATTTGCAGGCCTGGCTGCAATCGCGTCCGAAAATCCAACCAGGCGAACCGATCCATGGGGTGGAACTTGCTTATATCGACGATCTTCCGAGTCGCATCGACGCCAATTCGTTCAATCGGCTGATCGAAGAATGTTATGCGTTCGCTTCACGGCCTGCAGCGCTGCTCACATGTGGGATTACGGAAACTCTACCTAAAACATCGAACATCCAGTTCGATTTTTTTCTATGCCAACGCCCACCGTGAAAGATCAGAAACTTTTCAGCCACTGGGTTGGTAGCAGTACTACACCACCGTTCGAGCCGCGCCAATCGCTCGCCACGATGCTTGTCGACCTGCGGCGCACTGTCAGCGGCGAAGCGTCGTTGGCAGATCAGTTCGAACAGAGATTGCGCGGTGATGGCGTCTGGCCATTGGCTCGACAGGTCATCGCGGCTAATCTGTTCGGAGTTCCCGGTGCTGTTTTGCCAGAGCAAGCGGTCGCCTTGGAGACCTTCACATTTGAAGGGGCTGGCGTGACTCTGCGAGCCGACCAACGCGACGGTGGCATCGAGCTTGGCCACGCCAAATACCTCGAACCGCTCTATCTTCAATGGGTCGGCGGCCCGGAATTTCCCAAAATATGGGGACGCGACATTGGCTCCATCATCTCCATCGCCCTTCGCAACGGCGACGGAAGATTGGCGCGGACGCTGCTCGGCCGAGTAGTCAATATGCGTGTCCTGCGCAAGCGACTGAAGCGCTTGGGATATGGTGGTCCCCACCAGGGCCCCGACTTCCTCAATGCAGTCTTTTCCGTGGTCAGTGAGGAGCATGACGATGTGGCGATGGCACCGCTGATGCCGCTATGGCTTGCCTTACATCGCGCGGCCAAAGGGGCATTCACGTATGACATCGAAGCTCGCGCGAGCTTGTTACTCAAAGAAAGCGCCGCAGCTCGATCAACAAGGTCCAGATCGCGCTGCAGCTTCTCAGCGGGTCGCCGGAGCGGAAGACGGACACCAATACTCGTGAAGTGGCGCAGGCGTATCTGGCTAGCGTCGTCGACGAACCTGCTGTCGTCAACTATTACAAGAGGCTCGTGAGCCGAAATAGGAGTGGGGATCTGGTCCTCGTCCGCAATTGGCTGAGACGGCATAAGCGTTCGCTCCAGATTGTATCTGTTCTGGCGAGTGCGATCCTCGCGGCCAAAGCAGACGTCCCCGAGTATCGGTCGATGGCTGTTCGTTTGATCCGCGCTCATCCGACGTGTTCTGGACTGAGCGACCTCGTCCGGATATTGGCCTTCTCGCCGATTGAGGGGGACGAGATCGGCTCAATCGATAGTTGGCTCAGTCAGGCTCACCCGCCGTCCGCGCTGAACGACGTCTATGCTCAGCTCCTCAGAGTCCAAGGCGCGCGACGCTATCTAGCTCGCGCGCTAGCATGGCTGGAACAGAACGTCGATTTCGCCAACAACCACCACTTGCTTGTCAGGCTAATCGAAATGCAGCCAGATTACGATCTGGGACCGCTCGTCCAGAGGTGGTTTCACTCGCATCCTTACAACAACGGACGCTATTCCGTGATCGGCGCACAACTGACCAACCAACACTTTAAAGTGGCGGCTCTACAGCGCGTGCTGGAGCTACTCGCGGGGCCGCGGAACGAGCATACGAGATACCTCTTCGCAGTGACCATCCCCGTTGTCAAAGGCATGACAGAGCAAGAGGTGCGTGCGCTGGCGGATAGGCTTCCAATGCGGCTTCAGAGAAGCCTAGGCGCTCTTCGCGCTGCTCGCTCCTCCAGAAGCAAATCGTATCGCCAATGATGCGACCATAAGGATCTATTGCAACTCTGCCAGATCAGCACCATGCTTAAAGCGCCGATGAGTGTCGCCGAGGTTACGCGCGACGACGCGATCCGGGCGATCATACATCGTGAGATTGCGCTTCACGGCCAAGGCACACTCTACCAGCTCACCATATCATTAGTGCGGTTAATTAATTCATCAATATTCCGCTGTTCATGGTCGACAATGATGCGATCGTGAGACGGTTGCTGGCCTCCCCGATACGCGGCAATCTTGTTACGAAAGCTGACATCTGGGTTGACCCGTTGTGGGCGACTGTCCAGTTCCACAGAAGTGGGTCGGCGAGTTTAGCCATCTACTGATCGTGGATACTGGCGAGGACGTCGGCCAGCCAGGCTTGGGGATCGACGTCGTTCAATTTTGCAGTAACGATCGGGGAATACATGGCGGCGAAGCGTTCGCCGCCGCGAACGGATCCGGCGAACAACCACGCCTTGCGGCCAATCGCGATCCCACGCAGGGCCCGCTCGGCGGCGTTGTTCGTAAGACAAATCCTGCCGTCATCAAGGAACCGCGTGAATGTCTCCATACGACGCAGAATACCGCTCTTCGAGCGGACACTCGCGTTGATCGCGGAATAGCCACTCGGCACGGGTGGACCGTTTGGGTAGAGCCTTATCAATTTGCGGCACTCGGTTATTCGCGCATGTCCGCTATGCGGAAAGATATCTGGGCCAGTGTATGTCCGTCACGAAGGCGACTGCCGCCTGTCTGCTCCTACATCACTGAGCTGACAGGCAGGAGGGGGAGAACGGTCGGTCCGCTTTGGGGCATTCTGACAATGTTTCCTACCGTTCATTTTACTGCCTATGATGACCTCTCTAGGTCTTAGGGTCGGCCATTCGCGTTTATTCAGTTCCCACCTAAAGTCGGCATTGCTAAGGCTCCGCGGGGCGCGATCTGACGGGCTCTGATACGCTAAAGTATTTGCTGAAGGGTAATAGTCGGGGCTATCATTGGATCTATGTCAAAGCGAATAAGAGACTGCGAGATTCGAGCGGCGGCGCATGCGACGCTGCTTCGTCGCGCGCGCGCGTGTCCGGATACGATCGTTCTAGATGAACTGGGCGTCGATCATGGCGCATGCCGCGTGGATATTGCGGTGATCAACGGGCATATCCGCGGTATCGAGATTAAGGCAGACGCCGATGTGCTAGACCGTCTACCCAGGCAGGTCGTTGCCTATGGTGCTGTCGTTGATCGAGCGACACTGATTGCTTCGCCGCGGCACATCGCACGTGCGATGCCGATGCTTCCCGAATGGTGGGGGGTGATGTCAGCCGAGCGGCGTCCCAGCGGCAAGATCGCGTTCCGGATTGTCCGCCGGGAGCACGCCAACCGCTCAGTAGACGCGCTAACTTTGGCGCGCTTGCTCTGGCGTCCAGAGGCGGCGGCAATCTTGCGTGCGCTAGGCACTACCGAAAAGCGTCTACGCCAACCGCGCGAGGAACTCTATCAGATGCTCGTCGAAGTGCTACCTAGACGGGTGCTAGCGGAGCGGGTGCGGCATGCACTCAAGATAAGGGAAGTCTGGAGAGATCGTCCAGAACTTTCGTGATGTGATGATTGGTAGCCACCCATTTCCATGTGGTAGGGTTTCCCCGGGTCGCTGCGCCGGTCTGACAGTTGGCTATATAGGCGCTGCCGGCCGAGAAATGCGATCCGAGATAGGCCCCTGAGCCCGTCACAAGTCCGCACAGCACTGGATAGGCCAGATTGCTTCCACGAGGGCCACCTTTAGCACGAGCTACGATCCATGCATCGTCGATGGTGTAGCGGATGTTGGGCGAGCTTCGCATAAAGCGCATGTCGCCCTTTGCGAAAGTGAGCGCAGCAATTCCGTAGTCGCCGAAAATCGGGCGGCGCACCCCTGGCGGCAGCGCAGCGATGACCGCCTTGAACAATATCCATTCATGGCGGATGAAGCGCTGTACCGGGCTCGTCATGTTTGCGAGCGTATCGGGGAAACTCGTCGCAAGCAGCGTGACGCTACGGCAGGCATTAAAGATCGTCGCGCTGGAAAGCGCGGCGATTATGATGTTGACTAACTGGGGCATCGGATCGAACGCAGGCGTTTCGAGATCAATGATGATGTCGAGCTTTGTCCAGTGGACACCGATTGTCCCGAGCAGCCCCTGGATATGATTGTCGAAGTCAGGATCGAGCGCCTCGGCGAGCGAGCAGCGCAGCGCTGCTCCGCGGTCATCGGCTCCGGCGATCGCGCCGACCGCCGTTTGGTAGGCGACATCGCGCCCAAGGCCTGTGACAGGGATCAATGGCGCACCCACCGTTCGCGCTTCATCAAAGATGAAGGCGAGTGGATGGCGGCCGTCGGCCATGCGATCAGCGGGATCGAGCCGGCTTGTGTCGATGAGCGCAGGCAGACCGTTCCACTTCATGTCGAGCCGCTTGCCAAAGAGCTTCAGATGCTCGTCGAGATTACGCTTGGGCCTGCGTTGCTCAAAGTCGTAATCTGGCTTTAGGACCTCGATCAGGGGCAGAATCGAGTCCTTTTGGGCGCTACCCAGACGAAACAGCGCCTCATATTCGCCCTGCCGCCACCGCAGTAGCGGCACGTAGGATTTGGGAATGTGCATGCTCACCTCTCCTTCACCAGCCGAATTGCCGTCGTACTTTGCCGTTACCAACCAGACCGCGAAGCAAGGTATAATCATGGGCCTCACGGCGCACCCGTCCGGCGATGATCGCGGCGCCCACGCCAAAGCGCTTGGCATCGGTGAGCACTGCTTGCTCGTTACGCGTGAACCGCGAAACGCCGAGTGCCCATTTTTCGGCGGGGAGCAATGCTTCCTGAGCGAACAGGTCGGCTTCAGCCTCAATCTCCGATCCTGCCGGCGCCTCAGTGTCGTCGAAGATCGACGTATAGCCCTGTTCAATATGGAGCTTGAGATGACCGAGTTCGTGGAACAGAGTGAACCAAAAGTTGTCGAGTCGGTCATGCCGCAGCGTCATCGCAACGATAGCAAAACCATCTCGCGTCGCGAGCGCGGCACCGTCGAGCAATGTACTTGGAAGATGCTTTTCGACGACCAGAGCGATGCCAATCCCACGCAGATGCTCGACCGCGCGCACCGGCCCGTCGGGCTCAAGGGTTAAGGCTACCAACTGCCTCAGCCACGGGGCATCAATCTGCTCAGGTAAAAATGAGGTTGTCGGCGCGTCGCGTTCGGCAAGGCGCCGGACTCGCGCTTCCCAAGCGATGATAGCTGCTTCATGCACCTGCCCGCTTGCCCGCACCGACTTGCGATGGAGCGCCGGCACCGCACTGCGGACCTGTCCATCGCGCAGGAAGGTAGGGATGAGTTCCGAGGCTGCCTTGCGTGCTTCGGCGAGTGATCCCCCAAAATCCTCGAACCAGCCGCGCTTGTGCATTTCGGACAAGGGAAAGGCCCGCCACGCATTAGGATCAACCGAACGGAGCGCTGGATCGCCGATTAACTCGGCGCGCTTAGCGATCTGAACCCCGAGAGTGTCGGACACTTCGACGAGCCGGTCAAGCGAGGCCGAGCGGTAGCGCTCGGCCTCGTAGCGCTGTATCTGCTGTTCCTTAAGTCCGAGATAGTTGCCCAGTTCGCGCTGGCTCAATCCACGGGCAATTCGTGCCTGGATAAGGATATCGGGAAGCGCGGCAAGGCTTTCGGCCGTAAACTGCGTCACCTGTCCCGCGCGCAGCCGGTCGTATTGGTCAGCCTCCTCGCGCAGCTCCTCGAGCTGGCTCGCGAGCGCGTCGCGCTGCGCCTGCACAAGAACTGGCGGGAGCGTTGCCGGAGGGTTGTCGAGCGCTGCTAGAGCTTCTTGGAAGCGAGAGATCTGAACCCGGGTCGACTTGTATTGTTTTTCGGTGGTGATCATGGCATCGGGCCTTTCGGCGCGAGGAAAACTCGGATGATTCCCTTGGGTTGGCCGGAGAATTTCTCAATCTGGAAAAATTCGAGAAATATCTCGCCTGGACCATTGTTCGTGAACGCAGGGAACATTTCGCCCAGGAACTTACGCTTCTGCGCGGCCCTCTTGTTACTAAAATCGAGCAGGACCGGATCGAGCCGCGCGAAGTCCATGCCTGTATGATCCCAGCAGCCATCGTAATCCTCTGGGTGAGGCTTACCAGTAGTGAAGCTGCCGTCGAGATAGACGATACTGCAGCCCGCTGTCCGCAGCGCCTCGGCAACACGCTGGAAGCCCTCAAATAGCCATTGCCGGTGCGGCGTCGTTGCGAAAGCCAACGCCACTTCTGTCATCGTTGCGTCATGAATGCCCGGCGGCAAGACTGGCCAGGGTGCATCAGGCGCGACACTGATAAGGTCTGGTATCATCTACACAACAATATAATTGTGTATCATATATGTCCAGCAAAACTGTACGTGTGTGCACTAGAACATAGACGCCCCTTGATTATCCGCTTTTTTGGACACCAATTCGGGGAGTTTCTTGTCTGCTATGCGGAAAACTGCTCATAGGTAGGTATGTCCGACATGAAGGCGATAGCCGTCCAGCATTTATCTCACGAACGCAGATACGGGCAGCTGTAATCTGATGGGCCGTGCGCAGCGGCGAGGTTGGCGACCGCATCAAACAGGCCGTCGCCTCAGTCGAGCCGTGGCGCCAATTTCAGGTGCGATCAATCTTAAGGTCGCTTCGAGATTGACAATAATCGCGGCGGGGGATGAACTCCTGCAATGGGAATCCTCACGAACATCAAGTCACTGCAGGGCATGGGGATCTACGCCGCTCGCGGCGCGCGATCGCCATCTCTGAACTTCCGGCGCTACAACCTGATCTACGGGTTCAACGGTTCGGGAAAGAGCACGCTGTCGCGGCTGTTCGCGAGCCTCGAGGCGGGCGAACCGCACCCGAAGCTCCCGCAGGGCAGCACGTTCGAGGTGACGCTGGACAACGGGGCGACGTTTGGGTGCCCGACGAATCCCAAAGGGCTCGAGCCACGAATGCTCGTGTTCAACTCGGACTACATCGAGCAGAACCTCCAATGGGCCGCCGGGCGCGCGAGCCCGGTGTTCTTCATCGGCGCGGACCAGGCGGAAGCCGCCGCCGAGTTGACGAGGATCGAAGGCGACATCCTCAAGGCCGAGGTGAAGAGCGAGGCGGCGGCCGCAACCGAGAGGGCTGCGGACAAGACCTTCGCCAGCTACAAGCGCGAACGCGCCAAGACCGTCGCGTCGCGCCTCCATCTGGGCAGCCGCAAGTACGAAGCGCCGGCGCTTGCCAGGGACTTCGACACGTGGAAGAACCATGACGGACCCAGGCTGACGGATGACGAGCTCAAGGCTGCGGAGGACACCCGTAGGCTCGACGAGCCGATGCCCCGCCTCGACCTGCTTTCGTTCGACAAGGCCACGATCGAGACTGCTTACCGCTTCATCGCCGAGGTCTGCGGCCAGTCGCTCGCGACCGTCGCGCTCGAGGAGGTGCAGCAGCACCCGGGCATGCTCCTCTGGCTGAAGCACGGCCACGAATACCACGAGACCCACGGGCTGGCCGACTGCCTTCTGTGCGGGAACGAGATCCCGGCGGACCGCCGCGCCTCGCTGGCGGCGGCGCTCGACGACAGGGTCGACCAGTTCGTCGCACGCCTGAAGAGAACAGCCGAACGTCTCGACGGTCTCCTAGAGTCAATCAGCCAACTGGCCGCCCAGCTGCCCGTGGTGGACGACCTGGCCAGCGAACTGCGGCCGGGCTTCAGGGACCTGAGGCAGGACGCCTCGAAGAACGCGCGCCAGCTCGCGGAGCAGTTGCGCACGCTGCAAGCCGTGCTATCCGCAAAGCTGGAGCGGCCCGCCTCTCCCGCGGACATGAAGGACGTCGCCACCGAGGCGGATGTGCTCGCCACCGCCGAGCGCTTGGCAACCAGCATCGCGAGCGTCAACGCGACGATCGCGGACCACAACCAGGGCGTCGCCGACTTCGCGAAGCGGAAGGAGGATGCGGAGACGTCCATCCGCCGTCACTTTATCGTCGACTGCCGCGAAGAATATGCCAAGACGGCGAAGGACGCCGGCGACGCCACCGCCAGGCTTAAGGTCGAGACCGAAGCGCTGGCCGCCCTGCGGGAGAAGGCACGCGAGTTGCGCCAGCGCATCCGGACGCACGGTCCCGCGGCCGCCATCATCAATAAGCTCATCGCGGCCTACCTCGGCCACGGCGAGCTGACCATCAACCCCGTCGATGAGGGCTATGAACTGCACCGCCATGGCACGCCGATCACCGGCGTACCGAGCGAGGGCGAGAAGACAGCAATCGCGATCTCTTACTTCCTCTCCTCCATTGAGGCGGACAACCGGAAGCTGAAGGACCGCATCGTGGTGGTGGACGACCCGGTGTCGAGCCTGGACACCAAGGCGCTGAACTTCGCCTGCTCCCTCGTGAGGACGCGGCTCGAGAAGGCTGCGCAGGTCTTCGTCCTCACGCACAACCTCCAGTGCATGAACGAGTTCAGAAAGGCCTGGAAGGGCAAGGTCCGCCCTCGGGACGGAAAGGAGCCGACTGCCACGTTCCTCTACATCGACGTTACGATCGCGGAGGGGGAGCACCGCCGCTCTTCCAAGATCATCGAGATGTCGAAGCTGCTTCGCGAGTACGACTCGGAGTATCACTTCCTCTTCAGCCACGTGCAGCGCTTCGTCGAACAGCCCGACGCTTACGACGACCACGGCTACATGATGCCCAACGTGATCCGCCGGGTGCTCGACGTGTTCCTCGCCTTCAAGAGTCCAGGTGGCGGAGGTCTGCCCGGCCAGCTCGACAAATTGTGCGCCGACTATCCAGGTCTCGATAGGGAGAGGCTGGCGGCGCTTGAGCGGCTCACGCAGGTCGAATCCCACTCCGACAACCTCGACGACCTGCTGTCCTTCTCGACAATGACCGTCGAGGAGACGCGGGGAGCGGCGGCTGCGCTCTTCGCCATGATGGAATACGTCGACGGTAACCACCTAAAACGGCTGAAGGGTCTTTGCGACTGATTCATTCCACCCGTCGGAAGCCCGCGGCATTTCGCAGGAAGAGACCTAAGATCACGACAATCTGGCGCGAGGTCTTGGTAATGTCCGCTATGCGGAAGACGGTCGGAACAACTTTGTGTCTGAGTTGAAGGCGTAAGCGGAAGGTCTAGGTCTGTTTGCATGGTTGCCGGCGTGTCTGCGCGGGCTGGTAACTCTATCATTAACTTCTGCACTTTTATCGCGATTAAGTGGTTTTTGCGGCGACAAAAACGGCAGTCAGCGGCGGATTATCATTATCTTCTGGTTTTCGACATCGACAACATCGATTGGTTTTTGCCCGGATTTTTTACGTCCGACAAGAGGAATTCTCTGCAGTGTGTGGATGCTAAATCGGCCTCGGTTAGACGGTATCAGGTGATCCGGTCACACCAGTCAAAAGAGCAGTGGAATCCCATCTTTTCGGGTGTAGATAATAACTTCAATATGCATGAACGGTGCATTCTGCTTGGCTACAATCCTGAGCATCTTACCTCCAGTGCTGTAGCTCAGGGAGCTGAGCGAGAACCGTATTTTTCATTCCATAATGTTTTTCTTGATGACCGGCGCGGGCTAGGAGTAAAGTCCAATATCAACTGGGAATAAAAGAAATCGGTCATTCCCAGAAATGATATTCATGATAACCACATGCTGGTTATCCAGATTGTACCAAATACATTGCTTGATTAAGTTTTAATCAAAGCATATTGGTGTGCATCTAACATTTGAAACAGTCTCTGTCGCATGCAATTTACTACTCATTAATGTCTGTTTCTTGTGTGGTTGACAGCGAATTCTGCTTGACGTCATGGACGAAACTGTCCAATTTTTCATTCAATTGGTTTGTTTTCCATTTTTCCGAATGTATATCTAGCTGTTCGAAGAAAGTCATTGCTCCACAGATAACGCGTTTCGCCAGTTTTTCAGCCTCTCGAATATTCCTGTTGAGAGTAAAAGACTGGGGAGAAATAGAGCCGTGGACGATATTTGATCGTAGCCCGTAGAGTTGCTTCAACTCGGTATGCCAATAATCAAACTTGGAATTGTCAGTAATCACACAAAATGCCGCAGCACGGTCACAAAACTGCTTTGTCACTGACCCATCTTGATCTTTTTTGCCGCCCTGGACTATTTGCTCAATCGACGTAACGAACTTTGTAATTGCAGCCCCAGGAGAGGTTTCGTTTGCGGCTTGCCCAAACCAATTAAGTGAATCCAACAGCCTCTTGCTCAGAGGTGGAGGAGTATCTCCAGACATCAACGTTTTTAAAAGACTATCAACAAGATTCGGCTTTTGGGGATCAATAAACGCAATTAATCCTGACCATGCCTCGTCATTTAATCTAGGGACAGTTAATGCTTGATATAGAGAGATATCCAACTTTTCGTTTTTTATCTTGGTAAATTGCGCTTTTTCTATTCCCAGAATTCCATGCGTTTCAGTATCAATGCTATGGCCACTCAATCTTCCAAGAAAAAATCTGAAGACATCGAGTGCAGCCTGGACACAAAGACCTGCACGATCTGCCGAAGGCCGTGACGCGAAATTACTAATGGTCACCTTAGCAACCCAATCAAAATGTTCGTAGTAACGTCGCGCCTTGTCGACCAAATCCTCCCTTTGCTTTTTCGACACAGGTCGATCACCGTCGATACCCTCTAAACATCTCCGATCTTGGTCTGAACTGAGTTCGTTAATATATCTCGCCAGCTCGGGCTGCAGGTCTTGCATAAAATTTGAAATTCTTTGGAAAGTAACAGGCCCAGCGTGTATCAACGCAGGATTATCATTTGCTACCAAATGACACGGAATCCAATGCGTTATGGTTTTCCGCTCCCTTTCGGCTACTTTCACAGCATTGTTAATCGCGCGGTGGATCAGATTTCCAGAGATTGGCAATCTCTGCCCTATGAAGCGGTCACTGAGTTCTTTCCTGAACGCAACAAGGACAGAGTCCCAATCGAGCTGACTACTACCTTTCAAATTTGAGAGATGTTCCTCCACAATTTTCATTATTCTCAGATCTGCTTCGAGTCCGCACGTTACCCATCCACCGTTAGGGTGAGGTAAAGAACCAAATATTTGGTTTGGCGGAAGGAAGTGGTCGTGCTTAATGATCAGCCCTCTCGGGTTAAATTTATGTAGTTGTTGGAAAACGAACTCAATTTCTGTTTTCCAATAAGTATTAGGGTCAATTTTCTTATCAGTCATTCGACATATAAAATTTATAATCAATAATTCTAATAGTATCTTACGCATTGGAATAGATATGCGTTTGTAGGTATTGTAATTTATGCTATAAAGGTGTATTCTTGATTAAAACTTTAAGCGAACGCACTCTCCTGAGGCTTTCGGTTGTAAGAGGCGGCTAGAAATGTCTTCCCTACCGACATAAATGTTAATTGCTCAAGCGCCTGCTTTTCCGCACTCTGCCTCGCTGCAAGTGTAATGTTCTGCTATGTGTCCAGAGCCTAGCTTTCATTAATTATTCGTGGTCGTTAGTCTGAGGATAGTAGTGGTATGCCTCCATGTAGAGCATGTTCATCAAACGGGTCTCCCAGTTCGAGGTAATCGCCCAGCGCTGCATATGTTGCGTGTCGTGCAAGGCGCTTGAGTTTGACGGGGTGTGCGCCAGCATCCATTCCGGTTGTAAGCGCACCCCTTTTCAGGCTGTGCCCCCCAAAGGTTTTTCCATCCAACCCGGCAGCACTGGCACGGCTCTGGATGATCCGGGCGATCGAGCGATCTGTCAGGGGCTGCGGTCCAATTTCACGACCATTCCCGTCAGAGGCAGC
Source organism: Acetobacter okinawensis JCM 25146 (assembly GCF_000613865.1). Lineage (GTDB taxonomy): Bacteria > Pseudomonadota > Alphaproteobacteria > Acetobacterales > Acetobacteraceae > Acetobacter > Acetobacter okinawensis. Next base: position 18,047 of record NZ_BAJU01000042.1, read on the forward strand.
TGTGCTTTCCTTACGAACGCGCCGGAAAATAGGGCCAGCCTGTATGCCAGACACCGCTAGCCAGGCTCCGTATGCCTTTACCGGACAATACTGATCATGGGTGTAGGGGAGGGCGATCTCCACCCCCTTGCCTTGCCGATCACCCTTTGACTCGGGAAGAGTGACAAGCAGTCCTTTACTGACCAAGGTTACGTGGCGAACATCGATGCTGGCCAGCTCGGAACGCATGAACGCATCATAGAACCCCATAAGGAGCAAAGCCCGATCGCGCATTCCAGATAACTTGCTCAGGTCTATCGCATTGATGATTGTTGCCAGAACATCTTGTGTCGCCGCGGCCTTGCGGCGCGGTGTAGAGCCATCCCTTGCTGCGGTACGCCTGATCCCGGTCATGGTTTCGCCAATAGCGGCGTCAGCGGTGGGCACGGCGCAACCCGCCAGACGGTGAAGATAGGTGATTGCAGCCCGTCGCAACTCCAATGTCGAGGGTGCAAGACCCCGACCTCTTTCGTCTGCCAGAAATGCGGCAATGTCGGCCGAGCGTGCAGGGAGGCAGGGAAGGGCATGACGATCCGCCCAGACACACCATGCCCGGACACCGGCACGATAGGCTTTGCGTGTGTTATCGGCCTTGGCCTGCAAAGCGTAGGCAGAGGCACTATCACGGGCAGTTTCAAGAGAGCCATCGCGTTGAGGAACGGCTCTTCCTAGAGAGGCGTCAAACCATCGGATAATGACGCCGGGCATCTGGCCCGCAGGAGAGGATAGGGGAGGAGACGCGTCAGGCTGTGCGATAGTGTCCCTGTATGCTTGCCTGTAGTGCGCCAGAAAGTACGGAACTGAACTGAGATGCAGGGCGAGTGTCAGTAAGGGATCATCTGGAGCTACACCGATCCGCTCTGCAGCCAGTGCACGGGCACGGGCGGCGAACGGCACATCATGAGCAATCACCAGATCGTCAGTCTTATTCCCTGACAGGGGGGTTACGGAATGTCGGTTGTCGGGAAGGCCTGACCGAAAGCTGCCATTCGCAGCGCTCACGTTCATGACGGCTTCCGACTAGAAAACGCCGCTCGCCGATCGGGTTTGGGCGGCAGATTTTTACACAACTTGCCATTCGCCGAGCGCGAAACCGTCTGGCAGCAACGTAGTCCAGTCACGCCGCAGGCTGGTTCATGTCTAAGCCACCAACAGCGACGTCTCCTCCTTGAAGCTGAACCGCCGCGAAAGGCATCGCGTGTCTTGATGCGGCCCACGGGCCAGTTCGAGCGTGAGCAGGCTGTCGCTCGGGAACGCGGGGCTCAGCTCCAAGCGAAGATACTCGAAGAGTTGGCGATCATGAACGGCAATGACGATTTGCCGTCCATGCTCCTTCGATAGCGTACGCAGGAGAGCAGCGAGATGAGCGATGTGGATGTCGTCCATTGACTGAACGGGATCGTCCAGAATTAGCCAGGGCAGCGTCTTCGGTACCGATAAGTGGAGCGACAGGAACAGCGTCAACGCCGCCGTGTTGAGGTTGCCCGCACTGAGCATGGCACCCGGCGTGCCGCCCGCGCCCCCCCCTGCACGATGGTCGGTGACGAGGCGCGGTTGGATGCGCTGCGTCTCTGCGTCGGGGATCCGAAACGCCGGAATGAACGGCTCGCCCGGCGCGAGGCGCACGAAGAGGTCTCGCCAGAGGCGGTTGAGCCGCTCGTTGAATTCCCGGCGGATGATGGCCGATCGGATCGCGTCCACGGCGTCGCGGATCTTTGTCCCCTGCACCCTGATCTTCTGCGCACGCTGCTGCGCCTCAGCGATGATCTTGAGTGTCGCCTCGTGCTGCCCGAGCTCGTCCGATAGACGCTCGGCCCGCGACTGGAGCGAGCGGATCGTTGTGACGGCGCTGCGGCCCTCGCGCCGCAGCGACAGTCTGTCTTCGAACTGTCGGTTTTTGGCGTCGAGGACGGACTGAATCCGCTCTGCCGCTACGCCCAGATCCTCGCCGTCGACGACGGGAGTCGTGGCGACGGCTACGGCGAAGTCGGACAGGGTCTGGCGGGCC
>NZ_BAJU01000041.1 GCF_000613865.1 Acetobacter okinawensis JCM 25146
GCAGCACCCGCCCCCGCCACGCGACCCGCATGGTCCGTGCAGGACGGCCCCAATGGCCCCTGCCTGCATGTGCGCGGCGCATGGACCGTACACAACGGCGGGGTCATGCCCTTTGGCGAGGCGGACATGCCGCCCGCCCCCCACGCCACCAGCCTGAGCGTGGATACGGCAGGGATTACGGAATGGGATTCGTCCTTCATTTCCTTTTTGTGGGAGGTCAAACAGGCGGCTGCGGGTGTGGGGCTTGCGTTTGAGCAGGACGGCCTGCCAACACCTGCCCAGCGCCTGCTGGCACTCCTCCCCCCCAAACCCGCCGCACCCGCCCGCCACGACAGCCGCAAACAGAACCTGCTGGAAAAAACCGGCGACCTGACCCTGAACGCCCTGACCGAGACCGGGATCGTCACCACGCTGGCGGCGGAAACCACGCGCGGGGCCATGCATGCCCTGCACGGGCAAAAGCCGGATGCGCACCAAGGACCTGATTACCGACCTGTGGAACGCAGGCCCCAATGCGCTGCTGATCGTGGGTGTGGTCAATTTTCTGATCGGGGCCATTCTGGCGTTTGTAGGGCTGGTGGAGCTGCGCCGCTTTGCCGCCGAAATTTATGTGACCAACCTTGTCGGCATTGCCTGCGCGCGTGAGATTTCGGCCATTATGACCGCCATTATCATGGCCGGGCGCACGGGTGGGGCCTATGCTGCGCGCATTTCCACCATGCTGGGGAATGAGGAGATAGACGCGCTCAAGGTCTTTGGCATTCCCATTTCGGGCTATATCCTGCTGCCTGCCATTCTCTCGCTCTCACTCATGATGCCCCTGCTCTACCTGTATGGCACGCTCATTGGTATTTTTGGCGGGTTTGTGGTGAGCATGAGCATGATGGACGTCTCCCCCATGGGGTACTGGATGTCCACCGTAAACGGGGTGGAACTGCGCGAGTTCGCCTTCGGGTTTGTCAAAGCCTTCTTTTTTGGCAGCTTTATCGCCCTTGCCGCCTGCCGCGTGGGGCTTATGGCCGGGCGCAGTGCCGCCGATGTGGGCATTGCCGCCACCCGTGCGGTGGTTATTGGCATTGTCGGCATTATCGCCATGGACGCTGTGTTCGCCGTTATGGCCAACGCGCTGGGAATCTGAGCAATGCCGCAAAGCGATACCCTTATTTCCGTGCGGGATGTGGAACTGTCCTTTGGTCCCAAGATCATCCAGCAGAACGTGTCGTTCGACCTCAAGCGTGGCTCCATTTTTGCAGTCATGGGCGGCTCGGGCTGCGGCAAGAGCACGCTGCTCAAAAGCATGATCGGGCTGCTCCCCCCCACCACCGGGCAGATACTGGTGGGCGGGGAGGACTACTGGGCGCAGAACGAGCACCGGCGGACCCAGATCAACCACCGCTTTGGCGTTCTGTTCCAGTCCGGTGCGCTGTGGAGCTCCATGACCGTGGGCGAGAACGTGGCCCTGCCGCTGGAAATGTTCACCACCCAGCCGCCCGATGTGGTGCGCAAGCTGGTGGAGGTCAAACTCGGACTTGTGGGTATGGAGCAGGCGATCGACCTGTACCCGTCCGAAATTTCGGGCGGGATGCGCAAGCGCGCGGGCCTTGCGCGGGCCATAGCCCTTGACCCCGACATTCTGTTTTTTGATGAACCCTCCGCCGGACTGGACCCCATTACCTCCGCCCGGCTGGACGACCTGATCCTGACCCTGCGTGATGGTCTGGGGGCAACTATTGTGATTGTCAGCCACGAGTTGCCAAGCCTGTTCGCCATTGCTGACGATGGCATTTTTCTGGACGCGCGCACCCACCGGCCCATTGCCCATGGCTCCCCGCGGACCTTGCGCGACAACAGCAGCATTCCCGAAGTCATGGCGTTCATGAACCGCTCCTCCACCATCCCCACGACAGACGAGACAAAGGCAGACCGGCATGTCTGAGAGCACAAACCGCAAAACCGTTATCGGGGCCTTCGTGCTGTTGGGCGGCTTTCTGGCTTTATTTATTGTCATGGCCTTTGGGCACATGAGCTTCCTCTCCCCCTCGCGCGAGGCGGTGGTGGTGTTCCAGAACTCCATTACCGGGCTGTCCATTGGTGCTCCGGTCAACTTCCGCGGGGTTAAGGTGGGCACGGTCAAAAGCATTACCCTGCGCTTTGACCCCGCCGACCACAAAGCCTACATTCCCGTAGTGCTTACGCTGGAGCCCGACCAGATCCACGTGGTCAAGGACGCACCGGGTGGGGACAAGGTGAGTATTCAGGAACTCATCAGCATTGGCCTGCGTGCGGAGCTGAACCTGCTCAGCTTTGTTACCGGGCAGTCCAACATCGAGCTGGATTTTGACCGCGCAGTCCCCCCCGTGCTGCACCCGCGCATTACCGACCTGCCAGAAATTCCCGTGCGCATGTCGGCGGTGGAAAAGCTCAAGGACTCACTGGGACAAATCCCCATCAAGGAAATCAGCCACCATGCGGATGCGGCCCTGCTCTCCGTCACCCAGCTCAGTGACAGCCTGAACCGCGACCTGCCGCCACTGCTACTGAGTGCAAAACAGACGGCTGACAGCTCACACGCCACCATAGAAGCCGCAACCGCTGCCATAAAAACCCTGCAGGACAAGCTGGACATCACCTTGGGCAAAATGGACCAGTTGATGGAGACGGGGAACACCCAGCTGAACGCGCGCGGCGCGGACCTGCATGCCACACTGGCCTCGGCCACCAAAACGCTGGATGCGTTGCAGGGTATTCTCTCCCCCCGCTCGCTCGACCGTGCCAATCTGGACGCAGCCCTGCGTGATATTGCCGCCACCGCCGCATCGCTGCGTGGCTTTTCCTCCGATATTGAACGCAACCCGCAACTCCTGCTGATGGGACGCCGCCCATGACCTGCGCGCCACGCCGCACCCTGCTGGCCATTCTGGCCTGCGCCCCGCTCCTGACCCTTGCCGGGTGCGCCTCCCCCCCACTGCGCCTGTACACGCTGGGGGTTCCCTCCGACACCAACGTGAGCGAGCCGCACCTCTCCTCCCGCGCAGCAACAATTGCCATCAGCCGCGTCATCCTGCCCGACTATCTGGACTCGCAGGACATCATCACCCGGCAGGGGGAGGAAATCCTGCGGAGTGCACGCGCACGCTGGGCCACGCGCCTGTCCATTGGTGTGACGGACCTGCTGACCAACGTGCTGTCCAACAAACGCCCCTCCGAGTTGATTACGGACCAGCCGCTGGCCGATGTGGCCACCATGCGCGTGCAAGTCGATATTTCACGCTTTGATGTGGATACAGACGGTGTCGGCACGCTGGACGCCACATGGGCCGTACTGCCGCGTGACCCCAACCTGCCGCTTACGCGTGAGCGCGTACATCTTGTGGCCACAGGGAGCGTGAGCTCCGCCGCAGATGTGGCCGCACTCATGCGCGGGCTGGTCATCCGGCTGGCAGAGCGGGTCAACACCACCATTCCCACCGCGCACTAACACGGCACGGCTGGCACCACACCAGCCCGCACCCTACGCAGGCCAGAGACCGCAGGCATGTGACTTTTTGCCGTTTTTTACCGCTGCACCATGGTATGGGGCCAAAAGGGCGGTAAAATGGCCCCGCATCACATGGCAACGGGCCAGACGGGCACAAGAGGAACAGACCAAGGTGGAAAAGACATTCTGCGTTGTCGGAGCCGGGTTTAGCGGCGCGGTGGTTGCCCGGCACCTTGCCAGCAGGGGGCACAGGGTGGTCGTGGTGGACGAGCGCCCCCATCTGGCAGGCAACTGCCACACCGAACGCGACAGCCAGACCGGCGTCATGGTCCACCGCTTTGGGCCCCATATTTTCCATACCGCCAATGCGCGTGTGTGGGCCTATGTGCAGCGCTTTGGCACCTTCCGCCCCTACGTCAACCGGGTGCGGGCCATTGCACGGGGGCAGGTGTTCAGCCTGCCCATCAACCTTGCAACCATCAACCAGCTTTTTAAAACCACGCTTGGTCCCGCACAGGCCCGGGCCTTTATCGCCAGCAAGGCAGACCACTCCATTACCACACCCCGCACCTTCCGCGAGCAGGCACTCAGCATGGTTGGGCCGGAACTGTATGAGACCTTCTTTGAAGGTTACACCCGCAAGCAATGGGGCTGCGAGCCGGATACGCTACCAGCTTCCATTCTCAAACGTCTGCCGCTGCGCTTTAATTACGACGACAATTACTTCAACCACCCCTATCAGGGCATGCCGGAGGCAGGGTACACCGCCATTGTGCAGGCTATTCTGGCCGAGTTTGCCCACCGGATCGATATCCGCCTTGGCGCACGGTTTGAAGATATGGCCGAACCCTTTGACCATGTGTTCTACACAGGCCCGCTGGACCGCTTTTTTGGCTTCCGGCTAGGGCGGCTGGCTTACAGAACGCTGGATTTTGAACGTTTTGTCAGCCCCGAACCCGATTATCAGGGCACGGCGGTCATCAACTACTGCGATGCGGACGTGCCCTATACCCGCATTGCCGAACACAAGCATTTTGCCCCGTGGGAGCAGGCGCAGTTTGAGCAGAGCGTGTATTTTCGTGAATACAGCCGTGCCGCCCAGCCGCAGGATACCCCCTACTACCCCATCCGCCTGAGCGGTGAGCAACCCCTGCTGCAAGGTTACGAGGATCTGGCCCGCGCCAGCACGGGCGTATCCTTCCTCGGTCGGCTTGGCACCTACCGCTACCTGGACATGGACGTAACCATCCACGAAGCCCTGCAGGCGTGCGATCAGGTAGACAGCATACTGGCCAGTCAGGGGCCGGGCGCCCTGCCCGCGTTTTTTACCCCCACCGCGCCCTGAGCCGCCAACACGGCCAACCCGCGCGGGCCACCAGCCTTGGGCGGGTTGCAATTGCGCACCGTAATGGCAGAATACGGCACCATAACCACGCCCGGCTCACCCCCATTGTACGGCTTTTCCACGGGACTACCGATGCACAAGTATTTTATCAGCCTTGAAAGAACTCCCGAGCGTACGGAGCGATTTTTAAAGTCCAACTCCCACATAGCCGACTTTGAGTGGATGCCCGGTCTGGATGGCAAAACACTCGACCGCAACGCCATTATCAGCAAAGGGCTGATGAAGGCGGACTGCGGCTTCAAGGCCGGTGCCATTGGCTCGGGGCTGACCCATATCAAACTCTGGGCCCAGATTGCCCAGAGCGGTAAGCCTGCCCATATTTTTGAAGACGATGCCTTTCTGTGCCGCAACTTTGAGCAAGAAAGCGACCGTATTATTGCCAGCCTGCCCCATGACTGGGACATTATCCTGTGGGGCAACAACTATGACAGCATTCTGGAGTTTGAACTCCTGCCCGGCATTACCCAGTGCATTGCCGTCTTCAACCAGGACACCGTGCGCAAGGGCATTCCGCAATACCTGAATATGGATGTCTCCTCCGCCGCGTTCCGGCTGACCCAGACCTTTGGCATCTGCGGCTATGCGCTCTCCCCCAAAGGGGCCAAGCGCCTGCTCGAACTGTGCCTGCCGTTCCAGTCGGTGGATGTGTTCTACCCCGGCCTTGGCCGCGCGCTGACCACATCATCCGTCGATCATCTGATGAACATCCACTACCGCCACATCAAAGCCTACACCGCCCTGCCCCCCCTGTGCCTGACGGACAATGACGTCGCGCGGAGCCTGAACACCTGAAGCCACCGCAGGGCATTCCTGAACGCTATGGCAATGCCTGCCGCCCCATGCGTAAGTATTCTAAATTTCTATTTTCAGGAATGTTATGTCTGACTTAAACAGCATAAATACATTTGATGTATTTGATACACTGGTTGCCAGACGCTGCGTGCAGCCTCTTCATATTTTTTCCATTATGGAGAAAAAACTCAAATTAACCGGGCTGGCCACCGCCCGTCGGCTGGCGGAGCAAAGGGTTGCCCACCGCAAACATAATCTGGACGACATTTACGCCGAGCTCCAGTCCCTTCTCTCCCTGAGCGATGCCAACACAGACCTGATCAAACGCACGGAAATAGAAACCGAGCTTGAAAATATTATTCCTATTCAGGAAAATATTTCAAAAGTATCTGACGGTGACATCCTTATTTCAGACATGTACCTTCAGGAGCAGTATATCCGCGCCCTTCTGTCACGCGCAGGGCTGAACAAGGAGGTTGGTCTTATTGTGACCAACCATGGCAAGCACCACGGCTATATATGGCCTGAGATTCTCTCCAGATTTTCCATAAAGACCCATACCGGCGACAATACCCATGCAGATATTTTTCAGGCATCGCAGGCAGGCATTGCAACTGCACTGACAAACAGCCACCAGATTACCCCGCTGGAAAAAATCTTTTTTGACATTACATTCCCAGCATTTGGTGAATTATGCCGCGAGGCGCGCCTGTCCACTTGGTCCAATGTCGGGCATGAGCGCAGCCTGCAGATCAATCAGATCAACTTCAATTTTCCCATGCTGTTTTTCTCCAGCATCATCCTGTACAGGCTGGCTAAAAAACTGGGGAAAAAACACATCCTTTTTTCAAGCCGGGACTGCCACCTCTGGATCAAACTCTTTGAAGCCATGTTCCCCGGTGAATTTGTCTGCTCCTATTACTACACAAGCCGCTACGCCAAGGTGTTTGGTCAGGAAGACTACATCGCCTACACCAAAACCCTGCTCAGGGACGACGCCATTATTGTCGACCTGTGCGGGAGCGGCTGGTCGTTGGAAAAGCTATGTGAAAATTTAGGGATCAAAAGTCTGGATGCCTTTTTCATTCACAAGCTCCCCAAGGATCGGGCGCATATGGGTATGGAAACGCATGGACTGTGCAATTTCCACTCCATACTGGAAGAAGGCATTGATACGTACAAAAGCTATTTTCTGGAAATAGCCAATTTTACCGACCACGGCATGGTCAAAGACGTTAAAATGGTAAATGCCGTTGCCTGCCCGGTCTTTTTTGAAGACAAACGCCCCGAGACAGAGCTCCGTTACGTTGCCACACAAAAGCAGGCTTTTGATGCCTGCCTTGCAAAAATGCAGCATTATGACCTGCATGCGGTTCTTCAGGCCGACATGGCCATATGCACCAAGCTGGTGACAATTTTTTACGGCCTGCTTTCCAAAAATACGTTCATGCTTGATCTGTATGGAAAGAATTTTTTCCAAGAAACCGAAGCCGTAGAAAAAATCATCTCCAATACCGCAACCAACCGGTATTTTAAATTTCAGCCCGACACATCTGCCTCCCCCTCCAGCGCAGACATAAACGGCACATACGCAATCCAGATTGCACCGGTCGATTACACCTATATCCCCAAAGCGCCGCCTTACGGCCTTGCTGCATCCATTGCAGACAAAAGCACGATCGAGTTTTCCATTATCGTGCCAATGCACAATACCAGCCTGCTGCACGCACAGCGCATGCTGGCCTCCGTTCAGCACCAATGGTTCCCCCACTGGGAACTTATTCTGGTCAACAACGGGAGCACTGACCCCCAGACACTTTCCTTCCTTGGTGGCCTCAATGACCCCAAAGTAAAGGTTGTCACGCTTACGGGCTGCGGTCTTTCCGAGGCACTGAATGCAGGTATTGCGCAAACACGTGGCAATTACAGTCTTTTTCTGGGTCAGGCTGACGAACTGACTCATGACTGCCTGTATGAACTCGCTGACTGCATTCTGCACACCAGCGCGGACTATATTTATGCCGATGAGGACACACTAACCCAGACCGGGGACTATACCGAGCCGCAGTTTAAACCAGACTGGTCGCCCGATACCTGCATGAGCCTGATGTACACAGGCCATACATGCTGTGTGCGCAAAACTTTTCTGGAAACACTGGGGGGCTTTCATCCCGCATTTGATGGTGCACAGGACTGGGACCTTGTGTTGCGCATGAGCGAGAACACGACCCGGATCGCGCATGTCAGCAAGGTTCTGTATCATGCCCGCCAGCACGCACCCGCAGCCAGCGCAACCGTACAAAGCCGTGCCGATATTGTTGCCGCAGGCCTGCGCGCAAGGGAGGCCGCCCTCCAGCGGCGCAGCCTGACGGCCCGGCTGGAGCCTGTACAGAGCACACCAGATTACCACAGGGTGGCCTATGCCGTGCAGGGTTCACCTCTTGTGTCTGTCATTATCCCCAGCAAAAATAACGGGAAAATTCTGCTCCAGTGCATTCAGTCCTTTGCTGCCAAAAATCAGTGGGACAACATAGAATTCGTCATTCTGGACAACGGTTCGGATCAGCCTGAAACCCTCTCCATTCTCGATGACCTCAGGGCGCGCAAAGACGTACGTATGATACGCCATGCTGCCCCTTTCAATTATTCCGAACTGAACAACATAGGAATCCGGGCATCAGGCGGGGATATTCTGCTCTTTTTGAATGATGACACCGAACTGCTCGCCCCCGATGCTCTGGCCCGCATGATCGGTTACGCACAACTGCCCCATGTTGGTGCAGTGGGTGCCAAACTGCTCTATCCGGGCGGGGAATACATGCAGCATACAGGCCTCATCAACCTGCCTTCTGGTCCAGAACATGCCTTCCTGCGTCAGCCCGACACCATCCACGGCTACGGCATGCGTAATGTTTTGGAATATGACTGGTCGTCCGTGACCGGAGCGTGCATGATGATTGAGCGCAAAAAATGTGATCTGATCGGTGGTTTTAACGAATCATTCCCCGTCGCCTATAACGATATTGAGTTCTGCTACCGCCTGCTTGCACAACAGTTCTATAATGTCATTTGCCCTTCAGCGCGCTTCTTGCATTATGAGTCCATCTCACGCGGTAGCGATTTTGCCACAGCTGAGCGCCGCAACCGGCTCCAGCATGACTGGCAGCGCCTTTATGCGCACCATCCCTCCATGTTTATGTCTGACCCATTTTACAACCCCAACCTGAACCAGCAGAGCAGGGATTTTACGCTAGCAATGTGATCCTGCCTTATGGCCCAAGCCGTTTTAGTATGTCGGAACTGTTCCTGCCCTGTTTTACCGCCTCCCTGCCAATAGAGTGCCCCAAAGATGCAGACCTTGAATACTGAACAGACAACACAGTCTGCCACCCAAGCATTCACACAGGCATTTGGGCCTGTTCCGGGCAGCGCACACACCGCGGGGAGCCTGAGCGAGCTTGCCTTTATAACGGCGGGACCAGCGGCTGTGGGTTTTGTCGAATGGATTATCACACAGGCCAGACAGGACAGGATTGACCATATCCTCTTTTTAGGTCAGTCCGGTTATATTCTGCATGACCTGATGCAGAGCAGACGGGCCGCCAGCACGGAGGAGCCGTTTGCCTCCAGCCATCATCTCCCCGCCTCACAGGCCCTGTTCATTCTGACCTGCATGGACCCGACCCATATACTGGGCAATGATACGTCACGGTTTTTTAACCGCCTGTCGGACTTTATCGGCCAGTCACAGGACCTCTGCCTGCCAGAACTGCTTGCACGCAGCGGTGTGCCTGTCCCTTCTGCTGGTGTTCTGGCCAATCTGGGATTAGACACACAGCAGAGCATTGCACAGCTTGACCTGAAAAAACTGACCGATTTCCTGTTCGCATGGCGGCCGGAAATTGCAAAAATCTGCCAGAATAACCGCCGCGGTCTGTACCGCTATATGGTTGAAAACGGTCTGGCCGATGGGGCACGGATTGCACTTGTCAATCTGGACTGGCAGGGTGCTACGCAGGAGCTTTTTGCCCGCGCACTGGGTGAGTTCATGCCCCTGAACATCACGGGGTACTCTTTTGCCTTAAGTGAAACCAAGCAGACCAGAGAACGGCAAAAATCCCTGCATATAAAGTCTTTTTTGCAGACCAGCACACTTGGTGCGGGTATGGTGGAGGCTCTTGCTGCCAACCACGTGCTCACGGAATTCCTCTTTTCTGCGCCACAGGCACCCGTGATCGGGTTTTCTCCTCGCAATCACGACTATACTGTCGATGAAGGCAGGCTGGACACACGCCACTTTTTTACACAGGCGGCAGAGGTCCAGACGGGCATACGCCAGTTCGCCTGCCATATGGCACAGGCTGAGAACCGTCCGGGGTATGGTTTACCTGCACCCATTATGGCAGGCCCACTCCTGAATTTTATTGTGCACGACCACTGGGCGCGCCACCCACAGCTACAGGCGGTGCAGAATTTTGACCCGTGGATCAACTCAGCACGTCACAGCAAAAGGCTGACAGACTATGCCGTAAAACCCCACAACGGTTAAATAGCCCCCTACATCGCAGCCCCTACGCCCGATTTACATTGCTTTTATATTTGGAGCCCCCATGCCAGACCTTGTTATAGCGCGATACAATGAAGATGTTTCATGGCTCAGTCAGGTCCCTGATGGATACAACATCTTTTTATACAACAAGGGGGATGATATAGACCTTTCATCCATACGCCACAAAATACACCAGTACGTAAAACTGGAAAATATTGGCCGGGAGTCTGATACGTATTTACTGCACATGCTCGGCAACATGAGCACAACAGATTCTTACACCGTTTTTTCCCAAGCTGATCCTTTTGAACACTCCCCGGACTTTCTGCACCTGTTGCACCAGTCGTTTGAGGGCACGGCATGGGGGTATTCCTCCCAGTGGAAGTACAACTTTCCACCCAAACACCTGATAAAAAGCTACATGGCCAAAACGGGCAAACCCACCCGTGACGAAATTTTTTCGCTTTATAACTGGGGCCCGATCTACTCTTATGATGAGGGTGCGTTTTTAATTTCCAACCTGTATTTTGCGTATTATGGCGTTGCAAACGGCACAAATATTGCTGCCGATTTTTTTGGCCGGATCGGCTACGATGCTTTGCAGAAAAAAGCGGCTCAGGCCACGCTGGGCGTGTTCCCCTATGCGGCTGTTTTTGGCGTACGCAACAGCGCCGTGCATGCTGTACCCAAGGATGTGCTGTTAAAAGCCGTGCTGGAGGTCCGCGCCAACAATATGGCCGGACACATTATGGAACGGCTCTGGTTCCATCTGTTCGGCCAGCCATTTATTGCTCTGGGGCACCCACACGAGACACCCGCCTGACCCCGAGCCAACCACCAGGCACTGCTGACCCACATGAGCACACACGCCCATGTGGGCCATGTGGTTAGTTTACGTAAAAATAGTATGTCTTCAGCGGAGCCTGCAACCGCCCGACGGGCTGCGCCTGATCTGCCAGCGCCTGCCACTTTTGTGCCAGCGCAACGCTGTTGTCTTCCAAGCATAACAATCTTCCGGGCCTCTGGAAAATTTCCCGGCCTAATCCGCAACATGTTTACAATTTAAATAAATCATCAAATCACATAGTGGATTTATAATGAGCGTACTCACAGATACGCCATTTTGCGTGCGTGCACGTGCAATAAGCCTGCCTCTCCACCATTGAGTAGGTGCGCAGCAACGGTTAAACTGATAACAGGTGTATTTGATTAACCATTCCGGAGCCCACCAGACATGAGCGAGACTGTAACCGGCGCACAAGAAGCAGATGCTGCCGCAGCAGTTCCCAGAGCAGACGCCCCCAAGTCCAAGCGGAAACTGATGATGGCGGGTGCTGCCGGTCTTGTTCTCCTTATTGGCGGTGGCGTGTTCTGGGAAAAGGATAAAATCTTTACGTCCAAGCTCAAGCAGAACGTGGGCAGCAAGGCCGCAGCCGCCATGCATCCGCCCATTCTGCTGGGTATTCCGCCCATGGTCTCCAACCTTGATACATCAGGCGGGCACCCTGTTTACGTCAAGCTGACCGCCAAGGTGGAAATCAGCGGCGTCCCCAACGAGGCCGCATTGCAGGACCGGATTGCCGAAATTCAGGACGTGTTCCAGACCTACCTGCACGAAACACGCCCGCAGGACATCCGTGGGAATGGCATTTACCGGCTGCGCGAATCCATTCTGCGCCGCCTGCGTGCCCAGCTTGCTCCCTTGCAGGTGACAAACCTGTATCTTGTTGAATTCCTTGTCCAGTAAAGCGCTCCTGCTTCTGACACCCGCGTAAACAGCCCCCTTTCAGGAACCGTAGCGACAAACCACATGCAGGATGTAGACGACACAGCAGCAGGCCCGGGCCCCCACGAACCCGAAGCAGACGCAGCCCCCGACACCCCGCATACGGAAGAGGGACAGGACACCGCGCCGCAGGGTGAGGCCGCGCACGCTGACCCTGCGCAGGACGACCACTCCGCCGCTGCACCGGAAAATGACGGGACCGATCACCCGGACGCGCACGATGCTGGCACCGAGCATGGCGAACCCGAAGCCACGCCGGAGGAAGACCCGTTTGGCAGCCACCTGCTCGACCAGTCCGAAATTGACAACCTGCTGGGCCACACCTTTGGCGGGTTTGACGAGCCGGAAGAAACCGGCATGGAGCGCGTTATCAAGGCCGGGTTTGTGGCCTACGAACGCCTGCCCATGCTGGAAATTGTTTTTGACCGGCTTGTACGCATCCTGTCCGCGACCTTACGCAACTTCACCAATGATAACGTTGAAATAACAATCGAGGGCATTCGCTCGCTGCGCTTTGGCGACTACATGGGGGCTGTGCCGTCCTCCTCCATGTTTGCGGTGTTCAAGGCTGTTCAGTGGGACAACTACGGGCTGGTCGTTGTGGACTCGGCCATGTCCTACTCCATTATCGACATTCTTATGGGTGGTCCGCGCGGGGTTGGGCACGCAGGGGTGGAAACACGCCCCCATACCGCCATTGAACGCGCACTGATTGAAAAACTGATCACCCTGACCCTGAACGACCTGTCCGTTGCCTTCAGCCCCGTATGCAATGTGGACCTGACGTTTGAGCGGCTGGAAGTCAGCTCCCGCTTTGCGGCAATTGCCCGCGCTTCCAACGCCGTGGTGCTGGCCAAGCTCCATATTGATATGGAAGACCGCACCGGCAACATGGACCTGATTATCCCCTATGCCACGCTGGAGCCGGTGCGTGACCAGCTCTCCCAGCAGTTCATGGGGGAAAAATTCGGCCGCGACTCGATCTGGGAAGACCATCTGTTTTCCGAAATTCTGGAAACGGACGCGCAGGTCTCCGCCGTGTTTGACGAGAAGATTGTCCCGCTCTCCGAGGTGCTCAACCTCAAGATCGGCTCACTCATGACCTTCCCACACAAGCAGGGCGCGCCCTTCCCCATCCGCTTGCAATGCGGACAGACTCCGTTGTTTGACGGCCGACTGGGCAAGCTTGGCAACAAGAACGCAGTCAAGATCCAGCGCAGGCTTGTCCCGCCGGAGGAACACCACCTGCCGCCCCCCCTTGGCGTACCGCCACAGCCCCCCCACCCGCAGCCAAACGCTGCGACAACACAGGATCAGACTGGAGGGTCACCTGAATGATGTTCACACAGATCCAGATGATCATAGAGATCATCCTCTCCGTCTTCTTGTTCCTTGGCATTATTTACAGCTTTTACCTTGGGCGGGTGCTGGGTGGCCTCAAGCGCGACCGGGCCAGCCTGCTCGAACTGGTGGAAAAGCTGGAAAGCAGCGTCAATCAGGCAGAAGAAGGCGTGGACAAGCTGCGCGTGGCAGGCGAGGTCAGCGGTCGCCCGCTCAGCCGCATGATCGAGCAGGCCAAGGTCACCGGCACCGAGCTGGATGACATGGCCACCAAGGCCGATTCGGTCGCGGACCGGCTGGACTCGGTTCTCACGCAGGTGCCTTCGCAGGAACGGCGGATGGAAAGCCTGATCACACAGGCCGAAACCGCACGTCTGGCAATTGAGGAAACACTGGAAAAACTGGAGCAGGCCAGCCAGAGCGCACAGCACACGGCCCAGCAGCTTGTGCAATCCGCGCTGGAAAGTGCAACGGCTGCCAGCAGTGCCGCAGCCCTTGCCGCCACACAGGCCACACAGCCGCAGGACACCCCAGCCCCGACCCGCTTTGCCGACACGCTGGACATGCCCATGCCCGCAACCCTGACCAAGGAGCGGCCCTACCTGCGCGCGTTGGAAAAAGCACAGGACACCGCCCCAGACCGCGCAAGTGCTTAACGGTTAACAACCAATAGTAACCGTATTGGCTGGAGTTCCCTTGGATTCCAGCCCGGACCTCCTCCCTTGTGGGGGAGGTTTTTTTATGTCCACCCAAAAAAAACACAACGCAAAAACACCCGAAAAACTGCCAGTTTTTTGCACCCAACCCTGATTGTGAAGACCTGCGCGCCGAAGGTGAGGGAACTTTTTGCACGGCCTTCAAAAAAAAATGATCGCGTTAACCTTCTCTTAGCCGTTCGGGAGTTTATTCAGCTTTGAAACAAGGGCATCTGCCCACCGAACTGGAGATCACAACGTGAGCCTTTCGATTAACACCAACACCTCCGCAATGGTTGCTCTGGAAACCCTGAACGCAACCCAGACCGCTCTGTCCGCAACGGAAAACGCCGTTTCCACCGGTAAAAAAGTTGCCAACGCTTCCGACAGCCCGGCTGCTTTCGGTATTGCTTCGCAGATGAACGGCAACATTGCCGGTCAGGGCGCAGTGAACGACGGTCTGTCCTTCGCTTCCACCGTTGTGAGCTCCACCAACAGCGCAGCCAACCAGATCCTGTCCGTTCTGGCTGAAGTCCAGGCAGCCGTCACCACGATCGGCAGCAACGAAGGCAGCTCCACCTCCCTCGCCCAGATCAACACCGAAATCACGGGTTATCTGAAGCAGATCGACACCATTGCAACCAACGCCACCACCAACGGCGTGAACCTGCTGGTCAGCTCCTCCAGCGCATCCACCACGGGTTCCTTCAACGGCATCACCGCTGCCAGCGTTGTGTACGTGACCGGCCTGCAGGGCAGCACGGCAACCATCAGCAACCTGTTCAGCATCATCAACGGTGTGAGCGGCGTTACCGGGACCGGCTCCACGGCCTCCCTGTCCGAAGCTCTGGGTCTGTCCACCGGCGTTGACAGCAACGGCCTGGCAACCGCCAACGGCTTCCTCACCACCGATGGCAGCCTCTCCGCTTCCTGGGGCGGTGCATCGGGCGACTTCGACCTGACCAAAGCCATTGCCGCTGTTCAGAAAGCCATCACGGCTATGACGAACGTGACCTCTGAACTGGGTCAGAACACCAAGAACATCGCCAACATGACCACCTTCGGCCAGACGGTTTCTGACAACCTGACGACCGGCGTTGGCGCCCTGACCGATGCTGACATGTCCGCAGAAAGCGCAAAGCTGACCTCCCTGCAGACCAAGCAGTCCCTGGCCATCAAGTCCCTCTCGATCGCCAACGGTCAGTCCCAGAACATCCTGTCCCTGTTCCAGTAATCTTACTGAGACAGTCGACAAAAAGTGCCCTCGGCGAAAGCCGGGGGTATTTTTTTGCCTGACAGGCTACCTCAGCGCCCCACCGGGCTGGCGCTCAGGCCATGGCCACAGGTACCGCAGCACTCTGCGACAAGTGCCAAACAGGGCGCATAATTCCCCAAAAAACACAAAGCCGCCCCTCTGCCACAACAGGCAGAAAGCACGCAACATCTGCATAGAACGGATTAGTCAGTCAGCCCCAAACACGCCCACATGCGTGCGAGAACAGCGGGGGTACAGCATGACCAGACAATGGGACCGGAGCATACGCCAGACAGGCCGGACCAGACGCGGCACCAATAGCACCGCACTGGCCCCCATACCCAAAAGCGCGCGACCTGCTTACGGAGCCGCCAGCACCCGGACCCGGTTTTTGAGCATGGTATAAAATGCCGCAAAGATTTTGTGCATCTGCGGGAGTTTATAGGGGAAAACGAGCGCATCATCACAGGCGTGGATAATCAGGGCGTTGGAGAGTTCAAACACCAGCAGCCTGCCGTCTGTTGTTTCAGCACAGTCAAAACCAAAATAATCCAGTTTTACGGCGTCATAAATACCGCTCAGGGCGGCAGCGTGGCGCTGGCCAAACTCCTGATCAAAATGGAGCATGGCGTGGGCTTCCTCCTCCCGGCGGGAGGCGAATTCCTTCATTTCCTTATAGGGGTAGTGCACCATCCAGTGTGCGGAAATACCCATATGCGCCAGATAAGGCCGCCCCTCCACCAGCACCACACGATATTTGCGGTAAAGCTGGTCGTCCGATGCATAGTTGATAAAGTTGGCGACAAAGAACAGTTCGGCCCCCACATCGGCCAGATAAGCGCTTAGGTCCGCAGGTCTGTCTATTTTGCTCAGGCCGATCCCGCCATGCAGGCCCAGTGGGCGCACAATAAACGGATAAGCCAGATTAAGGCCCAACGCCTCCAGTGCCACCTGCCCTGCGCCAATCTGTTGCAATGTGTTGCGCTCCAGCCGATAGGTCTGGGCCATATGCAGGCCCGGCACCGTGTGCAGCAGGTCATAGGCCGCCGAGCGGGAGAGCTGGGGAATATACTGCGGCCTGTTCAGCACCGGCACCGGGCTGTGGGCCAGTGCTTTTGCCAGATCGGCCAGTACGGCATTGTGGGTATCTGCCTCGCCCACAGCCACAAAAATCAGGTCATACGGGGGGAGTTCCTGCGGCCATGCAAGGCCCGCGCCCACATACACCACATCCATATGGACAGGTGCGTTTTCCAGAATGCACTCAATGGGGGTGTTGGCGGTCAGGTCTCCGGGGGTTTTTACCACCAGCAGCCGCAGGGCATCCTTGTCCGCGCGAGCGAGGTTAAAGGTCTGCTGGAGCTTGAGGCTGCGGTTAAAAAGGCTTCGGCCTGCTCGTTTTCAAACGTCAACTGCATGATCAGCGCCAGATCGAGCAGGATTTGCGCATCCGGCTTCTGCGCGGCTTTATTCAGCAGTTCCGCCCGATAATGCGTAATATCCTGCCCCTGCAACGCCTGCCGCAGGAGGGGAGACAAACCAAAAGAGTTCATGTTTTTACTCGGCTATGGCCGGGTCAACTCCAATACAAAGCACCATGGACCAGCGCCATGCATAGCACCGGACAGAGCACTCCAGTATTCTGCTGGCCTAGGGCCTTATTTCATCAGATTGATGGTGCGGGTCAGCATGGAGCGGGTGATCTGCATGGTGTTCAGATTCGCTTCATACGAATGCTGGGCGTCATGCGTGTCCATAATCTCGACCATGGTGTTCACGTTCGGCACCTTCACATAACCTTTGGCATCCGCCGCAGGGTGGGAGGGGTCGTAACGTGTTTCAAACGGTGTGTGGTCCTGCCCGATGGACTTGACCTTCACACTCGACGCCCCCGTAGCCTGGTCCAGTGTAGTCTGGAAGGTAATGGTCTTGCGGCGGTAGGGGTCCGCACCGGGGGTAGAGCCGGTGGTATCCTTATTGGCAAGGTTCTCGGCCGACACACGCAGGCGCTCGGCCTGAGCACGCATGCCATCGGCAGAAACGCCAATTGTGTTTGTAAAATCCATCTGCTGCTTCCGTCCTTACGAACTGGTGCCAAGCGCGGTGGAGAACAGGCCCATGTAGCGGGTGTAAACCGTGGTGGCAAAACGCTGCTGGTCGTTGGTATCGGCTATTTTGCCCAGTTCATCTTCCAGCCGGACTTCATTGCCATCTATGGAGGTGGTGCCACCCGTGGTCTTGCGCGCCCGTGCGGTGTTGCCCGGCCCGGCCATATGCCCCGGCTCGGTCTGGACCATGGCCATGGTCATCTGGTCCTGCAGCACGCCCGAAAATGGCGAGACATCCTTGGAGACATAACCCGGTGTATTGGCATTGGCCACGTTACCAGCCAGAACAGACTGGCGGGCCTCCAGCCATTGCAGGCGCCTTTCGGCCAATGCAAACAGGTCCGTCCCGCTGTGGGTCAGCGCGGTCTGGGATGACAGTGCCTCCAGCATAAAATGCCAGCTCCCTTTGTGTGGTATGCAGTGCCGTAGCGGGTGCTGCGTGGCACCCACGCTCATGGCAGGTCCGGGCATAATAGACTCCCTTGCCCCCGATAGCCACAGATTTATTCCCCCACGCACAGCCGCCCCGCCCGTAAAAGCGCAACACTCCCCCCGATGACAGACGCGCCACACAGCGCTATGGCAGGGCAGGAAGGGGCCGTACCACCCCGTGGCCATAGCGAGCTGACCATGCGCACCATCAGGCTGAATGAGACAACCCTGCAAACCGCAGCGACCCTTGCCATGCTGCTCTGGAGCCTGCTGGCCCGTACGGCCCCGGCAGCTTGCAGGGGTCTGTGTGGCTTTATGGTTCCCTGCCTCCATCCGCGTCTGTTCGGTAGCGCTGCACTGGTTGCCCGTGGCCTGCGGCATGCGCCCCCGCACAAAGGACCGCCTTACGCAGCAGCATGAGCTGGTCGCCGGTTGCCTGCTGGTGGCCGCCTGTACCCTTGCGCTGCTACTCAACGCCTCCCCTCTGGCTGCGCTGGTCGATGCGGTCGCCCTTAACCTTGCCAACCTGCTGGTCCAGTTTGAACGGCGCGAGGGCTGGCTACCCAATGCCCTGCTCATGCCCCTGCTGTTATGCGGGTTGCTGGCTAGTGCGGTGCTGGGCCATGCGGCCAGCGCCATTGCTGGGGCCTGTGTGGGCTGGGTACTGGGGGGCTGGGGCTGTTTGGCCTGTCCGTGCGCCTGCGGGGCAATTTTTTGTCCGGCGCGGATATGCTGCTGCTCTGCGCATGCGGGGCATGGGTAGGGTTGGGCGGGCTGTGGGCCTTTATGCTGTTTGCGGGCTGTGTGCTGCTGGGCGTGCGCGCGGTGCGGGGGCAGTTCCACACCCCCTTTGTACAGGCCGCCCCCCTTGCTGGTGCGCGCCCCGTCTGGCGCTACCCGACGGCCCTGCCCGCAGCCCTTGGCCTGCTGCTGGTGTTTTTGCTAACCAGCAGCCCCGCCCTGCCACACTGGGCGCGGCTGCTACTGGGGGGCTGACCCCGGACCCGTAACCTTACGGGCGGGCTGGTGTTGTGGCTGCCGGTGTGGCTCCGGGGGTGGCGGGTTTGGGCGCACCCACCTGCGTTAGCAGGCGGAACACGCGCCCGCTCTCCCCATCCATAGTGCGGTCGCCCACAAGCTGTGCCAGCCATGCCAGTGTCTGTGCATCCGATGCCTGAGACGCATCGGAGGCCAGACGCAGGGCGAGTGTCTGCTGCGGGGCGCTGAGTGGCCCGTGGGGGGGAATATCCGCCTCCGCCATTTTGCGCACACTGGCCACGGCGGCGGGCCATTCGCCCCGGCTTTCGTGGATGCGAGCGGTCATGTCCAGCGAGTCGGCAAAACTGTCCCCGTTCAGCAGGCCAAGGGCTGCCGTCTGGTCGCCTCGGGCGAGATTGATCCGGGCCTGAAGGCGACGGCGGGAGGACTTCATGTCATCCGGCAGGCTGGGGTCATCGGTGCGTTTGAGCACATCGGTCGCGCCATCAAGGTCCTTGAGCGCAATATAGGATTCGGCCAGCCCCTGCCCTGCCAACGCCTTGAGCTCGGGCGAGTCCAGCATGGGTACGGCATCGGAGAACGCCTGCTGCGCCTCGTCCGCCAGACCAAGGCCCAGCAGCATTTTGCCGTAAGCCATCAGAATCTCGCCTTTTTTGGTCCCCGGCTGCAAGGCGGACAGATGGGCGCGCAGCATGGCCGCACCGTGCAGAATGGCATCGCGGTCCGTGTCCTTGACCACCTCGGACGCCACGGCGGCAAGGGTCTGGAACAGCATGGGGGACAGCACAGGTTCGGACACCTGCTCGGGTGTGTCTTTGACAAGGTCCAGTGTTGCCAGTGCCTCGGGCCACTTGTGTGCACGCATGTAGGCATCGGCCTGTAACAGCCGCACCGTGGCCTCCCGTCCGGCCAGACGGGCATCGGGCATAAGGCTGCTGAACATATCGGCCGCGGCAACCGGGGTCAGCTTGCCGTCGGACATGTCGAGCGAGATCTTCTGCTCCAGCGCCTTTTCCGCCACCACGGGGTCCGGATCGACCGAAAGCGCGTTAAACGCATCATACGCCTGAGAGCGCCTACCCGTGCGCAGGTCACGAAAAGCGCTTGCCAGCGTGTAGGCTGCTCCCTTGGGCAGCTTGTCCAGCACGCTCAGGTCCTCCGCAGAGCCGTAACGGCCAATCTGCTCTGCGGCAAAGGGCAGCAGTACGCTGCGCACACTGTTGGGGTAGTTATCCAGACGGGAAAAATCGCGCGCCAGCAGATGCGCCGCCTCTGCCTCGTGCCCCCCTCGGGAGGCAAGGTAGAGACCGCGCCAGAGCTGTGTGGCCCGCTGCTCGTTATCAGGCCACGGGCCTTCAAGCAGGAACGCGCCATCCATGTTCCCGCTCAGCAGTTCGGAGGCAGCGAGCAGAAAGCTGACCTCCGGCCGCACTGCTTCTTCGGGGTCGTCCTCCAAAGCCACGGTCAGGATACCGCGCGCCTCCAGAAAAGCGCCAACACCAAAGGCCGCGCGGGCCTCCTCCAGCCGGGCGGCAAAGCGCTGGGCGGGGTCGGAATCGGC
>NZ_BAJU01000040.1 GCF_000613865.1 Acetobacter okinawensis JCM 25146
CTCCAAATAAAACAGATCACTCACGCTGTGGTGACAGACCTCCACATCACACCAATCCCGCGCAGCGGTTCGTTCTACCCCTCGTAGCTGTCTATAAACGACGTGATGTCACGTGGCGCTGGCATTTCGGCGCTTGGCCTGAGGTGGCTGGCTAAACGCTCCGGGAATGGCCCGGTGCATACGCTAGCGATCACGGAAGCCGGCGTCGGCGGCGATCGCCTCGATAGGAATAGCGGAATGCTCCACGTGCTCGCGCGCGGCTTATTTCGTCGCTTCCGGTCGGCGGATTTCCAGCCGGGAGGACCGTCTCCCATGCCACTGGGCATCTGGCCTTCCGAGGCCGATCTGGCCATTCTCAGAACCCTCCCGGCCTACGCCCTTGCCGGGGCCGGCGCCAATCCCTCTCTTCTGTCGGCGGCGTTCCGGGACCGATGGAGGTTACGTTTTTGTCCATAATCCGGACACTCCCATAATCCGAAAACCTGTGATCTGGCGCAGGGAAGACACAATACGGATCATCAGCCTGACGGATGCCCCTCGGGGTTTTGTCGATCTCCGCTCGTTGGATTTCGAGGCAATGGGCCGTGTCCTGTTCGATAGTGAGGATGATGCCGGGCGTTCTGCCAGTCGTCATCCCTGAATGCAAAAAGCCCTGATGGTCAACACCATCAGGGCTTTATCTGTAAATTTACTCAAATTTAGAAATTGATGGAAGTATTCACGTAATACATGCCACCAAAGTATCCATATGCGGAAGAAGTCGGGTATTTGAATAGATTATTGTTTGATGCAGCTGCGGCAGCTTTGACCCGTGTTGGATATTTGTTGCCAAGGTTGTCAGCCCCAATGGCGATACGCCATTTCGGGGTGATTTTGTAGCCTATTTCCATGTTTGTGATGAATGCAGGCTGGATTTCTGTCCACAGGTTGGTGGGCAGGTTTGGCGCTGCAATAAAAACACTGGAACCGTAGCGCATTTCTTCAACCGCAACAGACCATTTGCCCTTGGTCCAGTTTACGCTCAGGGTTTCGCGGTTTTTGGGGCTGGAGTGAATAAGTTCCGCCACGGCGTAGGCATTGTAGGAGGATAGCCCGTTAGCCTGAAGAACGTTGGGTGTGCTGTTGTAGCTACGCACTTCGTTGTCAGAGAAGTTGACGCTGAATGCAAAGCGGAAAGCACCATAGAGTTTGGTGCGGAGCGTGTAGTCTGTTGTCAGGTCACCACCCCATGTGTTGGTGTTGACCGGGTTGGAGTAGTAAGACGCGTACGTTGCATTACCCATGCCGTTGGCGCTCAGGGTTTGGGCAACAAAGCTGCCGCCTAGCGTTGTGGTGCTGGCAAGGCGATCGTTAATGGCAATGTAGTACAGGTTGCCGGTTACGTGCCAGTCATCCACCGGAGTTGCATCCACCCCAACGGTAAAGCTGCGCGAATATTCGCCTTTGAGCTTGCCTGCACCGAGGGCCTGAGCGGCCTGACTGTTGTTTGGCAGGGAGAGTGTGGAATAGGTCGCCTGCGGTGAATTGTAGTAATAATAGGTCTGGCCAAGGTTGGTGGACGGTAACCCGTGTTGATATTGGCACGAATTGACCAGCGTTTGTTGAAGTTATAGCGCGTGCCAATAGAACCAGTCGAGACAACTGGGTAGTTGTGGTAGGCCACCGTGCGGCCACCGAGTGTCCATTCCCATTTGGGGGTTATGTAAAAGTCCAGATTGGCGTGGCCGTCAAAAACGTCGCGCGTGTATTTTCCAGCAACGTAATCTGGGTTACCTGCATGGGTAGCAGCACCTGGTGCTGCGGTCTTGCCTGCATCAGGCCCGGTTAGGATGGGTACGCCACCCGATGCGTAGGACGCGTATTCACCCGCGCCCAGCTCAAAGGTGTCGCGGCGGTATTCTGCCCCGAACTCCAAACCTACGGGTTTGGGCAGGAAGCCGACATTGATGTTGCGTGATGCCTTGAAACCTGCCGTCAGTTCGCTGGAGGCAGCAGATCCTGTGTGGAAGCGCGTCTGGCTGGCTGTGCCGTAGGATGCGTTGTCCGTATCCTTCAGATCATAAGACTGCATGTCCTTGCCGTAATTGACGTAGGCGTCCCACGCAAAGCCCAGATTATGACCCTTGAAGCCGTTATCAACTTCAAAATCATTCTGTTCCATCAGGTAGTAAGGCTGCATGCCATTGGGCCACAGCGCTGTGACAGTCAGGTCGTCCGCAGCGGAGCGGTATGCCTGACCAACGCTGACATTACGATGCCCATATGTGGACGTGGAATACAGATTGATTGTGTCGGTAACCGGAACGCTCATATTGGCGGAGAGGGTTTCCGTCGTTTTTTTGGGCAAGCCGTTGGAGCGTTGTACGTCACGGCTACGGTTTGAGCGCGGGTCTGAGCTGCCATCGGGCAGGGCGTAATACATGTCATTAGGGTAACGGCTGCTGTTTTTATAGTCGCCGTTGCGGAACGCAGGAAGCTGGTGAACGATCTGTGCTGCGAGGTCCAGATAACCACCCTGATGGCCCAGTGCAAAGGCCATGTTGGCTGTACCATCAATGCCTTGCCCGTCTCCACCATAGAAACCACTATTCTTGAAATTGACTGAACCACCGTGCCGGTCAGATTTGAGAACAATGTTCACCGCACCTGCCAGTGCGTCCTGACCATAGAGTGCGGTGGCACCTTCGGTAATGACTTCTACATGATCAATTGCGCTCATGGGGATCAGGCCGATATCTGCGGGCTCAGTGCCCCAGTTCGGGCCTGCATTGGCGTTAAAGTTTGCACCAATGTGGCGGCGATGACCATTGACCAGAATCAGCGTTTCGTCAGCCGAAAGGCCACGGAGCTGCATCGTTTGTGTAAAGGCGTTTCCCCCGATACCCGGTACGGAAGGGGAGGTGATGGCCGGAGAGAGCTGGGCAAGCGCCTGCATGACGTTGCTTTGCCCGGTTGCGGCCAGTTCGGCACCACTGATGACAGTAACAGGGGTTGTGCTGTGTACGGGCGTGGAGGGAGACGTGGCGGATTTGCCGATAACGCGTGTTGCAGCAACCATCACTTCTTCGCTGGAACGGCTGTTCACGCTGTGATGCGATGTTGTTTTTACCGCCATGGCGGATGCCGGTCTGGATGTAGTTTTGGTCTGCGTTACTTTTACAGGACCATTTGCAACAGCATTGTCATGATAGGCTGCTTTTTTGACAGTGCCTGCCGTTGTGGCGGCTACGGTGCAATTGGTTGAAAAAATTGTGGCAAACACGACAGTGCTGATCCACAGTTTTTTATCGGTGGGGGAGACCTTTTGTCGCATCAAACATACTCCTTGGCTCAACAGGGGACCGCGTAACTGCGACGGGGAACAACCTAAAGCGCATTTCAGCACAAAGAAAAAACAGGACAGGATATGCCATTGTGACAGTAATGTTTTGGGTTGGCTGGGCTCACCCCAATATCATTACGAAGACCCTTTTATATGTAGGCCGATTCTGCACCCCGGCAATATCGTTTCGAAATAACAATATTATTGGTGTGTGAATTCGGAAAACGATATTTTTTGGGACCAAGCAATTATTTTTTTTCACCTTGGATTTTTCAAGCAACAGGAACAGTGGACGATGTTGGTAGGGGAGTGGAAAATTTGTTCCAATATGTTGAAAATATTGTGTGTTTTGTATTCAGGATGTCATGAGGTGATGGGTGGTTTTCTAAATATTACTGCTGGAACATGTAGTCCCAAACCCGAAGATTGAATATTTTTTATGTTCGTGTTGTTTGTGCGGAGTGCCGCAAGCAATGTTTAATATCTGTACAAACGGGCTCTTTTTTATAATCAATTTTGTCGAAGCAATATCTGTCACATCTTCTTTTCCGGTACGCATAAGCGACCGGAAAAGAAGAGTCGTATGTTATTTGGCAAAAAGACTTTTCAGGTCGGCAAATGCCTTGATTTCGATCGCATTTCCGAACGGGTCATAAAAAAACATTGTTGCCTGTTCACCCGGCTGCCCTTTAAAGCGGATGTAAGGGTCAATAACAAACTTTGTTTTTGCATCGATAAGTTTTTTAGAAAGTTCTTCCCACTGTGGCATGTTCAGGACAACACCAAAGTGCGGAACCGGAACTGCGTGGTTGTCCACACTACTCAGGTGGAGGCGGTTGTTGGAACAGTCCGCCATATGCGCGACAATCTGATGGCCAAAGAAGTCAAAATCGACCCAGTCAGAGGAGCTACGACCTTCGCTGCACCCCATTTTATCACCATAGAATGCACGCGCTTCGGTCAGATTGTCTACCGGAAAAGCAAGATGGAAAGGTGGAACGGGCTGTTCAGTCGTTGTTTCAGTATTCATCTATTTACTCTCCTCATGGAAGAATAAAAATATAATGTAGGAAAACTATTGTGAAAAATGATCTTTTTTAAGGCTAAGATCAAAAAATACAGACCCTGGCGGTGTTGTTCATAAAAACAGGACAAACCATATACGCCTTCGTTGGTCGGTCGGTTTATTTTTGGCGTGACCTGTAAAAACTGGCCATGGAAGCCACAAAAGCGATGGTTGTGGCCATGGCCAGACAAGTCTGTGCTGCATGGCCTGCGTATAAACGATAGACCAGAGCAACAGCCGTTGCGCCGAGTGTCTGCCCGGACAGGCGAGAGAGGGAGACAACACCGCTGGCCCCTCCTTCTCGTCCTTTGGGGGCGGAACTCATGATAATGCGATTATTGGGGGGCTGAAACAGACCAGAACCCGTCCCCGCCAGAAAAATACTGGCAGCAATGGAGAGATTGCCAGCCGTAAGCGGTCTTGACCACAGGCAGGCAAACCCACAGGCCATGACCAGCAACCCAAAGGACGCCAGCAAGGTGCTGGAAAACCTGTCTGCCAGTCTGCCAGATATGGGGGAGGCCAGAACAACGCCAATGGGCCACGCAGTAATGAGTAGGCCGGAGACAACGGCGGAGCGGGCGAAGTTATCTTGCAGAATGAACGAGATGGAGATCAGGAAAAAATTGGAGGCGATGAAGCTGAGTATGGCGACAGAACTCGCCTGCAGCATGACGGGGAGAGAAAGCAGGTCGGCAGGAAAGAGGGGGAAGTCGGCTTTGTTCTGTCTCCCCCAGAGCAGGAAAATAAGTCCGCATCCTCCACATAACAGCGCACTGCCAAGAAGGATACGCTGCCCGTGTGCACAAATGTTCAGACCGATAACAAGTAAGCCAAGTCCTGCAACCGTTAGGAGAGCATGAAAAAAATCGAATGAATTTGTGTAATGCTGCGTTTTTGGCAGCGCCATCATGCCCATTACCAGAGCCATGCCGCCCAGTGGGATATTGATCCAGAAAATCCAGTGCCAGTTGGCAATTGCGAGAATAAAGGCCCCAAGGCTCGGCCCCATGGCAACTCCCAAGCCGATCATAAGACCATTCAGCCCAATACCTTTGCCTAGTTCCGCCGTAGGGTAAACCAGACGCACCAAAGCCAGGTTGACGCTCATGATACAGGCCCCGCCGATGCCTTGGAGCGCGCGCGCAAACATCATGAACGCAAGGGAGGAGGCAACCGCGCACAGAACGGAGGCGACCAGAAAAACAATAGTGCCAATCTGGCACATGCGTGCATAGCCAATGCGGCCACCAAGGGAGGAAAACGGAAGCAGCGTTACCAGCGATGCAAATTGGTAAGCATTGACAATCCAGATGGACCGCGCCGGTGATACACCCAAATCCCGCGCCATAACCGGCAAAGCAATATTGGCCGAGGAGTAGTCCAGAATAGACAGGAGAATGGACAAGGTAATGGCGGTCATAGCCCACAGGCGCATGCGCCCGTGCAAACCATCGTGGACATAAGCTGAGGATGAAAGGGTCATAAATTGCCTATTGTGGCATGTCTGTATGGGTTTGGCGGTTAGCGCGCCAGTACAAGATGCTCGGGTTTTTTCCCTGTCAGTACGTCCCATACCTGATTGGCGCATATCAGCGCCAGCCGTTGCAGGGCTTCTTGCGTTGTGCCGCCAAGATGCGGGGTCACAATGAGAGATGGTGCCCGAAGCAGGGGGGCGTCCCGAGGCGGAGGTTCCTGCTGGAGCACATCCAGAGCTGCGCCATGCAGTTGTCCATCTTCCAGCGCCTGAGCCAGATCCGCACTGTCCACGGCAAATCCACGCCCGACGTTGACAAGGATGGCATGGCTGCGCATGAGCGCTAGAGTGGATGCTCGATAATCGGTTTGTCAGTCGTTTTACCGGACCTGTGGATGGAGACGACATCCGCATTTTTCAGAAGCTCTTCCAGATTATGGCTCTGCTCCACGCCATGTTTGGTAAAGACCGCGGCTGGCACACTGGGGGACCACGCAATGCAACGCATGCCCAGCCCCTTGCTGGCAATGGTGGCCACTTTCTGAGCAATGGCTCCAAAGCCAATCAGCCCTAGGGTTTTGCCGTGCAGTTCGATCCCCTGTGCGGAATATCTGAAGTCCCAGTTACCTTGGCGTACGGCATGATCGGCCTGACAGATGTTGCGTGCACTCGCCAGTATCAGCCCCACAGTCAGTTCTGCAACAGACTGGCTGTTGGCACCGGGGGTGTTGGTGACCAGAATACTACGCTCATAGGCCGTTGTGACATCAATCCTGTTGGTGCCTGCGCCATGACAGCTGATGATCTTGAGGTTGGGAGCCGCAAGAATGGCCTGTCTGTCCAGCCC
Organism: Acetobacter okinawensis JCM 25146; assembly: GCF_000613865.1. Lineage (GTDB taxonomy): Bacteria > Pseudomonadota > Alphaproteobacteria > Acetobacterales > Acetobacteraceae > Acetobacter > Acetobacter okinawensis. The sequence goes on from NZ_BAJU01000040.1 coordinate 6,713, forward strand.
CAGATCGCGGGTTATGACAGCGTCGGCAGAGCCAATCTCCCTTGTGACAGTCTGCATGTCCGGGCTTGAGGCATAACGCGTTGCAATGCCATGACTGTTCAGGAACGCAATGGCCGCTTCATGCACGGGCTGGGTGATAAAACATTCCACTGGGGTAAAATCCTTTAATAGGGCACTGCAACGCGAGAAGCGCGGAACGGGCATTAGTCTGGCTGGATACGGAAAACGGCTGGTGGTAACCCACCACCGAATTGACCGGCACAAGGCAGAGCAGCATTGTGCCGGCAATAGGGGCTTCCAGCGCCAGACGCAGCGGACCCACATCGACAAAACCCAGAATGGTGTTCTGGGACACATGAAGCCCTTCTTCCACCACAGCTTCAGAAAATATGCCCATCTCAGGGCTGAGTGCATCAACCGTCTGGACAATGGCGGCTGCCGGAGTTGCGGAGTGGTGCGCCACTTCGGCAGTTTTTTGTGGGGCGAGGTCAAGTTTGATCTGACCTCCCCCCATAGGAACATCGCAGGACACCATCCATATTCGCGCATGCGGGGGACAAGTCTTGTCAGCAGATCAACCAGTGGATTGTCATGATGTGGCATGGTTATTTCATCAATCCTTTATCCAGTGAGTGAACAGTAACCGTGCCAGAAAGAAAAGCTTCTGCCTGTAGGACGCGCTGTTGGAGTGCAATGGTGGTGCAGATGCCGCCAATGCGTGTTTCATCCAGTGCGGCGCGCATGCGTTCAATGGCGTCTTCCCTGCTGGAACCATGCACAATCAGTTTGGCGATCAGGGAGTCATAATAGGGGGGAACCACGTAGGATTCATAAATGTGACTGTCCATGCGTACGCCCGGTCCGCCTGCAGGCCACCATTGCGTGATTTTTCCGGGGTGGGGCAAAAAAGTATCAGGGTTTTCCGCGTTAATCCGGCATTCAATGGCATGTCCGACGCACTGCACATCATCTTGGGTGAAGGACAGAGGGTTACCAAGGGCCACGGCTATCTGTTCGCGCACGATATCAATGCCGCAGGTCATTTCCGTTACCGGGTGCTCAACCTGCAGGCGGGTGTTCATTTCAATAAAATAGAACTGCCCGTCTTCGTAGAGAAACTCGAATGTTCCTGCGCCAACATACCCGATGAGCTGGCAGGCCTGTGCACATTTGGTCCCGAGTGTCGTAATATTCTGCTCGGGAATGCCGGTTGGAGGAGCTTCTTCCACCAGTTTCTGGTGTCGCCGCTGCACCGAGCAGTCGCGTGCACCCAGCCATACGGCGTTACCATGGCGGTCGGCCATGACCTGAATTTCAATATGCCGTGGGGATTTTAGAAAACGTTCAGCGTAAACGTCATTCTTTCCGAATGCTAGAAGACTTTCCTGCCGGGCGTTGGTTACTGCGCCTACAACATCTGCCGAAGTTTCCACAATCCGCATGCCGCGGCCACCACCACCGGCGGAAGCCTTGACAATCAGGGGGTAGCCAATGGCATCGCAGATGCGTTGCGTGTCCTGTGTTGTATCAGGCAATGCCCCATCGGAACCGGGCAGGCATGGCACACCGGCTGCAATCATTTCCCGTTTGGCGCTGATCTTGTCTCCCATCAGGCGCATGACCTGTGCGGTCGGGCCGATAAAGGTCAGGCCCGCGCAGGCCACAGCCTCTGCAAAATCGGGATTTTCCGACAGAAAACCATACCCGGGGTGTACCATATCGGCCTGGCACAGTTGGGCTGCCCGCAGGATACGTTCCTGATTCAGGTAGCTTTGCGCAGCACTGGCCGGGCCAATGCATACCTTGGTGTCCACACAGTTCAGGTGGGCCAGATCTGCATCCGCCTCGGAATAGACGCCTATGGTTTCCAGCCCCATCAGGCGGCAGGCGCGGGCAATGCGCAGGGCAATTTCGCCCCTGTTGGCAATCAGGACACGTAAGGGTTTAGTCATCCAGTTTCTCCACGCTAAAAAGCGGCGTGCCCGGTTCTACCGGTGTGGCATCCCTGACCAGCACCGACAGGATGCGGCAGCGATAGTCAGATTCCAGCCGCGTCAGCGTTTTCATGGCTTCGAGAATGCCAATGGCCTGCCCTTCTTCCACCACGTCCCCCGGTTGCACATAAGGCTCCTCCGTGGGGGAGGGGGCGATGTAGAACACCCCATGCATGGAGGCGACAAGCTGGCTGGAGGCCGGTGCCGCCGGTGCTGGCGCGGGCGGTGGCGCACAGTCGGCCAGTGTTGAGTGGTCCGGCGACATGGGTTCTGGCCCACGTAAAACAATGTGAGTGCCATCGGGTGCTGTATAGTCCAGCAAACGCACTCCAAGCTGCTGCATGCAAGACATGACAGAACTCAGTTGCTCCATGTCCATGATGGCGGGAAAAGACGGGTTAGTGTTCATATGAAGGCCCTGAGAGCAATACCGGCGGCTTCCAGACGGTCCCGTACGGTGCGTGCAATGGCAACGGATTGTGCATTATCCCCATGGACGCAGATGGTATCCATCTGGGTTGGCAGCATTTTGCCTGAACGTGTTTCAATAGCGCCCGCTTTGACCATGCGGATGACCCGTTCGGAAACAAAGTCCACATCATGCAAAACGGCCCCCGGTTCTTTGCGGGAGACGAGGTGACCATCTTCTGTGTAGGCCCGGTCGGCAAAAATTTCTGTGTAAACCGTCATGCCACGTTCGCGCCCTAGTCGCTCCAGTTCGCCAAATGCGCCTGCCACCAGAGCAAGCGACGGGTCAACAGCCTGCATGGCGTTCAGCACTGCAGCAGCGACATCCGCATCACGCTCTGTCAGGTTGCCAAGGGCACCATGTGTTTTGACGTAGGCTATGGGGTGGCCCGCATAGGTGGCCATGGCCTGTGCTGCGCCAATCTGGTAAGCGATAAGGCGTTCTGTTTCCCCAACGGAAAAAGGGATCAGCCTGCGGCCAAAGCCCCACAGGTCCGGGTAGCCGGGATGCGCGCCAACAGCGACATTTTTTTCACGGGCGATCTGGAATGTCTGCGCCATAACCTCGGGGTCACCACCGTGAAAACCGCAGGCTACGTTTGCCGACGTTACAATATCCAGCATCGCTGCATCATCGCCGATTGTGTAGTGACCAAAGCTTTCGCCCAGATCAGCATTCATATCAATTGTTTTTTCTGTCATGGGTCTATCTCCAGAATAATAGGGAGCTTATTGGGTTAAGATGTAGGCTTTTGCAGCATCAATCTGCTCTGCAAGTTGCCGAAGGTGCTGGCGATGCGCCCGGAAGCGGGTCAGGGCCTGTTCGTGGGTGATCATGCGGAATGTGACCAGCCCGCCCGGTGGCATCTGGGACAGAAGGCTCAGGTCCGGCTCAGCAATAATGCCAATTTTCGGGTATCCGCCGCAGGTGTTGGCATCTGCCATCTGGATAATGGGCTGGCCTGATGGTGGTACCTGCACAGTGCCGGGCAGAAGCCCGTGCGATAGCAGGCTGAGCGGGCGCCGGGTCTGGAGGGATGTGTCGCCTTCAAGCCGGAAACCAACCCTGTTGGCCTGTGTGGTAATGCGCCATTGCTGCTGCACCAGACAGGCTTGGGATTCTTGTGTAAATTCCTCATATTCAGCCGCTGGCAGGACATGGAGTTCTAGGCCGTTCTTGTGTGGTAGCTGAGGGAGTGCTGCCAGTCCCAGACCGTTGGTGGGCATGGAACAGGTAGTGCTCTTGCCGCAGGGCAGAAGATCACCTTTTTGCAGGCCGCGTCCCTCAAACCCGCCAAATCCACCTTTAATGTCCGTTGCGCGACCGCCCAAAACGCGTGGAACGTCCAGCCCTCCCGCGACCGTCAGATAGGACCGCATGCCTTTTTCTGGTGCTTCCATGACCAGCGTCTGACCAGCGCGGGCCATCATGCTCCAGCATGATGGCAGCGGTACTGCATCCAGCCGGACCTTAGCGGGTGCTCCGGTAATGGCAAACACACAGTCCTGCTGAAACCTTATTTTGAAAGGGAAAAACACAATTTCAAGCCCGGCAGCATCCGGGCTGTTCCCAACAAGAATATTCCCCAGCGTAAAGGCGTTACAGTCCATCGCGCCGCCACAGGCCACCCCGTAAGATATGCTTTCGGGGCGGCCAAGGTCCTGCACGGTATTCAGGGGCGCATTGGTGAGAACTTCCAGCATCACGCACTCACAAAACGGACAATATCACCTGCTTTGAGCAGGCAGGGGGTGTTTGCACCTGCGTCAAACAGGTCGGGGCAGTGGGCTTTGCCCAGCACATGCCAGCCAGATGGTCCCGGACTGGGGGTGACGGCGGTAAACCCCCCTCCAAGGCAGACAGATTTCTGCTCCACATGAACACGCGGAGTATTCCGGCGGGGAATGGCCAGTGGTTGTGGCACGCCGGTCAGGTACCCAAAGCCGGGAGAAAAACCGACCATGGCAACCCGGTAGGGTGTGCCAGTATGCAAGGCGACCACCTCACTTTCCGATAGGCCAGTAGTCTTGGCGACAAATGGCAGATCTTCCCCTTCCAAACCGCCATATGTCACAGGAATTACCAGTTCGCGCGGGGTGATATGGGCCGATCCTGCCTGTTCCCAAGCAGTCTGGAGCATCTGGCGTATGGCTGAGGCCTGATGCCTCTCGCAGTCATAAGTAACCAGAAGATTGTTGGCTCCCAGAATGACTGTCTGGATTTCAGGCATGTCTGTCAGGAGTTGTTCCAAACCCCATATCCGTGCCTGTATGGCATCTTGGAATGCTCCTTCGGACATATCCAGCAGAAAAGCATCCACCCCCGCATAATTGATACGCATGCGAATTATCCGTTTGCAACAGCGTGGAGTTTGATCGGGGAGCGGGGAAGTGCCAGCACAGCCCCCGCCCCAGCCAGAACCAGAGCCGCCACCATGTAAAAGACGTATTCAAAACTTCCTGTAAACTGAAGGATATACCCTGTTATGACCGGGGCTAAAATGCCCGTACCGTTGCTGAAGGTCAGCACAAGGCCGTTGGCGGCACCTAGTGCATCCTGCTCAACAAGCAGGTCTGCCAGCAGTGCCATGTTTGCGCCACTTCCAGCGGTCACAAACCCCATGCTCAGGATAAGGCAAACCATGGATAGTGGTATTGAGTGGATAAAGGGTAGAAAGCCAAGCATGGCCACCACGGACAGGTAGAGCGCGACAATGCGTTTGCGCCCTGTAGGGATGTGAGTGTGGCTGTGGTGCAGGCTTTCACCTAACCGGCCAGCAACAAGTGAAATGACAACAGCACCCGCGTAACAGTAGGCCGTATAGACGCTGGCATCAAAAACCGAGAGATTCATGCGTTGTTTAAGAATGATGGGCAACCACGACATCATGAGGAAATTGGCGTAATTGACGCAGCACTGCGCAATAACGACGCCCCAGAATGAGCGGGATGCAAAAAATGGCCTTATGGAAAAACGGGTTTTTGGGGTGGATGTCTCAGGTGTTTTTATCCGTGCAGGGTAAAGAAAATACCACAGGAAACACCACAGGAACCCCACCGAGGCCAGAATGGAAAATGCCATGCGCCAGCCATGGTGTGCGACCATATACCCGGCAACAATGGCGCCGGATGCCAGACCAATGGAAATGCCACTGGTGAACAGGGTCATCATCAATCCCCGCTGCTGGGGAGAGGACCACAGGCGCATAACCTTGGCACCCAGTGCAAATGTTGGTGCTTCCCCCACCCCCAGAACCACGCGGGATAGCAGAAAGGCAGGCAAAGTCATGGCCAGGCTGCCTTGTACCATGGCGGCAGACCACACCGCCACGGCCAGAATGCCCACCAGACGCGGTCCCAGCCTGTCCAGCAGGATGGAGGACGGCAGGTTAAGGAAAAAATAGGACCATAGAAAGCTGGACAGAACCCACCCTGCCTGACTGGAGCTCAGGCCAAAGTCATGCACAATATCAGGCAGTGCGACGGAAAGGGCGGCCCTGTCCCCGTAGCAGATTACGCACATCATGACCGTTGCAGCACATACGGCAGGTCGCCGCCATGCCATACCCGTCACTGGGGTGGACACAGATGAAGAAAGAAGCACGTCCTGATTTTCCCCTTGCATCAACATTCAGGCATTCAGGCTGGAAGAAACGAACGACATGCGCGCATGGACCAACAGGCTGGGTTCAGGCATGACAGTAAGGGTGTGGGGCATCGTTTTCCCTCCCGAAAAATGGGTTTTCCGAGCTTATGCGTAGCGTGATGGGTTCTTAACTTCTCTTTATTTCAAGAGTGTTTTTTGTTTTCCTTCATCCCGTCAAAACCTCTTGCATTCCATTTAATTTCGATTATAGAACAAAAAAGAGCAACAAAAATATCGATAATTTTGTTTCTGAGGCACAAAAAAAGTGTTGTATGATGATAACGGAACTGCGCACATTCCTTGTAGCGGCTCAACTGGAAAGCTTTGCCGCTACGGCTGAAAAAGTGGGCCTGACCCAGTCGGCAGTCAGTGCTCAGATCAAGCGTCTGGAGCTGGAGTTCGGTTATGCCCTGTTTGAACGGACAGGGCGCGCGGTAAACCTGAGCAGGGCCGGGCTGATTGCGGTCGACCGTGCTGCGGAAATTATCGCGCTGTTTGACCGTATGCGCGACATACCCAGAGATAATACCATTAGTGGTACGATCAAAGTTGGTGTTATTTCCACGGCTTACACAGCGTTGCTGGCCCCTGCTATGGCCGAGTTCCTTAAAATTTATGCCGATGTCCTGCTTTCGGTCAGTGTGGATGTCTCCCTTGCTCTACTCCAGAAACTGGAGGCCAAGGAGCTTGATATGGCCATTATGGTCAAACCGCCATTCAGCCTTATTCCCCATATGGAATGGGTGCCTCTTGTAACCCAGCGCTATGTGCTGGTGATGCACGAAAGTATTGAAGCACAGGATTGGAGGACCATCCTCCACCACCATCCATTTATCCGGTATGACAGTCGATCATTCGGCGGCAGCAGCATTAGCAGCTTTTTGAAAATGCACGGTATGGCACCGCATGACGTGACCGAGACAGAGGAAATCAGCCTGATTCTGGATATGGTCTCCAAGAATATTGGGGTTGCCATTACACCTTCATGTCAGGAAATAAACAAATATAACAATATAAAGTGCATAGAGATACCAGAGTTTTCTCAAAAAAGAGAAATTGGCGTTATGGCCTTAAACAGTAAAAGAAAAATATCGGTTGGAAAGTTTATTTCATTTCTTTCCGACCAGTACACATGAGTTTCGTGAACCTTCCGTGACACCCTGAGCAAAGAGTTACCCCATACATGACTGTAACGTTATTCCATCAGGCATTCGGGCAGGCGTTGTTTGATGCTCTGCATGCCATGAGTTTTGACGGGCTGGGTATGACGCGCCCGTCCTTTAGTGAAAAAGAAAACGAAGCACATGAGATGCTTTGCACCATTGCACGCAGGCATGGGCTGGAAATCCGGCGGGACTGGGCTTGCAACCTGTATCTGACGCTACCTGGGCGTGACCGGAGCAAGCCTGTCATTATGACCGGTTCGCACATGGACACGGTGCCCTCGGGTGGGAACTATGATGGCGCTGCGGGCGTAGTGGCTGGTCTGTCAGTCCTGTGCCGCTGGGTTGAAGAAGGCTTTGTGCCTGAGCGGGATGTAACCGTTGTGGCGACCCGTGCGGAGGAGAGCGTCTGGTTTCCCGTCTCCTATATTGGCAGCAGAACGGCCTTTGACCTGTTGAGCGAAAAAGACCTTCAGGCCAGACGTTCCGATACAGGCCGAACACTGGCTGAACATATGGAAGAGTGTGGTGGCAGGCCGCAATGGCCCCATACGGATGTCTTAAAGCCCGAAAACATAGACTGCTTTGTCGAACTGCACATTGAGCAAGGGCCAGTGCTGCCCAACAACAATGCGGTAATTGGTGTGGTTTCTGGCATCTGTGGCAGCATGCGCTATCGGCATGCTACCATTTTGGGGCAGTACGCTCACTCTGGCGCTACCCCCCGCCAGTTCCGGGCGGATACTGTGGTGGCCATGGCAGATCTTGTCACAACCCTACAGACTTACTGGGAAGAGCAGGAGCGTGCAGGCAAGGCGATGACCCTGACCTTTGGCGTTTGCCATACTGATGCCCAGCAGGCCAATTTTAGCGCAGTCGCAGGTAAGGTTTCGTTCTCGCTGGATGTCAGATCACAGGATACGGATTTGCTGGATGAGGTAGATCGGCATATCCAACTGGTCGCGCAGGATGTGGCCAGGCGGCATAATGTCACAATTGATCTGGGTGAGCGCACAGGCAGCGCGCCCGCGCGTATGGATGCAACTCTGCAGAACATGGCGTTTGATATAAGTCGTGCGCTGGATATTCCAGCCATAAGCATGGCCAGTGGCGCAGGCCACGATGCGGCAACCTTTGCCAACCGTAATATTCCCACAGAAATGCTTTTTGTGAGGAATGAAAACGGTAGCCACAACCCTTATGAACACCTCGAAATGGCTGATTTTGCGGCAGCGACCGCAGTTCTTGATGGTGTTCTCAAACTGCGTGCCGAAAGGATCTGACCTATGCGTTTGGCTTTGACTGGGGATTCCATCCTTTTTCGTCGTTTGAACAGCCAGCAGGATGCCGCGATAGCGCCCCTGTTTGACCTGATCCGCGGGTGTGACGTCAGCTTTACCAATCTGGAATTTGTGGCCAACGATTTTGAAGGTGACCCCGCCCTGGACCATGGTGGCACGCACTTTGGAGCGCCATGCTGGGTGCTGGATGAGCTGAATGATGCGGGGTTTAACCTGTACGCCGCAGCAACCAACCATAGTCTGGATTACAGCATTGCGGGTCTGCGCAAGATGCTACGGGCTCTGGACGAGAGAGAAATGGTGTACGCCGGTATTGGTACCAATCTGGAGGAGGCCCGCAGGCCTGCGTACACCACAACCCCGGCTGGCACGGTGGCGCTGTTATCATGCACGTCCACTTTTGCCCGTGGGCAGGAGGCAGCCGCACAAACTGGCCTTATGGCCGGTAGACCGGGTGTTAATCCGTTACACTACAGTAAGACCTATCAGGTCACATCAGATGAAATTGCACAGCTCCGGGGAATTTACGAACGTCTGGGCCTTCAGGACATTCTGGACGAAAAAATCCGGCAGGGTTTTTCCTTCCACCCACCAAAAGGGACGTTGCCATTTGATGGTTTGCAGTTCAGCGCGGGGGAGCAGACCCGTGTCCAGACCAGCGCCAACCAGAAAGACCTGTCTGAAATTGTCAAATGGGTGGAAGAGGCAAAGCTTGTTTCTGATGTGGTAATGGTTAGCATCCATGCCCATGAGAGCGATTATAATGCACAGGGTGTTCCTGATATTGAAGTCCCTGCGGCGTTCCTGCGTGATTTTGCGCATACGGTGGTCGATGCAGGGGCATCTGTTGTTGTCTGCCATGGGCCGCATCTGTTGCGCGGAGTTGAGGTTTACAAAAACGCTCCGATTTTTCATGGGATGGGTAATTTTATCGGGCAAAACGAACTGGTGTCACGCCTGCCGATGGATTCCTACGCCGCTTTCCGCTACGCACCGGATATGACGCCTCATAAGCTCTACAAGGGCCGGAGCGAGAACGATACGAAGGGCTTTCCATCCGACCAGCGTTTTTGGGATAGCATGCTGCCTATCTGTCATTTTGAAGATGGGGCCCTCAAATCGGTTGATATTCACCCAGTTACTCTGGGTCTGGGTCTTTCTGCCCATAAACGTGGTGTGCCATATCTGGCAACAGATTCAGACAATGCCCGTATTCAGGATAAAATCCGGGCTCTGTCGGTGCCTTTTGGCACGTCCTTTGGCGCTCAGGACGGATATATGACACTCAGATTTGATCAGTAAACAGGTGTGGCTGCCGTTTATACAAAACGGAATCCTGCTTACTCTTCAACAATACCATGAGGTGTGCCCGGTGCCGGACGGCATGGTCATGTCCTGCTGTAGTGTAAAGTTTTGTCATTCTAGTTCTGGAACACCACGCATGATCAAGAACACATCCTTCCTGTTTCCTCCTGTTATCCCTTCGTTGCCAATTGAAGGGCAGAGTGCCTGCTTCCCCGTCGGGCGCATCTGGTGTGTGGGGCGTAACTATGCTGAACATAGCCGTGAAATGGGCAGCGATCCTGAGCGTAATCCTCCCTTTTTTTTCACCAAACCGGCCGACAGTATCTGCACTCTTTCTGTCCTGCCTTTTCCGCTACAAACACAGAAACTTCACTATGAGGTCGAGTTGGTGGTGGCGCTTGCTTCCGGTGGTACCAATCTGACACCAGAGGAAAGCCGTGGACTGATCTACGGTTATGCTGTGGGACTGGATATGACGCGGCGGGATATGCAGGAGGAAGCCAAAAAAAACCGTCATCCGTGGAGCCTTTCCAAGGGGTTTGACAATGCCTGTCCCATTTCTGCCATTCGCCCCGCCAGTGAGGTGGAAGACCTGGAGCAGAGCCTTATCACTCTTAAGGTTAATGGCGATGTAAGGCAGTCTGGGCGCATCAGCGATATGATCTGGTCAATACCAGAGATTATCTCCGCACTGTCCCACAGTGTCACGGTGCGGGCGGGAGATCTTATCATGACGGGCACACCCGCTGGTGTCGGTCAGGTCAACCCGCATGATGTTATGGAGGCCAGCTGTGACAACGTTGGGAATATCACGGTCACTTACCAGTAATGCTCCATAAATAGGGGCATCAGTCGTATCTGGTCGGAGCACGTCATCAGTTTTTTGTGACGATGTTTCCGATCAGAGAGCGCTTTTTCTACAGAGTTCATTGGTAAGAAAACTTTGATGGTTCAAAAATCTCTCACATTTGAACGACCGGAAGATACAAATCAGATTTCGTAATGGTTCTGATTGCGGGACTTTCAAGTAAAGCGTTCTTGGTCGTTGTTACATCGCTCAGATGTCTTGATGGCAAGCATAGAAGAAATATCTTGCAAGACTAGATTAGAGAGAAAGTGAGAGAGGTTATCCTTCCTCTCTCTGTTTCATAAATTTATGGCGTTGTATCGACCAGAATCACTTCGGCGTCCGCCAGTGCTCGAACCTTGAGACCATCTGTATCCGAGATCGCAGCACCATCACGCTCGCCCACGATCTTGCCTTCGATTTCCACCGAACCTTTGGCCACGACAAGGTAGGCCAGTCTTTCAATACCAAGCTGGTATTCAGTAGACTCGTTTTTCCTTAGCGTTGCGCCCAGTACACGTGCATCGGTGTGAATGGGAAGGGCGTTACCATCATTCTGGTAGCCCGATGCCAGAGTAACGAATTTTCCAGAACGGTCGTTTTTTGGAAAAGCACGGGTGCCCCATGATGGCGCATGACCGGCGCGGTTGGGCATGATCCAGATCTGGAAGATGCGGGTGGTCACATCTTCCAGATTGTGTTCGCTGTGCCGAATTCCCGTACCTGCGGACATAACCTGAACGTCACCTGCAACTGTGCGGCCTTTGTTACCAAGACTGTCCTGATGTGTGATGGCACCTTCGCGGACATAAGTAATGATTTCCATATTCTCATGTGGGTGTGTGCCAAAGCCAGTGCCTGGCGCGATGGTATCATCGTTCCAAACGCGCAGGGCGCCCCAGTTAATCCGGTTGGGATCGTAGTAGTTTGCGAAGGAGAAATGGTGCTTTGCATCCAGCCAGCCATGGTTGGCGTGACCGAGTGCATCGTAAGGACGGACCTCAATCATGATCTATGTTCCCTGAGTAGTCGTGTGATTTCTTTCTGGGACCAGATTACCCGTAGGTATGAAGATGGCATATGGAAATCATGGAAAACTATCGTTTCTGATTTTGATATACAGAATAGCGACAGGTTTCTGAAAATAAGATATGGGAATCATAACTACCAACCGTTTGCAGAGATACTCTCATGCGTCTTCCTGATTGTGAGGCATGCACTATTTTTGCAAAAGTGGCTGGACTGGGTTCGTTCGTCAGGGCGGCGGCAGAGACCCAGCTTTTAAAGTATTGATATTATGCTCGATTTTAGCGATGGATTTGGGACCTTGTGGCTGATGTCCGACCAGATGGGCGTAAGAAAGACATCTGGTGTTTCAGCCGCCATGCGCAGTGACATCGACATCCACGCCCACTTCGAGCGCAACCCACTGGCTTGTGGCCCAAGGGCCGACACCAACGTTGAACACGGAACGGACAAGCTGGAGATGGCCCTTGGCATGCAGCGTGGAGCTTGAGATGTCGATGCTCAAAGGAAGAACAGCGGGTTTGCTGACTCCCTTGATGGTTAGCGTGCCCTCGGCGTCATAGGCATTGCCACCTTTGACCTTGAAGTCTTTCACCTCGAAAACAGCCGAAGGGAATGCCTTGACGTCAAACCAGTCCTGACCGGGCAGGGCGCCATCACGTTGACTGTCACCTGTTGTGGCACTCGCCATGTCTATGGTGATCTTCGCGTGACCGGCTTCAGGATGGGCTGGATCAAAGTTGATTGTGCCGTCATATTTCTCAAAATAACCTTCAAACGTCTTGCCGGTCTGGGTGCCGGTGAAGCCCAGCGTGCCGTTACCCGCTGCCAGCGTCCAGTCGGCCGCGAAGGTCGGGGTTGAGAGCAGGAGGCCAGCCATGGTGGCGACTGGCAGAAACTTGTGAAAAGTCCTCATGGGGTTTCTCCCTTCTGACGAGATGTGGAGGATGCACGAAAGGACGGCATCATCTGACGAAGAACATGGTCATGCAGGACGAACTGGTGCCTCAGGGCTGCGGCGACGTGCAGGATGATCAGCCCCAGAAGCCCCCATGACGCCCAATGGTGAACCACCTTCAGAGCCACTTCGACCGGTGCCTTGTCAGGCAGGGTCGACAGCACCGGAAGATCGGGCCATGGCACTGCTCCGAACAGCACGGTCGGAATGCCCAGCATCGAGACTGAAACCATCGCCCAACCACTCAGGGGCAGCAGAACCTGCAATCCGTAGAGAGCAAGATGCGCCAGATGTGCTCCCTTTTTCTCCAGTGGTGGCATATCTGCCGGCAAGGCGGGAGCACTGTGTGTCAGACGCCACCCAATGCGCAAGGCGATCAGAAACATCACGGTGATGCCGATGGATTTGTGCAGCTGGTAAAGCTGGAACACGCGCATCGTGTCGAGGTGGATATGGTCCATGACCAGACCCATCACGATCAGGGTCAGTATCCCCAGAGCGATCATCCAGTGAAGAATGACCGCGACCGTGGAATACCGCGTGCTCCCGCTCCCTGTGCGTGCGGGCGTGAGCGTAGGCATAGGATCAGCCCTGTTTTTCGAAGGCGCCGGCAATGCGCAGTTGCACATCGTCAGACACGTAAGGCACATACATCTTCACCCCGAAGTCGCTGCGTTTGATGGTGCCGGTGGCTTCAAACCCGGTGGTGTATTTCTTATCCAGCGCGTTTACGCCGGCACCGATGAAATGGACTTGGAGGGTTTCAGGCTTTGTGACACCATGCAGTGTCAGGTTGCCGGTCACGGTCGCATCGTTTCGGCCGTTGATGCGGACAGACGTGGATTCAAACGTAGCATTGGGGAATTTTGTGGTATCGAACCACTGGTCGCCCTTGAGTTCCTCATTGAGCTTGGTGCTCGTTGTCTGCACGGTATCCACTGGAATGGTCACAGACAGCTTTGATGAAGCCGGGTGTTGCGTATCAAGGTTCAGCGTGCCGGAAACATTGGAAAACACGCCGAGATAGTTCGTGAACCCGAAATGCAGGACGGAGAAACCGACCTGCGTGTGACCCGGCTCAACATCGTACGTTCCGGACTGGGCCTGAGTAGCGTTGGTCACAACCTGAGCAGATGCTGGGCTCCCTGCCAGCAGACCGATTGCAACTGCCGCAGAGGGGAAGGACAGTAGAATGTATTTCATGAATTGGCTCCCCGATGAGTAATAAATGCGTGCTTGGAACGCAGAGTTGTGATGTTGGAAAGGAACACTGGTTTCTGTTCCGCTAGGGTCTTCATTACCGCCGGAAGGAAAGATAAGAAATAACAACGATGGAAATGTATAATTTCCATATTTTGCCTATAAGGCATGCGATGGGCCGGGATGATGCCGTGCATGCTCTCTTGCAAGTTCATCGCACCTTCTCCACAAGCTGCCATCTTTGGCAAATCCAGTGCAGGTCACAGCTCTATTGGCAGACACAAGGTGGAGCATGTGCCGGGAGAATGAGGATACCAGCCAATGGTTGCGGACAGCATTTTTGCTCACCAGTAAGTCGGAATCTGAACCCACCGTATAGGCTCAGGACCTATTAATTTATTGAACTGTACGAACGGTTGTGATTCACAGGCTTACCGATGGAGGGTGGGCCTGTGAATGATGTGTTTATGCTGTCTGAGAGCCAGATGGGGCGGATTGAGCCATTTTTTCCACTGGCGCACGGAGTGCCACGCGTGGATGACCGGCGTGTTCTGAGCGGTATCGTTTATGTGATCT
>NZ_BAJU01000039.1 GCF_000613865.1 Acetobacter okinawensis JCM 25146
CCCCACCCCCGCTCCGCCGTGGGCAATGTGACCCCCACGGTGCTTGCGCTGGCCCACGCACAGGACCCCCACGCCATGGCCCTGCTCCAAGCGGCAGGTACGCACCTTGCGGCACTGGCACGCACGGCCTGCAAGGCTCTGGCCACCGGGCAGATTGCCCCGGACATGCCGTGGAGCTACGGTGGCAGTGTTCTGCACAGCCTGTTCATACGGGATCACGTTGCTACCCTGCTGGGGCAACCGGCAGTTAGCCCCGCCCTGCCGCCACTGGGTGGTGCGGCCCTGCGTGCGGCCCATCTGGCTGGCTGGGAAGTAGATGCCGCATGGGTGAACAGGCTGCGCCAGACACTCTCCCCCCAAAGCCTGCAAAACGCGCTATCATGACCCCTATGTTCACAAAATTTCTGCCTGTCAGAACCCTGCTCCTGTGCAGCCTTGCCCTGACCTGCGCCATACCCGGTGCAGCTGTTGCCCAGACTGCGCCAGACCTCCTGCACACAGCCGACCAGTCCCCCGCCTTTGTGCGCGATCAGGTGCGCGCTCCGCTGGTTATGCCCGCCCCGGCCGTGCTGCAAACAACAGGCGCCGCCTTTGCCATGCCCCAGAGCCTGACCCTGCGCTGGAGCAGCCCGCCAACCCCACTGCTGCTACGCGCAGTGGAGCGCCTGAGTACGCGCTTGGCATTCTTGCAGACCGCACGATCCCTGTAACAGACACCCCCGCCACGCAGGGCGGGCTGGAACTGCGCATCCACATGGAAAAAGATGCCGCCTTCCCCGGCCCCGCCATGCGCGAATCCTATGTGCTGGACGTAGCCCCAACCGGCATTACCCTGAACGCGCAGGGGCCGGCGGGCGTGCTGCACGGTCTGACCAGCCTGACCCAGCTTGTAAGGCAGGAACTGGACGGCCCCGTGCTGGCACAGGCACATATTGAGGACACACCGCGCTTTGCATGGCGCGGACTTATGCTGGACACCAGCAGGCACTTTATGCCGCTGCCCGATGTGCTGCGCCAGCTTGACGCCATGGAAATGGTCAAGCTGAACGTGCTGCACCTCCACCTCAGCGATGGTGCGGCCTTTAGGGTGGAGAGCAAAAAATTCCCCCGCCTGCACACCATTGGTGGCCATAATGCGTATTACACACAAGAGCAGATCCGCCTGCTGGTGCGCGCGGCAACGGACCGTGGCATACGTGTGGTGCCCGAGTTTGACACACCCGGCCACAGCTACGCCATGCTGCTGGCCTACCCGCGCTACGCCGCCAACCTCCCGCTCAACACCACTGACCGGGCAGAAATCAACCGCGCAGCCCTAGACCCCACAAACCCCGCCACCCTGAACTTTGTAAACGCAGTGTATGCCGAAATGGCGACCCTGTTCCCCGACCCGGTCTTCCATATCGGCGGGGACGAGGTGGTGGCGCGACAATGGGCGCAATCCCCCCATATTGCGGCGTATATGAAGCAGCACAACATAGCCTCGGTCGCGGCCTTGCAGGCAGACTACACCCGGCAGGTCGCCCACGCCCTGCGCCTGCGCGGCAAAACCGTAATGGGCTGGGACGAGGTGCAGGACGCAGACATCCCCTCCGACACCATTATAGAAAGCTGGCGCGGCCCCGCCCACACCGCACAGGCCACGGCGGCAGGCCATGCCACCGTTATTTCCGGCCCCTATTATCTGGACCGCCTGCTCCCCGCGAGTGCTTATTACACCACCGACCCGCTGGACATGCGCAAGGATGCGGCGGAGGAACAGGCGGCGGCACAAACCACTGGCCCCAACCCGCCCGATGCCCCAACCCCCACCACGCCCCCAAGCGCAAACAAGGCAGAGGACGCCCCCACCCCGCCCCTGTCAGACGCGCAAAAGGCCCATCTGCTCGGGGCGGAGACCGCCTTGTGGACCGAGGTTGTCTCCCCCGACATGCTGGATGCCCGCCTGTGGCCGCGTGCGGCGGCGGTGGCCGAACGGTTCTGGTCACCTGCGGCTGTGTGCGATGCCACAACCCTATACCCCCGACTGGCCATTATGGAGGACCGGCTGAACCTGCTGGGCCTGAAGGCGCGCACCAACACCACCCGGATGCTCGAACGCATGGCACCGGGCGAAACAGAAGCCGCCGAAGTGCTGCTTGGTGCCGCCTCCCCCGTACGCAATTACGCGCATAACCATGAGTTTTTGCAGATCAGGCACAAGCAGACCGCTACCGAGCAGGCGCTGGACACACCAGCAGACATAGCCAGCCCCGACAGCTTTGACGCCGAAAGTTTTAATGCCGAAGCCAAAGCCTTTATCAGCGGCCATACCGAGCTCCGCCATGACCTCGAACACAGGCTGAACCTATGGGTTAATAATGACAGTGCATTCACACGCGCTGCCGCCCATAACGCAGCCCTGACCCCGGCCCTGCCGGCCTCTGCCCAACTGGCGGATCTGGCCCGTGCGGGGCTGGCCGCACTGGGGAGTGGGCATACCCTCAACTGGCGCGAGAACGCACGCACGGCCCTACTGGCTGCCAAAAAGGATATTGCAGCCTCGGCCAGTATTCACGTGGTCACCAACACCCCACAACCACCGGGGGATTTAATCCAGCGCATTGTACCGGGTGTGGAGGTACTGCTTGACCAATCCATCCCCTAGCGCAGGCAGACCGCCTACTGGCCTGCCCGCGCGCGGAGTTGATGCAGTGTGCGCCTACACTTCACGCGGGAGGCGGTGGGCCAGCGCCTGAATGACTTCTTCCTCGTAATCAAGTTCTTGCTGGAGCTTCCACTCCGTCTGGTCATTAATCTCCTGCTGGGCGACCAGCTCGCGCATGGTCTGGCGCTCGGCACGCAAGATTTGCAGGCGCAGCGCCAGCTCCATACGGGCATGCCTTATGGCGTTGCGCCGGTCGGCCTGCGTAATGCGCGGTGTTGCGTCCTCCTGCTCCAGACGGCTCTGGTAGAGCTTGGTCAGGCGGTCGATTACCTCCAGACGGGCGACCTCGAGTGCTGCCCTGTCCTCCTCGGTTTCGGGCGGGTTATCTATGGCGGGCACCGTCTGTGCCTTGTGCAGCAGGTCAAGGGCTGCGCGCAGCAGCTTCTGGCGGGCCATGTTCTCTTCCTGCGCACTTTTATCCACCAACTCGGCTGGAATAAACTTCAGGCACAGTGGAATAATCACACTTGCCGCCAGCAGGGAGAGCACAATAACCCCCGCAGCAATGACCACTACAGCCTCCCGCGCAGGGAAAGACATAGTGCCATCCTCCCCCGTAGGCAGCGACAGCACCGCCGCCAGCGTAACCGCACCGCGCACGCCAGCAAATGTCAGCAGGAGGCTGGCAGCAAAGCCCGTGGCCTCAAACGGCATGTGGTTGATCCGCGCCGAAATCCAGCGGCAGGCGATAGACAGCCAGATTCCCGCAAAGCGCATGACCAGCATAATGCCGTAAATTTCCACCACCAGCAGGCCAAGCCGCCACATACCCACATGCTGGGCCAGCACCAGAGAGTGCGCACTTTGCAGCAGATTGGGCAGTTGCAGCCCCAGAAACAGGAAGATAAGCGCATTGAACACATAGCTGACCATGGTCCACACCGTGGTCGATTGCAGGCGTGTGCTGGTGGAGGCATCCTCGATAATGCCTGAGAGCTTGACCACCATACAGCCTGCCACCGCCGCCAGAATACCCGAGCAGCCCACGGCTTCGGCCAGCGCATACATCAGAAACGGTAGTAGCAGGACCAGTATGATCTGGGACTGAGTCTCGTCATACCCTGAGCGGGTGAGCATCTTGTTCAGCTTGGCGGCCACCCATGCAACGGCGCAGCCAATAGCCAGCCCCCCGCAGGCTACCAGCAAAAACGTGCCAAACGCCTGCTGGTAGGAGAACTCGCCCGTGAGCGCATCCGCCATGGCAAAACGGAAGCAGACAAGGCCGGAGGCATCATTAAACAGAGCCTCGCCCGAGAGGAGCTGCAACAGCCGCGAGGGCACACGCCGGCCCTTGATAAGGCTGGAGACCGCCACCGTATCTGTGGGGGACAGGGCCGCCGCCAGCGTAAAGCAGACCGGCAGGCTTAAAACCGGCAAAATCCAGTGAATGGCATAGCCGCACAGCAGGGTGCTGAGCACCACCAGACCAAAGGCCATGAACAGGATTGGCCCGCGCAGCTCCCCAAACTCGCGCAAAGGCATACGAAATGCATCTGCGAACAGAAGGGGTGGCAGAAAAACGAACATGAACAGTTCGGGGTGCAGGCGTACATGCATGCCCGCAAGCCCCGCCCCCACGCCCAGCGCGATAAGAATAACGGGCTGGGGCACCTTCTGGTGGAACCGCAGGGTCAGCAGGCTGCTCACAGCGGTCAGCAACAGGAGCAGCAGAATGAATTCGATTGTCAGCATGATGCATGCCCTTTGCGGGGCTTCGTGTTTTTGTGCAAGCTCTTATCAACCTGCCTCGGCATGAAAAGCCAGCCGCGCACCGGCGCGCCATGCACGGCAGCCAGCGCCACGCCTAGCGCATTGCAGCCTGATAATCGGCCAGTCTGGTCTGCACATCACGCGCAATGGCCACCACCGTGGGGTCTGTGCCGGTCGCAACCTGCCGCGCAAGGGCCGGTTTTATCCGCGCATACGCACTGGCAAAATACCGGATGTAGCGCCTGTCAAACACAGCACCATGCGCGCGTTGCACCCATGCAATCCGCTTTTGCTCCGCCGGGGCGGGCTTGTCTGTCAGGCTCAGGGTGTGGGCTGTGGCAACCTTGGCCAGACGGGCCTGCACGGCGGCCATATCCTTGGCTATGGTTGCGCCAAGCAGTGCAATATCGCTCCGCCCGGCCTGCGTTGTGGCACTTTTGGCCAGAGCAATCTGTGCCAGGTCCATGGTGTTGAGGGTCTGCACAAACTCCGCATCTGCTGCGGTAAACGGTGGGGGTTTGGCAAGCACGGGCAAGGCCGGAGCCCGTGGCTGCTCTGGGGTAACGTACGCACACCCGCCAAGCGCGGACAACACGACCAGAAGAGGAGAAAACACGCGCGCCCTATAGCGGAACACAAACGACATAACCGGCAGTTCTCCCTTGCAAAACCCGGACACGGAGCACGGAATGCACCCAATACTGAAAGTAATGTTTACAACAGACAAACAGGCTTGAGGCACCTGTTATATCCAACAAAAAACAGAGCACCCCATACCGCCACATACCTTATGATGAAAGCATATAAGACGGAAAGCAAGACTGAGCCTAAAGCGCCATTTGCTGCAAAGGCACAGACCCGGCTCAGGGCAAGACCTTATCTATAATGACCGTAATATGATATTTTACTGCCCCGCCCCTATTTTACACTTTAGCTTCCGCCTTGCATCGTGCGGGCAGAACACAGTAAAGTCGTGGCAGGCGTGCGCCGTGCGGGGGCATGCGCCAGTTCTGTCTGTTGGGATCGTCCGTTATATGAGCTTCAGGTTTTTAAATTTACTTGCCGCATCTTCACTGTGCATAGGTTTGAGCGGATGCGGGTATTTTGACTCGCGCGCAGCCCACAAGGCCCAGATCACCATGATCGGCATGACATCTTACGACCTTCAGGCCTGCGCCGGGCTGCCTGCTGCAAGCAAGCAGGTCAACGACACCACACAGATTTTCATCTACACCGGCACGCAGCCGCAGCCGACCTATGCCGGGTCCACGCTTATTCCCATCGGGGATGTCATGACCGCCATCTCCCAGCTTGGCGGGGGTGCTGGCACGACCTGCTCGGCCGTCATCCGCCTTGACCACGACCGGGTGGCGGATGTGCACTACATTGGCAATAATGATGAGCTGATCGGCACGGACGGGATCTGCTCCATTATTACCCGCGGCTGCTCCCGCCAGCCTGAGAGCACAATGAACCGGAACACCGGCAGCCTGCTGTTTGGCCCTGTTTCCGCCTTCCGTCAGCCCAAGGGGCCTAACCAGTCCTCCAGCGCCACCTACTCCCCACAGGCAGACAAGGTGGAACTCAACCCCGACCCCAACTCGACCGACCCGGCCATTATCCCCCGCCTGCCCTAAGCCGCACACCCCGCTGTGGGCAGGTTACTCCTGCGCCAGATGCTCGGCCATAAGCCCCCCAAGCCAGTGTGCAAACGCCTGAAGGCGGGATGAGAGGTGCCGCCTGTGCGGGTACAGGAGTGCAACCGGCATGGCAGGCGCACACCATTGCGGCAGCACCGGGCACAACTGCCCGCTCTGCACAAGGCCGCGTACATCATACGCGGGGACCTGAATAAGCCCCAAACCGGCCAGACAGCAGGCAATCTGTGTTTCCGAGCTGTTGACCGTCACCGGGCCGGGCAGGTCCAGCGTATGGAGCTGGCCTGCCTCCTCCCACTCCCATGCCTCCACCCGCCCGTTGGCGGGGGACATGTAACGCACCGCCACATGCCCATCCCGCACAAGGTCGGCCGGGGTATGCGGGGTGCCGTGGCGGGCAAGGTAGGCGGGGCTGGCCACGTTGAGCAGCGTCATCCACCCCATACGCCGCGCAACCAGCCCCGAATCATGCAGGCTGCCCACACGCAGCACACAGTCCAGCCCCTCCTCCACCAGATTGACCGGCCTGTCCGTAACC
This sequence comes from Acetobacter okinawensis JCM 25146, assembly GCF_000613865.1. Classification (GTDB taxonomy): domain Bacteria; phylum Pseudomonadota; class Alphaproteobacteria; order Acetobacterales; family Acetobacteraceae; genus Acetobacter; species Acetobacter okinawensis. The sequence goes on from NZ_BAJU01000039.1 coordinate 6,614, forward strand.
CCGAGTTCCAGCCGGATACCCGGATGAGCCGCCACAAAATCCGGCAATGCGGGGGCGACAATCAACCGCCCAATGCGCGCGGGCAGGCTAACGCGCAGCACACCCTGCACATGGCCACGCTCGCGGCGGAACAGGTCTTCCGCCTCGTCCATATCCGCCACCAGACGGACACAGTGCTCATAAAACGCATGCCCATCCGGTGTAGGGGTGACCGAGCGGGTGGTGCGGACCAGAAGCCTTGCCCCCACCCGTGCCTCCAGCGCCTGCACGGCGGTGGACACGGTGGAACGCGGCTGGCCCAGCGTTTCTGCCGCACGGGTAAAACTGCCCGTCTCCACCACCCGCGCAAATATACGGCACTGCTCTATGCGGTCCATTCCCTGCGCTCCATCGGCTTGGCCTGCCCCTCTGCGTTCGGCTGGATTGTTCGTAAAAGCTGACAGGTCTTATCATATCTGGGTGCTTTATTTGCATTTTTCTGCCCCTTACTGTGGCAGACAGAAAAACGGGCACAGGCCTGTTTGCACCAGCAAGGCCACACACATGACCAAGCACAGCATTACCGGCAAAACTGTTCTAATCGCAGGGGGAGCCAAAAACCTTGGCGGGCTGATCGCACGCGATCTGGCGCAGCATGGTGCCAAAACACTTGTCATCCACTACCACAGCGCCGAGAGCGAAGCGGCGGCACGCGCCACCGTGCAGGCCGTGCAGCAGGCAGGTGCACAGGCCTTTGCCTTGCAGGCCGATCTAACGCAACCCGGAGCCGTAGCCACAGTGTTTGACAAAACCCTGCAGGCCACCGGGGGACTGGACATCGCCATCAACACCGTTGGCAAGGTGCTTAAAAAACCCATAGCCGACACTACAGATGATGAATACGATGCCATGTTCGCCATCAACACCAAAGTGGCGTTCCAGTTTATCCGCGAGGCAGGCAAACACCTAAACAACAATGGCAAGCTGCTCAGCATTGTGACCTCCCTGCTCGGGGCCTACACCCCGTTCTATAGCACCTATGCCGGTGCCAAGGCGGCTGTGGAGCACTTTACCCGTGCGGCCTCCAAGGAGTTGGGGGGGCGGGGTATTTCGGTCAACGCCATTGGTCCCGGCCCTATGGATACGCCGTTCTTTTATGGGCAGGAGGAGCCCCAAGCCGTGGCCTACCACAAGAGTGCTGCTGCACTTTCCCCCTTCAGCCACACAGGCCTGACCGAAGTGGAGGACATTGTCCCCCATGTGCGCTTTATGGTGTCTGACGGCTGGTGGATGACGGGGCAGACCATATTGGTCAACGGGGGTTACACAACAAAATAGTCCTGTTTTACAGAGCGTTTTTACAGACACCTCCCCCATGCCCGCCGCGTGGGGGAGGTGTTTTTGTGTAAGGGGATACCGCATTACGCCCCCATCTGGGGCAGATGTGCCATGCGTTGCACAAATGCCACAGCACTTTTGTCTCATGGCCTGCACGCTCAGAATTTTATTGTTATGTTATATTATAACTAATAGCTATGCGGCCTCGGTTCATTCCAACTCAGGCAGCACCTCTCCCATGACCTACCGACCATCTGGCCTTCTCCTTTGCTCCTCCTTTTTGAGCAGCCTGCTGGTAACGGGCCATACGGCAGCAGCACAGACAAACACCAGCACCACGCAGCAGGTTACGGCCACCAGCACCAGCACCAGCACCAGCACCAGCACCAGCACCAAGGCCAGCACAAAAAGCCCCGTGCGCAAGGGGAGTGAGAGCGTGCAGCTCATCCCCCGCAACACCGAGCATGATGCGGAGCAGGTTATTGTCACCGCGCATCTGGACCGCGCCCGCTCCGAGCTTTCGCCCACCACGGGGGCCAGTGTGTACCGCTTCAGCCGTCAGGCGCTGGAGAACATTCCCGGTGGGGATAATGCCCCGCTCAATCAGGTTCTTTTGCAAGCCCCTGGTGTGGCGCAGGACAGTTATGGGCAGATCCATGTCCGTGGGGACCATAATGAGGTGCAGTTCCGCCTTGATGGCGTGCAATTACCAGAAGGGCTGAACGTGTTCGGGCAGGCACTGATGACCCGCTTTGCCGACAACATGTCCCTGACCACGGGGGCGCTGCCTAGCCAGTTCGGGTTCCTGCAAGCTGCGGTGGTGGATATTACCACCAAGAACGGCACCACCAATCCGGGCGGCAATCTGTCCTTTTACGGTGGGGCGCGGGATTACTTTTTCCCTTCCCTGCAATACGGTTTTCATAAAGGGAAGTGGGACTTCTTTGCCACGGCAGACTTTGTGCATGACCGGGTGGGGATAGAAAACACCACAGGCTCATTCAACGCCCCGCATGACCTGAGCAACCAGTACCACTTTCTGGGCCACGCCCGTTACACCGTGGATGAGGACACACGCATCAGCCTGATTGCGGGCATTTCCAACGCGGAATACCAACTGCCCAACAATCCGGGGCAGGACTGGAACACCAACTACACTCCCCCCGCAGGCACCACCGCCAACAGTGCCAGCCTGAACGAACACCAAAAGCAGATCACGGATTTTGCCGTTCTGGCTCTGCAAAAGGAGATTGGTGCGTTCAGCCTACAGGATTCCGTTTTTACCCGTTACAGCTCCCTGCGCTATTCCCCGGATATGGCAGGCGACCTGCTCTACCTTGGCAATGCGCAGCAGGCAGCACGCTCCGTTTTTTCCACCGGCACGCAGCATGACGTAACATGGCGCGCAGCACCGCAACATACCGTACGTTTTGGCTTTCAGATGTTTGTGGAACGCAATGTTTCCAAAACAGCATCCACTGTTTTTTCCAACCAGATTGGGACGGATAGTGATGACAACCCCATATACGATTCACAAACGGCCACAAAGTATGATGGTAGCGGCAAAACCGGCATGGTTTACGGCCTGTACGCACAGGACGAATGGCAACCCCTGCGCAACCTGACCATAAACTACGGTCTGCGCTTTGATGGTGTGAGCGAATACACATCCGAACATCAGGTCAGCCCACGTGTGAATGTGGTCTGGAAACCATGGCACGGTGGCACGCTGCATGCTGGCTATTCGCGCTACTTTACGCCCCCACCGTTCGAGGTTGTCAGCGGGAGCTCCCTGTACAACCTGAACAACACCAGTGGTCAGTCCAACAGCACCGTTAACAGCAAAGTACGTGCTGAGCGCGACCATTATTTTGATGCAGGATTTGACCAGACCATTCTGCCCGGCTGGCATATCTCGTTCGATGCCTATTACAAACTGGCCAAGAACCTGATTGACGAAGGCCAGTTTGGCGCGCCCATTATTCTGAGCGGCTTTAACTACCGCCATGGGCAGGTCAATGGGTATGAGGTCAGCACATCCTATGACCGTGGACCACTCTCCCTTTACGGTAATTTTGCGTGGTCACGCGCAATTGGCAAGCAAATCACCAGTGCCCAGTTCAACTTTGACGCCAATGAGCTGGCCTACATCAGCAACCATTGGGTCCATCTGGACCACGACCAGCGCTGGAGTGCATCTGCGGGGGCGGCTTACACGTTCTTCCGCAAAACACGCGCGCCGCTGCGCCTGTCCGCCACCATGGTGTATGGCAGCGGCCTGCGCGCGGATGATGATGTAAACGGCATTCCCAACGGGCTTGCGTTAACGCCTTACGCCACGGTTAATTTTTCCGCCGTCCAGACCATCCACAACACCTTTGGCTCGGCATGGCCGGGAGATACGCAGCTCCGGCTGGATGTGATGAATCTGGGCGACCACACCTACATGCTACGCGATGGCTCGGGCATTGGCGTTGGTGCACCACAGTATGGCCTGCGCCGGACCATTCTGTGCGGGATTTCACAAGGGTTTTAACAGAATACCTTACGGGCTGGCGGGCGTTTGCGCCCTGCCAGCCTACCGGGTCTGCCGAGCAGGCCGTGCAACAAATCGTCCGGCCCACAGCACTCCCAGCGCCAGCATGGCAAGACCCGCACTCCACGCCAGAACCGCGTAGGCGCCGGATGCCCCCAGAACAACACCCCCACACAACGCCCCGGCCCCAATACCCGCATTAAAGCCGGTTACGCTAAAGGAGCAGGCGGCCTCGCGCTCATGGGGGGCCAGTTCCATGGCGTAGTTCTGGGGCGCAAGGTTTAAAAGCGCGCTCACAATCCCCCACACCACCATATCCACCCAGACAAGGCCGGGCAGCCACCCGGCTGCCGCCATAACCGCATGGCTGGCCACAAGGGCTGCTGTTGCAACGCCAATCAGGCGGCCAGCCGAGCAGGGCAGACGCCCACCCACCCAGTTACCGCCAATACCGACCACACCATACACCAGTAACAGAACGGGAATAAGCTGCCCCGGACTGTGCGCAATGCCCTGCAAAAGCGGAATAATATAAGTATAGGCTGTAAAATGCGCGGTAATGACCAGCATTGTCAGCACGGCAATATAGACCAGAACCGGCTGGCGGAGCAGATGCCGGATGTCCATGTGCCTGCGCTGTGCAGGCATGGGGGGCAACAGCACCAGTGCAGCAGCAAACACCCCCAGCGCACCTGCCCCGCAGACGGCAAAAGCCACACGCCAGCCCAGCCAGTGCCCAATGGCGGACACAAGGGGAATACCCCCGGCAAAGCCCACGGCAACCCCGGTAAAGGCCCACCCTGTTGCACGGGCCACGGGTATGTCCGGGGCCAGCCGCACCGCAACACCGGCAATAACCGACCAGAACACGCCATGCCCCAGAGCCAGCATAATACGCAGCACCGCCATGACCGCGTAATTGGTCACAAATGCGCAGGCCACGTCCACGCTGCCTGCCAGCAGCAGCAGAGCCGCCACAAGGGTCCGCCGGTCCACACCGGATGTCAGTAATGTCAGGGGAATCGCACTGAGCGCCACCAGCCACGCATAACCCGTCACCAGCAGGCCTACCTGCGCAGGAGAGACATGCAGGCCCTGAGCAATATCAGTCAGCAGACCAATCGGCATGACTTCGGTCACAAGCCATATGAATGCCCCGACCGAGAGCATGACAAGACGTACCATGAATGTGTGACCTGAATATAAAAAGGAAAAGGCCCCAAGCCCCTACTCTATCAGCCCCATGCGCACAATAACGCGCCACACCAGCCCATGCCCCGCTCGGGCCTATGCAGCCCCAAACGCCCAGACCCGTGCACAAAAAAAGGCTGGCGTGCCTGTGCCCGCCAGCCCCTTATGCCATTTATGTCGGCTGTAACAGATTTACGCGACCGGCTGGGCAGGGGTGGACGTATCACCCAGTGCAGCCTTGAGCCGTGCCTCTGCCTCGGGGGAGAGGGAGGTCTGCAAAATACGGGCATGGCCCTTGAACTGTTGCAGGTCGGCCAGAACCTTATCTGGCTGGGACTTGCGCACCAGCACAAACAGGGCGGACGTATTGGGGGGAATGGTGTCGCTCAGTTTGGTAATAAACCCGTCATCTATCCCGTAATCGGACATCTTGCCCGCCAGAGCGCCCGCACCGGCCCCCACAGCACTGCCAATGACAAAACCAGCCAGCGGGTTAAGGCACAAAAGCCCCACAAGCGCGCCCCAAAGCCCGCCAGAGAACAGCCCCCATGACGCCCCGGCTTTTTCCAGGTTGATGCTCTGGTGCAGGTGCGCCTTACCATTGGCATCACGCGTGACAACAACGGCGTCTTCCATGTCCAGCAGGTATTCCTTCTGGAGTGCGCGGCATTCCGTCAGCACCTTTGCAGCGTCATCAATATGGTCAAAGCCCAGAACGATCAGATCAGACATGGTATTTCCTTACCTGTTGCGCCCTGCCCCACACAGGGGCCTGCGCGTGTACCGCCCATAATGTAGGGGGGCGCACATACCTTTGCCAGAGTGCTCCGCACAGGGCTGCCAGATGTTTTTTTATTTAATATGGCACATGGCAACCCTACAGGCCCATGGACCGTTGCAGATGTATCTCCTTTTCCAAAAACAGGGGGCTACCATGACATTCCTTAACTCAGTCACCAACGCCATTACCCATGTGGGGGATTTTATTACCGGAGCCACCTCCGACAAGTCCGGCCTTATGACCGCACTGAACGAGGTGCTCGGCCCCATCCCCCGGCCCGACCGGCCCAGCAAGCTGGAAAAGCGCGCACAAGCCATGGGCATGATCGGTACCATCCGCCGCTGGCAGAGTGCGCCGCACAGCCCACCGGCAACAGAGGAGGAAGTGCGCGGATTCTTTTTACAGGAAGAACTGGACTGGTTTTCCGAACAGACAGGCCTGTCCGATCTGGCGACCATGAAGATGATCCGCAAAATGCTGCCGCAGTGCGTGCGGCTCCGCGCGATCCATGATCCATCCCTGTTCCCACAGCCGCCGACCAATCGGGAATGAGGGGGCAAAGAGCGCCACACGGTGTGGCAGACGCACAACCAAGCCACACCGTGCCAGCGGCACGGATGTAAAGAGCTGGTTCAGGCGAGTTCGGTCAGGTTCCAGCCAGCCTGCGCGTCATGCACCGCACTGAGCGGTATGGCGTTGGGCAGGCGCACATTGGCAGGCAGTGCCATAACCGCGCGCAAGGCCCGGAACAGCGCACCATGTGCGACCACAAGGGGTAAGCCTTCGTCCGCTGTGGCCCGGTTGAGGGCGCGCGTGGCGCGGCTTTTGAGCACGGCAAACGGCTCGGCACCCGGTGGGGTGTACTGGCCTGCTATCCAGTCATCATACCATTCGGCAATCGGCTGGCCTTCCTGCTCGCCAAAGCAGACTTCGGCCAAGTCCTCATCCACGCTCAGGGGCAGAATGGGCAGGCCGTAAGCCACCAGTTCGTCACGCACAATGGTGGCGGTCCGGTGGGCGCGCTCAAGCGGGGAGCAGACAATACGGCTGATAACCCCCTGCCCCGCCCCACGCAGGGCCTGCTCGATCAGCCTGCCAGCTTCTACCGCCTGTTCAATTCCGGTCTCGTTCAGGGGCACATCCGTACGGCCCTGGGACAGGCCAGCCCTGTTCCAGTCCGTCTGACCATGCCGCAGATACCAGTATGGGCGGGGGAGAAGCTGGGTCATGGCGTGCTCAGTCAAACAAAGACGAGACGGAGCTTTCGTCCGCCACAGCACGCATGGCGCGCGCCAGCAGACCGGAGATGGAGATCTGCCGGATATTGCTTGCTGCCATGACCGGGGCCGTGGCCTGAATGCTGTCTGTTAATGTCAGCATTTCAATCGGGGACTCGGCAATACGCGGTACAGCCTGCCCGGTCAGCACACCGTGGGTCACATACGCACCAACCGAGGCCGCACCCTGATTGGCAATGGCACGCGCCGCGTTGCACAGCGAGCCGCCACTATCCACAATATCGTCCACCAGCAGGCAGTGGCGACCACTCACATCCCCGATCACGTTCATGACCTCGGACACGCCAGCGCGTTCACGCCGTTTGTCAATAATCGCCAGATCGGTGTTCAGCCGCTGGGCAAGCTGGCGGGCACGCACAACACCGCCCACGTCGGGGGAGACAATCATCAGGTCCCTGTCCCCGTACTGGGCGCGGATGTCGCGCACAAACAGGGGGGCTGCGTACAGATTGTCCACCGGAATATCAAAGAAGCCCTGAATCTGCATGGCGTGCAGGTCCAGTGTCAGCACTCGGCTGGCTCCGGCTTCCACCAGCAGGTTGGCAACCAGCTTGGCGCTGATGGGGGTCCGTGGCCCGGACTTGCGGTCCTGACGGGCGTAGCCAAAATATGGAATAACCGCAGTAATGCGCTTGGCTGACCCGCGACGCAGGGCGTCCAGCATGATCAGCAGTTCCATCAGGTTGTCATTCGTGGGCGTGCAGGTGCTCTGGATGACAAACACATCCTCGCCACGCACGTTTTCATGAATTTCAACAAACACTTCCATGTCCGCAAAGCGGCGCACGGTTACGTTACACAGGGGCAGGTTCAGCTCTGCGGCAACGGCCTGGGCCAGTGGCAGGTTGCTGTTACAGGCGACAATTTTCATGACAAGGACGGTTCCCGGCCTCAACTGTTACACGAATGGGGAGGAAGACTGCAGCGAGGGGGGTTTAGCAACCGCGCGCCGCATTGTCATCCATCCTTGCGCCTGTCTGGTGCGTCTGGTGGGCAGGCGTGTCCTAAAAGCCGCGCATGGGTTGCGGGTGCACCATCCTTAACTTGCGCAAATCCGCCCTTTTCCCTACATGGGAGCGTTAGGGCCAAACGTAGAGTCACCCTCTACCCCCTTGCTGGCACGGTCGTTGTCCGTAGCCTGCGGGGCTGCCTCTCCCCCGCCATTTGGCGCAAAACCGCACGGGTGTGGCAACATGCTCTGCTCCATGCACCATCTGCCACGCCTATACTCCCCCACCACGGAGCCTCCCTGCATGCGCGCTCAAGCGCATGCGCACAGCGCATTGCTACACAAATAGAAATGCATATCTCAATCTTTGGTCGCCCCCCTCTCCAGCAGAGTAGCACCATACCCAACGCACCACTGCACCGGGCCTACCTGCACCGGACAAGCGGTGGCGTACACCAAAAATCAGCCTTGCCATGCGGTTTAATCCACCCACAGGTTATTCGCAGCGCCGCGAGGACGTGACATACTACCCTGCTCTACACTTTTTTCGTCCCTACCGCTGCGCGCACGGACAAACCCCAATGGAGCCCGCATGACCCGGCCACCCCCGCCCGGCAGCCGCCATAAAGCCTGTTTTACAACAGGCAGCATCATGCGGCATGTGCTGGTCATGGCCGGAACAGGGGCCATAGGCTTATGGCCGTGTTTGCGGTTGATATGCTCAACATGGTGTATATCAGCCACCTCAACAACACCGCCATGACCGCCGCCATTGGCTTTGCCAGCGCGGTAATCGGGCTACAGATCGCCATTTCCATCGGCCTGACCATTGGCATAAGTGCCGCCACCGCGCGCGAGATCGGGGCCGGGCGGCATGAGGAGGCACGCTGCCTTGCCGCCTCCTCCATGCTGGTGATGACCGGGGTAACCGGGGTGCTGGGCCTTGCCACAGCCGCAGGCGCCACCCCCATACTCAGCCTGTTTGGCGCACAGGGACAAACGCTGAGCGAGGCTGTAGCCTACCTGCGCATTCTCAGCATTGCGCTGCCCCTCATCTGCATTGGCATGGGTTGCTCGGCCCTTATGCGCGTGGTGGGGGACGCCAAAGGCTCCATGCACATTACCCTTATGGGCGCAGTGGTTGCCGCCGTGCTGGACCCGCTGTTTATTTTTGGCCTGCATGAAGGGCTGATGGGGGCTGCCATAAGTGCCACCCTGTCACGCTGCGTGGTGGCGGGTGCCGGGCTGCGCGGTGCACTCCGCCACAGCATGCTGGCCCGCCCCTGCCTGCGCCGCATTATCCCCGATACGCGCCGTGTGGCGGGCATATCGCTCCCCGCCATACTGACCAACCTGGCCACACCTGCGGGGGGCGTGTACGTCACCCGCGCCATGTCCGGCTTTGGGCTGGAGGCGGTGGCGGGGCAGGCCTCCATCGAGCGGATGGTGCCTGTACTGTTCTCGCTCGTGTTCGCACTGACCGGCTCGGTTGGCCCGATCATGGGGCAGAACGTGGGGGCAGGCCGCCCCGACCGTGTGCGCGAGACACTGACAGCAGCACTCAAGCTGGTTGTGCTCAGTGTAGGGCTGACGTGGATTTTGCTCTACTTTGCGCAGGACCTGATTATTGCCATGTATAATGCACAGGGCAACGCCGCCGCCCTTTTGCACCTGTTCTGCACATGGACTATTGGCAGCTACCTGTTTGTTGGCATGCTGTTTGTGGCCAATGCCGCGTTCAACAACCTTGGTTTTCCGCTGTATTCCACCGCATTCAACTGGGGGCGGGCCACATTGGGCACCATCCCGTTCGTGCTGCTGGGCGAACACTATGGCCCGCAGGGTGTGCAGCTTGGCCAAGCCATGGGGGCTGTGCTGTTTGGTACATTTGCGGTCTTGACTGCGTTCCGCGTCACGCGAAAACTCTCTTTTGGTCCCGCGTCGCACCCTCCGATGCCCGACCCGCGCAGCACGCCGGTTTCCGACGTGCCAACCACCAGTGCAGAAGCCGCCATGGCGGAGCTGGACGAGGTGGAAAGTGCCTCCGACCTTTAGCCGAGGGAACAGGAATACGCACATGTCCAAACTGAGCACAGCCGAACGCAACGCCCTGCCAGACAGCGCCTTTGCACTGCCCGGCCGCCGCTACCCCATACCAGACGCCACCCATGCACGTGACGCCCTTGCCCGCGCGAGTGAAATGTTGCATCGGGGCAACCTGACACAGGCCGAATACGACCTGATCCACCGCAAGGCCGAAGACGTGCTGCGCCAAGAACGACTGTAACGGACCTGAATGCTCGATAAACTCTACGCCCGCGTTCTACGGCATGCCGCCAGCCCCCACGCGCCCTTATGGCTGGCGGCACTTGCCTTTGCAGAGGCCAGCTTCTTCCCCCTCCCACCCGAAACACTGCTTGTTCCCATGGTGCTGGCCCACAAGGACAGGGCATGGCGCTACGCGGCCATCTGCACCGTGGCCAGTGTGGCAGGCGGCCTGCTGGGCTGGCTGATTGGTGCAATGCTGCTGGATACGGTGGCAAAACCCATTGTACATTTTTACCATGCCGAACACACACTGGCCGCCTTGCAGGACAAGTTCCGCCAGTGGGGGGTATGGATCATCCTGTTCAAGGGGCTGACCCCCATCCCCTACAAATTTGTGACCATTGCCAGTGGCATGGCCCATTTTGCCATCCTCCCCTTCCTCTGCGCGAGCTTTGTCACACGCGGGCTGCGCTTTGTGCTGGTGGCGGGCCTGCTGCGCCGCTTTGGCGCAACCGTGCAGGACTTTCTGGAGCACCGGCTGCCTTTGGTGACAGGCGTGTTTGCGGTGCTCCTGCTCGGTGGCTTTCTGGCACTGCGCTACCTGTAACGGCCATATGGGGCAGGCAGGGCCATAACACAGCATACCGGCGCACACAGGGCAGGTACCGCACAGCCCCGCCTTGCGCGCCACCCCCTGCTCACGCAGGTAGGGGCAGGCTTAGTTTTTACCACGCACTCACACCACCAGACATCCACGCGGGAGGCACAACAGGCATGGCAACTCAGATTGCGGTCATTACGGGAGCAGGTTCGGGCATTGGCCGGGCAGCAGCGCGGGCACTGGGGCGCGCAGGGTTTGACGTAGCCCTGCTCGGGCGGGATGAGGAACGCCTGAACGCCACTGCGCACAATCTGGCCCAGCACGCCATACGCACTTTTGTGCTCAGTGTGGACGTAACCGACGCACAGGCCATGCAGGATGCTGCCCAGCAGATAGAAAACACACTTGGCCCCATTTCCGTCTGGGCCAACTGCGCGGGGGCAACAGTTGTAGGGCAGGTTGCCGCCTTGAACGCGCAGGACATCGCACGCGCAACACAGGTCACCTACCTTGGCAGCGTTAACGGCACACTGGCGGCACTCAACGTCATGCGCCGCAGGGGACAGGGCGCAATCATCAACCTCGATCTGGCCCCCACTGCGGGACCTGCCCCTACAGGCAGCCGAAAACGGCTCGCGCGCGGCGCTGCGCGGTTTCTGCAACAGCCTGCGTACCGAACTGCGGCATGATGCAGACCATATTCGCATTGTTATGGTGGACCTGCCCGCCATCAACACCCCGCACTATAGCTGGACACGCAACCTGACCGGCAAGCGGCTTAAACCCTTTGGCCCGGTGTATGAGCCAGAGGTCGCGGCCGAGGCCATCTGCCGCGCAGCCTTTACCACCAGCCGCTCGATCTCCATTGGCTGGGCCAATAGCTTTGCCGCCCTGTGGCGCCTTGCAGGCCCCGGCTGCCGCGAAGCACGGCTGGCAAGCCACGGCTACAAGGCCCAGATGAGCCATAACTGGGCGGAAGGCCCCCAGCCGGATGCGCTCTACACCGCCGTACCCGGCGCCTATGGAGCGGAAGGCCCGTTTGAGGCCAAGGCCCGCAGACTGAACAGCCCGCTGACGGTTTTTGTCTCCTCCGGCCTGCGGGCCAGCCTGTTTGGCGCACTGGCCGCCATGGGGGTGAGTGCAGCACTCAACCACATCCGCCGTTGCCGCAGGACCTGAGCCTGCATCAGCAAAGAGCGCGCACCCGGCTGGCAGTTCTCCCCCCTAAGCCAAGAGGGAGGCCCCATACCGCTCAGGCGTGTAGCCTCTGGGCGACAGCCTCCACGGTTGGGGCCACGGCAAATGGCCCCGCCGCACGGACCTGAATGGTCAACAACCCCATCTGCCCTTCCCGCATCCCGCAGAGCGGCAGTTCCGCATGGCCCGATGTCCAACGGCTCAGGCCATCAGCCTCCACCGCATGCCAACCTGACCACCCGGCCCCTTCTGGCCGCAGGTGGCGGGTCTGCGCCACATGGCGGCCACCGCTGAACAGGATAATCCCCCCAACGGCCACCCCCAGCGTGCGCCGGTCATCCATATAAGGGCCAAGTACCGCAGAAGGCTGACTGGTACGGGAGGCGAGAAACACTTTTTCCACCCCGACGGGGAGCATATAAATGCACCTGTCTCCATCGCGCCGCAGCAGGCGGATGCGTTGCCCCTTATCCGTAATCAGCAACAGGTTGGGGTCCATCACCAGTTCTGGTGCGCAGGCCACGGGCCTGCTCCCCGGTATGCTGGCCCCGCGCAGACGCAACTGGTCAAAAATGGTGGCAAGCTGTGCACGATCCCGCAGTGGCTGGGGCAGAACTTCCTTTTCCCGCGCATAAGAGCAGGTCTGGCCCAGACGCACCGCAGCGCCCTCGCGCATGTGCCCATGCCCCGCACCCCGCGCCAGATAAAACTCGGTAGGCACGCCATCCGCTACAAGAACAGCATGGGTTTGAGTCTGCATGAGTGTATAATGATATGACGTAATACTGTGGTCATAAAAAATACTGCACCCATTGACCAACATACGCACGGCTATGAACTGCCCATTATACTGCACACTATGGTGGGGGGTCAGCAGCAGGTCACGCTCTGGCGTGTTTGGCCCCAGCGCATGCTTTAAAATACGGATGGGGTAGCCTGCCTCCTCCTCCTCCAGATCAGGGCGCACCTGCACATGCCCCCGCCCGACCCACATCAGACGTTGCGTAGCTGTACCGTCTCTGCCCCACACATCCACCAGGCTGCCCGTGTGGAGCGTATCCTGCGCCGTAATGGCGCTGGCAGTGTGGATGTGTGTTCCCTCGATTACACAGGCCATGGTCCGGGTCTGTGCCGGGTCGGTGGCTATGCGCAGCGGTTCGTGGCATCCGCCACGTGGTAGTCCCCCGCCTCCAGCACAGCACCTCTGGCCAGTTCCACCGTAAAGCGCCCCACTTCCTGCTGGTTATGGCCATACAGGACAATGCTCCGGCTCTGCCTGTCCGCGCTGACATGGTACGCCACAATAGGCTGGCTGCTCTGGTGGACCTCGATCATGGCGTGGGCGGGGTTGTAATCCACAAAGCGCGTGCCAGACAGGTCAAAGGGAGCGTGACCCGCATTGAGCACCAATGTGCCACCCCCCTGCCCAAAGCGCACTGTGACACCGCACAACACATCGGGCTGGGCCGTACCGCAGGTGAACAGCCCCCCATAGGCAAGGCCGAGTTCCATACCGTCCAGCGTGGCACCCGGCTCCATGGGAGCAAACATGGCGCAGCCCCCCACCACCTGCACCAGCAGGCCAGCGGGCGCGCCCAGCGCCACCCGCAGCAGGGCATTACCACCAATATAGAACGCTCCCCCCAAGGGGGCATGCCCCGTGGCAGGGCCTATGTCAAAAGTTGCGTAAATGCCGGGGGGAACAATATACGTTCCCCCCGCAGGTGCGGCACAGGTAACCGCCTGCGGTCCAAGCAGCACATTGCCATTGGTTGGACCGCCAAAAATGGCCGGGTGAATCACCCCGGTATAGAGCGGCACTCCATCGGGGCCGGTCATGGTCACGCTATACCCGTCGCGCACTCCATAAAAACCCTGATGGTCGGTAATCGCGCAGGTAACACCGTGCGTGTTGACATAATTCGCCATGGCCCGCCCTTCCCTTCAAAACACCCGTGAAGGTTAAGGCTTAATGAGCGAATTATAAAAAATGGTTAATGTTTTTTCGCACCTTATGCGCGTTGACGATAAATTAACCCAAAAACAGTCTAGACCAGCCCGCCACCCCAGACCCACCATGCGGAATGGGCGTCTTCCAGCCGGTCTGCCGCCTGCCGCGCGGCCTGTGGTGTGGCAAACAGGCCAAAACAGGTCGCGCCTGAGCCGCTCATCCGCGCCATAAGGCAGCCTTCTTGCCCGCCAATATCGGCCAGCACATGGGCAACCGGGGGGCAAACCTCACAAGCAGCCTGTTCCAGACTGTTCCCCTGCTGTTCAATAAACGCCATGACGTCTGCAAGGTTCGCCCAGCTCTCCGGCATGGTGGCGCGCGGTGCAAAAGCACCTGCCCTGCGACGGAACACCTCTGGCGTGGAAACCGCCTGCCCGCAGTTGACCAGCACCATCCCACATTCGGCAGATGGGGAGCGGGGGTCAGTTCCTCCCCGATTCCCTCCATCCGCATGGTCTGGCTCAGCAGGCAGACCGGCACATCCGCACCCAGCGTCTGGGCCAGCGCCA
>NZ_BAJU01000038.1 GCF_000613865.1 Acetobacter okinawensis JCM 25146
TTCTCGCATCCATTGAGCCTCCTCGGTTGGAGTACGATGAAAATGGCGTTTGAAATCCCGACTGAACTGGGCGGGACTGGCATAGCCGACTTCGGCGGCAATAGCGGCGAGTGTTCCCTTACGTCGTGCGAGCATCAGCCGGGCTTCGTGCAGCCGCAACGCCTTGAGATATTGAATCGGGGTGTTCCCGGTGAGGCGCTTAAAGCCGACGTGATATGACGGAACGCTCATGCCGGCTGTTACAGCGAGTTCCGGAACCGATAACCCTTCCTTGTAGCGTTCGCGGATCAGCGTCAGGCTCTGCACGATTCTGTCTGTCGTGTCATTACGATGCAAGGCTGCCATCAGCGATCCGCCCTGAGGCCCGACCAGGATGCGATAATGCAATTCACGCAATAGCCCCGGACCGAGAATAGCGAGTTCCTGTGGGTGTTGGAGAGCATGAAGCAGGCGTTGGAGTACATCCGTCATGGCGAGTGCCATTCGACTTGAAATCAGACTTCGCGCACGTATTCTTTCGTCGTGAGCGGCTTGTCCCTTCAGTGTCGTCGCTATTTCAGCAGCAAGATGCAGGTCAAAATCGAAGTAAATGGCGATCAGAGGATGAGTAGGGCTAGCCTGCGAAGCCATCCGGAAAGGCACAGGGACCGAAACCGCAAGATAATGTTCGGCATCATATCGGTAGGCCTCGCCATTGAGGAAACCCTGCTTGGACCCCTGCAGTACGAAAACCGCACCAGGGCGATAAAGGACCGGCACATCTTTGAGGACAGCCTCGGAGCGCAGGATACGGACATTCGGCAGAGACGTGGCGTTATAGCCAGATCGCGGTGCGAGTTCCGCAGCTAGTGCGAGGAGCGAAGAGGTATCTGGTTGATAATTCATAGGATCGCGCAAGAATATTAGAGAAATCGCAGTAGAAAGCACGGCAATGCGCTATTATTGGTCAAGGCATAAACGAAATCCAGTCGAATAGAGCCATGACACAGAAAACCTTCTTTATCACGGGTGCCAACTCGGGATTTGGGTTGGCCATTGCCCAGACCGCCCTTGAGGCCGGTCATCGGGTGATTGGTACAGTCCGATCGCAAACCGCAAGAGCGTCCTTACTGGAGCGACTGCCGGATGTTCGCGCGGTCCTGTGTGACGTTACTGACTTCGACCGTATCCCCGCCATCGTCGCACAGGCAGAACAAGACTATGGTTCGGTTGACGTACTCATCAATAATGCCGGTTATGGACATGAAGGGGTTCTGGAGGAATCTCATCTCGAAGAAATGAGCTGCCAGTTCGACGTCAATGTCTTCGGAGCTGTTGCTGTCGCCAAAGCTTTCCTGCCGCGTTTTCGCGAACGCCGCAGCGGGTTTATTGTGAACGTGACATCAATGGGTGGTTTGATCACGATGCCGGGTTTGGCGTCTTACTGTGGTAGCAAATTCGCTTTGCAGGGCATTTCGGAAGTTATGCGCGCGGAATTGGCGCCCTTTGGGGTTCATGTCACAGCGCTATGCCCTGGATCATTCCGAACAGACTGGGCAGGGCGTTCGATGGTCAGGACTGAACGCTCGATTACAGACTACGATACTCTGTTCGATCCGATCCGGGCGGCTCGACACGAGAAGAACGGCAAACAATTGGGCGATCCGGCGAGGCTTGCTGCGGCAGTGCTTAAGCTCGTTGCATCGGACAGGCCTCCACCACAACTCCTCTTGGGGAGCGATGCTCTTAAACTGGTTCGTGAACGTCTCTCTCGCATGGAAAGAGAGATCGCCGACTGGGAGGAATTAACCCGATCGACAGACGGGTAATATTTCCGGCACACGGTGGCAGCTGTTAGAAGGCGAATTTTCCGAGCCAAATGTCGGCTATGAGGCGAGGGCCGCCACCATGGCGCACCGCCAGCTAAACGGCACCGGATCGGCGAAGATCATTCCTGGCATACAATGAGACACGTCTACTTTGAGGAAAGGTCGTGCCGAGTTCTGACATCCAACAATAGGGCGTCAACAGTCTGTCCTCTGCTTTATCGCCGAATGGACGGATCGTTACTATTTGCCAGAGGAATGCTGTGCGACGAAGGCGACCGCAGCATCGCGGGCCAGCGTTGCGGGCAAGGGAGCGTCCGTGAAAACGATACGTGTCACAAGCGGCGCCACCACGGCATCAATCACAGCCTCCACGTCGAAAGTCACTGGTTCTCCGGAAGCCTCGCAGATCAACGCGATCGACGGTCGCACCGCGTCGAGCAGCGGACAGGCCTTCTGCGTGCCGTCCCAGCCGCGCAGAACGTCCCGTATCATCGCGCGGCCGGGCGTCGAGTCCATTTCCTCCTGATACATCTCCGCCCAGGCAGGCAGATCCTCTGACAGGCGACCACTCGGTTTCAGCGGGCAGTCCACGCGCAGATTGCGTTGCGCCACGTCGCTTATCAGCGTCGTCATGTCGTTCCAACGTCGATAGATCGTCGAAGGCGTGACCCCGGCGCGCGCCGCGACCTGCGGCACGGTCAGTCCTTCGCGGCCGACTTCCTCAATCAGCGCAGTCACTGCCGCATGCACGGCTTCCTGCACCCTCAGGCTACGCCCACCGGGACGTGCTCCCGAACGGATGGGGTCACGGAGCTCGGACATTTCTTCTCCCTTAACGCAAAGAATTTGCTTTTATTCGTATGTATCGTTATCACGATAACGCACAATCTTTGCTTTAGACAGGAGCGCGTGATGATGTCCTCAATCCGCACCAGAGTTTTATGGATCTACGGCACCATCCTGTTCCTCTTCCTCGGAGCCTCAGCTGCCATCACACCTCTTTATCCGCTCTATCACGAGCAATGGCATGCCAGTCTGCCGATGTTGCAGGCTGCTTTCGCGATCTACGCGCTCACATTGCTGCTTGCGCTGCTCTGCTTCGGCGCGCTGTCGGATCATCTCGCCGTCGTCCGGTGATCTGGCTCGCCATCGCTGTCGAGATCGTCGCCATGTTCCAGTTCTCGGTCGCGGGAGGCATCGCCGATGTCATCCGTGGACGCGCCCTGCAGGGCTTGGCGACCGGCATTGCGACCAGCGCGCTCAGCGCGGGGCTTCAGGATGCCCATCGCGAGCGGGGCGGCCTCATCAGTGGCATGATCCCCATGGGTTCGATGGCGGCACTGGCTCTCGGGTCGGCGCTTATGGTCAGATTTGCGCCAGATCCACTGCACTTCGTGTTCTGGCTTCTGGCCGCCGGACTGGTTATGTCGGCGGGGGCGCTTTTCGCCGTTCCCGAAACCGTCTCACGCATTCCTGGCGTATTCGCATCCCTTCGGCCCCGAATTCATGTCCCCTTTTCCGCGCGCGGTGCCATGTTGCGGATCGCTCCGGCCAACATCGCGGTCTGGGCGCTGGCGGGCCTTTTGCTTTCGCTCGGCCCGGCAATCGCGAGGCTCGCCAGTCACAATAATGGTGGGGCTCTCCTTGGGGGCACCATTGTCGCCGTTGTCATGACGCCCGCACTGGTCGCTATGACCGTGCATCTCCGCGGGGTAAATGCATTCCTGTTACGTCGGGGCGCGGTCGCGGTACTTGTGGGGCTGCCTCTGGTGCTGATAGGCCTGCACATTGTGAGCCTACCCGTTTTTCTTGTCGGCGCGGCCATTGCAGGCGCAGGTCTTGGCCTGACAGTGCAGGGCGCTTTGCGCACTATCGTGCCACTTGCAGAAGCCCATGAGCGCGCGGGGCTCGCCGCCAGCTATTTCGTCATGAGCTATCTGGCCTTCAGCGCGCCCGCCTTCGTCGCGGGTTTTGCCGTTCGCACATGCGGTCTGCGTGTGACGACCGATGCTTATGTCGCGCTTCTTCTAATTCTGACGGCGCTCACGCTGCGCGGTCTGAGCCGGGACAGAGTGATGACCGAAGCTTATTCTGCTCCGAATTCATGAGCCGACCAGCAGCAATCGGGGGGCGGAGAGCAGAAGGGCCGGTTCTGGGACAGCGGCGTGAACACCCGACATCAACTCACAATCGGGATAAAGTCATTAGCTAGGTTATTTCAGATATGCCGACGTTATTTATGTGTCGACATTCATCAGGATCGGGTCATGCGTAGTCCATCACGAAAATTCATACCGAGAAGCGCAAGGTTGGTTGCTCCCGCCAGTAGTTCAATCAACTGAACACCATAAAATAACCAGTCGAATTTTAATTCAGATGCACGGAGCGCAAGAAAAAATGCACAGGGGACAAGGATACAGACACCATTGATCCCAATGACACGCATGCGTTTGAATTTCGTGAGCGCCAGACCGCGTGGCGCTGTCCCTGTTGTCCGGTATCCAGACAAGCCTGTGAGAGCAAGGCAGGGAATGAGAACCAGCAATCCCCAGAGAATGGCGTGCTTCATGACGGCTATGGTCTGAGGATTTCCATATAGTTCTGCAATGATGGAAGCTGTCATGAAACTGGCTATGCACAGAATGGCCATCGCTCCTGTCAGAGGGTGGATGCGACGGAGAAGCTTCTGCATGTTATCGTCCTTGCGTCGATGAACCAGGGAGATTTATATAGCTAGCCATGAATAAAGATAGCAAGCCATATAAATGGCAATCCCGAGAACAATCGCTTGGCTATATGGTCAACTGGGCAGCGAGACTTTTTGCGCGTGAGATGGACGAAGCCTTACGGCCATTTGGCCTCATGTCGGGACAACTCCCCGTAATTTTTGCCCTCGCCGATGGAAAGCCGCAGCCACAGCGGGAACTGGTGCGTCTCGCTGCGGTAGAGCAGTCCACCATGGCAAAGACTCTCGCACGGATGGAACGAGATGGACTGATTCAGCGCACTCCAGACCCGAATGACCGGAGAAGTGCCTTGATATCATTGTCTTCTTCGGCGGCGAACAGATTGCCAGATATCTCTGCTGCCGTTGCAGCAATCAATGCCAGAAGTCACATGCATCTGACGGTGGAAAACGGTGAATTACTGCTGAATCTGTTACGTCAAGTTATCAACAACCTCACGAATAACGAATGACAAATTTGGCCTAAGGAGCGGACCGACTTCTATCTGTTGAAAAACATGACAAAGCTGCCATGAATTTCCTCCTTACGGAGCTGCCCTTCAAATAATCAGAGCCGTATTATTGCGGTCCAAGCGTAGAGGACGGATAAAGTCTGCGGGCAACCCGTTCCATGGTTAGCCCCTGCACAATGATCGTAAACACCACGACGCCGTAACAGACAGGCAGCAGCAACTCACGCAAGTCTCCTGGTGGCAATCCAAGTGCCAGCGAAACCGAGATGCCGCCACGCAGGCCGCCCCAGGTCAGGATACCAAGAACACGGCCCCGCTCCCATTGTCTGAGGTGAACCGGAAGCGTTGAAAACAGCACGCTCAATGCCCGCACGGCAATGGATAGAGGGATCACGGCAAGTGTCGCCAGCACCGTAAACAGATGCGGCGTGATCTCCAGGATTTCAAAG
Organism: Acetobacter okinawensis JCM 25146; assembly: GCF_000613865.1. GTDB lineage: Bacteria > Pseudomonadota > Alphaproteobacteria > Acetobacterales > Acetobacteraceae > Acetobacter > Acetobacter okinawensis. The sequence continues at coordinate 5,456 of NZ_BAJU01000038.1, forward strand.
CCGATCAGCATGAACAGCAGGACGTTCAGCACCTCGTCAATGAGTGTCCATGCGAGGTCGAGTTCCTTTCGGGATGCCTCATTGAAAACGGAATGGCTATAGCTTGTTCCAAAGCACACTCCCGCCACGACGACGGCAATAGCCCCTGACATGCCAAGCTGGTTGGCAATGCTGAAGGTTCCGGTTGCCAGAGCCAGCGACGTCAGTAGATCGATATGCGGATCCCGCTGTCCCTTAAGCACACGGAGTGCGATCCATCCGGTCAGTGCGCCCAGCAGACCGCCACCAATCGCCTCGCGGCAAAAGCTCAGAGCAATCTCGGAGGCGGTCACTCCCAGACTGTCCCCGGTCGCCAGTCCGATCGTGACGCCGAAAATCACCACGCCCACGCCGTCATTGAACAGGCTTTCCCCTGCGAAAACGGCCTGAAGGGGGCCGGGCAGTCCGAGACGTTTCAGCATACCGACAACCGAAACAGGATCAGTTGGTGCGAGGATGGCCCCAAGGACGATGCACCACGTGAAAGGAATGGCATGACCCAACACAGGGAAGACGTACCATGCCGCGATCGCTAGAAAGGCAACGGCCAGAACGGTTCCCAAAACAGAGAGAGCGGCCACGGAGGCAAGCTTTGCGCGCAGATGTCCAACGTTTACCTGTGTGGCCCCGGCAAACAGAAGCAGGGACAGCGCGCCATTCAGAAGGGCCGTGGGGAGATTGATCGCTCCGAGCACAGATCGCGGGAGCGCCTGAAGGTCATAGGCCGGTATTAACGGATTCAGGATCATGACCAGCAGGGACGCCAGTAATGAGAAGACCAGCACACCGATCGTTACAGGAAGACGAAATGTGTGGTGATTGAGAATGCTGAACCCTGCCGAGAGGGTTAGAAGCAGAGCGAGAAGGCTGATCGTATCCATGCCTTCACCGCTGGCTGCTCCTGCTCCCTACGTCAAGAAAAACCGGCAGTGGGCCGCTATTGGAGAAGCCGAACAGTTCGTTGAACGACAGCAATCGGGGGAGGAAAATAGAGTGTCCGCTATCTGTGTTCGAACGTAAAATAAAAGACGTTCTTACTCGTCTAAACTGTGTATCGAACGATATTAACACCTTTGTCTGGCATGACGGTGAAAGCGATCAACCGGCTTCACTGGTAACCTTTGCGAGTTCCGACGTGCGTTGCGCTTTCCAGCGTCGAAGTAGTCGGGAGCGAGGCTCGCCTATCTTCTCATCCAGAATTTCTACTGCGTGTATCCGGTCCGTAAGGAAATGACGAAAGCCCTGCCTAAGCTCGCACCAGGCGATCAACGTGCACGTGGCGTCCGAATAACCGAGAACGACCGGCCATACCGTGCGCTCGGTGACCTTGCCCTGTTGATCCCGATAATGCAGGTGTAACTTCGTTCCTGTACGGATTGCTGCTCGAAGGTTCGCCCTGTCAACTGTGCCTTCTGATGTAGCGAGGGGCAGCTTTGCTGCTGTGCTTGGAACGCTGATAAACTGCTGCAAGGACGCGGGGACAACCGCTGTAACCTTGGCGAGGACGTCCAGTGCAGCACGTGACAGCTCCTTTTCGCCGTGGGCCGCCACCCACTGTGCTCCCAGAACGATTGCTTCAAGCTCAGCCGGGAGCAGTGCGAGGGGTGGCATGTCATATCCAGTCCCCAGAACGTATCCAACGCCAGCTTCTCCTGAAATGGGCACGCGCTGCCCTATCAGATGCGCAACGTCGCGGTAAATCGTGCGGATCGAGACTTCCAGTTCTTCGGCCAGCATCCCTGCCGTGACGGGGCGGGACGATCGGCGAAGGATCTGGATAATCTGAAAAAGGCGATCGGTGCTGCGCAAAGGCTCTGCAATCATGCTGACAGGATGCTGTCAGCATGATTGTGCCAAAAGGTGGGGAACACAACCTGCGCAGGAACTGCCCGATGACGTTTACCTCTATCCGCCTGATTGCCTCCGACATCACTACGATGGTGGCCTTTTACGAACTGGTGACGGGACAGGCTGCCGAATGGCTTGCACCCCAGTTTGCCGAAATCCTAATTCCTGGCGCGACACTTGCGATCGGGAGTGCTGAGACGGTAGCTCTGTTTATGGAAGGAAGTGCCGAACCAGGTGCCAATCGCACGGCCACCCTGGAATTCAGGGTCGATGACGTGGATGCCGAGTTTACGCGTCTGAAAAGCAAGGTGGACGTTGTGATCGAACCCAAACTGCTGCCGTGGGGTAACCGTACGGCCCAATTCCGCGATCCCGAAGGCACGATCATCAGTCTGTTCACGCCGGTAACTGAAGCTGCCCGAGCCCGTTTCGGGAGCCGTTGACAAAGCACGGCCCTGCAGATGCGTAATTCTGTGTAGCAGTAAACCACCGGATACTTGCTAATGCCAAGCTACGAACCGTGTTTATATTAGGTAACTGTCGTCCGTTTACCGATAGCCTCGAGGCGAAGAAAGAAGTCTGTAAAGAGGGCGACAGCCGACAGTCTGCTCTCTTATTAAGCAGACAGGCAGCTTAGGGGGAAAGCGGAATGTCGGCTTAGTGAAGGGCGATCGGTAAAACCGGCCATTCAAATGGATGACTCTCGCTAATACCTTCGCCTATTCTGGTCGTTCTAATGATCCATAAAACGCTCTGAAGGTCACCATTCACTCATAAAGAAATTAAGTGGAAGCCGGTTGATTCAGAGTAACTGTTCCAATTCCACCTGATCTGCCGATAATCGTATGTCATCGTGCGATATAGTAGGCGTTGCCTGTGATTGCCCGACACTTTCATCCCCGGATCAGCAGTGCGACTGCTTTCGCCCAGTTTGGGCCTTCATGAAGCCTACGGTAAACTACCGCTCACATCGCAAGCGATAGTTTACTGGCCAAAATTGTAAAGCCTGGAACGAGTGTTGGCGCATGCGCCTTATATCGCCATGCCAGTGCAGGGGTTCGATTTCACTGAGATACTTCAATCCAGCGTGAGTACGATCTTACCGAACTGGCTGTTTGACTCGAGGTAGCGATAGGCTTCTACGACTTCCTCGAAGGCGAAGGTGCGGGCGACCTGAGCCTGGAAATGTCCGGCACGCAAGCCTTCGTTGATGAAGGCCTTGGCATGCTCCAGTTTGGCGTCGTCGCCGGTGACTTCGATGAATTCGTATCCCCTGATCGTCGTGTGCTTGCCGAGGACATGCATGACGGGGATCGGTGTCGCTTCATGGCTGAGCGCGCCATAGATGAAAACGATTGCGTCCTTGCAAGTGGCCTTGATGATGCTCTCTAAGCCCGGACCGGTCACCGGGTCGAACACCACGCGTGCACCCTGACCATCGGTAAGCTGGAGGATTTCACGCTCAATGTCATCCTCGCCAGTCTGCAATACATGCACAAAACCGGCCCCCTTCAATTCATTGATTTTCCCACCCTTGCGGGTGATCGCGATGGGGGTGGCGCCGACATGCTTGGCAATCTGCATCGCGGCAAGGCCGACGCTGCTTGAGGCAGCTCCCAGCACGACGAAGTCACCCGCCCCGAGGTTTGCGATGTCGATCAACGCGCCCCAGGCTGTCGTGAAGGGCATCCAGGTCGTTGCCGCATTCTCCCAGCTCACGCCATCGGGTAGCTTCACGACTGCGCGGGCTGGAGCGATCGCTTGATCCGCGAACATTGCATATTCGTCAAACATGAAAGCGGGGATGACGGCGACCCGGTCGCCAGCAGCGAAGCCCTCGACCCCTGGTCCCACAGCATCAATCGTGCCGGCGGCTTCGTAGCCGAAGGTTGCAGGAAACTTCGGTTCGATCACATACCGTCCAGTGCGATACATGCTGTCTGCGCGGTTGAGCCCAAGAGCGCGGACCCGGATGCGGACCTCGCCAGCCTTCGGTTCTGGTGTAGGAACCTCATCGATCCTGAGAACTTCTGGGCCACCAACCTCGTGGAAACGAATAGCGCGTGTCATAAGAATACATCTTTCAAAATGGCCCTGATCCGGGTACCGGAAGATTGCGAACTGGGAGAGATGGTTAGAACGAGTAGCGGCGCATGCCGCCATCAACGGGGATGACGGCACCGGTGATGTAATGGGCACGCGACGAAGCCAGGAACGCGACCATGTTGCGACGTCCTGCGGCTCGCCAAAATCGCGCAGTGCGATCTCCCGCTCTGCGAACGTACGGCGCTTGTCACCGGGATAGAGACGGCGGATCTGAGCGGTATCGATCAACCCAGGTTGGACGCAGTTCACGGTGATGCCGTGCTTTCCGATCTGTTCAGACAGGCCCTTCGACCAGACAACGAGGCCGGCCTTGGCGACCATTGCGGCATTGACGACCTCGGGTTCCAGATTGCCCGACACACTGACGATCGCGCCCGACTTCCGCTCGAGGAAGTTCGGGAGCAGCGCCTGAGTGAGCTGGCGGTGACGGTCGAAGTTGAGTGTCATGCCTTCGACCCACTGCTCTTCTGGAGCATCGATCTCCATCGGGCGGCTACCGCCAGCGTTATTGATCAGGATGTCGACGTGACCGAGCGCGGCGAGCGCCGCATCGGCGATCCTCTGTGGGCCGTCTACGGCCATGAAGTCCTGCGCGAGCAGGATCGGTGCGGTGTCGCCGGCGGCCACGACCTTGCTCTTAAGGCTTTCAAGCAGCGCTACGTCGCGGGCGGTGGCGAAGACGGTCACGCCTTCCGCTGCCAGAGTTACTGCGATCGCGCGGCCGAGGCCTTGGCTGGCGCCGGTGACGAGGGCCGTCTTTCCCCGAAGTTCCAGGTCCATATCATTCATTCTCGTTCTGAAGATTTGGAGTGGGGATGCAGCACAGCTGCATCCCTGAGGGAGATCAGAGCGTGACGACGACCTTGCCGACCTGCTCATTGGATTCGAGGAAGCGGGTCGCGTCCTGGATCTGGTCGAACGGGAAGGTGCGCGATACCAGCGGGTCGAGCTTGCCACTCTCCAGGCCGTCGACGATGAACGCCTTCGCCCGGTTCAGCGCAGCGTCATTGCTGACGACCTCGGTGTAGAGATAGCCCTTAAGGGTTAGACTCTTGCCGAGCACCGCGAACTGCGGGAACACACCAGCGTCTGGACTGAGCGCACCATATTCGAGCAAAATGCCACCTACGGACATGACCTCAGCGAACTGGGCAATGGCCGGACCGCCGATCGGATCGAACACGACGCGCGCCCCCTTGCCGCCAGTGATCTCGTTGACACGTGATGCCAGATCCTCTTCTTCGGTTGCAATCACATGATGCGCGCCAGCATCGAGCAGGGCCTGTGCCTTGGCGCTGGTGCGGGTCGTCGCAATGACGGTCGCGCCAACGGTGCGTGCGATCTGAAAGGATGCGATGCCAACGCTGCTCGACGCGGCCGACACGATGACGAAATCATCGGCCGTCAGCTTCGCCTGGTCAATCAATGCACCCCAAGCAGTCACATACATCATCCACGCGGCGGCCGCCTTCACGAAAGAAAGATGCTTCGGATTTTTGACGACGTAGCGCACCGGGATGTTGATCAGTTCACCATAAGTCGGCCAGCGCGACATATCGAGCGTCGGGATGACGCTGACCGCGTCACCTTTGCTAAAGCCCGTCACATCGTCGCCCACGGTTGTGACGGTGCCGGCTGCCTCATAGCCCAGCTGCGACGGGAAGTTGGCTTTCTGCAGATAAGCACCGTTGCGGAACATCACCTCGGCGCGGTTCAGGCCGATCGCCTTGACCGAGATCTGAACCTCATCGGCGGCAGGCGCCGGAATCTCAATATTCTCGATGCGCAGCACGTCTGCGGCGCCGTACTCATAGAAGCGGACAACACGGGTCATCGGATTTTCCTTTCTTGATTCAATCTGCGTTGAAGAGTGGAAGGACGTGCTCGCCGAGCTCGTCGAGCATCTCGATAGCGGGTCGGCGGGCCATCTTGAGGTTGAGGGCGACGTGGTTGACGCCCAGATCGCGCTGGCGCTTCCAAAGTTCAATCAGCGCCTTGCGACCAATGGAGAGACCACGGACCGCACGCAGCGGCGCGTCTGGGTCGCGGTCGAGGTCGAAGAAGGTGCCGTAACCATAGGGTTTGAACGCTCCTTCCGGGATCGCTGCCTTCCAGCGGTCGACGACGTCGCCAAGCCGATTGAAAGCGCTCTGGTGCCAGATCCAGCCATCCATGTTCTCGGCCAGCCATTCCACACTCTGTCCGGCACGTCCGACAGCGATGATTGGCAGGCGGTCACGAACAGGCTTGGGCATCATGTCGAGGCTTCCATCCAGAATGCCAAAATGGCTGCTCTGATGACGCGGGAAGTCCTGCTCCGTCACTGCGCGGATGAGCGCATGGGCATCGCGGAACCTCTCCGCACACCCTTCGAAGTCGATGCCGAACGCGGGATACTCCACCGGCCGGTCGCCGCTCGACAGCCCGAGGATGAAGCGGTTGTTCGTCAGATGGTCTAGTGTGGTCGCCTGCTTGGCGATTGCAAGTGGATCGCGTAGCGGCAGAACGATTCCGGCCGTGCCAATCGCAATCCGGCTCGTCGCCGCCGCCAGAAATCCCGCATAGGCGATAGGATCGAAGACCTGGCCCAGATCGCCGAACGTCGGATCGTAGAACGGAACGTCGCGAAGCCAGATAGCCGTGAAGCCAGCGTCGTCCGCTTTGCGTGCCATTGCGAGATGGTCTCGCATCGAAGGCGCGGGACCATTCGGGTAGCTCTCCAGCGGTGCGATGAAGCCAAACGTCATTCTGCCCGTCTGGAACGTACGATCGAAGCCACGGAAACCATTCGGCGCGACAAGGGCTGTATCCGCCATCTTCTCTGCAATCGCGACCAAGGGTGTTCTCCTTCTGTGCGGCACATTGCCCGTCGGTGATCATGAGATAAGCCCATCGATTGTTGGACAGAAGTACGATTTTTATAACTTGATTATTATCAAATATGATAACAGTTGACCTATGGATTTCATTCAGCAGCTGCGTATCTTTGTGGCGGTGGTCGACAATGGCAGCTTCTCACGTGCCGCCGAGGCGCTGCGCATGGCGCGTCCTGGCGTCACCAAAGCCGTCAACGCGCTTGAGGACGAGGTTGGTGCGCGCCTGCTCCACCGAACGACGCGGCGCTCCAGCCTGACGACTGAGGGTGAACGTTTTTACGACCGCGCGACGCGGTTGCTGACGGAGATATCGGACGCAAAGAACCTGTTTGGCGGAAGCAGCTTCACGCCGCGCGGGCGCCTGCGGGTCGACATCCCGGTCGCCCTATCCCGTCCGCTGATCATCAATCGCATTCCGGAGTTCAAGCAGCTCTATCCCGACGTGGACATCATCCTCGGCGTCAGCGACCAGCCAGTCGACCTGATCGCCGATGGGGTCGACTGCGTGCTGCGCATTGGCGAGTTGGCGCCGACCAGCATGATCGCGCGCAAAATCGCATCAATCACGATGGTGGTCTGCGGTTCGCCTGGCTACCTCTCCGCCAACGGAACTCCCGAGACAGTCGAGGATCTGCGGGGCCATCAGGCCGTCAATTATTTTTCTGGCCGCGGGCATCGCCCCATGGCGTGGGCCCTACCAGGCGACACCGGTCTTCCTCAGTTCGCTTTGCGCAGCAGCATTATGATCAACGATACTGACGCGTTCGTGGCCTGTGCCTGAATGGCCTTGGCCTTATACAGGTGCCTGGCCTCGTCGTGGCCGAACATCTCGTGTCCGGCGCGCTTGTCGAGGTGGTGCCCTATATGAAGGCGATCCGTTGGCCGCTGTCGATCATGTATCCCAACCGGCAGCATCTCGCGCCTCAGGTGCGGGCCTTCATCGACTGGGTGGCAGGGGTTGTCTCCGATGCTGCGGGCGAATGGTTGCACCCTACCGGATGATGCTCAGCACTACAGTTCGAACATGGCGGTTATTGCGAGGCAGATGGCTGAGAAAGACGGTCGGACACCTGCCGTAACGTGTTACAAACCACCGTCAGTCTTTGCGCCGTGCATCATAAGCGTGTTCTCCTGATGCGCCGCTCACCCAAGGGCGTCGCATTATCATTTCATATTGGAGCGGCATCAGCTGCCGGATTGCGAAGATCGTCCAACGTAATTGTCTCGCCGAATACGCCCCAATCAATGGTCGGAACATCACGTAGGACAATGTAGACCGGAACCAGATCTGCTTGCTTTAGGCCAAGTGTCTTCGCGATCGCGCCTGTGAAACCAGAGATCAGCTTTTTCTTGGCCATTGCGTCGAGGCCGCCCTGAAAAGCGTTGACCTCAATGCTGATGACCTTGCGACCGCCTTGCTTGCCACCATGATAGACGGTTCCGTCGTCATAATCGCGAAAGTAAATCCAGGTGGTGCTGCGCACGAAGGGTGATCATATGGAAGCACATCTGGCTGAGCCATTTGATTTGGATTGTCTTGCTGCTTTGTGTGGCATGAGCCGTTTTCACTTCAGTCGCTCATTCCGTACAACCACGGGACAAACCCCCTCTGGTTGGTTCATGCAGCACCGCGTCCAGAAAGCATCAGAAATGCTTCGTAAGACCAATCTTTCCATTATCGAGATTGCCTTGGGGATCGGATACGACAGTCCAAGTCACTTTGCTCAGGTCTTCCGCAGAGTGACAGGTGTCAGTCCTCGTCACTATAGAAAACTGTAATCACTCTCTGAATAAGGTTTCAGAAAAAACCTTGGTAAAAAAGTTCACCTAAATACAGTCCCATTCCAAAGACAGCATGAGCGCTTATACTGAGAAATAGTCCTTTTCCAGGATTGGGAGCCCTAAGCCCGAAAAAACCGCCGCCCAGAGCAGGTTTCATAAACAGAAAAGGGGCTAAAAGGGTAACAAGTCCGAAGAGTAGACCATTTAGCAGTGTGGGGACTGTCTTTGCTATAACCACCACAAAACTGAGGTACAGTGCGGCATAAACAGCACCAATCAGATAATGAAATGCCCAGCCAACAGTGGCCTCTCCTTTCAGGGAGGGTCTTTTTCCAATCATTGGGTCATAGATCCTGCCGTCACGCCACCCTATGACCCAGCGGCCGGTGACAGACCAGTTGGCTGCAGGAATTCCAGTCAATGGTTTCTGGGCTTGTTGCCAGATATCGGATGCAGCAGTCGCCACGACGCCGACTGTCAGAATTTCGAGCAAATTCATACAGCATATCCTCGAAGTAAGAGTGTTCGTGCACACTTTCATGTCACTTTTCAAGTTTCATGATATACTGACGAAATCGCACTCTAGCAACACATGAAGTTACATGAGACAAGATAACAGATTATCCTGTGTGCTCCACGTACTCCTGCATATGGCAGAAGCAGGTGGTCCCATGACGTCAGAAGCCCTGGCTCGCGCCCTTAACACCAACCCCGTGGTTGTGCGACGTCTTATGGGCGGTCTGCGTGAGCATGGATATGTGCACTCCGAGAAAGGACATGGCGGGGGGTGGACGCTTTCATGCCAGTTGGATCGGGTAACGCTGCGAGATATTTACGAGGCTCTTGATGCCCCAAGATTATTCGCCATAGGGAACCGGAGTGAAAAGACTGAATGCCTTGTTGAGGAAGCCGTTAACGATGCAATGAGTGGCGTCCTTGCGGATGTTACGGCCCAACTTCTCGCGCGTTTTGGCCAGATTACACTTGCAGCGCTTCATGCCGACTTCCATCAGAGGCTAGCAGCGCGCCATGCTCCGGCCACGCTCTGCAAGTAGACCAAGGGCTGATGGCCAGGATTGATGCTGACCTTGTGCCTGCCGGAATTCAGATGTCGCAAACAGTGAGTGGTTTAAGCTACATGACGTTGCTGGTGTTTTAGCCAGGTCATGGCGTCGGTTACTTCAATGCCCTGTACAGCGTTGAAAGTCTGTTTCTTGTCCCATGCCACGCCAGTATCGCGTGCAAACGCAAGACGATATTTCCGTATTCCGTCATCAGGGTGTGCGGCGACTTCTGCGCGTAGCCTATCCATATCCCACAGTTCCCGAATGACAGGGCGGCCAAGGTAGTGCTCCATCTTTTCGGCGAGTTGAGCGTAGGAGAACGTATCCCCGGCAACGTAAACCACCTCGTTCTGGATCGGCGGTTTATGGGCGAGGATGCTCGCTGTAAGTCGTCCTATATCTTCGGAAGTGGTCACCGTCAGACGGTTATCCCAACTGCCGAGTGCGCGAACCTTGGCGCCTTGAAGATCCACCAAACCGAAAGCTGGCTCAAACAGAAAGCTGGTGAAGATTCCTGTCGAAATGATTATCCATTGGGTCGCAGATTGACCGCGCAGCATGTCCCTTACGTCTGATTGCTCATCAAATACTGGCTGCCCGCTACCACGTCCAACAACATCGTAATCGACACCAAACTGCCACGGCACATAACGGTCCACCCCAGCCTTCAGGACAGCACTGGTAATTTTACGCTGTGTGCCGGGGCCACCAACAAACCCGGTACAACATATAATTGTATTGAACTTGGCGAAGAGGGCGGAGAGGTCCTCTACCGTTTCCGTCGAAAGATCAGCATAAACGATCTGCAGGCCTTTTTGCTTTAATTGTCGCGCAATATCCGTTCTGGTGCTTCCGCTTGATGGTCTGAGAAGAACGCTGATTGACCGAGTGCATTCCGGGTTCTGTTCAAGCAGGCCGGTGATGACGGTCTGACCAAGCTCTCCGGCGCCGATGACAAGGGTTTCAATGACAGGGGTCTTCATCGCTGGCATCAGGAATTCCTTATGGTTATAAAGTTAAAATAAGACGCGATGCGGGAAAGCGAAGAAGGTACACGAGTGATACCGTTCGATAATCTGGACTTCGATGCCGTGATGGCTCAGTCGCAGGCAGCCTGTGCTGCTCTCAGTGACAACGATGGCGGGTTGAAGCGAGAAGTGCTTGCGCATGCCGGCAACAGATGGTCACTCGGTATTGTCCATATTCTTGGTGTTGCTGGTACTCTGCGGCACGCAGAGCTGGCGCGGCGGCTTGATGGGGTTACGCAGCGTATGTTGACGCGTTCTCTTCGTCAGTTAGAACGCGACGGTCTTATTATTCGCCATGATTACGGTGAGGTCCCGCCACGGGTGGATTATACTCTCACTCCGTTGGGAAAGGGGCTGCTCGTAGGAATGATGCCTCTTTGGCGGTGGATTATTGACAACGCTGCGGCATTCAGAACGGCACGCGATCGGTTCGACAGTGAGAGGAATAGCACTTTCGTTGAGCCTCGTGACGGTCTGAATTAACAACAGTGTTTAAGCGGCGGAGCTAATGCGCCATGGCACTCCGCTTTTGAGGATAGCGTTGGTGATTGTGACGAGAGGCCGCTCAAACACAGTTGCTAGCCGCCCCGGACGCCATCGCCCTGGAAAGCCATCTGGTCGAGTGCCTTGGCAACGCCGACATCCAGTTGGACCTGACCTCCTGCTGAACTACGCCTCCAACGTGGTCATGTACCCGCAATTCCAAGCCTACTTGCACCGGTGGCGCGGACCTCCGTCGAATGGCGCAGCAAAGCACCCAGCAAGTGCGGTGCTACGACTGCCCCAGTCCTCCGGCGATACTCGCCAGAATTTCGGCCAGGGAACACGGCGTGCCTCCGGTCAAACGCACGATGTCACCGCTGACGATGTCGTAGGCGCCACGCGCCTGCCGCGCCTTCATCGATACCACGGCATCGGCAACCACGTCAGGCAGACCCGTTTTGAGCAACCCGGCTCGCAACTCCTCGGCGGGCATAACGTTCAAGGCAAAGGGCCGCTGGATCTGCTGCGCGACCAGTCTGCAGACCGCTTCACCACGCAGGGCTTCAGAGCCTGTCAGCTGATATATGGCGCCCTCGTGGCCCTCGCTGGTCAATGCGGCGGCGGCAGCTTTGGCCACGTCGCCGCGCGAAACGAAACTGACGCGGCTGTCCTCTAGCATCGCAAGCCCGCCTGCCGTCAAAGACATCCGCACCTCTTCGACTAGCGTCTCGGAAAAATAGCTCATACGCAGTATCGTCCATGCGGGGATCGCGCTCTTGATCAACGCCTGCTCACTGTGCCAATACGCCGCCCCAACGGCGGACTCCCCCTCACGCTGCGTCCCGGTTGCCGACAACAGGAAGACGTGACCGACCTCGGCCTGTGCAGCGGCATCCACGGCCGCCAACATCTGGCGCGAACGAATCCCCGGCCGCAGATCAGCCCCCGGAATCAACAACAGGCGATCCAGGCCCTGATAGGCCGCCACCAATGTCTCGGATTGGTCGTAGTCGCCTAAGCGACCTGCGTAGGTTCGATCGGTCTTGGGGGTGCGCGAAATCGCCACCAAGTTTTCGGCCGCAACCGTTTCCGCCAACGCCTGAACAACTGCGCTACCGAGCTGGCCGCTGGCACCGCTCACACCTATTTTCATCATCAGATTCCATGGTTATTTATGGTTCTTTAGGATAAATTTGTTCCTATAAGCTAACAAGTACGCATGAATTCATGCGTCAAGAACACCCAGGTTCCTGTCGCCCCAAGGAGTAGCAATGGAAAATGTAGAAGCTGAATGTCGCGGCCTAGCAGAGGTGATTGCACGCATTGGCGACAAGTGGACGGTCATGGTCTGTGGCCATCTCTCAGAAGGCACCCATCGTTTCAATGCGTTGAAGCACCGCATCCCCGGCATCTCGCACCGGATGCTGACCATCACTCTGCGCGGGCTCGAACGCGATGGACTGGTGGCTCGCAAAGCCTATGCTACCGTCCCGCCGAAGGTTGAGTACTGTCTGACCCCATTGGGGCAAAGCCTGACAGGACCTCTGGCAGCCCTGGCAAGTTGGGCACGCGAGAACCGTCCCGCCCTTGAACAGGCCCGCGCCGCATTTGATCGTCGTGCCGCGCAGGACTGAACTGGCGTTGAGGTGTGATGAAGCGCGCCGTCAATCAGCGGCGCATGCGGGGCATCATTCCATCAAGTTGAACCACTTAACCATGCGCTCGCTCAGGTGTTTGTCCAGAGATGTCGGTTCATTTTGCTACAGTATAATTACCAATATGCGCAGCATCGTGAGGCACATGAGCGGAAATTACTGGCAGACGGGAACAACGGTGACGGCATACGCGAGTATGTCGGACTTGCCACGCGCACATGTCCGGTTTTGGAAATCTTTATCGCGCCTTGTATGTCGAGGATGAGGCGTATCCCGTCAATCCGCCACGCTCCCAACTGACGGATCCTCTGGGTTGGGACGATCAATCGCCCTTGGCCCCATAAACTGGTCGATTTGTGCTAAAGAAAGGTATGTCTGACCGCTACTATTCTGATCTTCGCGCACTGTGCTGTATTATCGATCGCGGCAGTTTTGTCGCCGCTGCGAGAGAACTTTGTGTCTCGCGTTCAACGCTCAGTGAAACGATCCGCCGACTGGAAAACTTTGTTGGCGTCCAGCTCCTGAACCGAACGACACGCAGTGTCAGCCCCACGCCCGCCGGTGAACGTCTCGCGGCGCGGTTCGGCGTGGCGTTCGAAGAAATCGGGGCCGCTATAAGCGAGGCCGGTGCGATGGGTGGCGAAATCGCGGGACCCGTGAGGGTTCACGCCCAACGTCTTGGTTATGAGCTCTTTCTAAAATCGCTCTTGCCTGACTTTGTCCGACGTTTCCCCCGGATCAGCGTCGAGGTGCAGATCGATGATGCTGGCGTGGACATCGTGCACGAACGGTTCGACGTAGGCATACGGCTTGGGGAGATGCTGGATCAGGATGCTATTGCGTTTCCGCTTCAGCCCGGTTTGCGGCAGATTGCCGTTGCCGCCCCGTCCTACCTCGATCAGCACGGGGTACCACTCCATCCGCGTGAACTCCGCGATCATCTCTGCATCGGCTTTCGCTGGCCGGGGCACGCTGCTTTGTACAACTGGGAATTCTGCGAAAACGGCGTCTGGTTCTCCGTAGCCGTATCCGGCCCGCTGACCTTCAATGATCAGCGGGCCGCACTTGATGCCGCCGTTGCTGGTGCGGGCATTGCATTATGGGTTGAGAGCGAGGTCCAGCCGCTCATCGCGACCGGCCATCTTGTTCCCCTGCTGACGGAGTATTCCGCCGCTTTTCCTGGCTTTGCGCTTTACTATCCCCCGCACCGTCATCGGTCGACTGCGGTGAAGACCTTTATTGCCGCCGTGCGCGGTGCAAAGAAGCCGTGACAGATTGTACCTGCCCAGCCGTATAACCCATCCCGAATATCCGGTATTAAACTTATGGCCCGGTCACTCCAGATAATGTCCTCGACATCACAGGAGGTTTGTATGGATCCGGAAAACACATCAGGAAATTTTGCAGGCAAAGTCGCGATTGTCACAGGCGCTGCAAGCGGGATCGGTCGCGCAACTGTGGAACTACTTCATGCGCGTGGGGCATCGGTTATTGCGGAGGACTGCGATCCCTGTGTCAGCGCCCTTGCCCGGCCTGGCATATTCCCACTCGTCCGGGACGTGACAGAAGAAGGCGCTGCCCGACTAGCTGTGACAACAGCGGTGGAACAGTTCGGTCAGCTGGATATTCTCGTAAATAATGCGGGCATCATCATCAACAAACTGGTGGTGGACATGACTCTTGAGGACTGGGACCGCATCTTCGCCGTCAATATCCGGGGCGTATTCCTGCACTCGCGTGAGGCGATGCGTGCGATGATCCCGAACGGTAGCGGAGCTATCGTCAATGTCGGCTCCTATGCCTGCTTTCAGACATTTCCATCGATTGCAGCTTATGCCGCATCAAAAGGGGCTCTCGCACAGTTTACCCGGACCCTTGCAGTGGAAGCAATCGGTCATGGGATCCGGGTGAATGCCGTGGGCGCTGGAGATACCGTGACCAATATTCTCAACCATATTCATGCAGACGGCCGAGCAGCCCTTGCAGACTATGGCAAACACGCCCCCATCGGACGTGCGGCTCAGCCAGAGGAGATCGCAAGGGTGATAGCCTTTCTCGCATCTGACGAGGCCAGCTTCATGGTCGGGTCAATCACAATGGCCGATGGTGGGAAAAGCGTAGTTCTTCCCTCCTGATCAGATCATTTCCGCTTTCCACTCTCTCGCTGCTCGTCATGGCCACGTCTGCTTTGCGGAACGGGCTATGACCGAGCGGATGACGGGGATGAGGGCGGAAGCGGTCAGTCAGTTATCATACTTGTTTGGGTCTAATGAAAACCGACGGCTAAGGAAATCTGGATATACGTTTGGCTTGAGGTAGGAGATCTTTGAAACGTGTCAGCAAGAGCCGCATAAACGCATCACTGAACTGTCCGAGGAGTGGACTTCCGTGCAGGTAGTATGAAGTCGCTATCGGGTCGAGATTGTACTCATCAAGTATAATCCACTGCAGTCGGTTCTGATCAAGACCGGCCCGTCGTTTCTCCGTTGCTGGAACTTCAACCGCTGTGCGGCTAGGATCTGGTAAGCGTGTTGTCACGGGAAGAAGGAGCAGGTAGTGCCGATTGTCTCGTGCTACAAAAGCGGCGGCGACAGTCGTGGGGCGATCCTTACGCCCTTCGCTTTCACCACGTGCATCCTGCCAGTGCCACAGATAGGGGTATCGCAAGACCATCCCTGGTCGAAAATCAGCGCTCATGACTGTGGAGTAATGTCCAGCAAGTAGTCGTCTATTGCGCAGCCGATGTCCTGGACCAGATCAGCAGGCATGTCAGCTGTTGCGCCGACAAGACGCTCGTCGGCACTACGGGCTGTCAGTGCCTCATATTGTTCAACGCTGAGCATGATCAGTCGCGGTTTGCCACGCTGGCTGATTGAAACAGGGCTTTGCAAGGCGCTGGCGATGATGTCGCCTGATTTACGAGACAGGTCACTGGTCGAAAATGTACGCACGATCCTCTCCTTCATTGAAGACTACAAATACAGCAAATACAGCAATGATGTAAATAGTGTAGCTTATCCGCTACGGGGATGGCTCTCTCATCGACGCTATGACCAAGATAAATGACGATATGCCCCAGCCGGCAGTAATCTGCGCAGCTGAGAGAGCTTGCTCTCCTGTGATAATTACAGGGGGGCCAGCGAGGCTGGAAGACTCGGTTTCCGGCGAATTATCCTCATATTCTGGTTTTTCGATTGGCTTTCAGCCAGATTTTTTACGTCCGACAAGGAGACTTACATGACATGACATTTTTATTCCGATCATTAGATAAAAATCTCCTCGACGATGTATTAGGTCACTGTTTCAGTAAAGATCGCGCCTGCATCCACCAGATGAACTCGTCGAACCAATGATCGCTCGTGTCCCCTCTTGCTGTCAGGCCGAAGCCGTGGCCACCATGCTCATAGAGATGGAGTTCTGCTGAAGCTTTGACCTTGCGCCAGGCTGTATAGAGTATCGTGCCAT